>BJUT01000015.1 GCA_007988745.1 Pseudoalteromonas atlantica
CCAAACATACTGCTGCAAACTCAATCATTAAAGATCAACACGCCCTACTCAAATAAACAGCGAGGTGATTCTCGCTGTTTATTTTTATTGGGCGATTACTATTTATGGCTAAAAATTCGTGCTAATAAGTCTGTGTAAATGGCCTCAATTTTAAGTAAATCATCAACCGGAACATGCTCGTTTACCTGATGAATAGTACTATTTTTAACGCCGCACTCAATAACTTGGGTATGCTGGTTTGCAAAAAATCGGCCATCAGAAGTACCGCCACTGGTACTTAACATGGGGTAACTCCCTGTTTGCGCATAAATGGTGTGCTCTAACTGCTGCAATAAACTCCACCCGTTGGTTGGTGGCGTATAATAGGGCTCACACGCTCGCTCCCATTCAATCTCAAGGTGCTGAGCGTATTCACTCAGCGCCGCTGATATACAGTGCTTTATTGCATTGCTTGTATAACCATGGCTATATCGCACATTAAAGGTAATTTCGCATTCACTAGGCACTAAATTATCAACAACATTATTTATATTAATGCCGGTCACTTGCAAGGTGGTTTTAGAGCTTGGCTCATCGTCAGGCCATGTTAAATTACTTAAACAATTTACAATATTACCCGCAATATGCGCAGCGTTTATAGTGTTCTGTGGGTAGGCAACATGTCCGGCCTTGCCGTGAACTTTTATACGAGAAGAAATAGCGCCTCGGCGACCATTTTTAATTGTATCGCCTACGTGTGTAGAGCTTGTCGGCTCACCAACAATACAGCCATCAAGTTGTATATTATTTTTTGCTAAACGCGCGGCTATTACCTCTGAGCCAAATACGGCCTCTCCTTCCTCATCGGAGGTAATAAGCCAGTAAAAACGCCCTTTTTTACTTTTAGTATCTTTTAATAGTGCCTTAGTAGCACCAAGCATAGCCGCCACACCGCCTTTCATATCGGCAGCGCCGCGACCATACACGGCATTATTAATAATATTGCCGGCAAAAGGCGGGCTTAGCCAGTTGCCCGACTCGGCGGGCACAACATCAATATGCCCAGAAAACGCAACACATGGCCCTTCTTGCTCAAAACTAACGTAGGCAATTAAATTAGTAACGCCTTCACAAATAAACTGCTCACAGTTAAAACCAAGCGCAGTTAACTCATTGCTAAGCCAATCTATGGCACCGCCTTGATTAGGCGTTACAGACTCAAACCTAATAAGCGTTTGCGTATTTTTTACCACCGCGCTTAAAGGTTTACTTACACTGTTTTGCGATACTTTTGCAACAGACATAACAACACACTCAATAACCATAAGAAAGATTATTAAAGCGCGAGAATATGACCAAATAATGGCAAAGTTAATACAGTGCGATGACCGTTAAATACATAGCTGTGTCAATTAATTAAAATACTTTTTGCACTGACTTTAATCTAAATCAAGAAAAGGGTTCACATACTTCAAACATTTTTGAAACTTTGATCTAGAACAGGTTTTCAACGCTCGGAGATTGTAATAATAGCGTCAATCAAAAAGTAGTTATTGGAGCACAACATGAAAACCCAAATCAGCATTGCATTACTTACCTCTTTACTTGCTATTACCCCTGCGGCACACGCTAACCTTAGCGTTAATGTTGGCGCTATTAATGTAAATCCAGATAACAGCAGCTCGGCAATTAACGAAGCGCCAACCCTGGGTCTAAAAGGCGACTCTGACACGCAGCTAGGTATTACAATCGATTATGCATTTAACGATAAGTGGGTGGTAGAGCTTATTGCCGCTACGCCGTTTTCGCACGATGTAAATGGCGCGGGTGGGTTAGCTGGCAATAAAATTGCCGACATCAAACAGCTTCCGCCATCATTGGTTGCGCAATACCACTTTTTAGATACAAGTTACGCGCTACGCCCGTTTATTGGTGTAGGGTTAAATTACACCACCTTTTTTGACGAGCAGCCTTCTCAAGCGCTAAAAGCAACCCTAGGCACTGACGATGTTGAAGTAAAACTCGATGATTCGTTTGGCTTTATTGCACAAGTAGGCGCTAACTATAAAATCGATCAACATTGGGGGCTACATGCCATGGTGTCAATGATTGATATAGATACCGATGCCACAGTGTACGCAAACGGTGCAAAAGCCCTTACATCAACCGTTGAGCTTGACCCAGTCGTTGCCATGTTTGGTGTAAGGTACAGCTTTTAATTAAGTTTGCAGCGCCTATGTTCTATGTGTTTAAGGCCGAAAGGCCTTATTTTATGAAAATTATTTAGGAAGGTTATTCACCTTTTTTTGCTCAAGCATTTCTTTCCAGTGCATAATTTCGCTTGGCAAAATAGGCGCTACACCATCAAACTCGGCTACTTCAAGCATTTCTTCAATACTTACAATGCCTTTTTTGTTTTTAAACACACCGCGCACATACGCTATAGCGTGCAGGCCACGCGCAGAATGAAACTTTTGTTCAATGTAAAAATATTTATGATCCCACCCCACCAGCTTGGTACTAATGGTATAACGCTGCATAGGTTTAATATCGCGAATATAAGTAATGGCTGTAGCATTAACAATAGGAAACCAACGGCGCTTCATTACTTGTTTTAATAGACCAATTCGCTCAATCATCCAAGTGCGTGACAAGTCCATCATAGCCAAATAACGCGAGTTTGTTAGATGCAGGTTTATATCGCAGTCTGTTGGCAGCGCTTTGTAATCAATATCGACAGTATCAAGTAACTGTTGGTAGTCGCGGTTGCGCTTAATTTTAAAAAATAATAAAAGAAGTCTAATATATAAGTTCACGAGAAGGTCTTACCAGTATAAAGTTAACTCAGTGTAACATAGCCACTTGTTAAGGCGAATGTTCTGTTTTAATCTCAAATTATAAATATAAAAAAGTCATAGTATGAAATATAAATTAGCGACACTTTTCACAACCAGTTTATTATGCATTAGCACCAGCGCACTGGCCGATTTTACAATTAAAGGCCCAGGTACGGTAACTTACCCAACAGGTATAGAAAAAACCTTTAATTTTGGCTTTGCGTGGCAGCAGCAGCTTGGTAAATTTTCGATAGGTAGCAAAAGCTACGATATGTCGCAATTACCTAACTCATACTCGGTAGCAATCACTTTAGCTAAAGACGATAGCCAAGTGTGGGTACAAGAATTTAATAATGGCTTTATTGAAGCGTTTGATTGGCAAATAGGTAAACATACTGTCAGTTTAAAAAAGCAGCAATTTAAAGACCCCGTAAAAGGCAATTACGTGATTGAGCTGAATGGCCGCAGTTACTTTTTTACTCGTAATAACGCAAGCATAGTGATTAATTTTGATGAAAATGGCATAGAAACTATCGCCATTGATGGGGTTACTAAAAACATGGGCACTAAGAGCTAGTGCCCAGTAAAGCGGCTATTAAACTTTAACAGTTTTGCGATTAATACCGTAATCTCGTAGTTTATTTGCCACTGCAGTGTGGCTAAGCCCTAAACGCTTAGCTAATTGTCTTGAGCTTGGGTAAGCCGGATACAATTTGCGTAGCAAGGTTGCTTCAAAACGTTTTACAGCTTGATCTAACGACCCTTCAAAATCTGACTCTAAATAGCCTAAATCGTGGGTAAAGGTAGGCAATTGCAAATGCTCTACACGTAGCTCGCTATCATCAAGTAACGACACAGCCCGATAAATTGCATTTTCTAGCTGGCGCACATTACCTGGCCACGGGTACTCTTGTAGAAAGCGTAAGCACTCTTGTGATAAAAGCGGAATTGCGTGGCCGTTTTGCTGTGCGTACTTTTGAATAAAGTGCTCGGCTAATGGGCCCACATCAGCTTTACGGTCTCTCAGTGGTGCAATCTCTAATGTGAGTACATTAATTCGATAGTATAAGTCTTCTCTAAATACGCCCTCTTGCACCATCGCGGGTAAATCTTTTTGTGTGGCTGCAATAATACGCACGTTTACTTTTACTTCGTTTTCGTCGCCCACTTTTCTAAATGTGCCGTCTTGTAAAAAGCGCAGCAGCTTTGTTTGTAGCTGTGTAGACATTTCGCCAACTTCATCTAAAAACACAGTACCGCCATCGGCTTGCTCTAGTACTCCGCGTTTAGGTGCGGTGTTTTCTTCATATCCGGCGTAACCAAATAATTCAGATTCAGCCACATCATCTGGCAAAGATGCGCACGAAAGTGCAATAAACGGCTTAACCGAACGATTAGAGGCATAGTGGCACGCACGAGCAAGGAGCTCTTTACCTGTGCCAGTTTCTCCGGTTATTAAAATGGGTGCTTCTAGCTGCGACATTTTGCGTGCTTCGCGCACTACCCGGCGCATAGCAGTACTAAAGTTATGAATAGTTGCAAAGCTTTCTTGCCCGTAACGTCTAAAGGCACTGACCTGCTGACCAAGGCGGCTTTGCGATTTTATATTTATAACCGCACCAGCTAACACATCACCTTCACCACCTTGCGGGACGGCAATCGGTAAAATATCGGCAATAAAGTCTTCACCGGCAACATCTACCCGGGTTGTTTGTCCAAGTACTTCTTTGCCTTCTAACCAACGCGTAAAGTTAAACCCTTTTAGTAGGTTATTAATATTGGCCCCTACCACTTCTTTTTCGCTCAACTGTAGGTCTTTACAGGCAGCGTCGTTACACAAACGTACCCACCCTTTTGCGTCAATCGAGATAACGCCATCGGGAAGTGCACGCAGCAGTGTATTTAATTCGTTATGCTCTCGCTCAGAGGGTAAAAAGGCGGTTGTGCGAACATCATGTACGCCATCAATCAAACGAATAGAAGGCATAATTTTTTGAAATTGCTCAAATTCAATTTCAGGAAAGCTTACATACATACGGCAATTTACCGAATCAACCTCAATCCCTTTTAAGTCAACATCGTAGTTTACTAAAATATTTAGGATCTCTTGGGCAATACCTACACGGTCGGCACAATGAATATCTAGACGCATACATCCTCGAATAAGGAAAAACTATATTAGCCGAATAATACGCTAACTCCGTTATTCAATACAGTAAATTGTAAACAAATTTGGACAAACCACCGCCTTTATCGCTGTAAACTCACGCCTATAAACATCAAACTGTAATAACGTGCAGCTTAAAACTAAAAAACGCAGCGTGTAAGCTGCGTTTTAAAAGGGTCGTGCATATATGCTATTAATTTTGCGGGTATGGGGTCCAGTCTCCGCCATCTAATTGAATATAAGGGCGCTTATTAACATACATCATTATTGTATCGGCGTTTTCGGCTACTTTAGGTGCGCGAGGCAGCGTATCAACTAAGTCGGCAATATTGCCATTACCTGCAAAAAAGTTTGTGCTAAGCACGCCACTAATTAGCTCCGATAAACCAAAGTAACTTGTTGATTCGCTTACAAGCGTTTGTGAATAGCTTTGTACATTTTTACCAATAAACTTAATCGCCACCGGAACAGATACAATACTTGGGCTTGGTATCTCACGAAGCCCAGCAAACTGCACTTTATCGCCTTTTAATGCTGCGCCGTGTTCAGGTACTATAATCAGCATGACATTACGGCCACGTTTTTCTAGGTTTTTAATAAACCCGTTAATATCGTTAAATAAGTTTTTATGTCTAATTGGGTAACTTTCAAGGCTACTCATGCGGGCTTGATTCGCTAGTTGATTGCCATCATGCAAACTGGTGGTGTTGTAATACATAGCACATGGCGCGCAGTCTTCACCTTTATCATTTAACCATGAGTTTAGTACTGCCCCGTCTGAGTAAATAGGTTTGTTGTCAAACCCGTACTGTGCAACAGGTAAGTTAGTTATATCGTAAGGCTGCTCATCTATTTTACCAAACTTTTTCACCAAACCTTTAAACTCATCAAAGTGGCCGTCGTGGTTCATAACCACATTGCTTTTGTAACCTAAGTTTTCTAAATTTTTAAACAAATGACACTGCTCTGGCGCATTTTCAAATAAGGCAGTTTGGCTTGTTTGACCACAACTTGCTCGTAGAAGGCGAATTGCAGCAGGCCCAGAGTACGAAGTCGCCGAATTAAAATCAGAAAACACCACATCAAAATCGCTATATAAATCATCAAGGCTTACGCCAATAGCCTCTAGATCAGCCACGGCCATTGAGCAAATATTTAGTACTATGACATCAAATAACTCGCCATTATATTGCTGAGGGAATTGGCTTGCTAGCAAACTTTGCTGCTGATAAAACTCTTTTAATTGCTGATCGGGCGATTTTGCTTCTTGCGTTACCACTTGTGCTTGTGCACGGGGCGCCGCTGTTTGAACATTATTAGCCACCACTGGCTGTGAAATTAAATTATCCTCGTTGTTTGTCCCTTGCCAAGCTACAAACATAAGCCCAACAACTGTTACGGTGGAAAAGCGTATCCACTGTGAGCAATACCAAAAGCACACAGTAATAACAAACAGTGCCAATAACATATCAACATTAATAACACGCGCCATGAGCTCTAAAAAGTAGCCAAAGCTAAAGTCTTGCACGTTACCAGCTTGGCGTGTTAAACGGTCTATAGGAGGCAACCACGAATCTTTATAAAGTAAAACAATAGCCATTACCGCGCCTAACCAATGTTTGGCTTTATTTAGTAAAGAGTGCGTGTAAGAAATAGCAAAAAAAGCAGCCAGCGCTGCATTTGCTAATAAGCCAAAGTCGATTGCACCATAATAAAAAAGTGCAAACTTAACTAAAAAATAGAGGTTCCACACCCCTAAGCCTGATAATTTCACTATTTACCCTTCTTTATTCTATTTGGTTTGTAAGGTTCGAGTACTTCATGTTTAAACGTAAGCTGAGCATAATATTTTTTTATTTTTTTCAGTATCAACGACCCCGACATACATAAAAATACGCCAACTAGCATCGCTAAAATTGCTGTAATCAATAATTGATTAATACTCATACGTTACTCTTTATGGCCATTTTAAACGGCACAGCATCTGCGCGCTCGTTTTTAGTAAACTCTGGTGTTTCTAAATCAGCTGCAACACTTGCATCTATTTTTTGCGAAAATTTATAGCTTTCATTCTCTTTTAATTGGGCAGAGTAATCGGTTATATCTTGGCCCGCATAATAACGCCTAAGCTGTTTACATTCTTGCTGAATATAAAAATGATCGGAAATAATATTTTGCTGTGCAAAAAAATCGTTTGTTTCTAATTTAAACAAGTGCTTTATCGCATTGTTAACATCATTTTCGCGACACGCATGTAAATACAAATACACGGTGTTTTCTACCAAACTGAATACGTCACCTTCTCGCTTTATATGAAATAAATGCAAAGGGTGGATTGGGTCAATCCGAGGCAAAAGCTCTAATTTAACCAACACCCCGCTTACCCCTAAATTTACAGCTGAGTCGCTGTGAACTTCTACCTGTTTGGTAAATTCTATAAAAGGCAGGTAACCTTTAGAAAAGGTATTTTCGGTAAATTGAAGTACATGTTCAATAGAAGGCGGTAACGGTCTTGAAAATTGAAACCCTTGAATTGACTGCACCTGTGAGAGCAACCTAGAAGGCTCTGAAAAACTATACAAAATTAGATTAACACCTAAGGTCAAAAATAAGCATTCATCTTGATGGCGGATCACCCCATCAACGTTCTGAATCACTAATTTAAGCCAGCGACCACAGTTTTTTCTAAGCTCAAAACATTGCTTGGCAAGCAGGGCTAAATCGGTATAGCGAGATACTGCAAATACCAATGTTGCCGCCTCTAATTTAGGGCCTTTTGCAAAAAGCGCATTGTTGTCTTTTATTATTTTATATTTTGCAGGAAGCTTGGTCCCTTCAGGAATAGCTCCTTGTACAATCCACACGTCGTCTTCATCTGCAAATACACCCGATGTTGAGGTTTGTTTTTCCGTAATACTATTTTGCTGCACTTTAAAGCAGCCATTTTCAATCATTAATGGATACTGTACAGAGGCGATGATACCTGTACTGTGATGCCAATAATCGTACTCTAGTACGCGCACTGTTGAATCATTTTCAACATATACCAACCCGTCGAGGTCCGAATTTAACCGCCTTAATAAAAAGCGATAGTTAGTCACCTCAGGGCCAGAAACTAAAAATAAGACGGTCGCTCCTGATTGTGTACTAAATTTTTTATAGGTCTGAACACTTTGAATCAGTTGCTTTTGATCCAATGAGGCTAAATCAGTCGTACTAAAGTGAACAATGACTATTGCATTATTTAGCTGTTTATAAGCATTTAGCTCTTTTAGGGTGTTGTTAATTATTTGTTGCTTTGGCCAGTCGCGTGTATCTGCCGAAAACCTAAACGGATGCACTTTGTGTTGGTCAAATGCATGATTTAATGCATCGCTAAAAGGGCCTTCAAAAAATGTTTCTATTTGAGAAGAAACAATATAAATATCAGAGGCTGAGGGTTTATTAATTGCATGTAATGCCAGTTCAGTAGCAAAATTGTCTAAAGGGGCTAAAATTGCATATAACGATGCAGGTTTTAGCTCTGCAGCAGAGGGCTGCAAGCCTGAAATGTTAAAGTTTTGCACTGAATTTAGCCTATAAAAAATACTTTTTTACTAGTTTTACCCGCTATTCTATATATAATAGACAAATATTGTCCACTTTAAATAAAAATAATAAACTTCACCATAAAGGCAACAATGCGTAATTTAACGACAAAAAGCTCTGAAACCTTAACATCAAATGACATTGAGAACCTTGCACGACGTTTTGGCGGCAAAAGTGAAGATTACGTTGAAATTGTTAATAAACAAAAAAATAAACAAACAATAGAAAAATACGCATTACTGAACGAAATACACCGTGCAGTAAATGCGTAAGTAGTAATTGAAACGACAGGTAAACAACCCTTTGCAAAGAATTTTTCTAAAAGGCATTAAAGGCGGCACTGGCGCTACTTCTATGGTTGCCAACTTAGCCTGCGTATTAAAAAAATCAGGCTCTGACGTTATTGCTATAGATTTAGACTCTAAAAGCGATTTGGGCCTGCACTTTGGCCTGCCTTGGCAGTACAACCACGGCTGGAGTAACGAGCAGGACTTTGAACAAGCCCTTGAGCACTTTCATCAAGATAGTGATGGCATAGTGTTTTTACCTTTTGGCGATAAAAGTGTTAGTACCGCAGCGTTATTCGATTTTATAAACAATTGCAATAAACTGGATTATAACAATAATGCTTGGCTTCTTTTTGATTGCCCTGCACATATTGATATCACCCACTATCCGCTCGATAAGAACGACATAGTGATTGAAATAGTTAATTGTGATGCTATTTGCCACAGCTTAATTTATAAAAAACTACAAACGTTAAAACACACTGACAACCAGTGGAAACACTTCTTTTTAGTCAATCGTTATAACTCTGCATCAACACTTGAGTTTGACCTGTTTTCTTTGTGGCAATCTACCTTGCCGCTTATGGCGCCTTTTTTTATAAATAGTGATGAAGTAATTAAAGAGTCTACAGCCTATAGAAATGTAGCGCTTAATTGTGCGCCTTACAGTGTTGCTAACGATGACTTTGAAACACTTGCCGGCTGGCTTGTAAGTAAATCGGCCCTGTAGTTATGAGCTTTTCTTTATTTTATAAGCGCCCAATACACAGTACTTTGTATTTACTGTTAAGCATTATTTTTACTGAAAAACTTGTACGTTATATTTTATTTAAGTTTCATAGTTATTTTAACCAGCACAAAGTAAACGTAATAGAAGCCTTTTTAATGCCTTTTATTACGCTGATTAGTTCATTGTTTATCAATATAAAAGACCACAAAATTAACTTTGAACTTGTTTTGTATGATTACTACCCGCATCTTCGCTTGCCCTACCGCACGTTTATTTATTCAAATATTTTGCGCTTTATCATTCAAAGCGTTTATTTGTTATTTTTTAAATACAAACCTAAAAATAACTCTGTAAGGGAGCGGCTATCAAATCAGTTTTATAATGGGGTAAGTTATTCACTTAAACAGTTGCGTTGGTTTGACTTAAAGCTAGGTAGATTACTAAAGCGTTTGTTATCAAAAAACGTTAAGGGTTCTAAAGAAAGTGCTTTTAAAACCATGGCTGACGCTAAAATTTGGCAAAATAAACTAATAAAATATGTGGTTGTAGCCTTTATTTTGTTTTTACTGGCTATTTTTATAACCATTCCGTTTAGCCTAGAAGCGCAAGCCGTGTTTATTAGTTTTATTTTGATAGTGGCATACGGGCTCAAGCGCGTTAAAGGGCAAATGGCCACCATTGTAATGATCACCCTATCGGTAACCACTTCATCGCGTTATTTATGGTGGCGCTACACAGAAACCCTCAATTGGGATGACCCTGTTGCGCTTATATTAGGCGCAGGCTTGCTGCTGGCAGAAACCTATGCGTGGCTAGTGCTCATTTTAGGCTTTTTTCAAACTATAAACCCCCTTGAGCGTAAACCTGTTCCGTTGCCAGAAAACACTGACTTATGGCCAACAGTTGATGTATACATTCCTACTTATAATGAACCATTAAGTGTTGTACAACCTACCACGCTTGCGGCTATGAGCATTGATTGGCCTGCTGATAAGCTCAACGTGTATATTCTTGATGATGGCAAACGTCCTGAGTTTAAAGAATTTGCTCAAAAAGTGGGGGTGGGTTATTTAACACGACCCGATAATAACCACGCTAAAGCCGGTAATATGAATAGCGCCATGCGCTACACTAACGGCGACTACATTGCTATTTTTGACTGTGACCACGTACCTGCCCGCTCATTTTTACAAATGACCATGGGGCAATTTTTAAAAGACAGCAAAGTATGTTTAGTGCAAACACCGCATCACTTTTTCTCAGCAGATCCGTTTGAGCGTAATTTAAATAACCACAGCCAAATCCCTAATGAAAACATGCTTTTTTATGGGTTGATCCAAGATGGTAATGACATGTGGGATGCCACCTTCTTTTGTGGCTCATGCGCTGTTTTAAAACGTGAAGCACTTGATAATATTGGTGGCTTTGCATTTGAAACGGTAACCGAAGATGCCCACACTGCTCTGCGTATGCAACGTGCCGGTTATAAAACCGCTTATATAAATATCCCACAAGCTGCAGGCCTTGCCACCGACAGCCTCTCTGCACATATTGGCCAGCGTATTCGTTGGGCTCGGGGTATGGCGCAAATATTTAGGCTCGATAACCCAATTTTAGGTAAAGGGCTCGATATACCACAGCGCCTGTGTTACTTAAACGCCATGCTGCACTTTTTATCGGGCATTCCGCGTATTGTATTTTTAACCGCGCCACTGGCGCTCATATACTTTAATGCTTACATTATTTATGCGCCGTTTTTAGCTATTTTTATTTATGTAGTGCCTACACTCATACAAATAAAAGCGACCAACTCACGAATTCAGGGTAAATATCGCTACTCTTTTTGGGGGGAAGTGTATGAGTCTGTTCTTGCGTGGTACATATTAAAGCCTACAACCGTTGCGCTAATAAACCCTAATAAGGGTAAGTTTAACGTAACAGAAAAAGGCGGCTTAAATGATAAAGAGCATTACGATTGGGGTATATCTAAACCCTACTTGGTACTTTTACTCATAAACTTAGTTGGCATGCTTGTAGGTGTTTTACGCTTAGGCTTTGGCGATCCGAGCCAAGTGGGCGTTTTGTTAATCAGCATGGGCTGGGCAATTTATAATATTATTATTTTAGGCGCTGCGGTAGCCGTTGCTGCAGAAGCTAGGCAAGTAAGGCAGTCACACCGTATTAAGGCAAACTTTCCGGCTGGCGTGCGCTTAGCAAATGGGCATACGTTAAAAGTTAAAATAACCGATTACTCTGATAATGGGGTGGGCATTGAAACAGAGCACGCTCATTTATGCCGAGTAAACGACAAAATAGAGCTATTAATGAGCCGCGGAAATAAACAGTTTTCGTTTACAACGTATGTATGTAACACCCGAAACAAACAAATAGGCTTAACGTTAAAAGATCTCTCGCTCGAAAAGCAAAAAGCATTTATACAGTGCACCTTTTCAAGAGCGGATGCGTGGCTTGACTGGCAAAATAATTTTCGTCATGACCGCCCTTCATATAGCTTTAAAGAAGTACAAAAAACAAGTTTAAGAGGATTTAGTAATTTATTGTTTCATGCTCCTAAGCCATTACAACCCTTTGTAAAACTAATGACAAAAATTGTTGTATATATAAACTCTTTCACCCCTAAAAAACCAATAGTGCATTATAATTATGATTAAAAATTTGCTTAATACATTTCTAATACTGTTTTTAACATGCAGTGCTTACAAAGCATGTGCTATTGAGCCAATGCACGATAAATCTGTGTTTATAAATGGCTACCCAGAAAGCGCCAACGTGTCTAGTTTAAGATTAGACTTTGCTGCTTTAGGCTTTGATGGCTACAAGCTTGATGGCATAAACAACAACTCAAGAGTGGATTTTACCAACCGCATTGATAAATTAAGCACCGATTTACAGCTTAATTTTTCGTACACAAACTCGCCATCATTGATTGCGAACGTGTCGCATTTAAAAGTGTATTTTAATGAAAACTTAGTCACTGTACTGCCCATAAATGAGCAACTAAGTGTGGTTAAAAATACCGTTAACCATAGCCTAAAACTCAATGCTAAGTATGTACAAGACTACAACCAAGTACGGTTTGAGCTTGTTGGTTATTATGATTTACGTTGCCAAGATTACTTTAGCCGCTCTATTTGGACCGAAATTAATAAATCGAGCAATATCACGCTCAATCAAAAGCAACTGGCAATAGATAGCCGTTTAGAATATTTACCAGAGCCCTTTTTTGATGCCAAAGATTACAATAAGTTAAGCTTACCGTTTGTGTTTGCAAAAACACCTAACACCAAAACGATTGAAGCGGCTGCGACTCTTTCAAGCTGGTTTGGCGCGCAAGCTGACTGGCGTGGTGCTGATTTTCCGGTGGTGATTAATAAATCATTAGATACGCACAGCGTGGTTTTTATTACCAACGATTCAAAGCCTGACTTTTTAAAAGACTATCCCGATGTGGAAAAGCCAACCGTTGAGATTATTTCAAACCCACTACATAGATACAGCAAAATGTTGCTTATTTTAGGGCGTGATGAAGACGATTTAAAAACCGCCGTCACGGGATTGGCCTTTGGCCATAAAGTCATGACCGGCAGAACCGCTAGCATAGAAGCAATTAACCAACTTCCGCTTCGCAAGGCGTACGATGCCCCGCGCTGGTTACGCGCTGATAGAGCAGTACACTTTGACGAATTAATTGATTTTGACAATCAGCTACAAGCACAAGGGTTAAATAACGGACCCGTAAAATTAAACGTGCGCTTTGCTCCAGATTTATTTACTTGGCGCGAAAAAGGCATCCCCATTACATTGCAATATCGCAGCACACCCGAAAGCGAGTCTTTGGACTCTCGGTTAAATATGTTGATTAATCAAAAGTTTATTAGTGGATATTTGTTAGATAATGACGACTCTACACTTAATACTACAAAAACATTATTGCCACTTATTGCCAATACCGATACTACACAAAACGCAGAAAACTTTTCACTTAATGGCATAAACTTAGCCACTCGGAACGAGCTAAACTTTGATTTTAGATTTGGTGTGCTGAAAAAAGGTGAGTGTGCAATAGCACCACCTGGTGGTGAGTTTGGTGTTATTGATGGTAATTCTAATATTGATGTAAGTGGTTTTGATCATTACATTGCCCTGCCAGATTTGAATGTATTTGCGAACAGTGGCTTCCCGTACACCAAATATGCCGATTTACAGCAAACACTTGTACTAATTGACCCGCAGCCTTCTGCAAAAGCGTTAACTTTGCTGTTTAATCTTACCGGTCATTTTGGTGCAATAACGGGGTATCCAACCCACAGAATGACAGTGGCCCATTTAAATGAAAATGTTGATTTAGACGACAAAGATATTTTAGTTGTTGCAAAGCCTGGCAGCACAGCTCAGCAACTAGATGAAGATGCGCATACAAACGTACTTTTAACGAATAACCAACGTGAAATAAAGCAAGCTATTTACAACGGTGCATACGATGAGCAAGCCACAGATAAAATACAAGTAAGTGTAAAAAGTAGCGGAGATATGGCGGTAATTACAGCTTATCAATCTCCTTTTGATTCTGAGCGCTCTGTTGTATCACTTAATGCCACCACTGAAAAAGCATTTGGCTTAATTGATAAAACCCTTATGGACTCGCAAACATTAAGCCAATTAAAAGGCAGTGCTGCGGTTATAAACTCACAAGGCGTTAAAACAATAAAAACCGAAGAGCAATACTTTGTCGGTCATATTCCTGTACATACGCTGGTATGGTTCCATTTATCTGACCATCCATTTATTTTAGCTCTGCTTTCAATATTAACGCTGTTACTAATTTCATTCATTTTATGGCGATTACTACAAGCACTCACCCATAAGCGTTTAGCTGAAGGAGATGAATAATGACATTACTTAACCGAGCATTATTAGTAGCCGCTTTTTTAAGTTTTTCTGTGTCAGCGCAAACGCAGCAGTGCGAGCCTTGGCAGGGGTGGCAAGTATTTAAAAATCACTTTATTAGTGATGAAGGCCGCGTAATAGACCTAGGTTCAAAACAAAATATTACCACCTCAGAGGGGCAATCATACGCACTATTTTTTGCGCTAGTAGCAAACGATAAAGCCGCGTTTGATAGCATTTTAGATTGGACGCAAGACCATCTCTCTGAAGGCGATTTAAGTACACGTCTGCCTGCGTGGCAATGGGGTGAAACAGGCAATGATACCTATGGGATTATAGACTCAAACCCAGCATCAGATTCTGATTTATGGATAGCATATAGTTTATCGCAAGCAGCTATTTTATGGGATGACCGCCGCTATAGTATTTTAGCTGCTGTATTAGCGCAGCGTATTATGCGAGAAGAAACCGCCTATATTTCAGGGTTAGGGCTTACTTTATTACCCGCCCCTGCTGGGTTTGAATTTGAAAATAACACCTATAAACTCAACCCTAGTTATTCACCGTTATTTATTTATCAGCAATTTAGCAAATTATACCCGCACTCACCTTGGCAGCAATTACATGAAGCGTCTGCAAAGCTTATTTTGGATACCGCTAAAAACGGAGTGAGCCCTGACTGGGTGATGTATAGCCCAGCAAAAGGTTTTTATTACGATAAAAAAGCAACCGATTTAGGCAGCTTTAATGCCATTAGGGTTTACTTATGGGCCAGCATGATGGCGAACGATGCGCCATACAAAGCACAACTAAGCGAGCAGTTTACCCCTTTTGTAGAGGCTATAAACAGCCGTGGCTATGCCCCTTTAAATACCTATGCACGCTCTGGCAAAACCCAAAAGCGTGGCCCATTAGGCTTTAATGCTGCCCTACTGCCCATGCTAAAAGAAAATGGCGATGATTCTTTGGTTATGGCCATTCAACAAAAGTTAATGGTCGATAAGTCATTCACACAAACACGCTATTACGACAGTGTATTAAATCTGTTTGGTAGTAGTGCGCTTAATAAGCGCTTCTTAATAACAGCAGACGGGACGCTCAAGCCAAGGTGGAGCACTGAATGTCGTTAAAATGGGCTGTTGTTTGTACGTTAGCAGTCAGCGCAAGTGTGCATGCTAAAACAAATAATGACATTGATACACACTCTGTTGAGTGGCTTTTAAGCCAAATCAATATTGGTGAAGTGCAAGAAAATAAAGATTTAATTGCCGATAGCTTACAAAAGTTATTGGCTATTGCCCCTAATCGAATAGAAAGCCAGTGTGCGCTTGCTCGTTTTGAGTTTGCCAATGGTAAGGCTATACAAGCAAATCAAATTTTAAGAAAAATTGACGGTAACAACACACGTACCCACCCTTGTGTAGAACAGTTACGATTAATTGCTAGATTAGAAAACGAAGACAAAGCAGATATACAGCAAGCTAAATTACTTGCCCGTGCGGGACGTTACGAACAAGCGCGATTAATTTACAACAGGCTTTTTAAAAACACCTATCCAAGCTTAGCGTTTGAGCTCGAGCACTTAAGTTGGTATGCACAAGATCAAAGCCAATGGAAAAATGTAAAAAAAGGCTACGAAAGGCTACTACGCAGTTACGAGAACATCGGCGCGGTAGATATTGCATATGCGCGCCACTTAGTCAGAAATAACCCCACTGATAGCACCGCGCTAACTATTTTAAGTAAATATGGTGCCACCTCTCGCTACAGTAATGAAGTAGAAACAATCTGGTTAGGTGCTTTATCTAACATGCAATTAAATAGCGCTACAGAAAAACAATTTCAGCGCTACTTTAGCGTGTATCCGTTTAGCAGCAAAGGCGAATTACAGTATCAAGATTTCAAAAAAGATTTAAAAGCGCGACAAAAATTATTAGCTAACCCGGCCTACCAACTATGGCTTAAAGGTGAGGCGTTACTTGAAAAAAACAAGCTCGTTGCCGCAGAGCCGCTTTTACTAAAAGCGCTCAAAGAGCGCCCTAACGATGGCGCAATTATGCGCAGCCTTGGCACCCTTTATTTGCGTATGGGTAAAAATCAAACGTCTTATAATTATTTTACTAAGGCGTATTCGCATACCGCCGACTTTGCCGAGCGAGAAACGCTAAAAGACTTAGCCACCACGGCAAAGTTTTGGCTTTACATACGCCAAGCTAAAGAAGCCATTAATAATAGCCAGTTTAAAACGGCGTTGCTTAAATTAAATTTAGCCGACACACTTGAGCAAGACCCTGCTAGCGTTTTGTATAACCGCGGATTGTTACAATTTGCTCAAGGTAATTATTCACAAGCGGCCGCTATTTATCAAACCGTGTTAAAAAATGATCCGCTTAATAATGGCGCTCTAACAGGGTTATTAGAAATTGTTGAATTGGATAACAATGAGCAGTCGTTAATCAAGTTTTATAATGCTTTATCTCAGTCTCAAAAAGCTCAACTTAAACCTGTGTATGCGGCAACGTTAAGTAGCCAGCTTCGCGAAAAAGCACGCCAATATAGTGATGCAGGCGATACAGAGCTTGCTGAACAAACCTTAAAAGAGGCTATTGAACTGGCCCCTGAGCAGCCTTGGCTTTATTACGATTTAGCGTTTATTTATCAACAAAACGGGTTAACTCAAAAGGCAAAAACGTTATTTAATAATGTGCTTTGGCAGTTTCCGCTCAATCCACAGTTACGTTATAGCCATGCTTTATTTTTACGCTCAATTGATGATTATCAAGGCGCTTTAAACACCTTAGAGTATGTACCGGTTAATGATCGAAATGACGACATAATTTCTCTTGAGCAACAGCTTAGGCTCAACGAGTCTCTTCGACAAAGCGAGCGACACTTAAATACCAAAAATAGAACCACGGCTATTTTTCATTTAAGTAATTTAGAAGCGCAAAATTTAACTCCAGTAATGAAAGCCGAGCTATCGCGTAGCTGGTATCAAATAGATGAGAAAAAACACGCTCTAAAGTTAATTAATAATGCATTAAATACCGAGCCTACTTTATCACCTTATTGGCATATGCTTTACGCGCAGTGGCTATTAGAACAAAACGAGCGCCCTGCTGTAGAACAATGGTTTTCTCATTACAGCTTGCCTAATAATGCAAGTGCTGGCGAAGTAGAACAGTACGTCAATTTATACACCACGTATATTAATCAGTATTACGAAGGTGGCGAATTATTAGCAAAGCTTAACCAGCTTGATCAAAAGTACCAAAGTACACCCGCCATCACCACGGCATTAATAAATGCTAATTTAGCTCTGGGGCAGCAAGAATCAGCAATTATTGTTTATCAGCAAAAACTGAAAAACAATCAGCCAATTGAACCTCAAGCAATGCTTGCAATAGCAAAAGCTTACAGAGAATTAGGTAATGACTTTCAGGCAAAAGAAGTTACTGAGCGCGCAATAACGCAAACAGATGATCAGCAAGCCTACTTACAACGCCAAATAATGGCCTCGTTAAATGACTTTAATTACGCAGGTGATGCTTTAGTTTTAGCCAATCAATTAATTGCTAAATCACCCAATGATAAAGAGCTTAGTTATTTGGGCGCTGAAGTTGCTCGAAATTTTAATGAACAAGACCAAGCTAAGCAATGGTATTTAAAAACGCTATCAAGCGAGCAACGCCTAAACGATGAATCGTTTTACAAACAAATTGCTCGCATAGATGAAAATGATGCGTGGTATATTAATGGCGCTAAGCGCGAGCTTATTAATGAGCAAAACAAAAACCAAGCATACATTGCTATTGGGGTTAACTTTAGTGGCCAAACAAGCACCGAAAGCGAGGCGACTCTTGGCGCAGGCTTAGTACCTATTGAGGCCTACTTTCCACTTTGGCAAGGCCAAGGGTTTATTAAAATAGACCCAACCACTATTAGCGCACAAACAACTCGCTTTGATGAGCAATTTGCTGGTAGCCGCTACGGCCAAGGTGCACTTTGTATATTTACCTGTGCTATTGATGAAGTAAGCCCTGAGCAAGATGGGGTCGACATAGGTATTGGCTGGCAAAATGAAAATTGGCGTGTTGATGTAGGCACGACCCCACTTGGCTTTTTAATTGAAGACATAGTATGGGGTGTAAATTACGCCAACAGTATTGGCGACTTTGGTTATAGCCTAGAGCTCGAAAAACGCCCAGTAACAAGCTCCGTGCTCTCTTATGCTGGGCTTGAAGATGTAAATACCGGTGAAATTTGGGGCGGCGTGCGCTCAACAGGCCTTACCGCCAACCTATCTCATGACTTAGGTGGCGATTGGGGCTTTTGGTCAAGCGCCGACTTTACGCTCTATAAAGGGCAAAATGTTAAAGATAACCAACGCTATAGAGTAATGGGCGGGTCTTATTATCGCGTTATTAGTAATCAAGAACGCGAGTTTACCGTCGGCGCAAGTCTATTGCATTGGGCATATCAGTATAATTTAAGTGAAGAAACATGGGGCCACGGCGGTTACTATAGCCCACAAAACTACGTTGGGTTGTCGGTACCTTTAAGCTACGATGCGCGCTGGGGCGATGACTTTGTTTATCGCTTAAAAACAGGGATTTCATATTCGCAAACAAAAACCCAAGCCATTGATTTTTATCCTAACGACACTGACTTGCAGCTACAAGCCTACGATAGAGAAGCGATTACCGGGGTGGACCCTGTATTTGAGAGTGATGACAGCTCTGGCGTGTCATACAATCTTGAAGGAAGCTTTGAGTACCGTATAACGCCGCATTGGTTTTTTGGTGGTTATTTAGCCATCGATCGTGCTGACTTTTACGAACCAAACTTTGGCCAGCTCTATATTCGCTATTACTTCAACCCTGTGTACGGGACGTTAGAGTTTCCTGGCACCCCAATTATTCCCTATGCAGACTTTTAACGCAGTGCAAGGTGATATATCGCGAATGCTTCCCCTCGCACTAAGGTATATGTATACTTGAGCGCAATTGTAACTAGGATAAGGGTGTGTCTCTTACCTTGTGGTGTTACTACCATTTAGCAAATCATTATCTTAGCTACAAATAATATACAGATGGTCGAGCGTTTTAGTGCCCCATGGCACAAAACAGCTAAAGCAAAAAATTATAAGGCCATTACAACAATTCTTAAAGTTAGGAAGTAAATATGAGTTCAGCTCCAGATAGTGGTTGGTTTGGCCACCCTAAAGGACTTTCGACATTGTTCTTCACTGAGATGTGGGAACGAATGAGTTACTACGGCATGCGAGCGATGCTCGTATTGTTTATGACAGCAAGCCTACAAGAAGAAGGCCTTGCCTTTACGGTTGCATCAGCTGCTGCAATTTACGGTTTATACACAGGTGCCGTTTATTTCTTAGGCTTACCGGGTGGTTGGCTAGCGGATAGATTATTCGGTGGTCAAAAGGCCGTATGGTACGGCGGTATCATCATCATGTGTGGCCATATTATTTTGGCCGTGCCTCATGAGTATTCATTTTTTATTGGTTTGATCTTTGTTGCTACAGGTACTGGTTTGCTAAAACCAAATATCAGCGCAATGGTAGGCCAGTTATACAGCGATGCTGATGAGCGCCGTGATGGCGGTTACGCTATATACTACATGGGTATTAACTTAGGTTCTTTAATTGGTTACTACGTATGTGGTTACTTTATGGAAAACGTAGGTTGGCACTGGGCATTTGGTGCAGCTGCTGTGGGTATGGCTATTGGCTTAATTCAATATAAGCGCACGCTTAACAACCTACCAGAGCACAGTGCATTACCGGCTAACCCATTAAGCGCTAAAGGTACATCTCGTGCATGGTTTGGTATTGCTGCTTTTGTTGTTATTGCCGCTGGTGTGACCGCTGCAGCAATGACGGGCGCAATTATTATTAACCCAACTGTTGTAGCAGGCTACACAGCTGTTGTGTTTACTATTATATTCTTTATTTATTTCGGGGTTATTTACTTTACAGGTAAATTAACAGCGGGCGAAAAACAAAGAATGTGGGCACTATTTTTAGTGTGTGTTGCCTCTGCGTGTTTTTGGTCTGGCTTTGAGCAAGCGGGTTCATCACTTAACCTATTTGCCCGTGATTACACAGATCGCCTTATTGGCACTTTTGAAATTCCGACTACGTGGTTCCAATCTTTAAACTCACTATTTATTATTGCTTTATCGCCATTTTTTGCCGCGCTTTGGATTAACTTATCTAAAAAGATGGTATCGCCTACTTACAGCGTAAAATGTGCAATGGGCTTAATTATTATGGCTTCTGGCTTTTTAGTTATGTTTATGGCCGCTCACTACGCAGCTGAAGGCTTAAAAGTAGCGCCATACTGGCTAGTAACAACCTACTTTTTACATACAGTGGGTGAGCTTTGTTTAAGCCCTGTAGCATTAAGTGCGGTAAGTAAACTTTCGCCGCGTCGTTACACAGGCCAAATGATGGGTGTATTTGTATTAACTTATTCAATTGGTAACATTATTGCTGGCTTACTGGCTGGTAACTTTGATCCAAATAACGTTGAAGAAATCCCTAACTTATACTTACAAATTGCCTTATTTAGCATTGGCGTAGGTATTGTTTTAGTGCTTATGAGCTTTAAAGCGAAAGTATGGGAAAAACAAGGCCTAGAAGAAAAAGCTGCATAATATTGCACGTTTAATTACGCGTAATACTAATTATAATTTCCCCCATAGCCGCTATGGGGGAAATTTTCTCAAATTTCTATATCACCTCGCTGTAAACTGGTATCATCTGCTGATTAATTTTTAACTAGTCTCAGGGACGCAGTACATGCGCTTGTTAACTTTATCTCACACCCTATTTTTAACCTTAAGCATTGTTTTATTATCTGCCTGTGGTGGTTCAGACGATCAAGTTACAACTAACCCTAATGATCCCGTTGAGCCTGAGCCTAGCGAGTTAACCGTATCTACAACTACCGGTTTAGATATCAGCCTCGACGAAGGAAGCTTTTTACTGACTGTACCTGCCAATGCCGTCTCTCAAAACACTGAGCTTACACACGAAAAAACAGTATTAGATGATGCAAATGCACTACTAAATATTATCTCAGATATACACCTACTCACCCCAAGTACGCTTTCTTTTAGTGATCCAATTACTATCAGCATAAAAATACCTGATGATTACCAGTTAGGAGGCCAGCTATTTATTGCTAGACAATCTGGCGATAGCTGGGCAGTTATTGAGAACTCTTTTGTTGCAGATGGTTTTGTAAGTGCGCAAGTAACAACACTAGGAACCTTCGCTATTATGATGCAGCGCAATGAGGCCTTTGCAACTATAGGCCCAACGTGTGACGCCACAGCCACAGAGCAATCGGTTAGATTTGTTCATGTTGCCGACCTACACGCGCGATTCGGTTATGAGGAGCAATACTTTAGCCGCATAAAGGCCTACTACAATCAAGCACTTGCACAAACGCCGCATACCCTTTTTACCAACGGGGGGGATGACTACGAAAAAGGCACTGTTGCTGAGCAACTATCACAAGGTAGCGCTACAGAAGAAGCCATTAAGGCCATGCAGTTTGATTTACGTGTGGTAGGAAATCACGACTATGCATGGGGGCCAGAAAAATTATTAAGCTACTCGCAAGATGATAACGCCATAGTACTTGCCAGTAATACACGCTATGAAGGCGAACAATTACAAGATTTTGCCGCTGTAGGCTTTGCTAAAGTACAAGTAGGCTGTGTGACCTTAGGTGTATTTGGTATGACCTCAGTACCTTGGAACGAGCTAGACGAACCGATAGATGATGAGCCTATACCTGATTTTATCAAACAATTTAAAATGAGCTGGCAGTGGCAACAAATAGCACAAAGTATAGTAAACCAATACCAAGGCGATGTTGACTACATGGTAATGCTAAGCCATTTAGGTGAAGGCTTAGATATTGATATGGCAACCGATGTAAGCGGTATTGATTTAGTGTTAGGCGGTCATACTCATGGCGGTGAAAGTTATAATACGCTCGAGAACGGCGCTGTGGTTATTCAGCCAGATTTTTACGCCAAAGGCATCACCGATGTTACTCTTACGTTTAACTTGCAAGATAAAACATCGCCAACAATAGATTACAGCACCATTGAAACTGACAGCATCAGCGAACGTGATGAACCAACTAAACTGGCAATTGATGAAATTATGGGCCGCTATGCGCCTGATGCAAATACAGAAATTGCTATTTCTGAAAACTACCCAAGTAGTTTAGAACTTGCAGAAATAACGGCTTTAGCTGCAGCCCATGCAAGTGATATAACGGCGGCCCTGTTTAACCCAGAATTAGTACAAACGAGGTGGACACCAGGGACCTTAACGCAAGAAGACTTTCATAAAGCCTACTATGTTGAGCGCCAGCCCTCTAACACTCCGGGCTTTAATTCGTTATATAGCGTAACGGTTACAGGTAGCGATTTAAGCACCATGTTTGCCAGTCAGCCAGATTGGTTTTTACTCAAACCAGATGATATACAAGCTGCGAGCACTTATCAGGTTGCGTTGTTTAAAGGCGCAGCACTTAATCCTGAGCTATTTTTTAGCGGTGTTACCTTTTCAAACGTTGAAGCCATTGACGAAGCATGGTGGTTACTTGATCAATATGCGCGTTTTAGAACAAGCCAGTGCTTATACCTAGATACCGATAATCAACTCTTTTCATGTAATGAGCAAAGCAATGTCACAGTGTGGAATTTTGATGATGCAAATAGCCCTTTGGCAGCAGATTATGGCCCTTCAGTATTGAGCTATTTTGACCCAGAACAAACAAACTGGGGCCCTGAAGAAACGCAATATAATACAACTCAAGCACTTGGTATTGCTGATTTTGCTGATGGCAGCTCAGGTGTAATGGCGTTTTCACGCCACGCCCCTACCGAGGGGTTATTAATAACCTTAAATACACCTGCCAATGGTGATTATGCAAGTGAAGGAATGGTTTCTGATTACACCTTAGTAATGGACTTATATTGGCCAAAAGAAGGCAAAGATATTTATCGCGCTATCATGCAAGCAAACACACAAGATTACCTCACTGATGATGCCGATATGTTTATCGACCCAACCGGCGGTTATGGTAAATCAACCAGTGATAGTGGTTACTTTGGACAAACAGAGCCTGAAAACTGGCACCGAGTTGCATTTGTATTTTATACCGCCCCCAGTAATGGGGTATTTGAAGTGTACATAGACGGCGAGCTTGCTGGTGTTAAAGAAGACGGTGAAATAAATAACACCTGGGCATTAACGTCATCTGTTTTACTCTTTACAGATAACAACTTTGAAACAGTGCCCGGTTATTTAAACGCCCTTTTATATGCTGGGCGCGCCCTGACTCGAGATGAAATTAAAAGCATAGGCAGTGCACAATCAAAGCTGACATTTACCCCTACAACACGGGTATTAAACCAAGCTATTGAGCGCCATTACCAAGCAGCTCCAACCGTAAAACCTAACCTTTGGCTCGAGCAGCGCAACACGTTTTTTAACAATCGCACACAAAGTGTAAACAATTAAATACAAAAAACATTACGTAGCTACATTTTTAAAAGAGGTTTTATTTTTATAAAACTTCTTTTTTATTTATTTATATCAACACCTTAAACTTTAATAAACTAAAATAATCAAGCTAATACATGCTCGTTTACCCTAAAGCGTAAGGTATAAACCTATTGACTAAGTAAACGTCTTATTAAATTTACAGTTTGCTCAAATGCTAAATCTGCTCCCCCTCTTCCCCAAACTTAAAATCTAGTTGATTATCTAGCTCAACACGACAACAACACATAATCGCAGTAGCAATATTTATTGCAGGAGTAATAAAAATGAGTGAAGCAAATAATCCACTAGGTTTAGTTGGTATTGAGTTTACTGAATACGCAACACCTGATGCAGACTACATGGATAAAGTGTTTACTGATTTTGGTTTTTCAAAATTAAAAAAATTTAAAGGCAAGGATATTGTCTATTACAACCAAAACGACATTCACTTTTTACTAAATAACGAACGCGGTGGTTTTTCTGCTGAATTTGCAAAAAGTCATGGCCCAGCAATTTGCTCTATGGGTTGGCGTGTTGAGGATGCACAGCATGCATTTGAAACAGCTGTAGCACGTGGTGCAAAACCCGCAACCGACTCAACCCATAAAGACTTACCTTACCCCGCCATTTACGGTATTGGCGATAGCCTGATTTACTTTATTGAGCAATTTGGTGATAAAGGGTCTATTTATAAGTCTGACTTTGAAGATTTATCATCACCTAATGTAGTTGAAGATAAAGGCTTTATACGTATAGATCACTTAACTAATAACGTTTACAAAGGCACTATGGAAACATGGGCAAACTTTTACAAAGACGTGTTTGGTTTTACAGAAGTACGCTATTTCGATATTAAAGGTCAAAAAACAGCGCTGCTATCGTATGCATTAAAATCACCCTGTGGCACCTTCTCAATTCCTATTAATGAAGGTAAAGGCAATAACAACAACCAAATTGACGAGTATTTAGGCGAATATAATGGCCCTGGTGTACAACATCTCGCGTTTTTAACTGACGATTTAGTTAGCTCGCTTGATAAGCTTGATAAATCGACCATTGCTACTTTAGACATTATTCCTGAGTATTACGACACTATTTTTGACCGTGTACCGTGGGTTGCAGAAGATAAAGAAAAAATTCGCGAGCATCAAATATTAGTCGATAGCCAAAGTGAAAACTGCTACCTATTACAAATTTTCTCTAAAAACCTATTTGGACCTATTTTTATAGAAATGATCCAACGTGTAGATGATGGTGGTTTTGGTGAAGGTAATTTCCAAGCATTGTTTGAGTCAATTGAGCGAGACCAAGAGCGCCGCGGCGTTTTATAACTTTTTTGAGTAAATTAAAAGCAGCGATCTTCGCTGCTTTTTGTCGTTTTAATATTTAAAAAGTAGGGTGCAACATACAAGTATGCTTAAATAAATGCATGCACCCAACATCAAACCTAAAGGATAAGTAATGAGCCAAATTAACGAAACCCACGACATTAATTTAACTAGCTGGGTAGAGTCGGCCAATATTAAAGGCTGTGACTTCCCGATTCAAAATTTACCTTTTGCAGAATTTCGTACTAAAAACACAAATGAAAAATTTAGAGGCGGGGTTGCTATTGGCGATCAGGTTATTGATTTAGCAAAATTGAGCCACTTAAACATTTTTACCGGTGATGCTAAAACAGCCCTGGATGCAGCAAGCGAATCAACACTAAATACATTTATGGGTTTAGGGGAGCAATACTGGTCAGCACTGCGCTTAGCGCTTTCAAAAGCATTGCGTGAAGGCGCACAGCAACAAAAAGAAATGCAAAGTACCCTTATTGCTCAAGCTGATATAGAGTTTTCACTGCCGTGTCGTATTGGTGATTACACCGACTTTTATACCTCAATTTACCATGCAACAGCCGTTGGTAGCTTGTTTAGACCAGACAACCCGCTTTTACCAAACTATAAATGGGTGCCGATTGGCTATCATGGCCGCTCTTCATCTATTGATGTATCGGGGCAAACATTTCACCGCCCTAAAGGGCAAACTAAAGCGCCCGATGCAGATACCCCATCATTTGGCCCATGTAAACGCCTAGATTACGAGTTAGAGCTTGGTATTTACTTAGGCAAAGGCAATGCGCTGGGTGATGCTATCGCCATTGAAAACGCTGAAAACCATGTATTTGGTTTTTGTGTATTTAACGATTGGTCAGCACGAGATTTACAAGCATGGGAATACCAACCATTAGGCCCGTTTTTAGCTAAAAACTTTGCATCAACCGTATCGCCTTGGATTGTCACCACTGAAGCACTTGCACCTTTTAGAACTAGCTGGACACGTGATGAAAACGATCCACAACCAATGCCGTACCTAGAATCTGCCGCTAACCGCGAGCAAGGAGCATTTGATATTCAAATGGATGTTAAAATTCAGACTCAAAAAATGCGTGATGAAAACCACCAACCTACGCAGGTCTCAGCCTCAAGCTTTAAACATTCATATTGGACTGTGGCGCAAATGGTGACCCATCACACTGTAAATGGCTGTAACTTTATGCCAGGTGATATGCTCGGCTCTGGCACGCAGTCAGGCCCTACACATGAAGAAGCGGGTTCTTTATTAGAGCTTTCTCGTGGTGGTAAAGAAAAAATAACCCTGAGTAATGGTGAGCAGCGCAGCTTTTTAGAAGATGGCGATAACGTAATTATGCGCGGCTGGTGCGAAAAGCCAGGCTATGCCCGTATTGGCTTTGGTAGTGTAGAAAGCACAGTATTACCTGCTAAATAACTTATTGGTTATTGATATGTCCTAAATAAGCAAACACATTTGAGGACAACACATAGCAAATAAAAAAGCCACCTAGTTAAACTAGGTGGCTTTTTCGTATCTAAAGTACGGGTTTATTAAAGGTCTTTTTCAACCTCATCAAATAGCGCAGTAATATTTTGCGCTGGCTCTTTCGTCGCTAAGCTTACAACGACAATTGCAATACTTGCTAAAATAAAGCCTGGTACAATTTCGTACATGTAACTGCTTAAGCTTTGCCCATCAATCATAAATGGTGAGTAAATCCAAAACAGAACCGTACCAGCACCTACAACCATACCTGCTAGTGCGCCTTCAAAGTTCATGCGTTTCCAGTACAGGCTAAATAAAACCAGTGGGCCAAATGCCGCACCAAAACCTGCCCATGCATTACTTACTAAGCTTAATATTGAGCTATCTCTATCGTACGCTAAGTAAATAGCACATAGAGCAACTGCTGCTACACTAATACGTCCTACAGTAACAAGCTCTGTGTCGCTTGCTTCTTTGCGTAAAAACGTTTTGTAAAAATCTTCAGTTAACGAACTTGAGCTAACAAGTAACTGCGAAGAAATTGTACTCATGATTGCAGCTAAAATAGCCGCCAATAAGAAACCAGCAATTAATGGGTGGAATAATAACTCAGAAAGAATTAAGAAAATGGTTTCTGGGTCTTCAACAACAATGTTGTTTTCGTAAGTGTACGCGGCACCAAATAAACCAGTACCCACAGCACCAATGGCTGCAACTATCATCCATGTCATACCAATACGGCGAGCCGTTGGCATATCTTTTACGCTACGCACCGACATAAAACGTACAATAATATGAGGTTGACCAAAGTAGCCTAAGCCCCATGCCATTGCCGAAATAATCCCTAATGCAGAGCCTGCACCTATCCAATTAAGCATATCGGGGTTAACGCTATGAAGTGTTGACTCTAGCGGTTGATCTAATAAAGAGTAAGCAACGGTCGGTACCAGTATCAAGGCAATAAACATAATACAGCCTTGCACAAAGTCAGTTAAGCTAACGGCTAAGAAGCCACCAAATAAGGTATATAAAACAACAACACCAGTGGTGATGTATAAACCCATTTCGTAACTTAAGCCAAACGAGCTTTCAAACAATTTACCGCCTGCTACAACACCTGATGATGTATAAAGCGTAAAGAACACAATAATTACTACCGCAGAAACTACACGTAAAAGGTTTGATTTATCATTAAAACGATTAGAGAAGTAGTCTGGGATTGTGATTGAGTCGTTTGCTTTTTCAGTGTAAACACGCAAACGAGGCGCAACTAAAAAGTAGTTTAACCACGCACCAATAACCAAGCCTATTGCTATCCATGTGCTACTAAAGCCAGTAACGAACATAGCGCCAGGTAAGCCCATTAAAATCCAACCACTCATATCCGATGCGCCAGCAGATAATGCTGCAACACTTGGAGATAAGCTACGTCCACCTAGCATATAACCCGAAACATCACTTGTAGACTGTTTGTATGCATAAAGTCCAATGCCAAGCATGACTATAAAATACAATACCAGTGAAATAATCATTCCTGTTTCCAAATTCGCCTCCACAAAGTTGTATAAAACAGGCTTTTAATCCTAATAATGACTCTTAAAATATTATAATAAAGACACTATTGGGGTAAAAACCATCCGTCTTGACTATACCATGCTTAAAGGTGATAACTCCAACTTGTTACACTGAAGTGAACAAAAAACAGCCGTATTGACTATTTAACCCTCAAACACCCGATATACGGTAAATTTATTTACATATATAGCTAATATTTAATAACAATTCATTAAATCAATAATAATTACCTAATGCTATTTCGAACGTTTTGCCATATATTATAGCCATTGCTAATAATTATTATTTTGTACGGAACTATTTATGTATTTTTATGCTGCACGCCAACCTATTTTAGACCGCGAAAAGGAGCTTGTTGGATACGAGTTATTATTTCGTGATGGCGTTGATAATGTATTTCCAGACATAGACGGTGACGAAGCAACAACGAAGCTAATCGAAGGGAGTCAGTTTAATTTTGGCTTAGAAGATTTAACTGGCAACAAACCCGCCTATATTAACTTTACCCTAGAAACCTTACTTAAAGGTTACCCTACTATGTTAGGGAAAGAGACGGTCGTTGTAGAAATCCTTGAAACAGTGCAACCAGGTAAGCGCTTACTGGCTATTGTTAAAGATTTAAAAGAAAAAGGCTACACCCTAGCGCTTGATGATTACATTCACCAACCAGTATGGCGCCATTTTTACCCATTTATCGATATTATAAAAATAGACTTTTTAACCACTGATGAAAGTGCAATAAAAACCATAATTAACGATATTAAAGCCTATCCACACATCAAGCTTTTAGCTGAAAAAGTAGAAACCTATGAAGCTTATAATTTAGCTCTTGAGCTTGGGTTTGAATATTTTCAGGGGTTCTTTTTTTCAAAGCCTGAAATGGTACAAAGTAAAGCACTGCCGCCATCAGAAATGGCATTAGCAGAGCTGCTTTACGAAACCTCATCTGTTGAAATGGATCTTAAAAAGATAACCGATGTGTTTGAACGTGACGTAAATCTATCTTACAAGTTATTGCGTTATTCAAACTCAGCTGCGTTTGCGCGCAGAGCCGAAATAAACACAATCAAACAAGCACTCATCGTCCTTGGCGCTAACGAAATTAAAAAGCTGTTATCTTTGTTATTTGCAGCGCAAGTTTCTGCCGATAAACCTGTTGAGCTAATTAGGCTTTCGCTAACACGTGCACGATTTGGTGAACTACTTGCTATTTCACACGGGCAGTTTAAAGATACCGGTATGGCCTTTTTAACTGGCATGATGTCGCTTATGGACGCTATTTTAGATGAAACCATGGAAAGCGTTATGCAAAAGCTCCCGCTGTCTGCAGAGATAAAAGCTGCGCTATTGAATGACGAAGGCCTGCTTGCTCAGTATCTAAACTTGGTTAAGTTTTATGAGCACGCAGATTGGGAAGCCGCCAACGAGATTGCTAAACAATTAAATTTAGGCGAAGAAGTTGCCAATGCATACCATGACGCCTTAACGTGGGTTAATGAGCAAATGCAGCTGATGATTAAAGAATAATAAACATTAGGGCTTATTTATTTAAGCTCAAAATACGCATAAAAAATGCCAGCAATTGCTGGCATTTTTTATAGCTGTTATTTATAGGCTTTCTAAGAAGTCTTCATCAAAGTCTTCAGGCTCTTCTTTGATTGGAGGATTGCCGTCGTATAGCTCATAAAGCTGACGCTGAAAGTATATGTCTTTAACAAACAGATACGGGTCAAGAGAGTCATTAAGTAGGCCTTCTTGCGGGATAAGTGAAGCACGAGCTTCAACCGCTTTAAGCGCAAAAACTAAAATAGTTTGAGGCGTAGTCAGAGCGATTTCTGGTAACACAAAGTTATCAACTACATCGCCTGTTAAGTTACGTGCTGTAGTCGGCCCCATTGCTGGCAGCATAATATATGCGCCATCGCCAACGCCCCACACGCCCAATGTTTGGCCAAAGTCTTCATCTACCAGCTCAAGTCCAAGTGAACTTGCAACATCAAAAATACCAAATACACCTACCGTAGAGTTAACTAAAAAACGCGCTAAACTCACGCCTGCGTTGCCCGCTTTACCTTGTAGCCCTGCGTTTATCATATCAACAGGCGCACTAATATTATCGGTAAAGTTAACAATCCCATTGCGTACAGGCACAGGGGTCACTTCTACATACCCTACAGCCACAGGGCGTAAAATATAAGCATCAAGAATATCCATATTAAAGTCGTACAATGGACGGTTAATGCTTTGTAGCGGATCGCGCTCATCAACTTTGTTTTCTGGTACTTGTGCACATCCGGCTAGCACCAATAAACATAAAAAAGTAAAACTATGCTTTAACATCTAATGTCCTTAAGGTATTAATGTATCAATTTGAAGTTGGTAGTCACTTACGTTTTCACGTTGTAGTGTCTCAGAGTGACCCTCTAACTCACCACTACTTGGCATAACTGACTCATCGATTGAGATCCGCGCTGTGATCACAATATCTTTAGCACTTGATAAGTTTAACCCATCAACCATTGCATTAGCATCAGTGAGTTGCACCGTTAGCGGAAAGCTGTATTCATTTAGTTTAACAACCGCTAATGGCATAGGAGAGCCTTGAGCAGCCTTGGCAAAAATAAATAAAGTCCCCTGCTGTGGCTGCTTATCGAAAAGCTCATTCGCTAAGCTCACAGTAACACTAATAGCACTATTAGCAGAGACCGGCATTACAGAGCCCTCATTTTGCATTTGTTGCTCTATATCGGAAATACGCTGCGCTATCATTGAGTAGCGCGTATCGCTTTTATCCATGCTTGCCAGTAATACTTCAAACGCCGCTTTGGCTTGCGGCCAGTCCTTGCGCTCATAGGCAATAAGCGCTAATAAAGAAATAGCATCAAGGTTTGTTGGTTCAACCTTTAGCACTTTAGATAGCATACCCGCTGCACGCGTCATGTTCTCTTCACTGCCTTCAAGCAGTAAAACTTGGCTGTAGCTAATGAGTACTTGCATGTTGTCTGGGTTCATTCGAAGGGCTTTATCAAACGATTGCTGCGCCATATCAAATTCGTTTAACGACATAGCTACACGTCCAAGCAGCATCCACGCAACTTCGTCATCGCCTGATTCACTAAGCTTAGTGCGCAGCGCTAAAGCAAACGCTTGCAGCTCGTTTTGAGTAAGAGGCTCACCTTTTTGCATTACCGCACGCTCGCCATAATCTGCAAGGTTATCCATTGCATCATACCACGCTGCTATTTGCTGCTGGCTCCCTGTAAAGGTGTAAAAAACACCGGTGAGGGCTAATAAAAATGCTGCGCCTGTTAAAGCAAAAATACGGTTATTACCTTTGCTATTAAGCGATTTTTCTGGCGATAGCTCGTTCAATAAACGACGTTTTAGCTCAATAACCGATTCACTGTGGCTTTGTGCATCAATACGTTGATTGTCTAAGTCGTTTTGCAGCTCAACTAAACGCTGCTCGTAAATGCTGATCAATTCTGCATTAGCATTGTGAGTAATGGTTTGCACGCGCTCTTTTTTTAAAAAAGGCAACATAATAAAAGCCAGTGCAATTAGTGTGAGTAAAGTAAAACACGCCCACATTAAAATCATTAATTTTGCTCCTGACGTTTATTTTCTGCAATTAACTTAGCAAGTTTTGCTTCATCATCGCTGTTCCAGATTTGCTTAACTGACGCCTTACGCTGGCGAATTACAATAAAACCAAAACCCAAAATAACAATAAGTACAGGTAAAACCCAAAGTACTAATGTGGCTGGTGTTACAGGCGGATCGTAATGAACAAAATAACCGTATCTGTCTATCATGTAATCGATTACTTCGTCTTTTGTTTTACCTTCTTTTACCAGCGCGAGTACCTTGTCGCGTAAATCTTTTGCAACAATGGCATCTGAGTCTGCAATATTTTGGTTTTGACATTTAGGGCACCTGAGCTCTTTGGTTAACTCTTCAAAGCGCACAGCTTGTTGGTTATTGTCAAACTGGTAGCGATCTTGCTCGGCATACACTGCCATACTTATAAAAAAGCTCAGGGTTAATAAAAACACTCGCATTAATTTAGCTCCTGCATAACAGGGGCAAATTTAGCACGCCATACGCGCGGGTTTAGATCCCCTGTATGGTGTAATAAAATTTTACCCGTTTTATCCACTAAAAATGTTTCAGGGGCACCCGATACACCTAAATCAAGTGATAAGGTACGGTGCAAGTCTAAAATATTAAATTGGTATGGGTCGCCAGCACGGCTGAGCATATCGCTCACATCTGTGCGCAAAGCCTGCATATCAAATGGGCCATCAAAATCGGCATCATAGCCTTGTACATAGTACAAGCCAATAATTTTTACGCCTTGCTCGCGCAGCTTAGTTAAATACCCAAGTTCAACTAAACATGTAGGGCACCAAGTCCCCCATACATTAAGTAAATAAACTTCGCCTTTTAGGCTTTCATCTGTCCAGCGCTTATCATCTTGCATTAAATCAGGCAGGTTAAACGCAGGCATCGTTTGGCCTAGTCGTCCGGTTTGAATTTCACGCGGGTTGGCAAACAAACCTTGATACAAAAATACACATAAAAATATGAATATTAATAACGGTGCTAAAGCTAAAATTTTACGGTTCATTACGCATTCTCCAACGCTTTTTTGCGTGTACTTGCTGATGTACGGTAGCGTTTATCAAATAAAATCATAAACCCTGCAAGCGATATAAGTACACCGCCTATCCACATCCAACGCACGAACGGTTTGTGATAAATACGCAGTGACCATGCCCCTTTACTTAATTGCTCACCGAGCGCTAAATATAGGTCGCGAGTAAAGCCGGCATCAATTGCCGCTTCGGTCATAAATTGCATACCAATATCGTATTTGCGTTTTTCTGCATGTAACTCAGTCACTAGTTTATCGTTATTGAATACCGACACTACACCAGCATGCCCACTGTAGTTAGGGCCGCGTATTGATTTAACGCCATCAAATCGGTATTCGTATTGGTTAAGCGTGACAATATCGCCTTGCTTCATAGAAACATCACGCTCCACCGAGTACGCCGAAGTAAGTGTTACGCCAGCAATAACAAATGCTAAACCAACGTGACCTAGCACCATAGCCCAGTAGCTAATGCCTAAACGTTTAATGCCTTCTTTTAGCGTCCCGTGAACCGACGCCTTGGCGTATAAATCTATGGCAGTAGATACAGCAACCCATACACCTAATGTGGTTGCTAATAATGTAAGTGGTTTTACGACATCGTAGCTTGAGAACAACCACGCACAGGTAATAACAACACTTATTAACACACCTATTAATACTTTATTTTGTAGTACAGCCCACTTGTTTTGTTTCCAACGAAGAAAAGGCCCTATTCCCATTAATATGGCAAATGGTACTAATAAAATGGCAAACATTTTATTAAAGAACGGTTCGCCAATAGAAATACTGCCTAGGCCCATTTCTTTATGCACCATAGGTAACAAAGTACCTAAAAGAACAATTAATGTGGCTACCACTAAAAAGATGTTGTTAAGCCATAAGGCCACTTCGCGTGATACAAACTTGTAACGGCCTTCGCTTTTAACTTGTGATACGCGAAGCGCATACAACGATAAACCGCCGCCAACAACAATGCCTAAAAAGGCTAGAATGAATAAACCTCTATCGGGGTCAGTGGCAAATGCATGCACCGATACAATAATGCCTGAGCGAACAATAAATGTGCCTAATAAGCTTAGGGAGAATGCAGCGATGGCAAGCAGCACAGTCCACGATTTAAATACACCGCGCTTTTCTGTCACGCTCAAAGAGTGCAATAAAGCCGTAGCGACTAGCCAGGGCATAAGCGATGCGTTTTCTACCGGATCCCAAAACCACCAGCCACCCCAGCCAAGCTCAGAGTAAGCCCACCAGCTGCCTATGGTTATTCCTAAACTTAAAAAGCCCCAAGCAGTCATCGTCCATGGGCGAGACCATTTAGCCCAGGTGTTATCAAGTTTACCTGTTAAAAGTGCTGCAATAGCAAATGAAAACGCAACCGATAACCCTACATATCCCATATACAGTAATGGCGGATGAATGATCATACCGGGGTCTTGTAGTAGCGGATTTAAATCACGCCCTTCAACAGGGAAATACGGCAGTAAGCGTTCAAATGGGCTTGAAAGCAGTAGTGTGTACATCATAAAACCGACACCTAAAAAGCCAAGCACACCTAAAACACGTGCACGCAACACCCAAGGTAGCGATTTAGAACGTATAGCAACCACGGCGGTCCACCCTGCTTGCATTACAAGCCACAGTAAAATAGCGCCTTCGTGCCCACCCCACGTAGAGGTAATTTTATAATACCAAGGCAACGTACTACTTGAATGATACGCCACATAAGATACCGTAAAGTCATCTGTTAAGCTGGCATAGATAAGCGCAGCAAACGAGAGAAGTACAAAAGCAAACTGCCCAACGGCTAAAGACGGGGCCGCACGCATTAAACGAAGATTACCGGTATGCGCGCCCCATAGCGGAAAAATACACAGTAAAACGCTTAGCACCATGGCAAGCGTTAAAGAAAAATAACCAAGTTCTGGGATCATATTAGCTACCGCTATCTAGGTTGTATTTTGGTTTTTCGTGTTTAATTCCTTTTACGGCTTCTGCAACTTCTGCTGGCATGTATTCTTCATCATGCTTAGCCAGTACTTCAAAAGCTTCAATCACGTTTGGTTCTACAAGCACACCTTGCGCTACAATACCTTGGCCTTCGCGAAATAAGTCAGGCAAAATGCCTTGGTATTTAATTGTTACCAATGGCCCGGTATCAATCAATTTAAAGCTGACTTGTAAACTTTGTTCATTACGAATGACAGAACCCGGCACAACCATACCGCCAATACGCAACTTTTGCCCTATTTGCGGTTTTTCTTTATCTGGGCCTTTGCCGTCTATTAGCTCGCTTGGTGTATAAAATAAGTTTATGTTTTCTTGAAGTGCATAAAGCACTAGGCCTACAGAGGCACCAATACCAAACAGTACTGCAATAATTACCAATAGGCGTTTTTTACGTCTTGGGTTCATGAGATTTGTTCCTGCTTCGCTTTTTTAATTCGCGCTTCACGCGCAACTTGCTGCTCTACTGAGGCCATAATACGTTTTGTATCACGTAAAGAGCTAAATAAAATGCCCAACAAAATTAAGGCGCATGTACCAAATGAAAGCCACACGTAAAACCCGTAGCCTCCCATTGCAATAAAATCAGAAAAAGAGTCAAGCTGCATAATTTACCCCTTACTTAACAAGGCTCGAACCCAAGGTCGATGCTTTTCACGTTGTAATATTTCATTTTTAAGGCGAATTAACGTTACAGTGCCCACAAACGCTGCAAATGCTAAAATATTTACCATAAGCGGCCAAAACATACTTGGGTCAATGGCTTTTGTATCAAGCTTTGTGATTGTTGCGCCTTGGTGCAGAGTGTTCCACCACTCTACGGAGTAGTGAATAACAGGTAAATTAATTACCCCTACAATGGCTAAAATAGACGCTGCGCGCCCTGCTGATTTTTTATCTTCAAAGGCATGGTAAAGCGACAGCACGCCTAAATATAAAAACAATAAAATAAGTTCAGAGGTTAAACGTGCATCCCATACCCACCAAGCACCCCACATAGGTTTACCCCATGCAGCGCCGGTAATTAAGGCAATAGCTGTAACACATGCTCCCACCGGGGCAATAGCAATCACAGCAAGTTCAGCGTTACGTAATTGCCACACTAAAGCGACAATAGCTGCTATAGCCATAGAAGAGTATGCGCCCATAGACAAAATAGCCGATGGAACATGAATGAAAATAATACGGTAGCTGTCTTTTTGTTGATAATCAGCTGGTGCAAAACCTAAGCCCCAAATCCAACCAACAAGCATACTTATAACCGTAACAACGGCAAAATAAGGCAGTAACGTATTACATAATTGATATGCGCGCTCTGCTTTTGCGTAGGGATGTAACCACTTCCACATATTAACTTACACTCACTTTTAATGCTGACGATATGGCGATGGGTGCGCACATAATAGCAACTACTAACATGGCCCCAAGAATGGCAAGCTGCCCGCTATAATCCAGCGACATAGTACTGGTATCAATGGCTGACGTTGCAAAAATTAAAACAGGAATATACAAAGGCAACACTAATAGGCTCATTAAAATGCCGCCTTTTTGTAATCCCACAGTAAGGCCAGCCCCAATTGCACCAATAAAGCTTAATAATGGCGTGCCTAATAATAATGTTAATACGGTCGCTAACAGCGCAGAGCTCTCTAAATTAAGCAATAAAGCAAATAACGGTGTCATTAATACTAATGGTAAACCGGTAACAACCCAATGCGCTGCGACTTTAGCCAACACGGTGAGTGATAGCGGGTACGATGAAGCAATTAACTGCTCTAACGAGCCATCGTTATAGTCGTCTCTGAATAATTTATCGAGTCCAAGCATGGTAGAGAGCAAAGCTGCTACCCAAATAATACCTGGCGCCATTCTGTTTAATAGACCGGGCTCTGGGCCAATTGCTAACGGAAATAAAGAAATAACAATGAGAAAAAACAAGATAGGATTGATAATTTCAGCACGCTGACGAAACGCAAGCTTTACATCTTTACTAAATACCGCACTAAACAGCAGCCAATATGAATGTTGACGAGTCATCAGTAACGATACTCCAAGGTCACCGTTTGTAGGTTTTCAAACTGTGTTGTTAAATCTTGATGGGTTGTTAGTAAAATAGCGCCACCACTTTTTAAATGCTCAGAAAAACGTTGTTGTAAAAATGCAACGCCATTTTTATCAAGTGCAGTAAAGGGTTCATCAAGCACCCATAGTTTTGCATCGCTTAACCATAATCGCACTAAAGCGACACGACGCTGCTGCCCTGCAGAGAGCATTCTTACCGGCACATCTTCAAGGCCCACTAAGCCAAGCTTAGCTAAAATTGGATATAAGTCGGGCTCATTTGTATAGCCGTTAATGTGCAACCAATGGCGTACGTTTTCCAGTGCGCTGAGCTGCACATTGACACCGGTTTTATGGCCTATAAATAGCAGGTCTGTGGCGTACTCTTCATAATGCTTGGCAATAGCTTGCTGGTTATAAAAAATAGCGCCTTCATCAGGCACACTAAAGCCTGCGACAATACGCAATAATGATGTTTTGCCAGCCCCGTTAGGACCCGCTAATTGCATGATTTGACCGCTATTTAGGCTAAAATTAAGATCCGCAAACAAACAACGTTCTTGCTTGATGCAGGTGACGGACTTAATGTGTAACAAGATGACGTTTCTCTATGCCAAAAATTAGGCGTTAGTCTACCATAATGATAGGGTAATACGAATATTGCTTTAAAACCGATTCACGAAAATTAGCGAAAACTTGATTTAAAATAATGAATAATCCAACGCAAATCACATTATCTAATTCATTGGTTAATAACCAAAGCGCCCCGAGCACTTCGCACGAATTAGTACAATTACCCGAGCAGGTACTTGCGGCTAAAAATATTCAGTTTTCAAAAGGCTCAATTACACTCGATGTTTTGATTGATAAACACTGGCAAACACTGCGCTTAGGCATAACGCATGCCCCACAAAATACAGACAAAATAGCAAGTGCTAACATACAGCTCAGCGCTGATGGAAAGCAGCTAAGTATTACTCCCAACAATACCAATATTACACTTAGCAACGCATCACAACTGCAGCGTTTTTTAAATTATGTTAGTACCGGTAGTGAAATACAAAGTAAACCTTTGCCAGTCAATGTACAGCTTTCGCCGTCACCGCAGCTTTTGATACCTAGCCTTAATGCCAGTATTGCAATTAACAAAGAAACCGCACAGCTGTTAAATACCGAGCAGCCATTACAGGTACTTATTAATACAACCAATAAAGGCGCACAAATAAATGTTATTAACCGCTTTGCTGACACCGTTCATACTCAAACTCTCAGCCAACATAAAATTTCGCAGCTATTAACTAACTTACTGCCCAGCGCGCAACTACAAGCAACGCCTAATTTAGCTATTATTTCGCACCCTCAGCATAGCGGCTCGTTCACAACCCCGATAACCAATAAACAGCTTAGTGAATTGCCTAGCAAGCCCGTGGCAGTAAATATTACCAATCAAGCAGATAAGCTGCTCATTAAAACTAACTTACCTAAAATGCAGGTCGCACTTAATAACTCATTTAGTAAACCCTTTACCGACTTGGTTTTATCACAGCAGCAAAATGCAGCCAGACCCCCCGCTGATAAAACAAGCCCGCAGTTAAATGCACAAAGCCCTATAAAGTCATGGTTACAAAGCAGCTTTAGTGATTTAAAAACGCGAATTAACGATGCCGTTAAATACTTTGAAAACAAACCCTTTGCGAGTAAAACGTCACCTTTGCAGGCTCAACAAGCTAAGCTTGATGTAAATAAAACGCCGACACAAATAAACACGCTAACAAACCCTAATTTAAGCAAGTTAAATATAACCGCAGAAGTGGCTAATCATTCTTTTACCCCTAACAGCCCTTTAGCTAAACACTTTGCGCAGCTTCCTCCTTTAGTGCAAATAACCCAGCAATTAAAAGCGAGTGTGTCGTTATGGCAATCAGCAAACAATACAGCTCAGCCCCAAGCAGTGAGCGCCCAACCAACAAATGTAAGTACGCAAGGCAACGCTTCTGTGCCGCTGAGTTTAAAAACACTACATGCCACAACTTCACAGGTAAATACTCCCAATCAACCCAGTTTGTCTCACTCGCTTTTTAACACAGCTGTAAGTCAGCAGTTACAACCAACAGAAGCTAAACTTTTAACCTCGCTTTTAAATTTGCCAACAGAGAGTGAGCGCCCAAATAGTGCTTCCAACCCTAAGACATTGTTGAGTAGCCAAATTACTGACATAGCAAGTAAAGCTACACAAAATACACCTGATCTAACGCGTTTAGTAAATCAAGCTTTTAATAGAATGGTCTCCAGTACTAATGTGCACCCAGCCACCATACAGCGAGAGCTTTTAAGTACCTTACAGCCGCTTACTACGCCAAACGACACACTACAAAGTAGCTTTACAAAAGGGCTTGAGCAACTTGCGGTTACTATTTTAGCGGCGCCAATAATAAGCCAACCAAGTACTTCGCTAACGTTTAATAACCACACAGGCGTGGATGCCCTACTTAATGTGCTTTTACCTACTTTTAAAGTAGGTAATGGCGCGGATAAACTATTAGAGCAACTTCAACAAACACAAATACAAGAGCTTGCCCCAGAGCTGCTACAAGTTAAAAATACCCTTAGCCAAGTACAAGTAACTGCGCCAAACCAACAAAGCGACACAAACCCGCTAGCACAGTTTTTATTTCCGATGAAACTTCCGCCTGAAGCGGGACAAACAGAGATAACCTTAGGGCAATATAAAAAAGCCAGTGTAGATAAAACCGAAAAAAACGTGTGGTTTGTTAGATTAAATTTTGATTATGCACAGCAAGGGCAACTACAAATAGTGGCTGAGCTTATGGACAAAGCGCTCGATTGCCAGCTGCTTGCCTCTAGCCAAGAAGTAAGTGCAATTGCACACCCTCATTTAGATAGCCTAAGGGCTAAATTAGCTCAGCATGGCTTGCAAGTAGGCGAGCTAAACTTAAAACGCGCAGATGCTAGTCATCAAGCGTTTTATCAATCGCATGCCATTATAAATATTAAGGTTTAACATGACTGACACCTCTAATTTAGCAGCAAATAATAAATCCGCGATTGGCCTGTTGTATGAAGCAGGAAGCACCCCCGCGGTAAGTGTAAAAGGGTTTGGCGAGTTGGCCGATGAAATAATCGCAGCAGCGAAACAAAAAGGCATTATGATCCACCAAGATGAAGCACTTGCTAAAACACTCTCACACTTAGAATTGGGAGAGGAAATACCTAAAGAGCTTTATTATGTTATTGCTGAATTGATTGCTTTTTCGTACGTGCTTCGTGGGCAGTTCCCACCTGGCTGGCAAGACTTTCAAGGTAAGCTAAATGTAAAGGCATAACTAGGTGGATAAATTATATCTCCCCCTTTATTAAGTATTACTGCACATTGGTATTGTGTAGTTAAAAGCAAAAAAGACGCTAGGCGTCTTTTTGTTTATGTAACGAAAATAATAGTTCAGCCTCAGCCCTAGGAAGCTCGCACTCGCGTATCACCTCATCTAAATCTGCGCCAAGCTCAACCATTTTAACAGCACGAGAATATATTTTTGCGTCTGGGTCATCATATTTTTGGGCAGCTTGTTGTTGCATCAACTCTTGATTTTGTTGCTCAACTTCAAGTACGCGCTTACCAATACTTAAAAGCCCTGTTCTGAGCTCAGACACTTCACTGCGTAATATATGTGTTTGCTCTGAGGTATCTTTTAATTGCTGTGATACCGCATTAAGCTCCGCCGACTGTTTATTTTTTAATGCAACAATTAGCGCCAGCGATATTAAACCTATCCCTAGCGCTGCTATTGCGATACTGAGTAACAACATAATTTTAGTGGTAAAGCTTAAATATCGCTTAACTCATCCCATTCGTCATCGCTAAGTAATTTATTTAAATCGACTAAAATAAGTAATTCGTTATCGCGGTTACATACACCTTGGATAAACTTAGCGCTTTCTTCGGTACCAACATTTGGCGCGCTGTCTATTTCAGAGCTGCGTAAATACACAACTTCAGAAACACTATCAGCTAAAATACCAATTACTTGCTCTTCTGCTTCAATAATTAAAATGCGAGAGTTATCAGTTGCATCCGCAGCAGGCAAACCAAAGCGAGCACGAGTATCAATAACAGTGACTACGTTACCACGTAAATTTATAATGCCAATAACGTATGAAGGTGCTCCAGGTACTGGGGCAATTTCGGTATAACGTAAAATTTCTTGCACCTGCATTACGTTTACGCCATACGTTTCTTCTTCAAGCTTAAACGTTACCCACTGTAAAATTTCATCGTTGTTATCTGCGTTTTTATTCGCTGATAATAGTCTATCTTCGCTCATGCTGTTACCCCGTAATGGTCGTTACTACTGACGGCTATCTAAGCCTTTTTCTAATAGTGCATTTAAATTATCTACATCTATTAAAGCACACATTTTTTCTTTAATAACACCGGCAAGCCAAGGGCGTTTGCCACTGTTTTTTCGCCATTTTACATCTTCTTTACTCAATGTAATGTTATTTATTAACTTTTCGGCCAATAAACCCCAGTTGCTATCGCCTAGGGTTATTAAATACTGATAATTAAGAGAGGCCTCTAACTTTTCATCGTACTTTTCAGGCATTACCCAACGGGCAGTATCAACTACGTTTAGCTTTTCATCTCTATTAAGCATAACGCCTTTAAACCACTTTGGCTTACCAAATAAATGATTTACTTCACCTAATTGATGAATTCCTCCAAGCGCTTTCAAAGGAACAGCCAATGTTAAACCAGCCACTTCAAAAAACAGAGCCTGAAATTCACCTTCAAAGTAATCTTCTTGGCTATGTAATAAAGGAGCAGGTTCTGTACTTAACTGGGTTTGCACCTCAGGTGTCTCTACTGGCTCAGGCTCAATAGGTGCTGGTGGCGAAATAGTGGCATCAGCCTCGCTATTACTCTCTTTTACTTGCTCAGAATAAAGCTGCTCGGTTACTTTTAATTGCGCTTTAGGCTTTAAAAGTACTTCGTCGTTTTGTAAGGCACTAGGTACTTGCTCAAGTAGCTTTGCTACAGGCTCAAGGTTTTCCTCAGGTTCGTCTTCGCATAATAGCGCCCCTAAGTATTGAGTCATTACTTTTTCATTAGCAAATAATTGCTTACTCATTCATTAACCTTGTCCAATTAAATAATCTAATAACGCTTTATAAGCGTAAACCCCACGTGAACGTGGGCAAAACTCTATGGGCACCTTTTGTGCAAGGCTTGCATCTCTAAACTTTGTATCAACGGGGATCACCCCTGGCCATACTTTATCTTTATATGTATTTTGTAACGTTTTGTAGGCTTCAAGCGACGCTTTTGTGCGCTTATCATACATAGTAGGGATTATAGTATATTGGTACTGTTTCGCTTGAGAGCTTTGCATTAATTCCATAGTGCGCATCATTCTATCAAGCCCTTTGAGCGCCAAAAACTCAGTTTGCACAGGCACTAAAATACGTTCGCTGGCGGCTAATGCGTTCACCATTAAAACACCTAAAACGGGCGGGCAATCAAGCAGCGCATAATCGTAATGTTCACTAATTTTTGCAAGTGTTTTTTTTAAAATTAAGCCCATCCCCGTTTTATTACCCATACTTCTATCGAGGGTTGCTATAGCCATCGTCGCGGGCAATATATCTAGGTTTTCCATCGTAGAGGGGCACAATGCTTGAAGTATTTCTTCACTTTGCATTGAGGTGCCGCGAGCAAAAATATCGTACACACTGACTTCTAAATCTTCAGAATCAATACCAAAATAGTACGTTAGTGAGGCGTGAGGGTCGGTATCAATGAGTAATACGCGTTTACCTTGCAAGGCCAAAATACCAGCAAGACTGACAGCCGTTGTGGTTTTACCTACACCGCCCTTTTGATTTGCTACTGTCCAAATCTTCACATTAAGTCCTAATTACTGTTCATTGCGCGTGGTGATTCTGATGCCACCATGAGGTAAACGAATTATTTTAATAGAGTTATCGTCAGAGGGAAGTTCTACCTCTGGCTCAGGCGCAGCTTGTTGCACTTGCTCATCAGGCTCAGCTTCATTTTCGGTGGTTTGTTGTACTAAGCCATACTTAGAAAGCGCAATAACAACTTTACGATTCTCTGCTCGACCCGCTGCGGTGTCGTTATCAGCAAAAGGTGAGTATTGCCCATACCCTTCGATTGCCATTCTAGCTGGGTTAATTCCTAACGTTTCTAATTCAACTAAAATAGAGGTCGCCCGTGCAACTGACAACTCCCAGTTAGAGCGAAACATTTCATTGCGAATACTTTCGTTATCTGTGTAACCTCTTACCCTTATGTAGTTATCTACTGGGGCAATAATATCTTTTACAATTTTTACGACTTGTTTTGCTCGCGCGTGGGCCACAGAGCTACCACTTGAGAACAGCATTCCTGAACTTAGCTCAATAATAAGCCAATCTTGGTTGAGCTCTAAACTGGCTTCTCCATCACGAATTTCATCAATAAGTGCTGAATGTAATTTAGTTAACAAACTATCGAGTGGTTTACCTAAATGTTTTTGTTTTATATTGCTGGTATCACTATGTCCATCTAGCAGCTCTGGGCCAGACTCCTGTTTTTGAATGCTCTCACCGTACAATAACTCTTGCTCTGGGGTAACACGGTCAGTAAGTAGCCCTTCACCAGTAACGCCCTCACCTTGTTGCGATTGCTGCCTTGCTGATTTGTCAAAAACCTGTTCTAGGGAGTCTGAGAGGATTTGAAAACTTTCTTCTTTATTTATGGCAATGGCATACATAACCACAAAAAAGGCAAACATAATGGTCATGTAATCAGCATAAGAGACTAACCAACGTTCTGTATGTTGATTTTTTTCAGCTGATTGACGTAAGCGCCTGCGTAACATAAAAGTTACTCTACCACGACATTAGGGCGCTCTGTGCGATAAGCTTCAAGCTTTAATTCTATGTTTATAGGACTTTCGCCAAGGCTTATAGCAATCACCCCTTCGGCCATCATTTCATGGTAAAGCATTTTTTGATCTACTCGCTGCTTAAGCTTATTGGCCATAGGTAAAAATAATAAGTTAGCTAAACCCACCCCATATATTGTTGCAATAAATGCGGTGGCGACCCCTGCACCTAGCTTTTGAGGGTCGGTAATAAATGACATTGCTTGAATAAGGCCAAGTACAGCCCCTAAAATACCTATAGTTGGGCTATATCCGCCCATGGCTTCGTACACTTTACTTGCTTCAAGTAAGCGGTCTCGTTCAAGCATTAAATCTATTTCTAAGGTGTCGCGTAACTTTTGCTCCGAACACCCATCTACGAGTAAACTAAGCCCTTTTGCTGCATAAGGATCTGGGTGACTAAGTGCCTCTTTTTCAAGCGCTAAGTACCCTTCCTGGCGAGCTTTATGCGACCACGTTTTAATTTGCTCTATGGCTTGCTCAATATTGTACTGGGGTGAAAAAAATACCCAATGGCTCATGCTTAGCGTTTTTTTAAAGGTGCTTGTCGCCGTTTGCAACATAACAGCCCCTAAGGTGCCGCCAAGTACAATAATAAGTGCAGGGCCATTAAATAACGCCGTGACAACGCCACCCTCTAAAGAGTAACCAATCGCTATAGCGCACAGCGCAATGATTAACCCTAAAACAGAGAGCTTATCCACAACCAGTCTCTCTTTTTATTCTTGCTGCTACGTCGTTTAACGCTAAATGCTCAGAGGCAAGCCCAGCGTTGGCAATAGCTTGAGGCATACCGTATACCACACAGCTTTTTTCATCTTGCGCCCAAATGGTTGCGCCAGATTGCTTAAGTATTCGCGCGCCATCACGTCCATCAGCGCCCATGCCGGTTAAAACAATAGCAAGTACATCTCCTTGGTAACTTTTGGCAACACTTGCAAAAGTCACATCAACGCTTGGTTTGTAGCTTATACGTTCACTATTATCTTCAAATACACGCAGCGTTTTGTTACCACTTCGCCCCTCTACCATCATTTGCTGTCCACCAGGTGCTAAGTAGGCTGTGCCGGCTTCTAGCCTGTCACCTTGTTGCGCTTCTTTAACGCGTATTTTGCAAAGGCTATTTAAACGTGCCGCAAACGCTGGCGTAAATGCTGCCGGCATGTGCTGAATTAACAAAATAGGGTGAGCAAAGTGAGCAGGTAAATGGGTTAATATAGTTTGTAAAGCAACTGGCCCGCCAGTTGAAGTGCCAATAGCCACTATTTGATAGTGTTTACCGCTGGCACGCGTGGGCATACTGGGTGTAGTTGTTGTCTGCACTGGGGCAGCACGTTGAAAGCTTCTATCAGGTTGTTTAAGCGATGAGCTTGTTGTGGCAAGTTTGCTTGCAGGTGGAGCAGTAGTCTTACTTGATGTTAATGGCCTAACAGGGCGCGGTGCACGCCTGCGACCAATTTCCTTCACTTTGGCTTGCAATAACTTGATTGCATCTTCGTTATTTCGTGCAATGTCTTCAAACTTTTTCGGTAAAAAGTCCATAGCTCCGGCATCAAGTGCATCTAAAGTTGCGGTTGCACCGTCGCGGGTTAATGAAGAAAACATAAGTATTGGCGTTGGGTTACTCGCCATAATTTCTTTTACTGCGCTAATACCATCAAGCACAGGCATTTCTACATCCATGGTGATCATATCTGGACGTAACTGCGCTGTTTTTTCTACGGCTTCTCTACCGTTAACAGCAAAACCTATTACTTCAATACCGCTGTCTTGTTCAAGAATTTCGCTTACTCGACGGCGAAAAAAACTGGAATCGTCAACAACTAAAACTTTTACGGCCATTGCGCTCTCTTATTAAATTTATGTGTAGGCATACACAGGTATGCCTACATTTTATCCTGCGTAATGCTTAAGCATATTAGGTACATCCAGAATCAGCGCAATGCCACCGTCAGATGTAATTGTTGCACCAGCCATTCCAGGCGTACCTTGTAATAACGCATCAAGAGGCTTAATAACAACTTCTTCTTGGCCAATTAATGAATCAACCACAAAGCCAACTTGCTGAGTACCTATTTGTACAATTACCACATGACCTTGCGCTTTTCGCTGAGAACAATCAGCACCTTTGACTAGCCAATGCTCTAAGTAAAATAGCGGTATCGCTTTTTTACGAACAATAATTGTAAGCTGACCATCTACCACATTGGTTTTGGTTAAATCTAAGTGGAATATTTCACTCACACCAGCAAGTGGTAACGCAAACGTTTGCTCACCAACAATAACCATCAGCGTAGGTAAAATAGCCAGTGTTAATGGTACTTTTATCTCTAAAATAGTCCCTACGCCCAACTCTGACTGTATACTCACAGAGCCATTAAGCTGCGTAATTTTAGTTTTTACTACATCCATGCCTACGCCACGGCCAGAAATATCAGATATCTCTTCTTTGGTCGAAAAGCCTGGTGCAAATATTAAGTTATACGCTTCTGTATCTGATAAGCGACTTGCCTGATCATGGTCAATAACGCCTTTACTGATCGCTATTTTTTTCAGTTTTTCCGCATCCATACCTGCACCATCATCTTTAATGGTTAACAAAATATGGTCGCCTTCTTGCGAAGCCGATAATGTAACGTTACCGGTTCTAGGCTTACCCGCAGCTTCACGCGCTGCTGGCATTTCAATACCGTGGTCAACTGAGTTTCGTACTAAATGCACCAACGGATCGGCCAGTGCCTCAACTAAGTTTTTATCTAAATCGGTTTCTTCACCTACAAGCTGTAAATCAATTTCTTTATTTAAGCTACGGGCTAAGTCACGTACTACGCGAGGGAATCGGCCAAACACTTTTTTGATAGGCTGCATTCGCGTTTGCATTACTGCACCTTGAATATCAGCAGTAACCACATCAAGATTTGATATCGCCTTACCCATCGCTTCACTGTCTGTATTGGTCGCTAAACTGACCAACCTATTTCGTACTAATACCAACTCGCCAACCATATTCATTATTTGATCTAAACGCTTTGTATCAACACGTACTGTGGTTTCAGCAGGTGGAGGCGTAGCTTTTTTAGGTGCAGCGCTACTCGCTGGTTTTTCAGCCACTTTAGGTGTAGGCGCAGCGGCTTTAGCCGCCGGAGCTTGTTTTGCTGCAGGTGCTGGCGTAGGCTTTTCTGGCGTAGGTTTTGCTGGCGTTTGTGCTACAGGTGCAGCCTTAGGTGGCTGCGGTGCAGGTGTGTCAGCTTCTTTTGATTCTGGTGCGGCGCCTTTACCATGCAGTTCATCAAGCAGTGCTTCAAATTCATCATCGCTGATTTCATCATCACCGCTATCATTTGTAACAGCCGCTGGTGGTACTGTGTGTTTTACTTCTGGCTCACTACTTGAAGTATCTCCTGCAACCGGACCAAAACTACCTACACCGTGTAATTCATCTAATAAACTGTCAAATTCATCATCGGTAATATCTGAACTTGAATCTGGCTCTGCACTTGCACTTGGTTGCGACACCGGGCTTTGGCCTTTGCCGTGTAGCTCATCGAGTAAGCTTTCAAATTCATCTTCTGTAATTTCATCAATTTGCGTGCTATCTGCTGAAGGGCTTGAACCTGCCGCATCAAATAGTTCATCAAATGCAAATGGGTCTTCATCATCTGTTGCGCTAACGGGAGCTGCGGGTTCTTGTTCAACAACTTCGGGGGCTGTTTCAGTAAGCTCGTCATCCGTAGGCGGTTGGCCAAGTTTATGAAGGGTTTCTAGTAATTGAGGGTCTGCTGGGTCTGGCTGTTCGCGGTTTTGAATAGTGGCAAACATTTCATTAATGGTATCTAGTGCTTGTAAAATCACATCCATTAATTCTGAATTAACGGTTCTAACCCCTTGGCGTAAGAGATCAAATACGTTTTCAGCACCATGACAGGCATCAACAAGCTCAGTCATAGCTAAAAAGCCTGCTCCCCCTTTTACGGTATGAAAGCCCCTAAAAATAGCATTTAGTAACTCAGTATCTTCTGGGTTATTTTCTAGCTCAACTAACTGTTCAGATAAAAGCTCTAGGATTTCTCCGGCCTCTACAAGAAAGTCTTGTAAAATATCTTCATCGACTTCAAAGCTCATGCAGTTACTCTCCTCTTAGAAGCCCAAACTTGATAATAGGTCATCGACCTCGTCTTGGTCAGATACAACATCATTTCGCGACTCTTTATCAATAATAGGGCCTTCAGGACCTGCTAATGTTTGTGCGGCAACCAGTTCTTCTGTTTCTTGTTGTTCTTTACTTTCAGCTATGCTGTCATCTTGTGCAGCAAATGCTGTTAAAAGGTGGATTAAACTTTCTTCTACTTCTCTGACTAATTCAATTACACGGCGGATAACCTGGCCGGTTAAATCTTGAAAATCCTGCGCCATTAGTACATTGGTCATTAAAGTTTGCAACTCATCGGTTTTATGATGAGAGCTGTTCATAAACTTGTCGATGCTGTGGCATAAGGTTTTAAACTCGCCCAGCTCTATTTCGCGGTTCATAAGCCTATCCCAAGTAGGCTTAATATGTGCAATTTCATCTGCTAGCTGCTGCGCAATAGGGAGGCTTGCTTCGACCGCATCCATTGTCTTATTAGCTGCATTTTCTGTCATTTCCATGACATAGTTTAAGCGCTTTTTCGCATCCGGAATTGCATCAGTGGTTAAATCGGTTAAACGCGTATCAAGTTCAAAGCTTTTAAGGGCTTCGTGTAATTGGCGTGTTAACTTACCTACTTCAGCAAAAAGCTGCGATTGCTCTTGAGAGGCAGTATCTAAAATTAATTGATCAGCTTTATCTTGCTCACCATTTTCTAAAAAAACGACGAGCTGACGAGCTTGTTCTAAAGTAATTTGAGGCGCAGCTGGTGCTGACATAAGCCTCTCCTCTCATTAACCTAAGCGTTCAAACACTTTTTCTAATTTAGTTTTCAAAGTACCAGCAGTAAATGGCTTAACAATATAGCCATTAACACCTGCTTGCGCTGCCGCTATTATTTGTTCTTTTTTAGCTTCTGCCGTCACCATTAAAACCGGAATATGTTTTAATTTTTCGTCAGCTCTAATGGCTCTTAGCAAGTCAATACCCTGCATGCCTGGCATGTTCCAATCGGTTACAACAAAGTCAAAAACCTGATTTTGCAACATAGGTAATGCTGTAGAACCATCGTCAGCTTCTTGAACATTCGTGAACCCTAGGTCACGCAACAGATTTTTTATAATACGTCTCATTGTAGAGAAATCATCAACAACAAGAATTTTCATGTTTTTATCCAAAACATCCTCCGGTGAGGTCTTAACCTATAATTTACTTACTACTAGTTTATCCAGTCATTGATTTTTGCTTTGAGCTTAATCATCGCCTGACCATGTATCTGACTTACACGCGATTCACTTACATCGAGTATATGCCCAATTTCTTTTAAATTCATTTCATCGTTGTAATACAAAGAAAGCACCATTGCATCTCGCTCTGGTAAAGACTTTATTGCCTCTAACAATGAATTATTAAACCGTTCATTTTTAACATTATTAAATGGTTTGTCTAGCGCTAAATCTTGACCTGCAGGGCTAATAACATCTTCATCTACCCCTAGGTCTTCTATACCAAGCACTTTACTGGAATTAACATCATTTAAAATATGATGGTATTCTTCTAGCGAAATATCAAGTTTTTCAGCTACTTCAGTATCTTTTGGTTCTCTATTTAAGCTATTTTCTAATTCTGTGATGGTTTCGGCTACTAATCGGCTTTTGCGGTGCACCGAACGTGGAGCCCAATCCCCTCTGCGCATTTCATCAAGCATAGCGCCGCGAATACGAATACCAGCAAACGTTTCAAAGCTTGCCCCTTTACTGGCGTCAAAGTTTTTTGAGGCCTCGATAAGGCCAATCATTCCCGATTGAATTAAGTCATCAAGCTGAACACTAGGAGGAAGACGAGCTATTAAATGGCACGCCACTTTTTTGACAAGCGACGCGTGCTTTTCAACAATCACATTTAAATTTTGTGTTGATTGATATCCCATAGCTCTTTTCACCGATGTTGTCATAATCAGCCGTTTACTAGCTTCTCAATGAAAAACTCTAAATGTCCTGAAGGTTGATTAGGTATAGGCCATTTTACTGCTTTTGTCGCTAATGTTTTAAACGCAACTGCTGCTGGTGAATTAGGGAAAAGATCGACAATTACTTTTTGTTTACGCGTAGATTTACGCATATTTTCATCATATGGAATAGTCGCAACAAGCTCCATAGACACATCTAAAAAGCGGTCTGTTACTTTAGAGAGCTTTGCAAAAAGCTCTTGGCCCTCGCGCATACTGCGCACCATGTTTGCAACAATTTTAAATTTATAAACGCCATGCTCGCGGCTAAGTACTTTAATAAGCGCGTAGGCATCAGTAATAGAGGTCGGCTCGTCACACACCACCACCATGACATCTTGCGCTGCACGAGAAAAACTCAGCACCATGTCAGAAATACCAGCGGCGGTATCTACAATTAAAATATCAAATTCGGTATTAAGCTCACTAAAGGCACGAATTAACCCAGCATGCTCAGATGGGGTTAGCTCCACCATACTTTGCGAGCCTGATGTAGCAGGCACGATTTTAATACCGCCTGGGCCTTCAACTAAAATCTCGTCAAGTTCGCACTCGCCTGAAAGGACATGAGATAAGTTTTTTTCAACACGTAGTCCTAGCATTACATCACAATTAGCTAGGCCTAAATCGGCATCTAATACTAATACACGATTACCCTGCTGCCCTAAAGCAATAGCAGTATTTAAAGAGACGTTGGTTTTACCCACCCCTCCTTTACCGCCGGTGACAGCGATAACTTTTACGCCGTTGTTGTTGTTTTGACTCATTTTGCGCAGGCCGCTTGCTTGATCTAATACTGTGTTAATCATACATCCCTACTGTGCTTGGCGCCACTGCTTGGTGCCTTGAATGTTGTGCTTTTGCTCTTTTTAAATACAATTGCTCAGCTTTTTTTACTAGTTTTTCAGCATTTGCAACGCGAATATCTTCTGGTACACGCTGACCATTAGTAAGATACCCTATTGGAAGGCGATTTTGAATCGCTATACTAATAATCTCACCTAAACTTAATGATTCATCTAACTTAGTGAAAATACAACCGCTTAGCTGAACCTTTTTAAAATGTCTTACGGTTTCTTGCAGTACATTTATTTGTGCTGTGGCACTTAATACTAAATAACTACGTATATCTACTCGCTGGTTGCGCATTAACGTATTTAATTGCTCTGTAAGGCGTAAATCACGTTGGCTCATACCCGCTGTATCAATTAATACTAGACGCTTATTGCGTAAATGATATAAAACTTCAGCTAATTCATTAGCATCTTTTACTTGTCTAACACCACAACCAATAATACGACCATATGTTGCAAGCTGCTCATAAGCACCAATTCTGTATGTATCAGTGGTGATTAGGGCAACTTTGTCGGCGCCATACTTTTGTGCGCCTAATGCGGCAAGTTTAGCTACTGTGGTTGTTTTACCTACACCAGTAGGCCCAACAAGGGCGTACACACCTCCTTGGCGAAGAATTTCGTTATTGGTGGTTTGCATTTGATCTTCAACCATTTGCAATAATGCTTTCCAACCTTGCTGACGCGATACGTCATCTGGGATAAAACACGCCATTTGCTCTGCAACGTCTTTATCTATTCCCATGCCAACTAAACGGTCAATCATGCATGCACGTGTAGGGTCGCGACGTGCCATATCTTGCTGCATTAAACCCGATACTTGGTGTTCTAGTAACTGGCGAATTGCGTTCATTTCATCACGCATCGCGCTCATTTGGGCACTTTCGTTGTTATTAGTTTGGCTACGTGGTGCAACCGGCGCATCTAACTCGTCAAAGTCTTGATCTAAGTCATCAAAGCCTAGGCTGTCTGCTTGGGTTTGCATGCGTTTTGGCGCTTCATTTTCGCGAGCAAACATATTTGTCGTACGTGGCTGTGCTGGCTCTTGGTAATGCTCAGACGTATCAATACCTGATTGCGAAAACATAGAGGCTAGCTCAGGAGAGCGAGGGCGTGGCGACTGACGCTCTAATAAAGCTTGTAAGCTATCAGCTACTTTTGCTTGTGGCTCAGGTTGCGCACGCTTAGGCTCTGGCTTTACAAAGTTATGAGTAGGCTGTTGCACGGCTCTTTGCGGAGCAGGCGCTGCCTGTGGTTGTGCTGCGGCTTTAGGGGCTGCTTTGTCGTAATCTACTGCGGCAACAATTTCTACACCATTAGCGAGTTTTTTGTTCGACATAATAACGGCATCAACACCTAGCTCATCTTTAACTTCTTTCAGTGCGGTGCGCATATCTTTGGCAAAAAAACGTTTAATCTTCATGGTTCAACCCCTGTTAAAATCTTTATTGTTGGCCTACTGAGCTGACAATCTTGATCTGTCTTTCATCTGGTACCTCTTGATAAGACATCACCCTTAAACCCGGTATGGTGTACTTAACAAAACGAGATAACACAGTGCGTAACATTCCTGACGTTAGCAATATTGAAGGTTCTCCGGCCATTTCTTGATTCTGATGCGCTTCGTTTAATGATGTTTGAAGTCGCTCAGCAAGGCTTGGTTCTATTCCGGCACCTTCGTCGCCTGCATTTTGTAATGACTGATGCAACATCTGTTCCAACTCAGGCGCCAAGGTTATGACAGGGATTTCTGATGACATTCCCACAGCGTCTTGAACTATTAAACGGCGCAGCGAAATACGCACTGCAGCTGTTAAAACATCGGCATCTTGGCTACGTGGGCCGTACTCTACAAGGGTTTGAACAATAGAGCGCATATCACGAATAGCCACACCTTCGTTTAATAAATTTTGCAGTACTTTTACAACGGTTGTCAGTGGTAGTACTTCTGGCACTAACCCTTCGACTAAACGTGGATGGCTTTTAGCTAACATATCAAGCAGGTTTTGAACCTCCTCATGCCCTAGTAATAATGCGGCACTGTTAGTTAATAACTGGCTAATGTGGGTGGCTACCACAGTGGCTGAGTCAACCACGGTGTAACCTAGTGACTGTGCTTCGTCTTTTTGATCAGGCTTTATCCACACCGCATCTAGGCCAAATGCTGGGTCTTTGGTTTCAACCCCTTTAATAGGGCCAAATACTTGCCCTGGGTTGATGGCCAGTTCATCGCCATGTTTGAGCTCGCCTTCACCACTTGAAACACCCATCATGGTAATACGGTACGCATTAGGGTCTAACTCTAAGTTATCGCGAATATGTACAGGCGGTACTAAAAAGCCAAGCTCCTGAGATAACTTTTTACGCACCCCTTTAATTCGGTTGAGCAGCTCACCACCTTGAGATTGGTCAACAAGCGGAATAAGCCTGTAGCCAACTTCTAAGCCAATAACGTCAATTTGTTGTACATCGTCCCATCCTAGCTCTTTTTGCTCTTGCTTGTTTGCAACGCCAGTACCGGCAACGGTACCACTTTCAGCCTCTTGGGCTGCTAGAGCAGCGGCTTTTAATTTTTGCTGCTGAGTAAAGTAAGCTAAGTAGCCAAGTAGTGCGCCTAAACTTAAAAAAGCAATATGAGGCATACCCGGAACTAACCCCATAATGATTAAAATACCTGAGGCGATAAATAATGATTTTTCGTTCCCTAATTGGGCTTTAAATTGCTCACCCATGTTATGTGATTCGTTTTGGCGAGTAACAACAATAGCAGTACCAATAGAGAGTAATAATGAAGGAAGCTGCGCCACAAGGCCGTCACCAATGGTAAGTAAAGTATATACTTCCATTGCGCGGCTAAAGCTCAAGTCGTGTTGGATCATGCCCACAAATAAGCCGCCAACAATATTAATAATTAATATCACGATACCGGCAATGGCATCGCCTTTTACAAACTTACTCGCCCCATCCATAGAGCCGTAAAAGTCAGCTTCGCGGGTTACTTCACTGCGGCGCTCACGTGCTTGCTCTGCACTAATAAAGCCAGCGTTTAAGTCGGCATCTATCGCCATTTGCTTACCCGGCATAGCATCTAACGTGAAACGAGCCGATACTTCAGAAATACGCCCAGCACCTTTGGTTATTACTACAAAGTTTATGATGATCAAAATTAAAAAAACCACTAAACCTACCGCGTAGTTTCCGCCAATAACCACTGAGCCAAACGCTTCAATTACCTTACCAGCCGCATCGCCCCCGTTGTGACCCTCAAGGAGAACCACGCGTGTACTGGCAACATTGAGGGCTAAACGCATAATTGTAGCGATTAACAGTACCGCCGGAAACATGCCAAATTCGAGAGGTTTCATGGTGTAAACAGTCACAAGTAAAACAACTAAGGCAAGGGCAATATTAAATGAAAATAATATATCAAGAAGAAATGGCGGCAGCGGTAAAATAACCATACCCAGCGCTGCAAGTACTAATAGCGGTGTGCCAACACCTTTGGCATACTCTTTTTTATCTTTGTTAAGTTGTTGTAATACCGCTTTAAAATCCATAACTCTACAATTCAATAAATTGACACTAGCCTGAAACTGCAATAACTATTCCAAGTATAGAGTCAGCAATAGATTCATTGAGTATTGATGCAAAATTTAAAGCTGGTTAGAGACAAGAGCGTATGGGCTTTATGGTTTGAATTTGCAGCCCCGTATTGGTATTTAGGCAAGGCGCCCCTGTAAAGTGTGGTTAGCTCAGCTTACCCTAATCGTATTTAAAATCATCCGGAATAGGAAGTTTAGACTTAAGAGGGATGGGGCGCTTTCCGCGGCCTTTTTTAAACCGTTTAAGCTGAAATACATAAGCTAAAACTTGTGCGACAGCGGTAAATAGCTGATCTGGGATCTGTTGGCCTATTTCGGCGGTATGATAAAGCGCGCGCGTAAGCATAGGAGATTCTACAATCGGCACTTCGTTACCTTTGGCTATTTTACGAATTTGCATAGCCATTTCATCTATCCCTTTGGCAAGTACAATCGGTGCACCTGCTCGCTCAGTATCGTATTTTAGCGCCACAGAATAGTGAGTAGGATTGGTTACAATTACGTCGGCATCGGGGACATCTTGCATCATTCTTCGCTGCGACATTTGTCTTTGTGTTTGCCTAATGCGCGCTTTAATTTGCGGATCACCCTCTGAGTTTTTGTACTCGTCTTTGATCTCCTGCATAGTCATTTTAAGTTGTTTGTTGTGGTTATAACTTTGATAAGGCGCATCTATTGCGGCAATAATCACCAAAGTGCACGACAACCCTAAAAACATCCACGAGAGTATTTCAAGGGCATGAATTATATTACTAGGTGCGCTTTCAATACTTAAATGCAAAATTTCATCAAAAAAAGTTTGAATCAAAAACACCGCAAAAATAGCCACCAGCGCAAACTTCAATATAGATTTTACAAGCTCTATCGCTGCTTGTGGGCCAAACATGCGTTTAAAACCCTTCATTGGCGACATTTTACTGGGTTTAGGTGCCGCGGCTTCCCAACTAAAGTTAAAGCCGCCGAGTAAGGTATTTCCTATAAATGCTGCAATAACAATAATTAAAACAAACATCGCCATAGGAAACAGCAACGCACTGGCCACCTCACTCCACACCGCAAACATTTTAGTGGTGTCGTAGGTTTCGCTGCGATTTAAAGACAGCATCCTGCCCATAATATTGTATAAGCCTTTGCCTATTTCGGGCCCATATAACAGCAACGAAATTGCAGAAAAAATAAGTACAAACATAGTACCTAATTCTTTTGAGCGTGCTATTTGGCCTTTCTTTTTAGCATCTTCGAGCTTTTTGGAGGTGGGTTCTTCTGTTTTTTCTTGTCCTGAATCTTCAGCCATTGCCCCTCCTACACCGTACAGCCAACAAGGCTACACATTAGCTCAATCATTTTTAACCACTGAAATTCAAATTGGGTTACAAAATTACCCAAGGTGGCCCAAATAATCATTAAACCGGCAACTAATGTAAACGGAAAACCTATTGAGAAAATGTTTAATTGCGGTGCTGCGCGGGTCATAATACCAAATGAAATATTAATAATGAGCATGGCCGTTAGGGGGGCTAAAGCCAATACCAATGCAGTGGTAAACATCCAGCTGCCCCACGTTACTATGTCCCAGTAATGATCAACAGCCCACCACTGGCCGTTTATAGGCAACACCGAAAAACTATGCACCACCATTTGAATCATCATTAAATGGCCATTAAAAACAAAAAATAACAAGGTCGCTAAAATTAAGTAAAACTGGCCAACTGCAGGCACACTTGCACCATTTGAAGGGTCTATAACAGAGGCAAAGCCCAAACCGGTTTGCATTGCCAGTATTTGCCCAGCAAGCACAAAGGTATTTAGCATTAGCGTAGAGGCAAAACCTATCGCAACACCTATCAACATTTGCTGTATAACCACCAGCACCATTTCAAAAGAAAATAAATTAGTAAATGTTGCAGGAGGCAGCGCTGGCACCACTAAAAACGTTACCACTACCGCCAATCCCATTTTAATGCGTGTAGGTACGTTTTTTGCGCCTAAGCCCGCCATAATCATGATCATAGAGCTGATGCGAACTAAAGGCAGTAAAAAATCACTTAACCATTGAATAACAACAGAAAAAGGAAATTCCACAATTAGCCTGCAATTTCAGGAATGAGTAACACTAGGCGGGTAAAAAAATCCATTAGCTCTTGAGTAAGCCAATGCCCACCTACAATAAGTGCTCCAATGGTAATTAATAAGCGCGGTAAAAAACTTAGGGTTTGTTCATTAATTGAGGTTGCCGCTTGGAACACCGCCACCACTAAACCAACAAGTAAACCAGGTACCACAATAGCTGATACCAGCTTAATAACTAAAAACAGTGCATCGCTAAGAATATCAACAAAAATTTCTGGTTCCATGTTGTACTCCTAATGTTTAAAAGTGCGAATGTAAAACATGGTTTATGTCCCTAAGCCAAAGCTTTTGGCTAACGTGCCCATTACTAGGCTCCAGCCATCGACCAGTACAAATAACATTATTTTAAAAGGCAAGGACACTATCATGGGCGAGAGCATCATCATACCCATGGCCATTAATACCGAGGCAACCACTAAATCCACAATTAAAAACGGTATAAAAAACATAAAACCAATGATAAACGCGGTTTGTAGTTCACTGGTCACAAATGCAGGTATTAACACAATAAGCGGTGTGGCCTCTGGCGAGTCAAGCTGGTCATAACCTGCTATTTTGGCAAACGTTTCTAAATCTTTTAATCGTACCTGCGAGAGCATAAAGGCCTTCATGGGCTCCTTTGCAAGCTCTAATGCTTGTACCGATGTAACTTGTTCATTTAAATAGGGTTCTATCGCGCGCTCGTTAACTTGCTGATAAATAGGCGCCATAATAAAAATACTTAAAAAAAGCGACATCCCTAATAAAACTTGGTTTGAAGGTGTTGATTGTAAACCAATGGCTTGGCGCAAAATGGCCAGTACAACAATAATTCGGGTAAACGAAGTCATCATAATTATGGCAGCAGGAATAAAGCTCAGCGCCGTCATAATTGCCAGTACTTGCAAGGTTACAGAGTAATCTTGCGTCCCGTCGGCATTGGTTGTAATGGTTAGAGCGTCTATGCCCTCTGCACTGCTTGCAGCAGGTACAAATAACACAGCTAAAATAATCAGCAGCCACTTTATCATAGGGTTAATTCTTTTTATTTTGATTCGTTTGCGGGTTTAGTAGTTTGCTAAATCGCTTAGCAAGTTCTGGCAGTTCTTTTTCACTTAACGGCGTGTCTAATTTATGTAAGTAGTTAATACTGTGCGGGGTGACCCCTAATAAATGCTGTGCATTATCTATTTCAACCACCATTAAGCGCTCTCGTGAGCCAAGCGGTAAGCTTCGTACCACTTTAAATTCTTCGCTATTAGCTAAATTTGGGTTAAGTTTTTTAACAAAAAATGCCAGCACTACAATCAGTACTAGCACCGCAACCAACGACAACACCATAGACAAAATGTCGGCCGTAGGTGTTAACGTTTCTGCCTTTGTAAATACTGAGTTTGTTAAAGCAGCAAGGGAGCTCATCGTAATTTTTTGATCCGCTCTACCTGGCTAATAACATCCGTTAAACGAATACCAAATTTATCATTCACTACAACCACTTCGCCATGGGCAATAAGCGTACCATTTACTAATACATCCAGTGGTTCGCCGGCTACACGGTCTAGTTCAACAACAGAGCCTTGGTTTAGCTGCAGTAAGTTACGAATATTTATTTTAGAGCGCCCTACTTCCATAGAAATAGTCACAGGAATATCTAAAATTGTATCGAGTTTACGCTTTTCGTCACCGCTAAGTTCATGTTTAGCATCACTTAGTTCATCAAGCTCTGCTACATGCGCTTCGGCGCTCTCATCACCGCCTTCAGCTTCAGCTAGGGCTGCTGCCCACTCGTCCATTGTGTCTTGATCATCGCTCATACTTTTAACCTTTTAATCAATTACCAGTCTAAGTCTACACCGTCAGAAAGGTGTAAATCATCTTCTAGTTCTGCTAATTCTGCATCTGAATCAATTTTCTTGCCGCCTTTGGTAAATACATGCAGCTCAGATTTAACTGAATCAGGGCGTTTAATTTTTTCACTAATTTGTAGCGCAACGTTATCGCGAGAGCGACCCATTTTAGCTCTAAATGTAGGTAACTCCTCAACAAATACCGTAATATGCTCTGGCATTTCTACCGGTATAATATCGCCCGCTTTAAGTTCCATTATTTGTTTAAGAGACAAATCCACCTCAAGAAGTTGAGTCGACATATCCACCTCAACGTCCATAATTTCATCGCGTAAAGCTTTGCTCCAGCGCAAATCGGTGTCTTCTGTATCCGATTGTACACCCGCATCTAATAGCTCTCTAATGGGTTCAAGCATTGAATACGGCAGAGCAATGTGAAAATCGCCGCCACCGCCATCTAATTCAATATGAAAAGAGCTAATAACCACAACCTCAGTAGGGCTCACAATGTTAGCCATTGCTGGATTTACTTCTGAATCGAGGTATTCAAACGACACGTCCATAACCGGTGCCCATGCTTCTTTGTAATCTTCAAAGATAATTTTTAGTAGCATTTGCACGATTCGACGTTCGGTAGGGGTAAATTCGCGGCCTTCAATTTTGGCATGGTAACGCCCGTCACCACCAAAAAAGTTATCTACCAAAATAAACACTAAACGTGCTTCCATGGTGATAAGGCCAGTGCCTTTTAGTGGTCTAAAACGCACCATATTTAAACTTGTTGGTACAAATAAGGTATGAATATATTCGCCAAATTTAATCATTTGTACGCCATTAATCGACACCTCTGCGGTGCGGCGCATCATGTTAAATAAGCTTATTCGCATATGACGAGCAAACCGCTCGTTAACAATTTCAAGGGTCGGCATGCGACCACGCACGATCCGATCTTGCGAAGAAAAGTCGTACTGTAATGTACTGCCTTCGCCGTCTTCACCTTCGTGTATATCTTCCTCTTCGACTTCATCAACGCCGTGTAAGAGTGCATCAATTTCGTCTTGGGATAATAAATCGCTCACGCTAGCCCCTTATTGCATCACAAAGCCGGTAAACAATACCCGCTCAATTACTTTAGTGCCTTCAACATCATTCAGCGCAGCTTGCACTTTTTCAAGCGCAGTAAAGCGTAATGTTTCTTTGCCTGCACTAGTGCTGAGTTCATCAGCTGTGGTGGTTGAAAACACACTTAATAAGGTGCCTTCAATCAGTGGGATGTGCTTTTTAGCGGTTTCTTCATTTACATCGCCACGCACAAGTAATTGCACTTTTATTTGTACAATTCTATCTCTGCTTGACCCAGGTACATTAAACACAAAGGGTCTTGGCATAGCAACATACAAGGCACTGCCCATTTCAGCTGAAGAGCCTGAAGGTGTAGCCGAGTCGCTTTGCGCTGCGGTTGTTGTTTCTTCATCTAATGTTTCAATGGGTGCATCATCGCCCGCCATAAAAAAATAGCCTGCACCACCGCCAACAACAAGCAGTACTGCCACTATGATTATGATCAGCTTTTTTTTGCTTTTACCGGTTTCTTCTATTTCTAAACTTGTTTCTTCGGCCATTGTGATTCCTTTTTTAGCAAAGGTACTTGCTTGTTTTAGTTATTATAATAGCAGTACTTAGGCATAGTAATCTATTGATGATGAAGTTTGTTGTCGAGAACTTTGTGGGTTAGCCCCATCTTGCTCATCATTTTTATCCTGCTGTGTATTTTTATTAGCCGTTTGACCTTGTGATTGCTCCTCGCCTTCATCGCTTTGCTCATTACCAGATTGCCCGTAAGAAATCGTACTTTCACCTAAATCAATTCCCTGCTCGGCTAACATTTCACGTAAACGCGGCATTGATTGTTCAAGTGCTTCTTTAGCTTGCTGGTTTTGCACTACAAAATTTATTTGTGCTTGTTCAGCATCACTTCTGATACGAATTTGCATACTGCCCATTTCTGGCGGATCTAAGCGAATTTCAGCTTCTTTATTGCTAATGCTTAGCATTGAAGATACACGCTCTTGAAGCATTTTAGCTGCATCACTTTTAACAATATTAATAACCTGCATCATACTTGCATCTATATTTACCTGCTTAACCTGCGCGGTGCTGCTTTGTAATTGCTGCGACTGTATAGCTTGGCTCTCTAAAATAGACTGCTCATAACGAGCGTTGTCATACTGAGTATTTATTTGTGCCTGCGTGTTATTAACGCCATCGGTTATCAACGTAAACACCTGAGCTACACGCGATAAACCAGTATTTGTTTTAGGCTCTTTAAGTAAGCTTTCCTGCTCGGCCTCTAGGGCGTTTAACTCTTCTGGATTTACACCGTCTTGCTCAATACTAGAGGGTGCTTCAGTATTAATCATGGCTTTATTTTGCGGTGTATTCGCATTCATTGCAGCATTACTGGCTTGCTGCGCATTTAAAGCCACATTTGCAGAGCTCGACACACTTTGCGCTTTGCTCTCACTAAGCTGCGCATCAAGCATAGTTTGTAAGTTGCTTATTGTTTCATTTACTTTTTTGAGCGTATCACCTGTTGGTTGCTCGTTACTCACATAGCTTTTCAATTGGCTAAGTAGCGCCTGCTTTTCATCGCTATTTAGGTTTTTTAACTGAGATTGAACTAGATCACCGAGCGTGCTTGGAGCTTTTTCGTTTTGTACAACAAACTCTGTCAGTAATTGTTTAACGGAGCTAGCACGATCATCACTTTCACTTGGCGTGGTTTCAGCAAAGGAGCTTTTAACGTGCTCGTTTAATTGTGCACGTTGCGCTTCGCTTAATGAGTTGAGTACTTTAGATGTAGTTGATAGCTCTGATTGCGTAGATGAACGAGTCAGTTCTTTGGCTAATTGATCTATGTCTGCATCGCTTATAGGCAGCGCACCTTCAGCATCTAACGCAGAGCCTGGCGCTTTTGTATTCTCAGCACCTTTACCTTCATTTTTTAAAGAAGGGGCTAAATTTTCTCCAGCGCTTTGCTTAGCTGCTTTAGTTTCAAGCTCAGCGTTTGTAAACGCACTTTTTTTGCCGTTGCTATTATTATCAGTTAAAAGAGTATCTTCGGCTTTAGTCGTTATGGCATCTGCTTCATCAGTTTCACCTAATTGCGAAGCTAAAAAGCTAACACTTTTATCACTCTTTTTTACACTTAAATCGCTAAAATCATTATCGCTATTGCCGTGTTTTTTTACACTTACGTCAATCACTTGCGAGGAGTTTATTTGTGCTAAAACGCTATCGCCAGATAATAACGTATCTTGCGTGTCATCACTTAATGAAGCTGTCGGTTTTTTGCTATTGGCTAGCTGCTTATCATCTATTGGCAATAAAGAGCCTGCTTGGCTAGGAGCCTCAGAATTAGAAGGTAATACAAAGGGTTTGTCTGCATCTTGTAGCTGGCTTAAAAAATCATCACCAGATTCGTTACCTGCAGGTAAGTTACTGTCTTTAAATGCTAAAAAAGAGTCTTTTTCAGCTGTTGCCAACATTGAAATATCGTTTATTGCCATAATTCACCTACACAGCACTGCGGCAAGTTGCCACCGCACTTTGCCAAAATTAATTACCACCTACCAATAAAGCAATAAACGCGCCAGAGTTATAAACTTTTACGGCGCTGAAAAAATTGATTAGCAGAAAACTCGTCCAGCATTTTTTGCTCACTCTTTGCCATTAACGCCGCTGCTTTTAGGTTTTGTTTTTCAATTAATTTTGCTACGGCTTTTGCTTTTACCTGCTGCTTTAACCACAAAGCTTTACGCTGTGTTACAACTTGCTTAGCGGTATTTACCGTACTGGCTTGCTGACGAATCGCTTCTTCAATTTTTGCTATAAAGGCATGGTACTGGCCAAAGCCCGCGCTTGATAAACCGGACTTTCCTTTCACATGTAATTGCTGAGAGTATTCTAATCTAAAGTTATTTAACCCTTGCAGCTTTTGTTGGTTAGCTTGTAAATTTTGATTGGCTTGTAAGTAGCTCATGCGCAGATTTTCTTCTTTGTCGTTTTCGAGCTTAAGCAGTAAATCGAGCTTATTTTTTGCCATTATGCTTGTCCTAGTAATTGAGCTAGACCGTGTAAACCATCGTCGTAACTTATTACATCACGCATACCTTGCTGTAAAAACGCATTTACGCGCGGCATCATATTTATAGCTTGATCAAGCATTTGGTCAGCCCCTTTTTGATACGCACCTAAGGTGATCATATCTTTATTTTGCTGATACATTGAATACACTTGTTTTAATACGCGGGCCTGCTGCATATGAGGCTCAGACACCACTTGCGGCATAACACGAGAAATTGATTTTTCGATATCTATCGCGGGGTAATGACCGCTATCGGCTAAGTCACGCGAAAGTACAATATGCCCATCTAAAATAGCACGTGCAGCATCGGCTATTGGGTCTTGCATATCATCGCCCTCACTAAGCACAGTAAAAAACGCAGTGATAGACCCTTGCCCTTCGCCGCCATTACCCGCTCGCTCCACCAGCGCCGGTAATTTAGCAAATACAGAAGGCGGATACCCTTTTGTTGCAGGAGGTTCGCCAACCGCTAGCGCTATTTCGCGTTGCGCCATGGCGTAACGGGTTACTGAATCAAGCAATAACAATACGTTTAATCCTTGATCACGAAAGTACTCAGCAATGGTCACCGCACTTTCACAGCCTTTCAAGCGCATAAGGGGCGATGCATCAGCAGGAGCAGCTACCACAACAGAGCGTTTGCGCCCTTCTACACCGAGTATCTCTTCAATAAATTCTTTTACCTCACGGCCACGCTCACCCACTAGGCCAACCACAATAACATCGGCTTCACTGCCGCGGGTCATCATACCTAAGAGGACCGATTTACCAACACCAGAGCCTGCAAACAAACCCATACGCTGGCCTTGCCCTACAGTAATAACTGAGTTTATAGCCCGTACACCTACATCCATAGGTTGGCTGATTGGTCTTCTAGCGAGGGGGTTTATGGGGTTTTGTGCAAACTTTAAATAGTGTTCGGCGTTAATTTTCCCCAGGCCGTCAAGCGGGCGGCCTAAGCCATCAACAACGCGGCCCAGTAGGCTCATACCAACGGGCAATCCGGTATCATTTACTTGTGGAATAACACGCGCACCGGGTAACACACCGGAAATGTGGTCATTAGGCATTAAGTAAAGGGTTTGCTCACTAAAGCCCACCACCTCAGCATCTACAAACCCTGACATAGTTTCTATTTTGCATTGGCTGCCTACAGGCGCACGTAGCCCTTTCGCCTCAAGGGTTAAACCGACTACTCGGGTTAAAATACCCGCTACAGCAGGTTTAAACGCTGCAATATGGTGTTGGTATTGATTTAAGCGTTCGCTTAGAGGTGCACGTTGAGCTGCCATAACACGCCACAAAAAAGATTAGATACCACTATTATGCAAAAAACTATCCAACGTTTCTTTGACACGGGTTTTTAGGGTCATATCTAAAGACGATTGAGGCGTTTTAACTTCGCAACCGCCGCGCTCGAGTGTGGGTTCTGCAATTAGCTGCCAATTATTATCTGCAATTGTTTGCTCACCATAGCTTTGCTTTACCAGTTCTAGGTCATCTGGGTTTAAATGCACACGAACTTTTTCTTGCTCAGTATTTAATGCATCTATGCTTTTTTTAAGCGTATGTAAAATAACATCGGGCGATGTTTTAATTTCTTGATAGGTTATAGCTTCTGCCAACATAACCGCTAATTGCACTAGGTGCTTTTCTGCCAGTTCGTCCACTTTATCAAGCGGAGCGCTGAGGTTGTCGATTATGCTACGCAAGCTGGTTAACTGCTCTTCTATTAACGGCTTTACGTCTTCTTGGCCTTGTGTTTTACCAAGCTCTACGCCTTCTTTATAGCCTGCTTCTTTGCCCTCACCAACCCCTTTTTCAAAGCCATCTATGTAGCCTTGTTCGTGCCCTTGCTTTAAGCCTTCCTCATAAGCATCTTGCCTAATGCGCTCAAGCTCAGCCATAGTTAACGAAGGCAGTTCAGGCTCTTGCGGCTGAGTGTCTTCTACTGCTTCTTCTTCAACTTCTTTTTTATACAAATCAGAAAGCGGTGTGCCAAAAGCCGTTGAACGATTGCCAAAACTACGCTCATCAGGAGCAACGTCAGGTATTGGCCAGTTTTTTAAAAGCTCATCAGCATCATCTGCATGTAAAGGGCGACCTTTTAATTTAGACATAGCTTACAGGAACTCCTCGCCACCGCCGCCGCCTAGCTGAACTTCACCTGCGTCAGATAGACGCCTTGCTGTTGAAAGCACTTCTTTTTGGGCAGCTTCTACTTCACTTATTCTAACCGGTGCCATTGCCTCTAAATCATCGGCAAGCATTTCGGCAGCACGTTTAGACATATTACCCAAAATTTTATCTTTAAGCGCTTCATCAGTCCCTTTAATGGCTTTCATTAGTACGTCTTGCTGTACTTCACGCAGTATGGCTTGAATACCGCGGTCATCCACATCCAAAAGGTTTTCAAATACAAACATAAGATCTTGAATTTGCTGAGACATTTCTTCATCGTGTTCACGAATAGAGTCCATCAACTGCCCTTCTACATTTGTATCTAGGTAGTTCATGATATCTGCCGCGGCTTTTAAGCCACCCATTTTAGCGGCTTGTGCGCCTGCTTGGCCGGCAAATTGTTTTTCCATAATCTCGTTAAGTTCTTGCAATGCTGCAGGTTGCACTTCTTCAAGGTTCGCAATACGCATAGTTAAATCTAGGCGCACTTTTTCAGGAAATTGCGCTAAGATTTCTGCCGATTGCTCAGGCTCTAAATACGATAAAACAATAGTTTGAATTTGCGGGTGCTCATTACGAATAATATTGGCAACTTGCTTTGAGTCCATCCATTTAAGTGAATCTAAGCCTTTAGCGCCCGAGCCCATTACAATTTGGTCGATTAAACTAGCTGCTTTATCTTCACCTAATGCGGCGGTAAGCGCCTTTTTAATAAAGTCTTCTGACTGGAAGCCAATTGTACTAAAGCTTTGTATTTGTTCTATAAATAAATTGTGAACTGCGCTTATTTTAGATTGTGACAAGTCATCTAGCGCAGCCATTGCCATCCCCACTTTTTGCACTTGCTTAGGCTCTAAGTGTTTAAGTATTTGCGCTGCATCTTCTTCAGATAAGCTCAATAAAAGAATTGCAGCTTTATCTACGCCATCTAACTTGTCAACATCAAACGCTGGCGGGAGTTGTTTTTGTTCTTGATCAGTCATCTTCTGTTAACCACGCTTTCACTACTTGTGATGATAGTTCAGGTTCGTTCGCTACAAGTGCTCTTACTGCTTTAAGCAAATCTTCGTCGCCATGTAAATCTGGCAGCTGTAGTGTACCATCGCTTGAGAAGCCTACAGAAGCAGAATCAAAGTCTTTATTTAGCATATCTAGCGTGCTATCGCCAATATCCACCCCTGAGCTTAATGCATCTTCATCATACTCTTCGAGCGTATCATCTGGGTATATTAAGCGTTTAAGCATAGGCTTAACAACTGCCATAATAAGCACAATAATAACCAGCGCACCCAGTACTAAGCGGACGATTTTCATAAACCAGTCCTGCTCCCACAGCGGTACTTCTAAATCTAAATCAACTGCTTCGCGTACAAATGGCACGGTTACCACCTCTAATGCATCGCCACGTTGCATATCAAAACCTACCCCACCTTGTAATAGGCGACGTATATTTGACAAAGCCTCTACCGAGCGCGGCGCCATGGTTGTTTCGCCGTTTTCACCTACTTTTGGCACATAATCAACGGCAACCGAGACGCTAATTCTGCGAATAACCCCTGTTTGTTGGCGCTTATGCGAAATGGTGGTGTCTAGCTCAAAGTTACGTGTAGCCTCTTTATGCACTCGGCTTGGGTTCGTTGCCGTACCAGCATTACCTTGACCTGCCACTTCTGGAATAGTTGAATTCATAGGGGGTTGATTAGTGAGTGCCCCAGGGATACCTACCGCTAAGCCACCAATGTTGTTCTCTTCAAATGTGGTTTCGCTTCTTACTGCTGGTAAGTCTGGGTTGTAGCGCTTTTGTGTTTCTTCTACTGAGCTAAAGTCCATATTTAAATCAACTTGCGCCGTGTAGTTACCCAAGCCGACTACAGGAATAAGAATACTGTCTATTTTCTCTAAATACTCTTGCTCACGCTTTCTTTCAATGTCGTACTCTTTACGAGAGCGTGCTGCTAATGAATCTTGCGAGCCTGAATTAAGTAAGCGGCCGTTTTGATCTGTTACCGTAACACGTGAAGGCTCGAGCCCCTGTACTGCAGAGGCAATCATATCAACCACTGAGTCAATTTCTTCGCCATCAAGCATTCTGCCGCGCTTAAGAGTTAATACCACTGTGGCTGATGGCTTTTTTTCTCTGCGTGCAAATACGTTTTCTTTTGGAATGGCTAATAAAACTTTAGCGCGTGTTACGTTGTTTAATTCTTCTATGGTGCGGGCAAGTTGTTGCTCGCGGCCATGTTTTAAACGTTCACGCTCTAATCGTTGGCTAACACCAAAGCCCATATCTTGCATTATGATATCGGTGCCTGAGGTAGGACCTTGCTCTAGGCCTTCACGGGCCATTAGCAATTTAATGTTTTGATACTCGCTTTCATCAACCGAAATTACGTTGCCGTCTAGCTCGTAGTCAATTTTTTGTGCATCTAAAAAATCAAGGGTTTGGATCAGCTCCTCTGTTGGCATTTTACCAAGTGGGCGCATGTCTGGCTGACGTGCCCAAATAATCACAAATATGGCAATAGCTAAACAAATAGCCAGCGCAATAATAAGGGTGACTTGGCGAAGCACATCAACACCATTTAAGGCGCTTAAGTAGCCCGACTTTTGTTCTTGTTGCTCGTTATCTTCGCTTTGGTCAATACCGCCGCCAGCAAGAGCAAGATCTGTTGATTGATTAGATTGCGCCACAATAATTCTCCACTACCTACTTAAACAGGCATGTTCATAATTTCTTGGTATGACTCAACAAGTTTATTTCTTACTTGTACTGTAGCCTCAAATGCCACTGACGATTTTTGTGAGGCAATCATTGCCTCAGCAAGCGATACACTTCTATCACCCATTTCAACAGCCACTACTTTTTGTTTAGCATCTTGTTGTAAGCCATTAACCGTGTTTAATGCATCACTTAGTAAGTCACCGAATTGAGCAGACGATGTTGGCTGAGCTTGAGTAGGTAGCTTATTGATTTGATTTGTATGGCCTGCTTCTAAAGCCATTGATTGCATTTCTTGAAATAGCGCGCTGTTTTGAATTTTCATAATTTTCTCTGGCAAATGCAGTTAACGTTCATAAAGGGAATAAAGCACAAAGTGTGCCATAAAAATAAACCTTTAATTACATAAGGTTAACTATTATTTTTAAGAGTCAGAGATTTGACAACCCTAAACTAAGCGTGGTTAGTTTAGGGTTATATAGAAGAAAGGGATAAAGTTATGCGGGCAGCGAAATACCTAAATCGCGCATTTGCGCTAGTTTATAACGTAAAGTACGCGGACTGATCCCAAGTGTTTGTGCAACATCTTTACGTTTGCCTTGGCAGCGCGCTAGGGTCTCTAATATTATTTTATGCTCTTTATCTTTTAGCTCATCTTTATAGCTGCCAGTATCAACACTAGGCAGAGAGCTACTCGCCTCTGCAGGCGTTATTTTGTCATCATAATACGCGCCACTGGGAGTGTTCGCTTGTTCAGGCGCTATCTCCTGTGTAGGCGTACTGTTAATTGGCGCTTGCATTAAGTTTTCAATAAAAATGGCCTGTTCGCCAATTACATTGCCCGTTCGCAAAATAAGCGCACGTTGAATTACATTATCAAGCTCGCGTACATTACCAGGCCATGCATGGCTTAGTAATTTTTGTTCAGCGGCACTATCAAGCGTTGCTAGCGGCTCTTTACTTTTAACTAAATGGCGCTCTATTAAATGCTTAGCCAATACAATTATATCCCCTGGGCGATCACAAAGCGGTCGCCACATTAGAGGAAATACATTTAAGCGATAATATAAGTCTTCTCTAAATTGATTATCTGCAACGGCTTCTTTTAGGTCGCGGTTACTGGTTGCGAGTACTCTTACATCGAGTGAAATTGTTTTTCGGGCACCTAAACGCTCAACTTCACGCTCTTGCAATACCCGTAATAGCTTAGCTTGCAGCCCCAAGTCCATTTCGGTTATTTCATCAAGTAATATGGTGCCGCCTTGGGCTTGTTCAAATTTACCTGGGCATGCTTGTATTGCACCGGTAAACGCGCCTTTTTCGTAGCCAAATAAAGTGGCTTCAAGCATGTTTTCGGGAATAGCCGCACAGTTTATTGCCACAAAAGGCGCATCGCATCGGTTTGATTTATCGTGAATGTAGCGCGCTAACACTTCTTTACCAGAGCCACTAGGGCCTAGCACCATAACACTTGCATCTGAGCGCGCCACTTTGCTCGCCAGTTCTAAAAGCGCAATACTGCTTGGGTCGGCAACAATTGGGCCGTCAGTGTCTTTTGGCTTTTCGGGTAAATACCGACTAACCATATTTAAAAGCACCTCAGGGGCAAATGGTTTAGCCATATAATCAATTGCGCCTAAGCGCATTGCCTCTACTGCATCATCAATCGTTGCATAGGCAGTCATCATTAATACGGGGAGATCTGGGTAGTTAAGCTTAATGCTTCTAAGTAAATCTAGGCCGCTCATCGCGCCCATTTGCACGTCACTGACCACTAATGAAAACTCAGATTTTTTTAATTGGATCATGGCTTGCTCAGCACTATCGGCTGCAACACAGGCAATACCCGACATTTCTAACGTGTCTATGAGTGCTTCTCTTAAACCTGCATCATCTTCAACCACTAGTATTGTATTACTCATGCTGTTTTCTCCTGCGTTGAGGCCGTGCATATGGGCAGCAATAAACTAAAACATGCACCACCATTGGCATTATTAACCACTTCAACACGTCCTTGATGCGCATTAGCCACAGAGCTTACAACAGCAAGCCCAAGCCCTGTACCTTGGCTTTTTGTGGTATAAAACGGTTCAAAAATTTTCTCTATTTGGCTCAACTCTACACCAGGGCCGTTATCGCATACGCTAATACGCACGGTATCGGGTTCGCTGCTATCGCGCTGCGCTTTCAATGTCACCAGGGCTTGGCTGCCAATAATTTGGATACTATTGTGAATAAGGTTTTGAATAGCACTGGCCAGCGCGGTTTTATTACCGGTAATTTCTATGTCTGGCTCTGGTAGCTCAACAACAAGTGAGCTGTTATTTAAGGCCACCATTGCATCGGCACCTAGTTTTACCTCGTTTAAAAGCTGCTGCATAGAAACCTGTTCAACCACTTGTTGCTCGCCGCTTTTGGCAAAAAGTAGCATATCGTTAACTTGGGTTTCTAAATCTTTTAAACGCGACATTAACTTAGTTTGAAAGTTATCGCGTGATGACTCTGGTAGCTTTTTAGAGCCCAAATTGGCCGCGTATAACATAGCCGCCGAAAGCGGTGTACGCACTTGGTGCGCAAGCGAAGCCACCATTTTACCTAACGCGCTTAGGCGCTGCATATGGGCTACGCGCTTTTGCAAACGGCGCGTTTCTGTTAAATCTGTCATTAATATTAATTGCCCAGGCTCTGGCGCTAGCGCAGTAATATCAAGCTTTATAAGGCGCCCATCTTTGAGCGACACTTCATGTCCATCATCTTGGTGGGGACGAAAAGAGCGCTGAATAATGTTAAACCACTTCTCTCCTTCGAGCGGCTCGCCTAACATATCAATCGCTATTTGATTGGCTTTTGCAATAAGCCCTTTGCCATCAAGCACTACAACACCCGCAGGCATGGTATCAACTAAGTGCGACAGCCAACTTGCCTGCTGTCTTAAATCACTTAATTCACCAATGTACTCTTCTTGAAGTAAACATGGGTTATACTGTTTTGCAGTAATAAACTGTGGTTTAAGTACACTCGCAAGGGCCATAATCAAATCTCTTAATGATGTAGATACAGGGCTAAATGCACAATTTATACCAATATTATTTTATATATTTTTCATTTAGTTACCTTACAATATCGCGTAACAAAAAAATGACGCACACTAAAAGGAATAATAATGAGTGAGCAAAATAAATGCCGTTGTGCATGGCTCGACGCCACAAAGCCTGATTATGTGAAATACCATGATGAAGAATGGGGAGTCCCCCTTTATGACGATACGAAATTATTTGAATTTATTACCCTCGAGTCGGCACAAGCGGGCTTAAGTTGGTACACCATTTTAAAAAAGCGCGCAGGCTATAAAAAAGCATTTGCTAATTTTAATGTGCAAAAAGTGGCTAACTTTACAGCCGATGATATAGAACGGCTAATGCAAGATGAGAGCATAGTGCGGAACCGCTTAAAAATTGCTGCCACAGTTAATAATGCTCAACGGTTAATTGAGATTCAAAAAGAATTTGGCAGCTTTAGTAATTACCAATGGGGATTTGTTGGCAATAAACCAATTATTAGTGATTTAAATAGTGTTGAAGACACCCCTGCAATTACCGAGGAGTCAAAAGCGTTTGCAAAGGATTTAAAAAAACGAGGTTTTAAATTTTTAGGCCCTACAACGGTATACGCACATATGCAGGCCTGTGGCATGGTAAACGATCATAGTAATAATTGTTTTAGAAGAGCCGAGATTATTAAAAATTATTAGCTATAAGCTGTAACCTGTAAGCTGTAAGCTGTAAGCAAGAAATTAAAAGAGCCAAACTCGGTAATTTGTAGTGGTTCGGCACTTGCTAAGTTTGGCTAATCTCGCGATAGATTGTACTTTTTCATTTTTTCGACAAGCGTTGTACGCCTTACACCTAATATTTCTGCGGCGCGCGCAACAACGTAATCAAAACGCTCTAACGCTTGGGTAATTAAGCTAATTTCAAGCTCTGCTAAATAATCTTTAAGCTCTATACCCTCTTCGGGTAATACGCCAGATCCTGGTTGGCTAAATTCAGGCTCTGGTTCATTATCATAATCGCTAAAACCTGAGCTAAAAATATCGTTAAAGGCATCTTTTTCAAGTAGCTCTTCAGGGTATTCAGGCTCGTATGCGTCTACCTCGATGTAGCGGTATTTATTAGGTAAATCGGATACATCCACTACTTTTTCAGGGAACATAATCACCATGCGCTCCACTAAATTAGCAAGCTCTCGAATATTACCAGGCCAAGCATGCTCTTTTAGGCTCTCTACCGCGCGCTCTGTAAATTTAGCCGACGTACCACTTTGCTCATTCACACGACGCATTAACTCTTTAAGTAATAAAGGTATGTCGTCTGCACGCTCATTAAGAGACGGGTTTTCAATAGGAAACACGTTTAAACGGTAGTATAAATCTTCCCTAAAGCTGCCCTTTTCAATCATTTCCTCAAGGTTGCGATGAGTAGCGGCAATCACCCGTACATCTGCTTGAATAGCTTTTGTGCCACCTACACGCTCGTAGCTGCGCTCTTGTAATACACGCAATAACTTTACTTGCATTTGCAGCGGCATATCGCCAATTTCATCTAAAAATAGCGTACCGCCTTGAGCCAATTCAAAGCGCCCTTTACGTGCAGAAATAGCGCCGGTAAACGCCCCTTTTTCGTGACCGAATAGCTCGCTTTCGAGCAACTCTCCAGGAATGGCGCCACAGTTTACTGGTACAAACGGCCCCGTATTGCGTTTAGATAATAAATGGACGTTACGCGCAACCACCTCTTTACCAGTACCCGACTCGCCTAAAATAAGCACGTTTGCATCGGTTTTAGCCACCTGCTCAATTAAAAAGCGTACGTTTTTAACCGCGTCTGTTTCGCCAACTAAACCATCAAATGTTTTGTGTGGTTTATGCTGCTTGTGGCTACCAGGCAACATACGTTGGTACTGTTGGCAGTCGTGTAATAACTGTGTGGTTACTTCGTGATTAAACGGCTCACAAATTAAGCCAACTACATTCGCAATATTTAATAAGGGCTTGAGTGTTTCACCAATCAGTAAAAAAGGCAGGGTTGGAAAACGCTTAATTAAGCCTTCATGATCTAAGCTTTGTAATGCGCCTAAAATAACAATGCATTCTTGCTGTTGATACTTACTACATACTTCTTCAAAATCACTTTCATCAAGCAACTGCACAGCTTCCCCAATAAAGGTAAGTGATGCATTTAATCCTATTGCACGGTTATTATTATCTAAAATCAATATCATAGTTAGCGAGCCATAATTTCACTAATTCATTTTATTAGCTAAATTGTAAGCGAGATCTGTATGGATGCAAGTAATAGCGGCGGTTTTTTGACATAAACGCCAAAAAATAGACGGATTAGTAAAATCAATCATACTTAAGAATTAATCATTAAGTATCAGTTTATATAAACCCAATATAAAAGCTTACTAAAACTTTAAAGGACAAATTACCCATTATACAAAATATATAAGCTATTATTTACTTAAGTTGAAAGCAGCAGTGCCGATAACTATACGATAGTAAAACGTTTGGCATTAATATTGCTTTTGTTTTGATATTAGTTTTACATAATTTTAGTAGTTAAATTTTAGGATTTTCCCATGGCACATGTCTCACTGAAAAAATACAGTCAAGTTCGTGCAAGTAACATTGCAGAAATGGCGCCGTATGAACAAATAAACCTTATTTTTAGTAATATTATTGGTCGCTTAGCCGCTACTAAGGGTTTTATTGAACGCAAAGAAATAGAAAAGAAAGGCGAAAATCTCTCAGCATGCATTTTACTACTAGGTGCACTGCAAGATGCACTTAACTTAGAGGTAGAGCAAGATCCTAGTATTTCTGATAATTTATTGGCGTTATACGCTTACTGCCAACGTAAGTTAACTCAAGCTAATATAAATAATGATATTGAAGCAGTTGTTGAAGTTTCAAGCATCATTAAAGAAATAAAAGAAGGCTGGGATAGTATTCCAGCAGATCAACGCAGCCCTGCGGTATAAGGCTATGGGTCAAAGCCTTTCAGCTAAAGCAAAGCATATTAATGAGCTGCTTAATAATATTGAAGCATTAGTACAAAGCAATAAAGCTGATGAAGCTAAACCTAGTATGGATACTTTAAATATTGAGCTTAAAAACTGGTGCGAAAGTGATGCCCCGCCAAAAGCTCAAGAATTAGAGGCTATTCAAGCTGCTATTAACACTATAAGCAAGCAAGCAATGGCTAAAAAGAACGAATCATCAAAAGCTATAATCAAGCAAAAAAAAACGGGAAAAGCTATCTCTGCCTATAAGTCAGTTTGATTAAATATCGACAGCTCTATTTAAACTTAATTAAGCATTAAAAAAACCGTTTACAAAACGGTTTTTTTTAATATAGGCACTAACAAATTTTACTGGTTATGAATTGTTACTCACCACGCCAGGCATATTTTCAAGCTGTGCTTGCACATAACTACTTGTAGAGTTGAGGCTCGCTACCAGTAAATCCATGGCATTATATTGAGCATATAACCTGTCTGATAACGACTCCATCTTGCTGGCAAGGCTAAGTCGTTGGTCATCGATATCTTCTAATTGATTTGTTTTACTGTCTATACGGTTTTGAATAATACCATCGGAATCTGTATAAAAGCTCATTAAGTCATCAAAAGACTGGGCAAAGCCGCCCTCATCTTCATCACTACCCACAAAAAACTGTTGCACTAAATCTACGTCTGAATCTATTTGCTCGTTTAGTGTTTCAGTATTGAGTGATAAAACACCGTAGCGGTCTGTTTCAACACCTAATTGTGAAAGTGATAATGAATTACCATCACCTAAATCAACTGACTCAGTTATTTCACTACGTAGTTTTGACATAACACCACGAAGTAGTGAATCTCCCGCCATTACACCAGCGCCACTTTCACCTGATGCACCTAAACTATTACTAAGCTCTAACAGCTCATTGTAACTTGTAATAAAACTATTTAAACCTGCTTGTATATTATTATTATTTTCAGTGACGGAAATATCGCTCACATCATCGTCGGCATCATGCAATTTTTCTGCGGTGATATCCACGCCATCAATTACATTGCTAAATTCATTAGTATTGCTTGATACCGTTAATGTGCCGTCAATCGTTATTTGTGCATTTTGCGCAGCGTTTACTTCTGTTAGGTTTGTAGTATGGTTTAGCGGGTCTGCGTCAGATACATCGTAAGCTAACCGTGAGAGCCCACCAGTGTCAGTATTATTACCATCGTCATCTTGTACGGTAATAGTAATTGCATTGTCTTCACCAGTTTCTTTACTAGTAAGTACTAAATGCTGGCCATCATCACTGGTTACTATAGTCGCCACAACCGAGTCATTACTATCGCTGCCCGTAAAGGGGCCGTTATTAATTTGGTCGCGTAAATCTTCTAAGGTATTAGTTGCAGACAGAACAGTGGAAAAACTGTTTTCACCAGAACCAATTGTAATTACACCGGCGCCAATTGCCTCATCGGCAGCAAATGCAGGAGATGACAATTTATGAGCTTGCGCTAATGCATCTACTTTTACATTGTAGCTACCTGGCTGAGCGTCTTCATCGGCGCTAATTGATATAAAGTCATCATTACCAGACGTACTACGCTTTTGGTAGTTATCACTATCGCCTAATGCCTCCATAGCCGTTTGCACCTGCTCTAAAGCAGATTTTAATGCGCCTGCAGCTGATATATCTGTAGTTAAGTTACTTTCAGTAGTATTTAAACGAGCCTCAGCAGGAGCCTGCTCAGCATTCACTAATGCATCCACAATGTCTGATACAGCTAAGCCAGAGCCCAAACCATTAAACGAAATAGACATACTTCACCCCTTTAAACACCTTAAAAAAAGCTAACTAAATATACGTGTAACAATTGCCGCTAAACGGTTTGGTCAATTAAAATACCGGCAGATTCAGAAAGCTTTGACACTAAACTCAACACTTCTTCCGAGGGGTACTGCTTAATTACATCACCACTGGTTTTATCGAGTATTTTAATTACATCACGCCCAGAGTCTTCATCAACTTGGAATTGCAGACTACGGCTCATCTCTCCCATAAACTCCTGCAATTGTTGCGCCACTTTTTCAAGCTGTTCACGCTCAAGTTGTTGGTTTTGTGAACTATTGTCCTCAGTTCTTTGCTGCGTATAGTGATTGTTTAACTGGTTTTGTGGGCCTTGTTCATCCGTTTTATTTACGTCATCAACCGCGCGCTGAGTCAATGTCGCTCCAGGCTGCCCTACTTGTTTATCTTCACCAGTTAAAGATGTTGATGCTATAGTAACTTCTGCGTTTGAAGTAATAGTGTTCATAACGCCTCCTAAATATTGCCAAACTTGTATAGTTATTAGACTAACAATAGCTTAATTTATATCCTTAAACCACAAAAGGAGGTAGCTAAAGCCACCTCCTTTTTTTAAAACTAATACTGACTTTATGTACTAGCTAGCTACCCATTAAGCTATAACATTTAACTTATTAACCTAATAAGCTAAGTGCTGTTTGTGGTAACTGGTTCGCTTGCGATAAAATTGACGTACCAGCTTGTTGCAAAATTTGGTTTTTAGTCATTTCTGCTGTTTCAGTTGCAAAGTCTGTATCTTGGATACGGCTACGTGATGCTGATACGTTTTCCTGAATATTAGCAAGGTTACTAATAGTGTGGTCAAAACGATTTTGAACAGCACCTAAATCAGCTCTTTGGCTATCTATTGATGCTAAAGCCGCATCGATTGTATCTATGGCGTTCTGAGAGTCAAACGCACTACCTATATCTAGTGAACTTATTGCTTTTAAAGAAGCATCACCAGCACCAATAGCCTCAGCACCACCAGCAGTAGAAAACTCACTATCAGACGTCATTACAACCTTAGCGCCAAAACTAGAAGAAGTTGCAGTACTAGTAACGAGAGTACCGCCCACTGGCCCCATTGATGTAGCTCCAAGAGTACCATCTGTCATGTCAATGCCATCCACCCCTGTTGCTCTAATGGTTAAAA
>BJUT01000016.1 GCA_007988745.1 Pseudoalteromonas atlantica
GTGAAATTGAAGCAAAGTGGTTACTTTAAACACTAAAAAGGCACTTACGGGCCTTTTATATTAGTTTACGATGAGTTTCCAACCGAGTTTACTTTGCAATTTAGACTCTTGTTGTAGCTCACTAGCCATAAGAGGGTGTTCTTTTAACCAGTTATTGGCAAACTTTAAGTCTAAGGTGTCTTTTTCTACAGATAACTCTATTCTAGGAAGTACGTCGTCTTGTCGGCGCATCGATAATATTACGGCAATTCTTAATAACCTAACTAAGTATTGGGTAAGTGTACTATGTGCACCTAGAGCGTCGAAGCTGCCTTTTTGAATATCGGAGCGATGTGCATTAGCAACAGCTGCAATCACTTTATGTTCAGATTGTGAAAAACCTGGCATATCGGTGTTTTCTATAATGTAGGCTGTGTGCTTGTGATATTGCTTGTACTCTATTAATAAACCAATTTCGTGTAGTTGTGCTGCGGCTTTTAAAAGCGGCAACGCATTTTCACTAACAAGCGGCCAGCTTTCACCTACTTGTTCTGCCAGTTGAATAACTAAGCTCGATACCCGATTAGCTTGCTTTTGATCAACATGGTAACGGTCCATAAACCCATCAACGGTGCGTTTACGAATGTCGTTGTTATGAAGCTCGGGCACCATACTGTAAAGCACACCTTCGCGAAGTGCACCGCCAGCTAATCCCATTTTTTCAATTTCAAGCGATTCAAATAGCGCAATTAAGATAGCTAGGCCAGATACAAAAACTAATCTACGCTCTTCGCTTAGACCAGGTAAGTCTAGTGCAGCGATAGTGCTAAACGTTATTGATTGCTCTTTTATTTTATTTAGCTTTTCTAGGGTGAGTAGTTCATCTAAGTGTTGCGCAACCATTATTTCTTGAATGGCTTGCACTGTGCCAGAAGCACCCGATGCAATTTGCCAACCTGCTTGTTTATACTCAGGGGCAATTTCATCAATAACTTCGTGGGCAGCTTTGATGGCAGCGTTAAAGTTTGCTTCACTTAATTGGCAATCTTTAAAATAGCGTTCTAAATAAGTAACACACCCCATATTTAAGCTTTTATAGTGCAGTGCCTCAAAACCCTTACCTATAACGACTTCGGTACTTGCACCACCAATATCAATAACTAGCTGCTTGCCAGTGCATGATGAAGTGTGTGCTACGCCTTTATAAATAGTGCGTGCTTCTAGCTCACCACTTATTACATTAATAGTATGGCCTAAGATTTTTTCGGCTTGTGCTTTGAAAACATCGGCATTCGTCGCAAGACGTAATGTGGCCGTTGCTACTATGGTTATATTTTGTTTTGGAATGTCTTGTAGGCGCTCAGCAAAAAGTGCAAGGCACTCCCAGCCTCGCTGCATTGCCTCAGTGCTTAATACGTTATCTTTATCAAGCCCTGCGGCTAATCTTACTTTGCGTTTAACGCGGCCTATAGTTTGTAGGCCGCCAGCAATTGATTTAGCAATAAGCATATGAAAGCTATTTGAGCCTAAATCAATGACTGCATACACATTTTTTTGCGGTTTAAATTGCCCCACCGTTCAAAAACCTCTAGTTACTACTACGTACAGTAACGGCCGAGTTACGACCGTCCTTTTTGGTAACTATTATTTGGGCGACGTCCGTTATTATTACTACGATTACGTGGGCCTGTAGAATAGTTGCGCTTTCTTTGAATAGTAGGCTTTGTTAAATCATCTAGCAATGCGGTTTTATCATAATGTGATAAAGGAATGCTGTGCTCTATATACTCTTCTATTTCATGCAGGTTATAAGCGTACTGCTCACATGCAAAGCTAATTGCATGACCTGATGCGCCCGCACGACCTGTACGGCCAATACGGTGAACGTAATCTTCACAATCATCTGGCAGGTCAAAGTTAAATACATGACTTACCTCAGGGATATGTAGCCCACGTGCTGCCACATCGGTTGCCACTAAAAAGTCTAATTCGCCTTTGGTGAATTGCGCTAATATAGATTGGCGTTTTTTCTGGTTTACATCGCCAGTGAGCATACCTACTCGGTGGCCATCGGCTTTTAACCAGGCATACACTGTTTCACAGCTGTGCTTTGTATTGGCAAACACAATGGCTTTGTCTGGCCATTCTTCCTCAATTAAAGTTAATAGCAGCTTAATTTTATCTTCTTGAGAAGGATGAAATAGCTCTTCTTTAATTCGCTTACCTGTTTTAACGTCTGGCTCGATTTGAACGTGCTCAGGGTTGGTCATATGTTCAAAGGCAAGTTCTTGCACGCGATAAGAAAGCGTGGCAGAAAATAATAGGTTTAATCTATCTGCTGTATCTGGCATGCGGCGGAACATGTAACGAATGTCTTTTATAAAGCCTAAATCGAACATACGATCGGCTTCATCAAGCACAACTACCTCAATTTCATTAAGGGTGTAACAGCCTTGCTTGTACAAATCGATTAGTCGACCTGTAGTACCAATTAAAATATCAACGCCTTTTTCTAATTGTGCACGTTGTTTTTCGTAATCTTCGCCACCATATACTAAACCTAAGTTAAGATTACAGTGCGGCGCTAAAATTTTAGCATCTTTGTGTATCTGAATCGCAAGCTCCCGAGTCGGGGCCATGATCAGGGCTCTTGGATGTTTACTAGGTGCTTTGCTAGATTGTAATAACCGATGGCACGTGGCAGTTAAAAACGCCAACGTTTTGCCCGTACCTGTTTGTGCTTGGCCCGCGATATCGCGTCCGTCACAAATAAAAGGTAGGCATTTTGCTTGAATGGGTGTGCAATATTCAAACCCACTTTCGGTTAAACCGGCAACCACTTCCGGTGCGATAGCAAAGTCTGAAAACTTTTTATCGGTCAAATGTGTCTTAGTCATAGCGTTTAAGCATAACGTTTAAACTTGCAATAAGAAACAAGAGTGTTTAAATACGCACTAAATATTTCGCCTAACTAAATCGGAGAGCGCAATGAGCGAGAAAATAATCCAAATTACTGACGATAGCTTTGAAGCTGACGTATTACAATCAGACAAGCCTGTACTAGTAGATTTTTGGGCTGAGTGGTGCGGACCTTGTAAAATGATCGCCCCTATCCTTAATGAAGTAGCTGATGAATACGAAAGCCGTGTAACAGTTGCTAAATTAAACATCGACCAAAACGCGGGTACACCGCCTAAATTTGGTATTCGTGGTATTCCTACTCTGCTTCTTTTTAAAGACGGTCAAGTAGCTGCAACGAAAGTTGGTGCGCTTTCTAAAACTCAACTTATCGAGTTCTTAGAAAACAATATCTAAGTAAAAATTAAAAAAAAGGGCGTTTTTGCCCTTTTTTTGTGTTTATTTTGTATAAAGACTGGACGCTATGCCAGTGAACTGCTAGTTTATAAAGCCAACTAATCCTTAGTTATATTCAACAAACCTCACTCAACTATCAAAGCGATTTTGAGTATGACAATTGTAATAAAGAACCCACCAATATGCATTTACGCGAATTAAAAGACAAGTCTATAAAAGAACTTGTAAACTTAGCTGAGTCCATGGGGCTCGAAAACGTAGCCCGCTTAAGAAAGCAAGATATCATTTTTGCTATTCTTAAAGCACATGCCAAAGGCGGAGAGAACATCTTCGGTGGCGGTGTACTAGAGATTTTACAAGATGGTTTTGGTTTTTTAAGATCATCAGAAGCATCTTACTTAGCTGGCCCAGATGATATTTATGTATCTCCAAGCCAAATTCGCCGTTTCAGCATGCGTACTGGCGATTCTATTTCAGGGCTTATTCGTCCACCTAAAGATGGCGAACGCTACTTTGCTTTATTAAAAGTAAATGAAGTTAACTTCGATAAACCTGAAAACTCTCGCACTAAAATTCTTTTTGAAAACCTTACCCCACTACATGCAAACGAACGTTTTCGTATGGAACGCGGTAACGGCAGTAAAGAAGACATTACCGCTCGTGTACTTGATTTAGCATCTCCAATTGGCCGTGGCCAACGTGGTTTGTTAGTAGCACCGCCTAAAGCGGGTAAAACAATGCTACTGCAAAACATTGCACAATCAATTACTCACAATCACCCAGATGTTACATTAATGGTTTTACTTATTGATGAGCGTCCGGAGGAAGTAACCGAGATGCAGCGCCTCGTTAAAGGTGAAGTTATTGCATCAACGTTTGATGAGCCAGCTTCTCGCCACGTACAAGTTGCAGAAATGGTTATTGAAAAAGCAAAACGTTTAGTTGAGCACAAAAAAGATGTGGTTATCTTGCTTGATTCAATCACCCGTTTAGCACGTGCTTACAACACCGTGATTCCTTCATCAGGTAAAGTACTTACCGGTGGTGTTGATGCTAACGCATTGCACAAGCCTAAGCGCTTCTTTGGTGCTGCACGTAATGTTGAAGAAGGCGGTAGCTTAACGATTATAGCTACAGCTCTTATCGACACGGGCTCTAAAATGGATGAAGTTATCTACGAAGAGTTTAAAGGTACCGGTAACATGGAACTACACTTAAATCGTAAGATTGCTGAAAAGCGTGTATTCCCTGCCATCGACTTTAACCGCTCTGGTACGCGTCGTGAAGAACTACTTACTAAGCCAGATGAGCTACAAAAGCTGTGGATTTTACGTAAGATTGTTCATGAAATGTCAGAGATTGATGCTATGGAATTCTTAATTGATAAGCTTTCTATGAGCAAAACGAACGATGAATTCTTCGATTCGATGAAACGCCAATAAGCGCGTTTTCGTTATATAAAAAAAGCGCCTAGGGCGCTTTTTTTATGTTTAAACGACTAATACCAATCGGCTTAGATATTTAGCCTTTCTAGCATACTAAATAAAGCGTTAATGGCGTTATAAATTTCTTATGTAGAACAACTAGGTGTCAAAACTTATGCCTTATGACCACTCTATTTATCTGTCGCTATAAATGTCTAATAACCTAACACGATTGGTATAATTAACTCTCGTTATATTTTTTAAGTACACGCTGTAATTCATCTACAAGCTTTTGAATGTGTTCTTTACTTTGGCTTTGTTTATTGAGTAAAGCCATATCGAGATTTTTAGCGGCTTTGGCAATATCGTCTAACGCAAACATTTGCGCAGCGCCTAAAATACGATGGCTGTCTTTTTGTAGTGCCTCTAGGTCATTACTATTATGGTGCTGACTTATGGTTTCGCTTTCAAACGTGAAGCTTTGCTTAAAACTTGTTACTAAGTCGCTCATGTCTATCTTAGCTGTATAGGCTGCCTCTTGTTTTGCTTCACCTAAATGCTGGGCAAGGGTGTTATAAAACGCGTTTTTATCTAATGGCTTACCTAAATACCCTGTAAACCCTAGGGCAAGATAATCATCAACTTCATGGCTCATTGCATTGGCCGTTAAAGCAAAAATAGGCGCTTGAAAGCCGCACTGTTGCAACAACGAAAACGCAGCACGCCCGTCCATAATAGGCATTTGTATATCAAGCAGCACGAGGTCTGGGTATATTTGTAGGCACTTCTCAACCGCTTGCTCGCCATTTTCTACCGCAATAACTTCAAGCCCCATAGAACGTAAATAACGACTTATGAGTCTGCGATTGTCGGGATGATCCTCAGCCAGTACTACACGCCCGGTTAACTGCTTAACCTGTTCAGCGGCGCTTACATGTTCGTACTCATCTAGCTCTTTTTCAACTTCTATACAGGGTAAAAACAGCGAAAACTGACTTCCGCGTTTAAACTCACTTTGTACGCTAATGTAGCCGCCCATCATAGAGGCTAACTGTTGAGACAAACTAAGCCCTAACCCGGTGCCACCAAAGCGGCGACTAATACTGTTATCGGCTTGGCTAAAGCATTCAAATATTTGTTTTAGCTGTGATGAATTCATGCCAATACCGGTGTCTTTAACTATAAAAACAAGCCCTTGCTCGGTTTTGTTTAAAGACACAACTACCTGCCCCGCCTGCGTAAACTTAACAGCATTAGCACATAAATTAATGAGTATTTGCTTCACCCGCATTAAATCGAGCTTGGTATAAAACGCATTGCCTACATGGTTATCAAAACGAATTTGTAAATGCTTCGCCTTAGCCTGCGTAATAAACATGGCATGTACATCGCTAACTAGCTGCACTATGTCAAAGCACGAAATATTAAGCTCTAATCTGTTTGCTTCTATTTTACTTAAATCGAGTACGTCATTAATTAAACTTTTTAAGTGATCGCTATGTCGTTGAATTATTTTTAATTCATCTTGTAGGTTTTCAGGCTCGTACAAACCATTAATTAAATCATCTGTTTGGCCTAAAATAGCGGTGAGCGGGGTTCTAATTTCATGGCTAATATTTGCCAAAAACTGGCTTTTAACATCATTTGCTTCTCGTAGCTCTTGGGCAATAGCTTGTAGCTCTGCTGTACGCTGCGCAACTTGTTCTTTTAATAACTGCTTAGCACGCTTTTCGGCGCCCCGACGATAAAGCGCGGTACCCGTTACAATTACTAAAAATAATAAAACAAAAATAAAAACCGTAAGCTGCGAACGTTGGCTCATTTTTAACTTTTGTACTTTTCGTTCTTGCTTCAGCTTTTGAATTTCTTGATTTAACTGAGTAGCTTTAAATTGATTTTGCAGTACAGCTAAAGCGCTGGTAATTGTTTCGCTATTTATACCGCGCTGCTCTGCTACAAACTTTTCGTGCAGAGTTAATGCCTCAGCGTAGTTGCCTTTGCTTGCCTCTAGGAGCGAGCGTGTACCAAAAGCATCGCGCTTGATACGCACACTATTATATTGTGTGGCCAAATCGGTTGCTTTATCTAGGCTTTTTTGCGAATCAGCAAGCTCGCCTCTCACAAATTGTATTTTAGCCAGTGCATGTAAGGCGTTAAGCTCTAAGCTGTGATTAGCAATTTTAAGGGCATTTTGCACCCCCAATTTAGCTTGCTCGTAGGCAACATCCACATTATTAAGAATTAAATTGATGTTTGCTAAATTAGTATATTGGGTAGATAACTTATTATAATCATTGGTAGAAATATAATAGCGCAGTGCCATTTGGTAATAATGCAGCGCTAAATCTAATTGCGAACTTTCGTAGTAAGCAACCCCTAAATTATTGTTAACTTGCGCTATGCCGCTGGTATCAGCTAATTTTTGATAAACTTTAAGTACTTCTTTATAAAATAAAATGGCGCTTTCGTAACGTGATAACCTAATGTACACCCCTGCTATATTTAGCAAAATATCAGCTTGGTCTTGAGCACTGCCCTTTTTCTCATAAATCTCTTTTGCTTTTAAATAATATTCGAGCGTTAGCTCCATATTATTCATTTCGAAGTACGCTAAACCAATATTACTTAGCAGGTTTGCAAGCTCTACTTGCTTATTGTTTTTTTCAACAATCACCATGGCGCGGCTATATTCAACAATAGCTTGCTGAAAATATCCCTGAAAATAAAACACAACGCCTTGCATTTTAATGGCTCTAAAGTGCATATCTGGTAGGTAGTTTAAGGAAGTGTGCTGTTCTAATTTTTTAAAATACAGCAGGGCATTTTCAAAATCATCTGAGGAGAAGGCTAAATCGGCAAGTTCAGAATACACACTGACCTTTTGGGATTCTGTGATATTTTTTGCTTCAAGCAGCGCATTACCGAGCGTGAGTTTTACGTCCCACTGCTGCTCTTTTTTAAATTCATCAAATAAAGATACACTATTTTGAGCAAAGCTTGGCAGTATGAACACACAACATAAAACAAATAAAAGGCACTTCAATTTGCCTTGCATAATATTATTCCTTCAAACTTTAGCTTTAGTCAGTGTAATCTTTATTGAAGATACACAACAAAACGAGTGCAAACAATGCTTAACCCCCTGATTGATGAGATTTTTGAGCTACTTTTAACTCAGCGTGTTTGGAAAGTTCATATCTTAGCTGCAACGCTCGCTCAACAAGGGGTGTTACCACCTTTAGATGCAAACCCTGAGCAAAATTTATTTAAAAAGAATTTTTTTAATTATGAATGCTTTATTTGAGCTGCAAACACAGCTATTACCCAAGCACTTAATTATATCGTCATTACATATTGAACTTACAGAGCCAAGTAGCAATGTAGCAACGCAGTCCCATTTAAAAAGTTACTATTTAAACTGGGAAAACTACGACACCAGTGCCAAAGACATAGAGGCATTATTAGATAGTTTTTGGCAGCAATTTAACCCACTAATAAAGCAACCAGTTGGGCAAATTGAGCCATTACTTAAGGCTTGGCAACTACCGCCAAACTTTAGCCTGGCTATGCTACAAAAGCGCTGGCGGCAATTGGCATTAAAACATCATCCCGATAAGCAAACTGGGAGTGCATGTAAATTTAGACAAATAAGAGCCGAGTATGAGCAGCTAAAGCTAGCTGCTCAAAACAGGTAATTAACGGGTAAGGCGACGGGCACGAATTTTACGCCCTTTAATATTGCCCTCGGTTAATTTACGTAGCGCAGGTTTTGATGCATTGCGCTCAACGGCTACAAAGGCAACGTTATCAAGTACATTTATTTTACCTACTTGGCGTCCTGCAACACCATCTTTGCCAGTAAGTGCACCTAAAATATCACCAGCGCGCACTTTTTGCTTTTTGCCCGAGTCGATCATTAGGGTAACCATTTCAGGCTTGTAAGGCGGCTTTTCTAATAAACTAAAAGCAGGCATTGGCTCTGGCAAAAAGTCTCGTTCGTAATGGTCGCCTATTTGCGCCACTTTAAACTGCTCAGCCTCACCGTAAATAGAGCATGCAATGCCTTTTTTACCCGCTCGGCCTGTGCGCCCTACACGGTGTACATGGGTTTGTGGGTCGTGTGCTAAGTGGTAATTTATTACTATGTCCATGTCGTCAATATCTAAGCCACGCGCGGCAACATCGGTAGCAACTAATATTGAGGCGCTCTTATTAGCAAAATGAATTAACGTACGCTCGCGATCACGCTGCTCTAAATCACCGTGCAACGCCACTGCGCTAAAGCCTTCACTTGCTAAATCATCACAAACTTGTTGTGTTTCTACCTTGGTATTACAAAAAACAACACAGCTTTGTGGTGTAAATTTAAGTAGTAATAATTTAAGTGTTGAGTAACGCTGTTTGTTGTTGTCCATTTTGTAAAAGTATTGCTTTATTGTGCTTTTTTCTTGCTCTTCTTCTACTTTTATCATCTCTGGATTTTTTAATACGCGCTTTGCAATCGCTTCAATTGCACGCGGAAAGGTAGCACTAAATAACAACGTTTGACGATTTTGCGGTATGCGCTCAATAATGGCATCAAGGGTATCTTGAAAACCCATATCGAGCATTTGATCTGCCTCATCAAGTACCAGCGTTTCAACGTCGTCTAAACGCAGTGTACCTTTACGAATATGATCGTCTACTCGCCCAGGTGTACCCACAATAATGTGCGCGCCATGCTCAAGCGAGCCTATTTGTGGGCCAATAGAAACCCCGCCACACAAGGTTAAAATTTTAATATTGTGAATACCGCGGGCAAGTTTACGCATTTCTACCGCCACTTGCTCAGCCAGCTCGCGCGTTGGACAAAGTACAAGCGATTGAATACGAAAACGTTTTACATTTAATTTAGCTAACACACCTAAACTAAAAGCAGCAGTTTTACCTGAACCGGTTTTTGCCTGTGCAATAATGTCTTTACCTTCAAGTACAGGTGGCAGGCTTTGCGCTTGTACAGGCGTCATTTGCGAGTAGCCAAGTGTTGATAAATTATCAACTAAACCAGCAGGTAAAGCCAAAGATGAAAATGCAGTAGAAGTCACAATAAATTCCAAAATAATAAAAACAACACAGGGCTTAGCCCCAAAATATGGCTCTATAATAGCAGAATTCAGGTTAGGCAACCATTAATACCCGATGTGCATTATTTTACGATGCGTTAATCCTTGTTAATAAAAAAGTTGCAAATGATACTAGTTTTCATTAAGATCCTCGAAAAATTTTAACACCCTAACACTGGATGTAATTGATGAAACTAAACTCACTGTACGTAGCACTTGTTGGTGCCATTAGCACAAGCGCCTTTGCCGCCCCTACTGACCTAGAGCGAATTGAAGTTAAAGGCAGCTATTTCAACGACTACAAAGTCGACAACGCCAACGGAGCAATGAGAACATCAGCGTCATTGTTAGAAACAGCGCAATCAGTCACTGTTATTAGCGATACAATAATTAGCGAGCAATTAGCAACCACACTTGGCGAAGTGCTTACTAACGATGCAAGCTTAACTGCCGGCTCTCAGCAACGTAACCGTGAAGTATTTAACTTACGCGGCTTTGAACTTAGCTCTTCAACAGGCTACTTACGTGACGGGCACCAACATTGGTCTCACTACCAGCAACCGATTGAAATTCTACAACAAGTAGAAGTTATTAAAGGCCCATCAAGTATTTTATACGGACAATCAGGCCCAGGTGGCTTGATTAACATGGTGACAAAAAAGCCTACGGCAACTACATTATTTAACGCCAGCGCAGATGTAGACCAACATGGCTCTACCCGCTTTATGCTAGACGCGGCTGGTGCACTTACCGACGCTGAAGATTTACGCGCACGCGGTATTTTAGTAAAACAAGATGTTGATTATTGGCGCGAATACCAAAACGGCGAAAACCGTGAACGCGATCGTTTTTTAGGTGCTGTAATTGTTGATTACGATTTAAGCGACAACGCATTAGTACGTGTACATTACGACCGCACAGACGACGAAGCAGGCCTTGATACAGGTGCTTGGATAGATGACAACGCCAATGTGATTGGCGATGACAAAACTATTCGCGATATGTCTTGGGCATTTACCGACATAACAGTAGAAAACTTAGGCGTAGATTTTGAAGTGTACTTAAACGATCACTGGCAAGTTAAGCTTGGTTACAACGAGCAAACATTTGAGCGCCAGCGTTTTGAGTCTGCACCTCGTAAGCCAAGCACATTCGTAGAAGGCGATAGCTATGAGTCACGCCCTTACGACCGTTTTGACGATTGGCAGTTTAAAACCGCATTTATTGATTTTGTTGGCGAATTTAAAACCGGTAGTTTACAACATCAGTTTTTAATTGGTGCAAACTCGCTAGATTACTATTACGGACAACGCCGTACATCAGCAGAGTATTTTGATTTTGCCGCTGGCCAAAACGAGCCAAGCCGCCCAACAGTAAGCTATAAATCAGATGATACTATTAGCGAAACTGAATACGACTACTACGGTATTTACGTTCAAGACTTAATTACTTTCTCGCCACAGTGGCAAGTATCATTAGGTGGCCGTTACGATGAGCAAAATAGAGAAGGCGCAGATAACGAGTCGTTCGTACCAAAAGTAGGTGTGCTTTATCACCCTAACCCTTCTGCGACTATTTATGCTAGCTACTCAGAAGGTTTTGAGCCACAAGGTAGCGATACATTAGTAAGCGAAACTGACATCAACAACGGTATGAAGCTTGATGCTGTTACCTCTGAGCAAAAAGAGATTGGTGTTAAATGGCAACTATTTGATGACCGCCTAATGTTAAGCGGTGCTGTATTTGATATTAGCAAAAAAGGCACCTTAGTAACCGAAGCACTTGAAGTGCCAGTCGGCGAATTTACCTCTGAAACAAACCAAGTAGGCGAGCAACGCCATAAAGGGCTTGAGCTAAGCGCGCAAGGTGCAGCTACCGATCGCTTATTTGTTATGGCATCAACTATGTACTTAGATGCAAATTTTGAGCGTGACGAAGACCTACAAGGTAAACGCCCCACTGATGCTCCTAAATGGTCTGCATCACTTTGGACTCGCTATGAGTTAAACGACACCATTGCATTTAATGCCGGTGCATTTTATGAAGGTGAGCGCTTTGCCGATAGTGCAAACACAGTAGTAAAAGATGCTTACACACGAGTAGATGTAGGTGCAACTTACAAACTTAAAGTAAGTAAAACCGATGTAAACCTTCGTTTAAACATTGAAAACCTATTAGACGAAAACTACTTAGGCGGCGGTGGCTTAAACAACGTTACCGTGGGCGAAGGCACAAATGTACGCCTAGCAGCTCAATTTAGCTTTTAATTTATAAAACTTATACTTATAAAGCCCGCACAATAATAATTGTGCGGGCTTTTTACTGCCTATTAAAAACACCACTGCATTCATCTCATCTATTTTTTAAAGCCTTTAAAAAGTGCTCTAATACACTTAATTATAAAAAGGCTTACTCTATATGAAAAAAATTATTACAGCGCTACTAATGACTAGCAGCCTCAGCGTTAGCGCAAACAATGCAGAATTCACCACAACGCAATTACAACAGGTTGATGAGGTGCGCAGTGCTGCGCTTAAAAGCCATTTGAGCTACGAGCTACTCGAGTCACTCACAACAGAAGTTGGCCCTCGCTTACCCGGCACTGAAAACGATAAAAAAGCAGTAGCATGGGCTAAAGCAAAATTTAACGAACTTGGTTTTGATAAAGTATGGCTTGAAGAAGCAACATTTCCAAAATGGCGCCGTTATAGCGAAAGCGGAAAAATACTCACCCCAAGTGAGCAACCTCTGCATTTAACTGCGCTGGGTAACAGTGTAAGCACACCTGATGATGGCATTAGTGCACCGGTTGTGTTGTTTGAAACATTGGATGAGCTAATTGCAGCACCAGCAAATAGCTTAGAAGGTAAAATTGCCTATATTAATTACCGCATGAACCGCGACATAGACGGCAACGGATACGGCCCCGCAGTAAAAGCACGTGCCACAGGCGCAATTGAAGCTGCAAAAAAAGGCGCGGTTGCTTACATGATGCGCTCAGTGAGCACAGCTCACCATCGCTTTGCTCACACTGGTGGTAGTTACTATAAAGAAGGGGTTAAAAAAATACCTAACGTAACTATTGCCAACCCGGATGCGGATCAAATAGCGCGCTTAGTGGCCTTAAACAAAAAGGTAACGGTTAATATAAATGTACAAACACAAAGCCTAGGAGAAGGCACAAGCTATAACGTTATAGGCCAATTTAATGGCTCCGAAAACCCAGAACAATATGTGTTAATTGGTGGCCACCTAGACTCGTGGGATTTAGGCACTGGCGCATTAGATGATGGCGCAGGAGTTGCGTTAACAATGGCTGCGGCTAAACACATTAGCGATGTTAAACGCCCTAAGCGCAGTATTCGTGTTGTACTGTTTGCAGCAGAAGAACTTGGGCTTTGGGGTGCAAAAGCTTACTTTGCACAACATAAAAGCGATTTACATAATATAGTTGCAGCTGCTGAGTCGGACTTTGGCGCCGATGTAGTATATGGTTTTGAGTCGAATGTTAATGCGGCTTCTCTGCCAGTAGTACGTGCCATAGCAAAAGAGCTGGCTGCGTTAAACATTGAGTACATTGGTAAAAACCAGGCTAACGGCGGGCCTGATTTAATCCCATTAAAAAAAGCGGTGTCGGCACCTATATTTGAGTTGGCCCAAGATGGCACTGATTACTTTGATTACCATCACACAGCTGATGACACACTCGATAAAGTAACGCCTGCTAAACTGCGCCAAAATACCGCTGCGTATGCTGTATTTGCGTTAATGGCAGCAGATGCCAAAACAACAATTCAACCGAAAGCGCAGGCTAACTAATAACTGACATACTTACTTACAGTTTGTCACTTTGATAAACGCACTCCTTGTTTTACCTTTATATAAATTAAATAAAACAAGGAGTGTGCGGGCATGTTGCTTTTCAATACGAGTCAGTCGTTTCCTCATTTTGCACAAACACAGTGCTGCCCTAACTGCCATAGCCGCGCCTATCATCTAATAAACCAAAGTCGTTTTTTACGCTTTACGGTTATTCCTGTTCTACCTTTAGCACTAAACTATAAATACGAATGCTATCAATGCGGCCATAATACGCCTGTAAAATTAAAGCAGTTACCGACGTTTGAAATTTTCACTCTACCTAAATACTTTATAGGGGTATTTTTAGCGTTATGGGTGGGTTTATTTTTTTACCAACAACACGCTGCTGCGCAAGCGCAAAAGCAAAGCTACTTAACTAACCCTAAAGCCTACGATACGTATTTAGTACACGCTGATAAATTTACTCATGAGCCCTGGACACTCACCAACTTAAAAGTTGCGCAAGTTTTAAGTTTTGACGAGCAGTTTATTACGTTTCAAGTAAGTAACTACAGCTATAAGCGCAACAAAGGCATTACTACTGCAATGCGTACCAGCTTATTAGTACAAAGAGGTTACTTCTCAGATGACAAAATTACTTTGCCTCGTAGCGAAGTAAAAAGACTTTACAACGACGGGGTGATTTACGACGTACTGCGCCCCTCAGCAAATAGTTTATATGGTGGGTTTGTTATGTTTCCGCCAAAACCAAAACCGCTATATAAAGGCTTAAAGCTCGACAAAAATAACCAACAGGGCATTACGTATTTTAAAAACGGACAGTATAGCGATGCGCTTGAGAGTTTTACTCTAGCCGCAAATGCCGGCTCGCAATGGGGGCAGCTCAATCTTGCGCAAATGTACCGAGATGGACAAGGCGTGACTCAAAATGTACAAACAGCAAAACATTGGTATGAGCAGGCAATAGCGCAAGGTAATAGCAAAGCGAAAATAGAATTAGAGGAAATGTGTGATAAAGCAAACTGCAAATAAAAAATGGCCAGTTAAACTGGCCATTTTCAATCTTCGTTCATACTTATAATTAGAAAGTCATATGCTCATCTAAAAAGTTAAGTACCTGCTTGTAGTAGCGTGTTCTGTGCTCTGCTTTATAAAAGCCATGCCCTTCATCTTCAAGTAACTCGTATATATAAGGATGGTTTTCTTTTTTTAGTGCTGCAACTAAAGACTCAGCTTGCTCAATTGGTGCTCTTTCATCCTGCCCACCATGTACAATTAAAACTGGCGCTTTAAGCTTGTCTATGTTGTAGCTAGGTGAAAAACGCTTTAAAAGTGCCTCATCAGTACCAAGCGCGCTTTTAAGATAGCGCTGTCCACGGTCACGTTCAGAGATATCGCCTTCTTCAAACATTAGCGGTAAATCGTACACCCCAACTACACCAATAGCACACTGAAACATATCAGGTTCTAAAATTGCACTTTGTAGTGCCGAATAGCCACCAAAACTTGCGCCCATTATACAAATATTATCTTTATTTACAGTGCCTTGCTCTATTAAGTATTTTACACCGTCAATAATGTCGTATTGTATTTCAGCACCCCATTTTTTATGTCCGGCATGTTCAAAGTTGCGGCCAAAGCCACCAGAGCCTCTAAAGTTAACTTTTAGTACTGCAATGCCTCTACTGGCTAATAGCTGAGCTTCGCTCTCATAGCCCCACCAATCTCTTGGTCCATGAGGACCACCGTGAGGCATAACAACTAAAGGTAAGTTTTTCTCATCAGTATTATTAGGGATGGTTAAATATCCGTATATTGTTAAGCCATCACGCGCTTTATAATTTACAGGTTTGGTTATAGCCATTTCACTTGGCTTGATCCAGCTTTTAGTCGCAAACAAAAAGCGTAAGCTATTCTTTTTGGCATCGAACAAGTAGTAACTGCCAGGGTTAGTATCGCTTGACGCAAAGATAATACTCTTCTCACCATCTTCAGTACTACTAACAAGCTGAACTTGCTGCCCTTGAAGGGATTGTATTAATGCCTTTAAGCGCTCACTTTTATGTGAATTATTTATAAAGGAATAGGCAGGATAGCCAAGCTCATTTTCAATTGCGAATAATTCTTTAGAAACTTCATCTACCCACACTTTTTTTGGAGAGACCTGTGGTTCTTTATGCAAAAGCTCAAACTTTTTACTCTCTAAATTTAGTTTATAAAGCCCCTTTGCTTCGCCATTTTCTGACGCTGTAACATAAACAGAAGCACCGGTACTATCAAACGCATGGAGGCTAATATCAGTGTATTTTAACTCTCCTAAATCAAGCTGTTGCCATTCACCACCTGACTTCTCACGGGTATAAATTTTTTGATTAATATAATCATCGTTTGAAACAGCAACACGCACATTACCATCATGATCTGTTAAAAAGCCTGCCATTTTTGATGGTGAGCGAGCGACTCTTTTTCGCTTTCCGCTGTAAATATCAACTTCATAAACTATTGTATGCGGCTCATTTGAAGCGCTCCATGGGTAGGTTAGGATCAGCATTTTACGCCTATCATGAATAAGCGGGTCTAGTACATAAGAAGTACCAAGTATGGGTGTCGCTTTTTTTATACGGGTTCCTGTTTGCATTTCACCTTGGTAACCCACTAAATATTTGCCTCGGCTACCATCAGCATTTACACCAAAAAGCTCACCATGAAATTCGGGATGATCTTTCCAGCCTTTAATGTACTCTTTAGCCAGTACAATTCTTTCATTGTTAACCCAATAATAATTACCAACCTGGGCATCATTAGGAAACCTAATTGCATGACTTACTTTAAATGTATCAGTGCTTAGCACCATTAATACATTTTTTCCTTCTGGGCGAGTAATTACAGCTAAGTATTTTCCATCAGGTGAAATTTTCACACCTGCAAACTCTATATCTTTACTAAAGCTTTCTATCGGTACCAAGTCGTTACTTGCTGTAGTATGAGAGCTAAAAATACTAGCCAGCAATAAAGACAGACAAGCCAAAAACTTATTCATTAAAGTTCCTTTTATTTATTTTTGATTGAGCTTTTATGTTACATACTTTTAACAAAAATATACACCATACTTCTTCCCTTTATGTAAACAGGCGTAAATTAATAGGGTTATAAATCTAATGCTTAGGGTTAGTAAGCTTACTCCAAACTAAATGCAGAATAACAATGCATAGCCCTGCTACTACTCCTAGTAATCCGTCAAATATAAGGGGGGCTAATGTTTCGCCGGTGCCATTTAATAACGACTTGCCTATGGCTATTACTTCTAATTGCCAATGATGTAGTAGCTCAATACCGTGGGATAAAATGCCGCCACCGACTAAAAACATGGCCACCGTGCCGGCAAAGGCTAAAAATTGCATAAGCCTTGGCGCTGCAGCTAATAACCCCTTACCAAGCATCTCTTTAAATTTATTAGCCGACACCTTTGATTGATTAAGCAAATACAACCCTGCGTCATCAAGCTTTACGATACCGGCTACAAGGCCGTATACACCTATAGTCATTAATACGGCTATAACACACAGTACAAGCGCCTGATTTACAAGTGTGGCACCTGCAACCGTTCCTAAGGTGATCACTATAATTTCGGCTGATAGAATAAAGTCGGTGCGTATGGCTCCTTTTACTTTTTGCTTTTCATACTCAGCTGGGTCTAATTGCTGCGACTCATCAGCCTCTTTTTCGGGGTGAGGTAAAAACCGAGCAAATACTTTCTCAGCGCCTTCAAAACATAAAAATAAGCCACCGATTATTAGCAGCGGGGTTATTAACCAAGGCAGCCATACACTTATGAGCAATGCACCAGGGACCAAAATGGCTTTATTTAAAAATGAGCCCTTTGCCACAGCCCAAACTACGGGTAATTCGCGGTCGGCTGTAACCCCTGTAACTTGCTGAGCATTAAGTGCTAAGTCGTCACCAAGTACACCGGCTGTTTTTTTAGTGGCGACTTTACTCATTGTGGCAATGTCATCAAGTAAGGTGGTTATATCATCAAGTAATGTTAAAAGGTTAATGCCTGCCATGTTGCTTCCTAGCTAAAAAATAATGCTATCAACATAGCGTAATCCGTAATTTTCACCAACGGTTAATTTTGCTTTGTTATGCTGATTAAACGCACTGATTTTTATCAATGGCAAACTTACTTAGGGGATATTAATGAAAGCATTGGTGGTTATTTTTACAAGCATGCTGGTTTTATCAGCCTGTAGTAATGAGTCTAAAAGTACCCACTACTTATGCAACGAGCGCGTAGTAGAATTAGCCCGCCAAGGAGCGGGGGCAACACTTACTTTAAATGAGCAAACATATACGCTTAATAAAGAGCCGAGCGCATCAGGGGTAAAGTATATTAATGAGCGAGTGCTATTTTGGTCTAAAGCCGATGAAGCGATGTTGATTGTTTCAGGTAATAAATACCACTGCCAACTTCAACAAGCCGACGCCTTATAATTTTGTCGTTCGCGATTTAAACTTTTTCTTTTTTCTCATCGTAATAAATAGCCTGTTTTTACGCTAAACAACTGCACATGCATTTGTTGTTTAGTTGGGTATAATACTTTCACTTTTTGCTTAGTAGCGGCCTACCATGAAATATAAAGATTTACGTGATTTTATCGATTTGCTTGAAAAAAAAGGCGAACTTAAACGTATTACTCAAGAAATCGACCCGTATCTTGAAATGACCGAAATAGCCGACCGTACATTACGTGCTAAAGGCCCCGCATTATTGTTCGAAAACCCAAAAGGTCACAGCATGCCTGTGCTTGCAAACTTATTTGGTACACCTAAGCGCGTTGCTATGGGCATGGGCCAAGAAGATGTAAGCGAGCTGCGTGAAGTTGGCAAGCTACTCGCTTTTTTAAAAGAGCCCGAGCCACCAAAAGGGATTAAAGAAGCACTAGGGCAAATTCCGGTATTTAAACAAGTACTCAATATGCCGGCTAAAGAAGTTAAAAAAGCACCGTGCCAACAGGTTGTTCTAGAAGGTGACGAGGTAGATTTAACTAAGTTACCAATACAGCACTGCTGGCCTGGAGATGCCGCCCCCCTTATTACTTGGGGTTTAACTGTTACCAAAGGGCCTTATAAAAAGCGCCAAAATTTGGGTATTTACCGCCAGCAGCTATTAGGTAAAAATAAAATAATTATGCGTTGGTTATCGCATCGCGGTGGCGCACTCGATTTTCAAGAATGGTGTAAAGAAAACCCCGGCGAACCGTACCCAGTTTCGGTTGCATTAGGAGCTGATCCTGCCACTATTTTAGGTGCGGTGACACCTGTGCCAGACACGTTAAGCGAATATGCCTTTGCTGGCTTACTGCGCGGTAGTAAAACAGAAGTGGTTAAGTCAATTTCAAATGACTTACAGGTCCCTGCCAGTGCCGAAATAGTACTTGAAGGCTACATTATGCCTGGCGAAATGGCTCCCGAGGGGCCATATGGCGACCACACGGGTTATTACAATGAAGTTGATGATTTTCCTGTGATGACAGTGACCCATTTAACACACCGTAAAAACCCAATTTACCATAGTACATTTACCGGCCGTCCACCTGATGAGCCAGCTATTTTAGGTGTGGCATTAAACGAAGTGTTTGTGCCTATATTGCAAAAGCAGTTTCCAGAAATCGTCGACTTTTACTTACCACCCGAAGGCTGCTCTTACCGTATGGCCGTGGTAACCATGAAAAAACAATACCCAGGCCATGCTAAGCGCGTCATGATGGGCGTATGGTCGTTTTTACGTCAGTTTATGTACACTAAGTTTGTTATTGTTTGCGATGATGATGTAAATGCCCGTGACTGGAACGATGTTATTTGGGCCATCACTACCCGTATGGACCCTGCGCGCGACACCACATTAATTGAAAACACGCCAATAGATTACCTCGATTTTGCATCGCCGGTATCTGGGCTTGGCTCAAAAATGGGTATGGATGCAACAAATAAGTGGCCAGGTGAAACCGACCGCGAATGGGGCGAGCCAATTGTCATGGATAAAGCGACAAAAGATCGTGTTGACGAAATTTGGCAAAGCCTCGATATACTTTAAGCACGCTTAGTGAATATAAACAGGCTATAAAATAACCCCGCAGATATGTTAATATTGCTCCACTTAACTGCATATCTGCGTAAACGCTGCTAAAAGGTAAAAAATGCAAACATTAAAAGCTGAAGTTGTTGCCATCAGCCCACTTACAGAATTTGTTCATAAAGTAATTTTAAAGCCTCAACAACCTGTTACGTTTGAAGCTGGCCAATACATGCAACTTGTACTTGGCGAAAAAGACAAGCGCGCATTTTCGATTGCAAGTCGTCCATCGCAATGTGATGAAATAGAGCTTCATATTGGCGCATCTAAAGCCGATTCATACGCAATGCAATCGCTTGAGCATTTGCGTAATGCGCATCAAAATAATACACCGGTAGATATAGAAGCCGGCCTTGGTGTATCGCAACTACGCCTACAATGCGAGCGCCCTATTATTTTATTGGCTGGCGGCACTGGTTTTTCTTATGCAAAATCAATGGCTGATCACTTAGCTGAAATTAACTGCGACCGCCCGGTACTATTTTACTGGGGTGTTAAAGAAGAGTCTGCATTGTATGCTCACAGCGAAATGCAAGCATGGGCAGAGAGTAACGAGCACTTTAAATTTATTCCTGTTGTAGAAAACCCATCAGCTAATTGGCAAGGCCATACTGGGTTTGTACACAAAGCAGTCATGCAAGATATTGTGTCGTTAGAACCTTACGATATTTATATGGCTGGTCGCTTTGACATGATTGGCATTGTCCGTGATGACTTTATTGCTCACGGTGCTGTTCGCGAAAACATGTACGCCGATGCATTCGCGTTTATAAAATAAATTTTTATTTATAATACAAAGGCGCCCCATGGCGCCTTTGTTATTTCTATCAAATTTAAGCTATCAATTGGTATAACCTATTGCTTTAATCAGTATAAACAATTTCCTAAATTCCTATCTATAAACCATACTTTGTATAGAACATCAGCGGGAGAGACCCAAATGTTAAATACAAAAGTAAAAGATTTTATGCAACGCAAGTTGCCACACATTACCCCAAATACCGAAATGACCACCGCCATTAGTGAGCTGCAAAAGTTTAACTTATTAGGTGCACCAGTATTTGATGACAATAAATCGCTGGTTGGCTTTATATCTGAGCAAGAGCTGTTAAAACCATTAATGCGAAGCAGCTATTTTTGCGATGGCGTTGTAAAAGTTTCGCAGCTTATGCAAACCGATGTTGTAACCGTTAATGCCGATACCAACATTATCGAGCTTGCTGAGCAAATGAAAACAGGAAAGCCAAAAAACTACCCCGTTGTTGAGGGTGATACCGTGATAGGGCTGATTGGCCGAAGCGATGTATTAAAAGCACTGTTTGATAATTACGTGAGCTGCCAAACAAAAGTAAGCTAACATAAAAAATGCCGCTAATAAGCGGCATTTTTTGTATTAAGCGTGTTTAACGTGCTGCAGCAAGCGCAGTTAATGCGTTTTTATCGCTATCGCTTAAAAATGCAATCTCTAAGGCATTAGCTTGCGCCTTATGCATATCGGCTTGTGTCAAACCCGCCTTTGGCGCAGCCACTAGGTATTCATGCTCAATTTCAATGCCCTCTACAGCCGGATCGTCGGTATTAATACACGCTAAAATACCGTGATCTAGAAACTGTTTAAGGGGGTGTTTAGCTAAATCGTTTACGGTACTGGTTTGAATATTACTGGTTAAGCACGACTCAATACCAATGCGGTTATCGCGCAGGTAGTCCATTAGTTTAGGGTCTTCAATTGCTTTTACCCCATGGCCTATACGGCTTGCACCTAATTCATTAATGGCTTGCCAAATACTCGCTGCACCCAGCGCTTCACCGGCATGAATGGTAGCGGCCAGGTAAGCGTCTCTTACTTGCTTAAATTGTTCGACAAAAAGCTCTCCCGGAAAACCAATTTCATCTCCGGCTAAATCAATCGCCACTAAATCATTTTTAAAGGCAAGTAATGCGTCAAGCTCCTGCTGACAAGTTTTAACACCGTAAGTACGCGACATAATACCAATTAAGTTTGCTTTAATATTGGCGCCTTGAGTAGCCGATTTAATACCATCAACCACGGCCTCAACCACCCCTTGCGGGTGTAAGCCTTGGCTTTGTGCCATATAATACGGGCTAAAGCGAAGCTCTACATAATCAAGTCCCTGCGCTTGAGCATCTTCTATGTTTTCAACTGCAATGCGTCTACAGGCGTCGTAGTCGCCCAGTACCGTTACCCCCCAGTCGAGCTTTTGTAAAAAAGCCATTAAATCAGGCTCAGGATCAATAACTTGTACATGAGGGATAAGCGCCTCTACGTTATCAGCAGGTAGCGTAATATTAAACTGTCGACCAAGCTCTAGTATGGTTTGCGCACGTACATTGCCATCTAAATGACGATGAATATCTAGCAGAGGTAATTTTTTATTTATCATAATAGCGACTCGGTTAGGTTAAAATTGCGCGCATGATACGCAGGTACAGTTATTTTTCAAGTGTAGAGCAGTTAAAGTAAATATTAGCGGTCATATGTCTGCTTTTTACTCAAAAAGTGAACAAAACTAGGTTTTTGTTCACTTATTTTGATGAGCTAAGTGATGCCAGAGTGTTTTAAATAAGGTATTTGCTTCAATGGGTTTAGTAATATAATTATCCATACCGCTGGCAACTGCTTTTTTAACATCGTCATCGTGGGCATTAGCAGATAAGCCAATAATAGGTAGGTCAAACAAACCAAGCTCATTACGAATAACTCGCGTAGCTTCAAGGCCATCCATTTTTGGCATTTGTATATCCATAAGCACAATGTCGTAGGTATGCTCTGTCAGCTTTTCAATCGCCTCAAAACCATCATTAGCAATATCAGCAACGCACCCTTTGGTTTTTAAAATAGCGCTCGCGACGTGCTGATTTAATGGGTTATCTTCAACAAGCAATAATTTATAATCGGCAAAAGAAAGCGTACTAACATCTATCTCATCATATTGTTGCTTTATTTGCTCAGCCTTTGGTAGCGGCGAATAAATTGGCAGGCTAAAAGTAAACGTAGAACCGTGCCCTTCGTGGCTTATTAAATCAATTTCTCCGCCCATCAACTCTACAAGCTTTTTGCATATACTTAAACCTAAGCCCGTGCCTCCATATTGACGCGAGGTAGAGCTATCTGCTTGTGCAAACGGTTTAAAGAGCTGTTTTTGCGCCTCTTTACTAATACCAATACCGGTATCATTAACGCTAAAGTAAGTCATTTTTTTAGATTGCCACACTTTAAGCGTGATGCTGCCTTTGGCTGTAAACTTAATGGCATTATTGATTAGGTTTAGCAAAACTTGTTTTAAGCGTATTGGGTCGGTGTTGATAACCAAGTTATTTGATTTATCGTAATCAAGCATAAATTCTAGCGACTTTGCTTCTATATCAAACTGCAGCAAATTAGCCACTTCTTCACTGAGTGTGCCTACATCAATTGGCTCTTGAATTAAATCAAGTTTGCCTGCTTCCATTTTAGAAAAATCGAGCACATCATTTAATACTCTTAGCAGTACGCCCAGTGCCCCATCTGCTTGCTCAATATAGCTGCGAGCTTGCTGCCAATCGTTTTGCTGTAGGGCTAAATAATGCAGCCCTTTAATACCATTAATAGGCGTGCGAACTTCGTGGCTCATATTTGCTAAAAATTGGCTTTTTATTTCATTGGCTTCATCGGCCTTTTGCTTTTCTAAACGTAAAATTTTAGTTTGTTTTGCTACCTGCTCACGTATACGAATGTTGGTACCCGTTACCGATATTAAAAAGGTAATAAGCAGCCAAACAAATAACATGCCGGCTATTTGTGCAAGCCAGTAAACTAACCATGACTCTCGTTGCATTGGCTGATGCAGCTCCACCTGCCACACCCGCTTACCTACCAATAACTTATAGTCTTTTAACGGCAATAGTTGTTGATGATCGGCAATAAAAATAGGCTGTGCATTATTCTCTGTTGTGGTGTCTGTAAAGCTCACTGCAACGCCGTTATTTTGATCAAATAACACCGCGTTTGATAGTCTTTCTAAACTAACAACGGCTACCACAAAACCTTTAAAATCGTCTTCGGTAATATTGTTGCCAAACACCGGATGAAAAAACAACACGCCGCGCTCAGCTTCGTTTTGTACTAAATTTATTGGCTCACTGATCACCAACTCATTTAACACTTTTGCTTTTATTAATGCAGATCGCCTTACCTCATTTGAGGCAAGATCAAAGCCAATTACGTCTTCATTTCCCGACAAAGGATGTGCGTATTGTACGGGGTAGTAAAAATCTCGTGGGGGAGCGGCCTGCCAACTGCCATCTTTTGCTCTTTCTTTTAAGCTATATTTAGCCAGCTCTGTGTTGTTATTAGCCTCTATATACTGAGCTAGGTTTTCACTTGGTAAGTAGGGCACCCACTCAAATGCTAAAATTTCTTCGCTGTAACTAAGCTGCTTAGAAGTAAACTGCTTAAATTCAGTAAAGCTCACATCGTCACTACTAGAAAAAAAGGTCGCTAGTAAGGCGAGGTGTGCTGTTATTTCGTTAATTTTATTGTTAATAGCATCTTGAGTGGCTAATATTTTCAGCTCTTCTTTTTGAATGTTTTTTTCTTTTTTTACACTGGCCGCGCCATAAAAGCTAATACTTATAACCATATAAATTAACAGTGAGGGCAGTATAACTTGTAGGCGATAATTTACCTGTGAATAGTTAAATGCCGCTAGCATAAGCGGAGTAAAAACAAGCACCCCAATACTGTCGCCTATCCACCACGCTATAAACGTATCCCAACCGGCTTGAGACACAATAACGCCATTAAAAATTAATAAGCTGGTGCCTACACCTGCAGCTATAACACAGCACAATGGGCCGGCAACAACGAGGCTTTGAATACAGTGTTTTAAAGAAGATAAGTCGAGTGGTGCTTTAATCACTTTAGTGACCAATTGGCTACCTACCCATGCTTGTAAAGTAGCAGCAAAGGTAACAGCCGCAGCATGCATAAATACACTTAACTGAAATATCGCTGAGGCGCTTTCTAAATGAATGAGGTTAGTAAAAAAAGCCCCTAAAACAATACCTAGTAAGCTCTTTCTGCCCCAAATTAAAAAGCCAGCAAGCGCAATTCCCGAAGGCGGCCACACAGCCACTGCGTAGCCATCTATCGCTAATAGTAAATTACTGAAATATCCGGTAAAAAAGTAAGCGCACGCTAAACTTACAGTGACAATGAAAAAGTGTTTCAACCCAATGCTCCCGAATATCAAAGCTGCAAAAGTATAAGTGTAGCCTTTATTGATACAAAACGAGTGCTTTATCGGCTTGTGCGGTATTTTTATAGCTAAGCGCTGCTTGCTGAGCAAATTGCTTTTTGTTTTCGATATTTAAGGCTTTATCAAAAACCTTTGCGGCTAACTCATAATCGCCTTGAGCATTAGCTAAACACGCAAGCGAGAGTAATAATGCGTTGTTTGCATCATCTTTTTTCAGGCGCTCTTGAATACTACTTTGAAGCTTTACAGCCTCTGCAGAGGTGGCGTTACTTAATATATTAGCCAGCTGAGCATGTTGCTCGTCGTGCTTCACCATTTTAATTAAGTCACTTTCAATCGCACTTAACTGGCCCACTTTAGCCATTTGCATTAAGTAAGCTGTATTAGCATGAGCTTGTAGCTTTTTAGGAAGTTGTTTATATTTTTCAGTGATTTTATCGCTAGCTTGTGCATTAAAATAGGCATTAAACAGCTGCGTCCACTGCGCATCGTTGAGGACTTTTTTACGAAGTAAACGCGGTAAAAAGTCTTCAAGCGCACTAAAGTGCTGTTGCTGTACAAGTATTTCGGCGTATAGCTTAAGCTCAAGTGGTGTCGCTTTTTTTGAATCGCTGTTAGCACGCATTTGCGATTCTATTGCACTGCTATCGCCACTGGCTATCCAAAGTTTAGCAACGTTAAGTTGCTGCTCTGGGCTAATTTCAAATAAACGCTCTAGAGCTTTGTCAGTTTGGTTATTAGCAAGCGCTGCTTTTGCTAATAGCGCTAAGCGTATATCTTCAAACTTACTGGGTACACTATTACCTGATAACGTTTGCTCTACAAGCTCGTAATCATCGTTTATCGCACTCCATAAGGCTTGCTCTATAGCTGCTTGCTTTCGCTCTTCGCTACGCGCAAAAAAACCATGTTTAGTATTATGATAAATCGACAATAAATAGCGCACTAATTTGTAAGTTAAAAACAAAATAGTTGCACTAATTACCGCCATAATACAAAACGATACAATCGTGCCTTCAATCGTGGTGTTGTTAAACGAGATCAGCACATAGCCTTTTTCATCCAGTACAAATGGCGTAATCGCTAAAACTAAAACAATCGCCACAATTAATATTATAAGCCCTATCATTGCGCCCACTCCTTAACCTGCTGTGTACTTTGTAAGTTTACTTCAGGGTTAAAGTTTAATGGCTCTTTTTCTAGGCTAGTTAGTGCATTTATAACCACTTTTGTCGCCTCGTCATCTTGTTTAAAGTACTCATTAACAAGACGCTTTGCCTCACTTATGGCACTAAAATAAATGCTCGCTTGTTTGCTCATTAATGCATCTTGAGCTTGCGTCACATTTAATTTAATACGTTGATTAATTAAGTGGCGCTCCTGATCGGTTAGCAGTGGCTCTATAGCAACTCCTTCGTGCTGACGAATAGTAATAAAGCTATCAACTAGCTTATTCCAGCTATTACTTAGGTTTTGCTGCCAATCGCTTACATCTTCACTCAAGGCATTTTTTTCAATTTCTGCTGCTTCTTGCGGTATGTTAACGGCATTAAATGCAAGCTTATCTATGTTTGATAACACGCTATTAAGTTTTAGGTAAATGGCTTCTGTTGGGATAGGTTTTAAGCTATCTAGTGTTTGAATGTCTTGTGTTATTGCTTGGCGAACTGCAACAGTACCTGGGTGTTCACTCAATAAGGCATCTAAGCGTTTAAGTACAGCGCTGGCACCTTGGTAATCTTTTTCAGCCCACAGTTTAAACTCAGCCATACGTTGTAAGCTGGTTACTTCTTGCGGGTTTAGTGAAGCGCCTTGCTGCTGAGCTTGTTGCAATGCAGCTTTTAATTGTTGCTGGTTACTCTCTGCACTTTCATTAAGCGCAGCTGCCACTTTTTGCTCACTATTGAACAATGCTTGCTGAAGATTAGATTGCGCCGACTTGAGCGCCTGTAACTCTTGTGACAATAACGCGTTTTCTTCTTTTAGTTCATTAACAGCTACATTTTGGGCTTTACCTGCATTGAGTTTTTGGTAAAACTCATACCCCACACCACAGGCAACAATAAGCGAAATGATCAGCGCTAATACCGCTAATTTACTTATTTTTTGCTTATCGTTATGTGGTTTACTGTGTGCTTTAACTGCCTCTTTTTTTTGTGCAGAGGCCGCTGCCTTAGTGGTTGGTGTATTATCTGCCGTTACTGGCTTTGACTGTTCGCTCATCTTGTTACCTTGCTGTTTTATGCAGGAAAACATAGCGGTATCGCTTGCCCCTGCGGCAATGTGTATATTAGCCGAGCTTACCTGTTGCTGTTGTAAATAAGCGGCTATACGCTCGCTAGCAACATAAAATCGGCACTGTTGTAACCACTGTAACTGTTGTTCAGTCAGGTTATTAAATATTGCATCAACTGCTGCATTACTGGTTATGACTATACCTTGTACTTTCAGGCTTTGCCAGTGGTCTGTCCAGTTGGTTTTTTCAGCGCTTATTGGCTCGCGCTTGTATACCACACAGTTATTTAAAAATGCCCCACGCGCCTTTAAGGTTTTGGCAATATCAGGGCGCCCCGCTTGGCCTTTTACTAATACAATATTGCTACCATCAACCTCAGCTAACGAGTTTAGCGCCAATAACCCTTCAGAATCATGTAGCTTAGGCACTGCTGCTCGCACGCCAAATAACGCATAAATAGTATCTGCAGTTTGCTGCCCTACTGCGTAAAATTGCGCTTTGGTATTTATTGTTGGCTTTAATTGCGCAAGGGCAGTAACGGCATCTTGAGAGATAAAAATAATTTTATCGGCATTAATTAGCGGGCTTAGCTCGGTAGTAGAAGGCGTAAGGTAGGATATTTTTAAAACAGGAAATAATGACGCCTGATAACCCGCTTGCTCAAGTTGCTGAGCAAGGGCTGCGCCTTTTCCTTCGGGCCGAGTTATCAGGATATGTGTCATTTATGCGTCTCTATATACTTCTGCTAATATTTTGTCGGCGCCTTGCGCTAATAACTTTTTAGCTAGCTGCACACCGATAGCTTCTGCATCATTTATATGACCGGTTACTTCGTCATGTAAAATTTCACTACCATCTACCGCGCCCACGAGGCCACGTAAATGCACTTGCTCGCCATCAACTAATGCGTAGGCACCAATTGGTACTTGGCAGCCACCTTCTAAATGACGGTTCATAGCACGCTCTGCATTTACACGAATGCGTGTTTGGGTATGCTCAAGCGGGGCCAATAAGGCTTTTGTTACTTCATCGTCAATACGACATTCAATGCCGACAGCACCTTGTCCGTTAGCAGGTAGAGATACCTCAGGCTCAATATAATCAGCAATACGTGCGTCCATTTTTAAACGTAGCAGTCCGGCTGCGGCTAAAATAATCGCATCGTACTGGCCATCATCTAGTTTAGCTAAACGAGTATTAACATTACCACGTAAGTCTTTAATGACTAAATCAGGGCGCAAAGCTCTAATTTGGCACTGACGACGAAGGCTAGAAGTACCGACTATAGCGCCTTTTGGTAATTCGCTTAAATTGGCAAAATTATTTGATACAAACGCGTCGCGCGGGTCTTCACGCTCACAAATTGTGTGCAGTGCTAAGCCTTCTGGAAATTCTACGGGTACATCTTTCATTGAATGCACAGCAATATCCGCGCGGCCATCTAACATTGCTTGCTCAAGCTCTTTAACAAACAAGCCTTTACCACCAATTTTAGCAAGCGGTGTATCTAAAATAATATCCCCTTGAGTAGACATAGGGACTAATTCTACGCGTACATCAGCATGAAAATGCTCAAGCTGTGCTTTTACAAATTCAGCCTGCCAAAGCGCTAAAGCACTTTTACGGGTTGCAATGCGTACTAACTTTGTTTTTTCTGTCATAGGGGTATCCAAATAGTTACAGCTAATAGCCAAGCTTAATTAGCTAAAATTCTAAATTCTTTTTGAGCAATTAAATTACCTTGCTCATCAACAACATCTACACGCCAATGGCCTGTTTGTGTATTCATAATATTTTTGGTTGAGTACGTTCTGTAGCGCGGCGAGGTAACATTAAGCGAAATCTCAGCCATAGTTTCACCCTCATAAGACCATACATGCTTTACTTGTTGGCCTTGTAGGTTTTTAAGTTCACTAAAAAACGAAAGTGCTTCTTCAAACTGATTTAAGCGAATATCTGCAGAAAATACATTCGTGGGCTCACGCTTACTTACTTTGCGAGTAAGCACTGCACGGCTAATTTTACCGGTATCAATTTGTGCGCCTAACGCAACACTGGCAATGTGCGCATTAGATGAAAAGCCTTCACTGCTGGTTAGCGAACCGTCGTCGTTTTCAATATCTGGAAGCTGTTCATTGGGTGATGCGCTTAACTGCGTGCTAGTAAGCGGCTGATTAGCGATAGGCTCAGCGAGTTCGGTATCTGATTGCTCAATAACAGAAACTTGATTGCTTTGAACGTTAGCAATTGGCTCTATATCTGTTTGCTCATTATTGCTTTGCGCTAACGTAGTATTATTAACGCTTTCATCCTCAAGCACCGCTGGCGCAACATCCGCTATAGCACGCGTAAGCTCATTTGGGCGCGCTTGCTCGTCATTTACACTCACCGTGGGCTCAACATTATCTGCTGTGTTGTCGCTTAAAGGTGAATACGGCGATTGCTCATTAGGTTGCTCGCCCTGCTCGGCATTAACCGAGCTAGTTAAGCCATACACAACCGCTGCCGAGGTCATTGCTACCAACATAGAAACACTCGCAATACGACGCCAATGCCACTCGTAGCTTACATTAGGTACACTATTTTGTGGTTCGCGTTTTACATTTGCTTTAATAACTATTTTTTGACTCATATTGACCTCAGCGGCTCCAAATTAGCTTAAACGGGCAATTAACCATTGGCGAATAGCTTGCAGTTCTTCTGCGCAAACCTGATGAGCCATAGGGTATTCTTGCCAGCTTACATCCATGTTATGTGCTGTTAATACTTCAAACGCACTTCTACCCGCGCTATGCGGCACTACATTATCTTGGCTACCATGAGCCATAAATACATTTAAATCAGTATGCTTTGCTTCTTGCGCTAGCTTTTCAGGCACGCACATATAAGTAGACAGCGCCATAACACCTGCAAGTTTGTGCTCAAATCGCGGCGCTAAATGTAAAGACACCACGCCCCCTTGCGAAAAGCCCGCCAAAATAATTTTATCGGCAGGTATACCATTTTCAATTTCTTGATTGATCAGGGCTTGCACTTTTTCGGCTGAATCTCTCACGCCTTGTTCATCGGCACGTTTGTCTAATTCTATAGATTTAATGTCGTACCACGAGCGCATTTCCATGCCACCATTTATGGTGACCGGTTGAATAGGCGCATGCGGAAAAATAAATCGTATACCAAGCTCACTGGGTAAGTTAAGTTGCGGTGCAACCGGAGCAAAGCCATCGCCCGAGTCGCCTAAACCATGTAACCAAATAACAGTGGCTTTGTGCTCACCTTGCGCTGGGTATTGTGCAAACTCTAAACTCATAAGCTTGATTGCCACTTAATTTCTTGGCCAGCTTGGCGAGTAGACGCTTGGTTCATAAACTCCCAAAACTCTGCGCCCGAGCGGTTATCAATCCACTGGCCGTCACGCATTTCAAAATGGTGGCCATTAAATTTAGTCGCAACCCACACTTGATGCAAAGGCGCTTGTTTGTTAATTACAATTTTACTTTTATCAGGGAAAATTATTTCTAAAATACCCTCTGCCGATTCGTAGTCTAAATCTGCTTCGCAATCATCAACTTGCTCTTCAATTGTGAACATAAGAGCTTCGGCTAATTGGTGATATTCGTGTTCAGTCATTGTAATTTTCCTTTGCAGGCGAGCTGCCTAATATTGGGTACGGTTTATATACAGCTAGTGTAACAGGAATAAAATCATCCGCGAATAGCTGCATTTTTTAGATATTCTGTTACTCTGCGATTATAAAGCCAGCAACCGTATTAATCTAATGAAAGCGACACATACCTTACAATTAAAACGACTATATATAAGTACTTTACTGCTAAGTGCATTAGCTGGCTGCGGCCAAAGCGGGCCTTTGTATTTACCAGAGCAACAGGCTGAGCAAAACATCCCCCCTAATACGGCACAGCCAACGCCCGTAAAAAAAACCAACACCGAGCAAGTGCAGGAGCAATAAATGGATTATTTTAACTATCAAAACAATCAATTATTTGCCGAAGATGTCAGCATTGCCACAATTGCTCAGCACTATGGTACGCCGTGTTATGTGTACTCGCGTGCTACTTTTGAGCGCCATTATTTAGCCTTTGCAAATGCCACTAAAAATCATAAAAGCTTGGTGTGCTACGCAGTTAAAGCTAATTCTAATATTGCAGTATTAAATATATTAGCGCGTTTAGGCTCAGGGTTTGACATAGTGTCTAAAGGTGAGCTGGCGCGTGTAATAAAAGCCGGCGGTGATGCCAGTAAAGTGGTGTTTTCAGGTGTGGCTAAAACCGCCGACGAAATTGCTTATGCACTAAAGTTAGGTATTAAATGTTTTAACGTTGAATCGGCCTCAGAGCTTGAGCGTATCTCTGAGGTAGCGTGCGAGTTAAATTTAGAAGCCCCTATTTCTATTCGTGTAAACCCTGATATAGATGCCAAAACACACCCGTATATTTCTACCGGTTTAAAAGAAAACAAATTTGGTATCGATATTCAAACGGCTGTGAGCGTTTATCAGCATGCGGCGTCTTTACCAGGTCTAAAAGTAACCGGTGTAGATTGCCACATAGGCTCGCAATTAACTGAGGTTAAACCTTTTTTAGAAGCGCTTGATAAGCTAATGGCATTAATAGATGAGCTTAAAGCAAATGGTATTGAGCTTACTCATTTAGATATTGGCGGCGGGTTAGGCGTTCCTTACAATGATGAACAGCCTCCTCACCCAAGTGAATATGCTGCGCAAGTTACCGAACGCTTAGCCAATTACAAACACCTTGAGCTTATTTTTGAGCCAGGGCGCGCTATAGCCGCTAATGCTGGAATTTTAGTAACGCAGGTTGAGTTTATTAAGCAAAACCAAGATAAATTTTTTGCCATTGTCGATGCGGGTATGAACGACATGCTTCGCCCTTCGCTTTATCAGGCATGGCAAAAAATCATTCCTGTATCGGTGCGCGATGACGACACCCCAACACATAACTTTGATATTGTGGGCCCAGTGTGCGAAACCGGCGACTTTTTAGGAAAAGACCGCGAACTAGCCCTTAAACAAGGCGACTTATTGGCGCAGCGAAGTGCTGGTGCCTATGGTTTTACAATGAGTTCAAACTACAACTCTCGCCCACGCGTGGCCGAAATAATGGTAGATGGTGAGCAACACCACCTTATTCGCCAACGCGAAACCATCGAGAGCCTTTATCAAGGTGAGAAAATTTTACCATAAACGTTTTTGTTAAGGCGCTGCTCTGTGGCATGATTAGCGCAGAGCAAACCCGAATTAGAGCGCTATGTTAGTTAATTTTTCCAAAATGCACGGCTTAGGCAACGACTTTGTTGTAATTGATAACATTACACAAAATGTATTTTTGTCTCGCGATCAAATCAAAAAACTGGCTGATCGCCACTTTGGTATTGGCTTTGACCAATTACTTATGGTTGAAGCCCCTTACTCCCCTGATCTCGACTTCCATTACCGTATATTTAATGCCGATGGCAATGAAGTAGAGCAATGCGGAAATGGCGCACGCTGTTTTGCCCGCTTTGTGCGCATGAAAGGCTTAACTAACAAGCACAAAATTAGTGTCTCGACTAAGTCGGGCAACCTCACGCTATACATAGAAAAAGACGGCCAAGTGACGGTAAACATGGGCCATCCTAATTTTGAGCCTGCTAAAATCCCGCTTAAAGCCAGCAAGCGAGAACTAACTTATATAATAAGAGCTCAAGAGCACACTGTATTTAGTGGCGCTGTGTCTATGGGTAACCCGCATTGCGTGTTAGAAGTTGACGATATAGCTACCGCACAAGTTGAGGTGCTTGGTCCGCTGCTTGAAAACCACGAACGTTTTCCAAATCGTGCCAATATTGGCTTTATGCAAGTGGTATCGCAAGATCATATTAAACTTAGAGTGTGGGAGCGCGGCGTTAGTGAAACCCTAGCGTGTGGCACGGGTGCCTGCGCAGCAATGGTAATTGGCCACATTCAAAGCAAACTTAACACCACGGTACAAGTTGATTTACCCGGCGGCACTTTACAAGTACGTTGGAGCGGCGAAGGTCACCCTGTCCGCATGACCGGCCCAGCCGAGCATGTATTTGATGGGCAAGTTGCCTTATGAGCGAGCTAACAAAAGAGCAAGTCGCTGAGTATTTGGCGCGCCACCCTGATTTTTTAATAGAGCAGCCAGAGCTACTTGCACAACTTGAGTTACACCACAAAACGCAAGGCGCCACCTCGCTTGTGCACATACAACAGCGCCAATTGCGCGAGCACAATACTCAGTTAAAAAATCAAATACACAGTATGAGCGAACACGCTACGCAAAATGAGCTAGTGTATCGCTTGTTTAGCCAATGCCACCGCCAACTGTGGACAAACTACGACTTTAATACGCTTGCCGCTAATTTGCGCAATATTATTTGTACCAGCCCACATATTAGCGAGTGCAGGTTGGTTAAATACAACAACACTTTAGATGGGCTTATTGAGCACCGCCTTAGCCAATTTGGGCACTACTTAGGACGCGTTAATCAGCAAGAGCGTGAGCTATTATTTTGTGAAAACACGCAGTCTTCTGCTATTTATCTTATTGGTTGCGCTGAAAAACCCGTCGCTATATTGGCCTTTGGCAGCCATGATGAAAACCATTTTGAACCCGCACAAGATAACCTATTCGTGCTTGATTTTGTTCATGCATTGCAACTTAGGCTGTTGGAATTGGCATGAGCGACGAGACGCCTAACACTGAGCAATTAAGTGAGCATTGGCGTACACCCATTCATTTATTTAGTGACTATTTAAAGTACGAAAGACAGTACTCAGAGCACACTGTAAATCAGTATGTTAGCCAACTAAACTTTGCCGCCCTGTATTTTAGTAAATTATGTGATGACTGGTTTGGCGTACAAGGCGAGCATATTCGCCGCTACAGCATGGCGCTTCGTTCAAAGCAATTAAGTGGGCGCACCATTAGCTTAAAATTAAGCTGCATTCGTAGTTTGTATAAATTTTTAAAAGCCAAAAACATTGCTCAGCACGCGCATTATCATAACCCAGCACAAGGCATTAAAGGGCCTAAATTTTCTAAGCCTTTACCTAAAAATCTCGATGTAGATCAGATGGCAAGCCTACTAGAGATTAACGATGACGACCCATTAGCCATACGAGACAAAGCTATGATGGAGCTTATGTACTCATCTGGGCTGCGCATTAGCGAGTTAGTTGGCACCAACTTACGCGATATAAATGCCGCAAGCGGCGAAATATTAGTCAAAGGTAAAGGTAACAAAGAGCGCCTCATTCCCGTGGGTCGCAAAGCGCTCACAGCGTTAAAAAACTGGCTCAACATACGGGGGCAATTTGCAAAGCCTGACGAAATGGCGGTGTTTTTAAGCAGTAAAAAAAATCGTATTTCGGTTCGCCAAGTTCGCTTACGCATGCAAGAGTGGGGAATAAAACAAGGCATTAGCTCACAAGTGCACCCGCATAAACTTCGCCACTCGTTTGCCTCTCATATTTTAGAATCATCTGGCGATTTACGCGCTGTGCAAGAATTATTAGGGCACAGTAGTTTATCGGCTACGCAAGTATATACGCATTTAGATTTTCAGCATTTAGCAAAAGTGTACGACAACACTCATCCGCGTGCTAAAAAACAAACCGATTAGGAATGTAATTATGATCCGATTTAATCGTGCTCCTCGCCCTTTTTCAGTTATGAGCTTTGATTTAGACGACACCCTGTATAACAACCACCCTATAATAAAAGCCGCGGTTAAAGCGCAGCAAGATTATTTAAACGCGCTACCCAGCTACTTACAAAAAGGCCCAAAATACTGGCAACAATGCCGCAATGAGGCCGTAATACAGTTACCAGAGCTTGCTGATAATGTAACTAAATGGCGCCAACATACGCTACGCTTAGCCCTTTCAAAGCTAGATTTAAATGAGCAAGAGGTAGAGCATCATGCCGATGCTGCCTATAACGCCTTTGCCGATGCGCGCAGTAAAATAGTGGTAACCGACGACGTACTAAAGCTGCTAGATAACTTAGCCCAGCACTTTACGCTGGTTGCAATAACCAATGGCAATGTTGAAATTGAGCGCTTTAACTTACGCGATAAATTTGCGCTAGTATTGCAAGCTGGTATGCACGGTAAAGCCAAACCCCACGGTACACTGTTTGATAAAGCCGCCGCGCACTTAAACGTGGCTAAAAGTGAAATTTTACATATTGGCGATAGCCTAGATACCGACGTACAAGGCGCTAATAATGCAGGCTGCCAATCGGTTTGGTTAAACGACCAAGGCGCGGCTTATCACTACAAAGGCCTTGCCGATGTTGAAATTGCGAATATTCATACCTTAGCGCACTTTATCAAATAGCCTAAATAGAACGAAGAGGTTGCAATGAGCCATTATACCAAGCTAATTACCTTGCTATTAATAGGCTCGCTTAGCCTAAACGCTTACTTATTGTGGCCACAAAAACAGCCTGTAGTTGGCACACAAAAAATCCACAGCGGCAAGAGCATCAAAGTGCCAAAAAGTAACCTGCTCAGCCAAGCTCAACAGCAATTTACACAACACAAATTTGATGATGCTCTAAATACGTATCAGCAACTAAATCTAAGCGCTCCAAAAAAAGCACATACTTTATACGCTTCGTGGGTAGCACAACTAAAGCAATGGCTAAACACAAACCTACCGCTTAGCCAGTCATTGTTAAATACACTTTTAAATAAAGACCCTTACAATACCGAGTTACTCACTTTACACGTTGATTACCTAGTAAAAAGCGGGCAACGGCAAAACGCAATTATTGCGCTATTTGAGCTCTACCCATTATTAAACAAGCACCAACAAGGCCCTGTAGATAGGCGCCTTGTGCATTTAACGACAAACGAACTGCATAGTTTGAGTGAGCAGCAAAATTGGCAAACAATTAGTGAACAAACTCAAATTTGGCTCGACTATCAAAACGACAATAGCCATTTTTTATACGCACTCGCGCATGCTTATTATCAACTAGAGGACTTTATTAGCGCCTTAACAACTATTGAGCGCATGCCATCAAATCACCCACTACAAGCCGAAGTAACTGCCTTACACGCAATGATAGAGAAAGCTCAATCCCAAGATGACTTTATTGCACTTACCCCCTACGGCGCACATTACTTAATTAGCACCGAGCTAAATAGCTCAATCCAAACAGAGCTAATGATAGATACCGGCGCAAGTATTACTTCTCTTTCGAGTGACGTGCTTAACCAACTTTCACCCAGACCACTGTATTTAGGCGATGTAACCGTAAACACGGCGAATGGGCAAATTAGAGTAAAACGCTACCAAATTGAGTCGTTTAAAGTAGGGGTGCAAACTATTTACGGTTTTGAAGTGCTCAGTATTGAAAACACCCGCGGCCAAGGTTTGTTAGGAATGAACTTTTTATCTAGATTTAAATTTAATATAAATCAACAAACAGATGAGTTAGAGTTGAGTGCTAAATAATTTAAATTTAAGGAAAAAACATGACCCTAAACGATTTTTTACAGCAACTTGCAGACAACCCTAAAAGCATACAATTTAGCGATACCATGGCGGTAATAGAAGCTAATTACGATTTTACCGCGTGTGGATTTAATAACCACGGCTTACTTAGCTCTGCAAGCGAGAACAACGGCTCATGTAAAATTTTTGCGTTTGCTAAATTAAACGATTTAAGCAAGCAAAATACATTGGATTGCTTTGGTAAGTTTTACCGCGAAGACGTACTACAAAACCCTAAAGGCGATGATCACATGAACATTCGCACATTTATGTTAGCGCCAGAAGCGACTCCATTTTTAGGCCTGAGCTTTGATGGTGAGCCACTAAAAGAGAAATAACACTAAGCTGCTAAATTAAAGCATTTTTTCCATAAAGTAACGCGTACCAGAGCGCGGATAGTTGTTAAGCTGATACTTAACCACGTATCCGCGCTTTTCATAAAAAGGCTTGGCCTGAAAATCGAGTGTATCGAGCTGTGCGGTCGTTGCACCTAGTTCAGCAGCTGATTGTTCAAGTGCCGTTAGTAACTTATCTGCAAGCCCTTGACCTCGCGCTACACCGCTACACCAAAGCCAACTAATCATCAGCCAATTTCCAAACACACACCCACTAATACCTGCAACAAGCTCACCTTGCTCATCAACAAATTTATAGCCTAATGGCACTCTTTGCGCATCAAAATGCTGCGCGTTAAATTCAACTATTTTAGTGCGAAGCGCTGAGTTTAACGCATCGGTATTATCTGCTTTTAATTGATACATGTACCGCCCTTAAAGAAGCAGATACTAGCAAACAAACTTAATTAAAAAAGGTTATTTTTTCCATAAGGTACTTCTAGCAAATTGCTGCTTGTTTTTTCGGGTTGGCCGCACATTTCATCGTAAGCGCTAGTATGGCGCAGTACCATTTCGGCGTAGGCTATTTTTTCAAAACGTTTTTGAATATGCAGCGGGCTGAGCGCTTTAACAAACTCGCCATTTTCTTCAGTAACGTAATACTCTACGTTATTTATAATGACAGACACTTGATAGAGCGCCATTTCAAGGGAGTGCGCGACCACTTTTTGTAATGGTTCGTGCTTTTTTAACTCAGAAAATTTCATACCCATAACAATCGCCTTTTAATAAAAAGTAACTTTATAGATACGCACCTTTGCTATAATCGCGATCAAATTATTACATCACTGCCTTTTAAGCTTATGAGCAATAAAATTCGACTCGCTAAATACATTGCTCACGCTGGTGTGTGCTCACGAAAACAGGCATCGCGTTTAATTGATGAAGGTGTGGTGACTGTAAATAATCGCCCAGCGAATCATATTGATCACGTTAATGAGCAAGACGACGTAATAGTTAATGACCAAGCAGTAAAAGGGGCTGCCGATTTAGTTTATTTTGCGTATCACAAGCCTGTAGGTATTGACTGCAAATTAAATGAAAATGACCCCGCCAGCCTTATTCACCATTTACCTACCCTCACTCGGGTTTACCCCATCGGCCGATTAGATAAAGACTCTCGCGGCTTGCTTATTTTGACCAACGACGGAGATTTTTGTAATCAACTTATTCACCCTGACTTCCACCAGCCGAAACGTTATTTAGTCACGGTAGATAAACCTATTAATAATGCGTTTTGCGAAAAAATGGCCGCAGGAATCCCCGTCGATAAACAAGTAACCTTACCGTGTGAAGTAACAAAAATAGCTGACAACCAGTTTAGTATTATTTTAAAGCAAGGGCTTAACAGACAAATACGTAAAATGACGCATTACTGCGGCTTTAAAGTAATTGATTTATTTAGAGTGCAATTTAGCGAACTCGCCCTCTCAAACCTAAACCTCCCTGAAAACCACTATATACAAATTAATAAAACAGATATTTCAAAAATCTAACCTTCGTTTAAATAGCGCACAAAAAAGTTAAAAAATAACCTTGCAAAAATAGATTACAGGTGTAGTCTTAATTTAAAGATTACATTTGTAGGCAATAAAATGACTGAGTTATCAAAAGCAGAATTCGACGTGCTTGATGCGCTTTGGATTAATTACCCAGCAACCGCCAGCCAAATTATTGAGCGCTTAAGCGATGACAAACAATGGCACGAAAAAACCATTAAAACCCTACTGGGTCGATTAGTTAAAAAAGGCGCACTGACCTTTGAAAAAGACGGCCGCCAATATATTTATACCCCTTGTATGGAGCGCGCCGACTACACATTAAAAGAAAGCAAAAACTTTATTGAGCGTTTTTTTAGTGGCCGTATAGCGCCGCTGGTAAGCGGGTTTGCTAAATCAGAGCAGCTTTCGCAGCAAGATATAAACGAGCTAAAAAAGGTCATTGATGACTGGGAAAAAAACCAAAAGTAAGGAGTGGCTATGGATATTCAAACCCTGTTTAACTGGTTACTAGAGCAGCAATTATTACTCAGCATAATGCTTGGCGGGTTTATTATATGTGAGCGTTTTAGTTTAAGGCTGCTTGGCCCAGGCTTTGTGTATAAATTAGTATGGCTAATCCCCGTATCGTTACTGGTTGCAAACTTACCAAGTAACATTAAGCCACTGCAAAATAGCGCCATTAGCCATTATTTAATAACGCCTAACCAGCCCCTTATTAATAACTTAGGCCTAAATTGGGCCGTGCTTTATGTAGTGGTTAGCCTAGTGCTGTTTAGCATAGCGTTTGTTGTGCATATTCGCTTTATAAAAAACCTGCAGCTCAATTATTTAATTAATAGCGAACACACTCTAACCTCACACATTAAAACCTATACCAGTAATCATATTGCATCGCCAATGGTGGTGGGTATTTTACAAAGTAAGCTCATACTGCCTAGTAATTACAAAACTCAGTTTGATAAAGCCACTTTGGCACTTATTTTAGAGCATGAGGCTGTGCACATAAAACGCAAAGATAACCTAATAAATGCCCTGCTGTTACTGACTACTATTTTAATGTGGTTTAACCCGCTCGCGTGGATGGCTTACGCAAGCTTTAGACGCTTGCAGGAGCTAACTTGTGACCAGCGGGTACTTGCCAATAAAACCACACAGCAACACATTTTATACAGCAAAGCCTTAGTTAACTGCGCGGCAGCAACGCCCGCAGGCCTAATGGCTTATTCACACTACGGAGATAAAAAAACCATGTTACAACGACTTACCAATATAAAGCACAGTGGCAATCACTCTCGCCTAGCCAAAGGTGGCTTACTGCTAATAGCAACAAGCATGCTTAGCGGTTTAGCCATTGCAAAACAGCCCCAAACTGAAATAACGAAAGAGGATCATATTTCACCAACAATACGCATTGAACCTGTCTACCCAGCCCAAGCAGCTAAGCAAGGCATTAGCGGCTCGGTTGTATTAAAGTATGATATAGCCGCCAATGGCAGAACAAAAAACATTAGTGTCATTCAATCTAAGCCGTCAGACGTTTTTGATAAATCAGCTAAGGAAGCGCTGGCAAAGTGGGAGTATAAAATCTCTGAGGCAGGCTTTAATGATGTACTTGTACAGCTCGATTTTGCCATAAACAGCGAGGTTGCTAATACCGATTTAATAGAGCGAATTAAAGTATCGCATTAAGGCTAATGAGTGATGCAAGAGCACAAAGCAAGCGCCCTTTTAGGCCGCTTGCTTTGTGGTTTTAACAATAAAATTAAATACTCACTACAATCATGGCAATGGCAGTGCCTAAGCCAATAAACCATACAAGCGAACGTATAATATCTAAGTTCAACCAATAAAAAATGCAATACAAAGTGCGCGAGACTATATGAGTAACCGCCAAGGTTTCGGTTACTGCATTTACCGAGTTAGTTCCCAATACCACCACGATAGCAACGGCAAACACTGCTAGTGATTCAAAACAATTTTGATGAGCAGCGAGCGCACGCTCACCAAAGCCCGTTAATTTTGCTTGTTGAGAGCGCGGGTGTTTATTGTCGTATTGGCCAAGCTTTGCCATCGCAATGGCCACTGGTATTTTTGCAAAATAAGGCATTAATACAGCAAGTAATGCGCATACTACTAATGTTGTCATAATTTATTCTCTTATTTTAAAACCTAGTTATTTAACCAATACATATAACACACATACACAAAAAAGCCGCCAACACGTTTTATGACATACGCAGGCGGCTAAACAATAACATCATACTTACTATAGCTAAGTTTACCTATAAAGCAGTGCGGCATAATGTCGCAGGTGATGAATATTCACTATCACCCTTAATGCATCGCATTAATAACTAAAGATTGTTAACTTATAGACCTTATTTTTTACCGACGACCCCTATGACCTGGATCTTTTTCACTTTTTTAGCCGCCTTTATGCAAGCATGGCGAAATGCCCTACAAAGTAAATTAAGCGCACATGCAAGTGTGGCTGGCGTAACCCTCTCGCGCTTTATTTTAGCCGGCCCTATTGCTGCAGTATATTTGTATGGCTTGTATCAATATAAAGACACAGCCATGCCTACCTTTAATAATGCCTTTTGGGGGTTTGTTATTGGCGCAAGTGTTATGCAAATACTCGCCACCGGCTTAATGGTAAAGCTGTTTAAAATGAATAATTACGCCATAGGTGCAGGGCTTGCTAAAAGTGAGGCGTTAGTAGCGGCTATTTTAGGGGTATTGTTTTTTGGTTCTGCGCTTAGCCTTCTTGGTTGGCTGGGTGTATTTTTAGGCGCTATTGCGGTGCTTTTACTTAGCGGCATAACCAGCGTAAAACACTTTGATGCTAAAACAGCGTTACTTGGCCTTGCCTGTGGTACCAGCTTTGCCCTTACATCGCTGTGGGTGCGTGAAGCGAGCTTAAATTCAGGGTTATTGTTTCCACACTCAGCTGCATGGGTTTTACTATTTGTAATAAGCCTACAAACGCTTATATTACTTGGCTATTTATTACTAAAAGAGCCACACACTGTTGGCAAACTTTGGCAATATAAAGGCACCACTGCCGCAATTAGTACTTTTAGCTGTGTAGGCTCTATTGGCTGGTTTAGCGCGATGAGTTTACAGCACGTAGCGTATGTTAAAACGCTTGGTCAGGTAGAGGTATTTTTTACCATGCTAATTGCTGTACTTTGGCTCAAACAGCCACTTAAAAAGCAAGATACCGCGGGCTTAATACTTATAGCCATTGCCGCTGTTTTAGTAATGCTACCAAATTGAGAACATAAAAAAGCGCAGGCTTTTAAACCTGCGCTACTATAGGCTGCTTATAACTTTTAAAGCGAGTATTAAGCGCTCTTCTTAAGAGCTAATTTTTAGCGTTATCACACCGCAAATGATCATGAGTACACCAGCAATACGGCCAAACGTGGCTGCATCACCGTAAAGTAATATACCCACTAAAAACGTACCCGCAGCACCTATTCCGGTCCATACGGCGTAGGACGTCCCCATTGATATTTGCTTTTGTGCAAGCCACAACATAAAACCACTGGCTGTTAAAAATGCAATGGCCATTACTATACCCTGCCAGCGTGTGTCGGGATTTTGTGAAATTTTTAAACCAATTGGCCAGCCTATTTCAAGCAAGCCGGCAATGACTAAATAAACCCATGCCATTAAACATCTCTCTTTTTCAAAATTACGTCGTATAAATCTTCGCGGCGATCTTTTAAATTGCGCACCGTACCTTCGCTATGAAGAATTTTTAGCTTATCCATATCAAGGTCGCTGAATAATAACATCTCGGTATTAGGTGTGGCTTCATTTAATGTTGCATCGTGCGGAAAAGAAAAGTCAGACGGGGTCAACACTGCCGATTGCGAGTACTGTACGTCTAGGCTTTCTACCTCAGGTAAGTTACCCACTGAACCTGCAATAACCACATAACATTCGTTTTCGATTGCGCGCGCTTGCGCACAATGGCGAACCCGTAAATAACTATTTTTAGTATCGGTCCAAAACGGCACAAAGAGTATATCAAGCCCCTGCTTGGCTAATATGCGCGAAAGCTCAGGGAACTCTACATCGTAACAAATTTGAATACCTACACGCCCAGCATCGGTATCAAACACGGCAATTTTGTCGCCGCCTTGAATCACCCAATCATTTTGCTCATGCGGGGTTATGTGTATTTTTCGCTGCTCGTCTATTTTACCGCTACGGTGGCATAAGTAACTTACGTTATAAATTTTATCGTCTTCGGCAAGCGGCATAGAGCCGGTAATAATATTGGCGTTATATTCTATTGCCATACGCGACATCGCGTTTTTAAATGTTTCGGTATATTCGGCTAAATAGCGGATAGCTTCGGTTTGATTATTCTGATCGCCTAAACCCATAAGTGGCGCGTTAAAAAATTCCGGAAATAATATAAAATCGCTTTTGTAGTCAGATACCGTATCTACAAAGTATTCTACCTGCTTTAGCATTTCGTCAACCGACTCTACACAGCGCATTTGCCATTGCACCGCACCTATACGCACTATCGATTTAGTTGATTCGAGCACGGTATCGGTTGGCTCGTACATTATGTTATTCCACTCAAGCAAGGTGGCGTAACCTACAGACTCTTGATCCTCCGGCAGGTACTTTTTAAGTAACCGTTTTACCTGAAAGTCGTTAGAAAGCTGAAAACTTAAAATTGGGTCGTAAAGCTCTTTTTGGTCAACCTTTTCAATGTATTCCATTGGCGTCATTTCACTACTGTGATTGTAATAACGCGGGATACGGCCACCGGCTAAAATAGCGCGTAAGTTATATTGGCGGCACAACTCTTTACGGGCATCATAAAGACGGCGCCCTAAGCGCATGCCTCGGTGGGTTTCGCTAATTGCTACATCTAAACCGTATAGCGCATCGCCGTCGGAGTCACTAAATACTCGGTCGTGCCCATCGGCTATGTCTTCGTAAGTGTGAGGATTTGAAAAACGCGCGTAGTCTACTTGCACGCTTAGTGCTAAACCCACCAGCACGCCATCATCTACAATGCCTATTTGCCCTTCAGGGAACTGATCTATCAATCTAAAAATAGTATGGCTTGGCCACGCGCCACCTAAATCAGGATAAGCCTGATCCATCAAGGTTTTAATTTGCGGATACTGCTCTTTTGTTAAGTTACAAATTTCTAGGTGGGTTTTTTCTGCCGACATACACAACTCCTTTGGGCATAATAAAATAAAAGCCGAATGTACGCTAAAGTACACTCAGCTTTGTATCATGTTTTTTACGTTACGCGTACTACTTTAAGCTGCGATAAAAAAGTGTAGTCACTTTCTCTTTTGGCAACCAGCCTGCGTATTCAAGGCCAAGCTCTGCCAATGGATCGGCTTTTAGTACTTGCTCTAAGCTTGCGTTATTTTGCATTGCTTTTAGCATTAAATCTTTGGCTTTTTTAACAAGTTTAGCATACGTTTCCAGCCCTGAACGGTCACTTACCGGCCCATGCCCTGGTATCACTATGGTGCGCTCATCTATTTGCTTAATAACGTCATTTACGGCTGCTAATATTCCATCAACACTGCCGCCGCTATCTACATCAACAAACGGTAAATTGCCAAAGTTAAAGTAAATATCGCCCATGTGCACTATGTTATCGTTATTAAAAAATATCACCGAATCACCGTCGGTATGTGCATGGGCGTAGTGCACTACATGGGCATGTTCGTTGTTAAAATGCAGCTTTAAATCGTGGCCAAAGCTAATGCGTGGCAAATAATCTGAGTTTGCACCGTGTTTTTCTTCTAATCGCTTATGTACGTTGTCGTGCGCAATGACATGCGCACCGGCTTTGGCAAAGTTTTCGTTGCCGCCAGTGTGGTCGCCATGATGATGCGTATTAATTACAAACTCTGCACTACCGGGTTTTAAATCGCTAATGGTTTTTTTAATGTCGTTTGAAAGCTTAGCAAATTGGTCATCAATAATGTAAATGCCATCTTCCCCTACACTTGCGGCAATGTTACCGCCTTGGCCAAACAGTACATACACACTGTCGCTTAGTTTTTCTGCCGTTACCGGATTTTCATCTGCATGTGTTGCACTGCTAAGTAATAAGCCTGTTATTAATGCGGGTAGTATTTTTTTCATTTTAGTTCTCTGTTGATTTATTAATGATTATATAGAACGTGATTAACTGTAATTTAGTTCATCGTGCTGGCTCTATCACTATTTGATGTATTAGCGTTTGTGGCAATAAAGGCGTGTGCTTACCTTCAATGTAGTCACTAAAGCCTGCACGATAAAACGCGGATAGCGGATGCCCCGACTGCCCACCGGGCACTGCCATAATGGCGTTTTCTAAATGCCCTGGTTGGGCAATAAAGCGCTGCGATGCACCAAAGCTTTTGCCTTGTACGGCGGGCATGTAGCTATCGCCAAAAGCTGGCGCTACAGGCATATTTAAAAGCTTAGCCAGTATGGGCATTTGTTTAGCAAACGGGTGCTCAATATTAAGCGCATTTACCTTACCCCACTGCCAATTTTGTAAGTTATCCCCATACTCAGCCCCAAGTGCTGTCACTGTTTGGCTAAATGCACCTAATAACTGCTCGTCCCAATTTTTATACTCAGGGTTTACCCATGAGCCCGGTCTATCCTTAATAAGCTGCCATATAGCTGGTTCTAGATCGCGTTTTACATATTTAAGCGTGGCGTCTTGCTCATTAAGTTTGTTCTCCATGCTTGCAAATACAGTATTAATTAATGTGCTGCGGTAATGTTTAACTAAGGTATAACCTACCGAGCTTGCACATGCGCATTGCTGCCAGTTTTCAAGTGCACTTATGTACTGTGCGTTTTTGGCTTTGTCTTTTTTAAGCTGATTAAGTAGCAATGTATGCCATGGCGTTAAAAAGCGGGCTTGGTTATCAAGCTGTAGCGCGTAAAAGTCGCTCTCAGCAAAGCTTTGTTTTTCAAATAATCTATCACGAATTTGGCTCGAGCGAGCGCCTAGCGCGTACCCGCCATTGCCAAAGCGCGCATTATCAGTGGCTGACACAACGCGCGAATTACCTGTCCATAATCGCCCATTTTGCGGGTTCTTAACATAAGGGCGCTGGCGCTCATTTTGCTGCCAGTCGGGTGAGTATTCGTTTGCATTAACACTTAGCTCACTCGGTGTTTTACGCGCCGGTATAGCGCCAATATGTTGCCATGCGGCACTGCCTTGGCCATCTACCACCATTAAATTTTGTACCGGAATACCCACATCGCTTGCTATTGCTAATGCATCATCAACCGTATTTGCTTGTTCAAGTTTTACTAATTCCATATCAACGGCATAAGGCTTATGTGCAGCCCAGCTAAGTGCGTAGGGTTTTTTATTAATGTATTTTACTGGGCCATATTCGCTTAACGTTAATGGGTAGTTTTCTACCTCATCATTTGGCAGCGCTATTGGCTCATTGACTTGCCATGTTTTACTGTCATCATTTAGCGCTATCCAATCAGCGGTATCTATGTAGCCATTAGTAAAGCCCCAAGCGATTTTATTATTGGTACCCACCACAATAGCGGGTGCGCCAGGTAGCGATACGCCAGTTACTTGAGCTTGCTCGCCATTTTGCGTGTAATTAAGCTGTGCCCTGTACCAAATAACCGGCACCGCCATAGATAAATGCATATCGTCAGAGAGCATGGCTGCACCCGTTTGGGTATGCGCACCGGTTACAGCCCAGTTATTGCTGCCGCGCTCTTGGTTTGCCTGAATATTTTTAACCGTGTGCTGTGCTTGCTCTGGAAGTTGAGGAATGGTGCCTGTAAACGGGGCAAGTTTACTGCCATCAAGCGCCGCTTGGTATTGGCTAGGTTGTGTTAAAAAATCAACCATGTGTTGCCCGTATGCTTGCTCAATATGTATGAGAGCTTCATCTCGCTCAAAGGTGGCACTTTGCAAATCAAGGTACATGCTAAATATAACTAATAGGCTATCTTCACTTTGCCATGGTTTTTGCGCTCCGCCTGTAAGTAAATACTCAAAGCTTGCAAAGCCAACTTGTGCCAGCCCTTCGTTTACACCTTGGGCGTAGCTGTTTAATAGTTGTTTATCGCTTTCGGGTAAGGTGTTTAATATAGCGCGGCTGCGTTTTCGCAATTGATGAAAGCGCATTTTTTTATCAAGCCCAAGGGCCGCTTGACCAAATAACTCACTAAGCTCACCTGCGGCGTTACGTCTTAATAGGTCCATTTGAAAAAAACGGTCTTGCCCATGCGCATAGCCTAGCCCGTATGCCGCGCTATTGCGGTTTTCGGCCTTTATAACCGCCTGCCCTAGCGCATCACGCGAAATAGTAACCGGCTTATTAATTGCTGTACTTTGGCCTTTACCATCAAGTGTGGGCATACTTAAACTTAATACGCCATATACAAGCGCTGTGCCAGCTAACCCTAAAACCACAACGAGTGATACTAGCCATTTGATTACTTTAAACATTAATTTGTCCTTTGCACCATTTGTTGCACATATAATAACCATAGTTTTATTAAATAATAATGTTCTTACTCGCAAAGGGTGAAATAAACATCAAAATCCACGATAATAGCCATTCCACATTTTGTGCAGATCTAGTTGAGACTCATATGACTGAAAAAACATTTATCAAAGGTAAAGACCGCGACCTAGAATCGTCTATCTCTACCATGCAAAACAAGTTAAAAGCGCTAAACATCAATGTTGAAGAAGCACTTTGGCTTAACCCTGTAGCTAACTGTTATTCAGTTCATATAAAAGACAGCGACTGCGGTGTAATGTTTACCAATGGTAAAGGCGCAACCGATAAAGCATCTATCGCCTCTGCGTTAGGTGAATACTTTGAACGATTAAGCTGTAATTACTTTTTTGCCGACTTTTACCTAGGTGAAGAATTTGCAAACAGCGACTTTACTCATTATCCAAATGAGAAATGGTTTAAAGTTGAAGGCAATGAAGTGCCAGAGGGCATAATGGACGAAAGCCTTTGGGATTACTTTGACCCAGAGCGTGAGCTTAATGCCTCACACCTTTTTGACTTTAACTCAGGTAATAACGAGCGCGGCATTTGTACATTGCCATACACGCGCCAACGCGATAACCAAGACGTATACATTCCGGTAAACGTAATTGGTAATATTTTTGTTTCTAACGGCATGAGCGCTGGTAATACTAAGTTTGAAGCACGTGTACAAGGGCTATCAGAAGTATTTGAGCGCGCCATTAAAAACCGTATTATCGCAGAAGGTATTTGTTTACCTATCGTCCCTGAAGAGGTTGTAAAGCAATACCCTAAAATTCACGAAGCGTGTGAAGAGCTACGCAGCCATGGTTTTCATTTACGTATTGCCGATGCATCACTTGGCGGTAAATACCCTGTAATGAGCGTAACGCTTATTAACCCTGTTGATGGCTCTGTGTTTGCCTCATTTGGTGCTCACCCATCATTTGAAGTTGCACTTGAGCGTACCGTTACTGAGTTACTACAAGGTCGTCGCCTTGATCAACTTGATGTGTTCCAACCAGCTACTTTTGACAACGATGAAGTTGCAACGCCTGAAAACATTGAGCTGCACTTTATCGACTCAAGCGGTTTAATCTCGCATGACTTTTTCCGTGCTGACGCTGACTTTGACTTTGTTCATTGGGACTTTAGCGGTACTACAGAGCAAGAATACAACTTCTGTACTGACTTAATTCACAGCATGGGCCACGACATTTACATTATGGATTACACACACTTAAACGTGTATGCATGTCGTATTTTAGTACCAGGTATGTCAGACATTTACCCAGTAGATGAACTAATTTGGCGTAACAACAACGAAGGCGCTAAATTCCGTGAAGCATTCCTATCGCTTGATCAGTACAATGCGCAGCAGTGGATGGACATTTACGACAGCCTAGAAGAAGCAGGCCACAGCGATATTATCCGTGCTGCTGAATTTATTGGCCTTGCCACCGATGCCGACACACCATGGCATACACTGCGTATTGGTGAGCTTAAAGCGCACTTATGTTTAGCCGCAGGCAACGAAGAAGCCATTGATTGGGTAGACTGGATACTACACACAGGCCAAGTAAACGAAGATGCAATGCGCCACTTCCGCTGTTTAAAAGCCATTCTTGAAATTAAATACGATGACGAGCGCGACTACGCCGACTACCAAGATGCACTGGGTTTAATGTTTGGCAGCGATAACGTAACGCTGGCTATTGAAATAGCAGAAGGCCGTAAATTATTTAATGGTTTAACCTTCCCTGGTTTATCGCTTGAAGGCTTTAAAAAGCATGCAGCACTACTTGATGGTTACCGTAAGTTACATGTCGCTAAGCAAAACCATTGGGCACGTGAAGTAACCGATGCTTAATAGTTAAACTACTAATTATAAAAATAAAACGGCGCTAATTTATCAGCGCCGTTTTTATTTATACAATAAATTAGCTATAGTTAAATTGCCTAAAATAACAGCATGACTTAGCCAATGCCGCCAAAAAATAACAACAAAAAAAACACTATTAGCAACTATAAGCTGACCTTTTGGTTATCGCTTACGCTAATAATATTAGTGAGCATTGTGTTAGATAGAATTAACTACAATCGCGCAAAAGACGCCCACCGCCTACAAATTTTATCTCAAGTAAGTACATACCGTGCACAACTCGAAGCCACCTTGGTATCAAACATTCAGCTTGTTCGTGGATTAGCGGTTGCTGTATCAGCTGAACCTGAGTTACAACAAGCACGGTTTGAGCAAATTGCCGCGCCTTTGTTTAAAACCTCCAGTGAGCTGCGCCATATTGGTGGTGCACCCGACATGATAATTCGTATGTCTTACCCACTAAAAGGTAACGAAAAAGCCATTGGCTTAAACTTTTTAGAAAACAAAAACCAACGCCTAGATGCCATTAGAGCCCGTGATACCAATACTATTGTTATGGCAGGACCACTTAAACTAGTGCAAGGCGACATTGCCCTTATTGCCAGAGTGCCTGTTTATATTCCGCCCGAAAACCGCTTTTGGGGGTTGTTATCGGTAGTGCTCGACATTGAAAAAGTATACAAAAACTCAGGCATAAAAGAGCTTGAAAAAAACTACAACATTGCTATTCAAGGGCGTCATGGTTTAGGAAAAAAAGGCGAGTTTTTTTATGGCAATAACAATATAACCTCACAAGAGCCGCTTGATTTTACGCTCAATTTTCAAGGGGGAAGCTGGCAATTATACGTAGCCCCTAAAGAAGGTTGGAGCCCCGCACCTTCAACTATATGGCCGCTTAGAATCGCCATTATAATTATTTGCGGATTACTAATATGGGCGTTCTTATTCTTTTTAAAAATGCTAAACCGCCAGCAACAAAACGAAAAAATGCTGGAGGCAATGAGTGATCTTGCCCAAATTGGGGCGTGGTCATTTAATTTAGAAACCAAACAAGTGTATTGGTCAGATATGACCAAAAAAATATTTAAGTACCCGCTAAATAAAGAGCCTACTTGGCCTACAAATTTAAATTACTTTAAAGCCGGTGAAAGCAGAGAACGTATCACTCAGCTGGTTGAATCTGCAATTAAAGAAGGCAAAAGTTACGAAGCCGAACTTGAAGTAATTGACTCTGAAGGGCGCGAAATGTGGGTGCTTATTCATGGTGAAGCTGAGCGAAAAAACGAGCGCTGTGTAAGAATATTTGGCTCATTGCAAAATATTGATACCCGTAAGCGTATTGAGCTTGAAAACAGCAAAATTGCCCTACATAACGAAATTTTAGCGTCGCTTACAGCCAACGACCTTATTTTAAGTGGCCAATTAAGCCAATCTAAACAAGTTATTACTGAATCTATTTGCCATGCATTAAACATTGAGCAAGCCAGTATTTGGTTTTTTAATAGCTCAAAAACCTCATTGAGTCCTATAGCAGCCCATAATATTGAAAACAGAATGGGTAATAATAATGCGGTATGGCTTAAAAAAGAGGCGCCAGATTTTTTTGAAGCCATAGAAAAACACGCAGTGTTTAGCACCAGTGATGCCCAAAATCACCCACTACTAAAACCCCTTAAAGCGCATTACTTTGCGCCGCTCAATATTAATGCCATGCTGTGCGCAATCATACCGGCGGGAAGTGGCTCCATTGGCATAGTATGCGCTGAGCAATGTGCTTCAATGCGCCCGTGGTCACGTAACGAAGAAAGCTTTTTAATTGCTGTAGCCGCCCTCGTGGGCAGCTTGCATTCAAGTCAGCAACGTATTGAAACAGAGCAACAGCTAGTCACCGCCAAAGAAGCTGCAGAGCAAGCTGTAATGGCTAAAAGTGAATTTTTAGCCAGTATGAGCCACGAAATAAGAACCCCCATGAACGGCGTACTGGGCATGCTAAATATTATCAAGCGCACTCAGCTCAACCAACAGCAGGAGCACCATATTGAGCTTGCACAATCTTCAGCTCAGTCGCTGTTAAATATAATTAACGACATTTTAGACTTTTCTAAAATTGAAGCAGGTAAACTTGATATAGAAAATGTGCAATTTAACTTACCTAAATTACTTGGTGAAGTTGTTGAGTCGTTTGCGCTTAAAGTGGAGCAAAATAATACCAATCTCATTTTAGATGCCACCCAAATTACTATCAGCGAAATAATTAGCGATCCGAATAGGTTGCGTCAAATTTTAAATAACCTGATTGGCAATGCCGTTAAGTTTACTATTGATGGGCAAATTCTGGTGACCGCGCAGATAGATGAAACCACCGATGGCAGTTTTTTACATTGCTCTATTATTGATACCGGCATAGGAATAGACGCAGAAAAACAAAAAACTTTATTCGACTCATTCACTCAGGCCGATGCCTCAACCACCCGCCAGTTTGGCGGCACAGGCCTTGGCCTAGCTATTGTTAAGCAGCTTTGTGAACTCATGGAAGGCGAAGTAAGCGTAACCAGCATGCTAAATGAAGGCAGTACTTTTTCGTTTTCTATAAAAATACAGCCACGTTTAACTAAAGCGCAAGATTTACCCAGCCACTTAATTAATAACAAACATATTTTAATTATTGATGCCTGCACACTTAACGCCAATATTGCCGCCAAACAATTACGCGTTTGGGGCGCACACGTTAATATTTTAAATGACTATAGCGGCATCATTAATTATTTTGATAACTGCGATACCCAGCCAGATGCATTGCTAGTCGATTATCATTTTTTTGAGCAAGCTGCGCACCCACAAATAAATACATTAAAAAACAGAGTAACCACCAAGCAAAGCAAACTGGTTGTTATGGCACCGATGAGTTATTCGCAAGAGCATAACAACATTGGCATAAATATAGACTGCCTGATATTTAAACCGCTCACCCCATCAGATTTATTTGATTCACTCACTAACGATAAATACATTGAGCAACAACAGCGCCAAGCACAACTGCAAAATGAGTTAACCGAAAAGCCCAAAGAAATATCAGCGCACGCACAAGTGCTTTTAGTCGAAGATAACAAAGTAAATCAGGTAGTGGCCTCAGCGTTGTTAAAACAAGTTGGGCTTACCTTTGATATTGCACAAAACGGCCAAGATGCACTAGATAAGCTAAACAGCAGCCAAGACAAAAAATACCAGTTAGTTTTAATGGACTGCCAAATGCCCGTGATGGATGGCTACCAAGCCACGCAAGCTATACGCGAAGGCAAAGCGGGCAAGCATAATAAACATATTACAATCATTGCTTTAACGGCAAACGCAATGCAGGGCGACAAAGAGAAGTGCCTCGATGCAGGAATGAACGATTATTTAACCAAACCTTTAGATTCCGCAGCACTAGAACCTAAATTACAACAATGGCTTGGTACACAATAAAGGTGTAAGCTAAAAATACTGTTTACTAATAAAGAAAAGCCATGCATTTATCAGCAAATCAGCAGCGCGTTATTGGCTGCCTTTTAGAAAAACAAAGCACTACGCCCGAGCATTATCCACTGTCGTTGAACGCACTGACGAATGCGTGTAACCAAAAATCAAATCGAGACCCTGTTGTAAACTTGAGCGAAAGTGAGGTGCAACAAACACTGGATGAGCTCATAAGTCAGCGCCTTGTAACGCTAGACGAAGGGCTTTCGGGACGAGTTAATAAATACGATCACCGTTTTTGTAATACAGAATTTAGTAGCTTACAGTTGAGCACGCAGCAACGGGCAATTATATGTTTACTGCTGTTACGCGGCGCACAAACACCCGGTGAGCTAAGAACGCGCAGCGCTCGCCTAGCTGACTTTACAAACGTTAGCGAAGTAGAAACTGCCCTGAGCGCGTTAGCAAAAGATGACTACGTAACAAAGCTTGAGCGCGAGCCCGGCAAACGAGAAAGTCGCTACATGCACCTTTTTGCTGACCCAGCAGTAGCGCCAAGCCCAGTGCCAGCTACAGAAGTCGCAGAAGTTAAAAACGATGAAATTAACGAGTTACTTGCAGAAATTGAGGAACTAAAAGCCGAGCTTAGCCGTATAAAAGCACATTTAGGACTTTAATTAATAACCACTAAACCAGATAATGTAAGCCTATTTAAAAACAACTTATTAAATAACGAGGAGCTGGCCATGCGCGCCGAAATTATGGCTGAAATGAAAGTTCAGCCAACTATTGATGTAAACGCCGAAATTACCCGTCGAGTTAACTTTATAAAAGCACGTTTAGTGGCAGCCCATAGTGTATCGCTAGTGCTTGGAATTAGCGGCGGTGTTGACTCATCGACCTGCGGGCGCTTGTGCCAATTAGCCGTAGATGAACTAAACGCAGAGCAAAACACTAATAAGTACCAATTTATTGCGGTTCGTTTGCCATACGGTGTACAAGCAGATGAAGACGAAGCGCAAATGGCCGTTGATTTTATCAAGCCAAGTAAACGCATGACCGTCAACGTAAAACCTGCTGCCGATGCATTACACGAGCAAGCTATGGCGGCGGTAGTAGGCAGTGGTGAAGAGCTACCTGAGCAAGCTAAAATTGACTTTGTAAAAGGTAATGTAAAAGCACGCCAACGCATGGTAGCGCAATACGAAATAGCTGGTTTTTGCCAAGGCCTCGTTGTAGGTACCGATCACAGCGCTGAAAACATTACTGGTTTTTACACCAAATTTGGTGATGGCGCATGCGATTTAGCCCCATTATTTGGCTTATCAAAACGTCAAGTTCGCGCACTTGCAACTGCCTTAGGTGCGCCAGAGCTATTAGTAACAAAAGCCCCAACAGCTGATTTAGAAAGTGACCGCCCAGGCCTCACCGATGAAGAAGCATTAGGACTGAGCTATGATCAAATTGACGACTTTTTAGAAGGCAAGCCGGTGGCTGCAGAGGTTGAGCAAAAGCTAACTGATATTTATGTTCGCACTCAGCATAAGCGCCAACCCATTCCGACTATTTACGATGATTTATAACGGCTAAACAGCTAGTGCTGCATATGCACTAGCTGATCTATTCACCGTATTGTTACGTAAAACAAAAAATTGATTTATAGTTAATTTTAACGCCTGCCAAAGAGAAAACTGCATTACATGACATCTCCTATTTTAATAACAGGCGCTGGTCAACGTATTGGCCTTGCGCTTGCTAAGCACTTTTTATCGCAAGGCCAAGCTATTATTATTACCTATCGTACGCGCCACGATGCAGTCGACGACTTAGAACAACAAGGCGCCGTATGTATACACGCCGACTTTAGCAGCGATGCCGGTATAGCTAGCTTTATTGAAACACTCAAACAGCAAACTCACTCTTTACGTGCCATTGTGCACAATGCCTCCAGCTGGGACTGCGAAGCCAGTAACCCTGATTTTTCGAGTTTGTTTGATAACATGATGCGCATTCATGCCAAAACACCGTATTTAATTAATAATGCCTGTGCACAGCTATTAATGGCATACCAAGCTGATGCTCGCACACCGGCTGACATTATTCATCTTACCGATTACGTTGTTGAAACAGGTAGCCCAAAGCACATTGCCTATGCCGCAAGTAAGGCTGCACTTGATAACTTAACCAAGTCGTTAAGCGCTAAGTACGCACCAAACATAAAGGTGAATTCGGTTGCGCCATCGTTGATTATTTTTAATCAGCACGATGACGAGGCTTACCGTGCTAAAACCCTTAAAAAATCTCTTATGGGTATAGAGCCAGGTTGCCAAGAAATTATTAATAGTATTGATTTATTACTGCGCAGCCACTACATCACAGGCCGCGCTTTGCCTGTTGATGGCGGCCGCCATTTAAAGTAGAACACACATTAAACTGAGAAATTTATGCATGACGATTTAAAGCAAAGCTACCAAAAAATTATTACCGCTGTGGGTGAAGATGCAGGCCGAGAAGGTCTTCTCGACACACCAAAACGTGCAGCAAAAGCCATGGAGTATTTAACCAAAGGGTATCGTCAAACGCTTGATGAAATTACCAATAATGCGGTATTTAGCTCAGACGCTGACGATATGGTACTTGTACAAGATATAGAGCTTTACTCTATGTGTGAGCACCACCTATTACCTTTTATTGGTCGTTGCCATATTGCTTATATTCCCGATGGCAAAGTACTAGGTTTATCTAAGTTTGCGCGTATTGTTGATATGTTTGCTCGTCGCTTTCAGATACAAGAGCAACTTACTCATCAAATTGCTAAAGCAGTTGAAGAAGTAACCGGTGCTAAAGGCGTAGGTGTTATTGTTGAAGCTAAACACATGTGTATGATGATGCGCGGTGTAGAAAAGCAAAACTCAAGTATGCGTACCTCTGTAATGCTAGGTAACTTTAGAAGTGACTCTAAAACGCGTAACGAGTTTTTACAGCTTATTAAGGGTTAATTATGGCCAACGCAATTATTAACGTAACCAACTTACGCTTACGTACATTTATTGGTTTTAACCCAGAAGAACGGGAAAAAAAGCAAGATGTAGTGATTAATTTAGAAATTCACTACCCTGCTGATGACGCCTGTAAAACAGACGAAGTAGACCAAGCGCTTAACTATAAAGTGATCACCAAAGAGGTGATAAACCTAGTAGAGCAAGGGCACTTTTTGTTGCTTGAAAAGCTGGTTGCCGAAATACTTGCAGTATGCCATACACATCCAAGCGTACATTACGCAAAAGCCAGAGTAGATAAACCGCATGCACTGCGCTTTGCCGACTCAGTTTCGCTCACGCTTGATTGGTCAAAGTAACTTTACAAAACCGCTTGTGCACCACTGGCAAGGGCAATAACGGCTAAATACCGCGCGCCTTTGCCAATGCTCACTAATAATAAAAACAGACTAAAACGCACTTTAAATATGCCGCCAATTACCGTTAGTGGGTCGCCCACAATCGGCAGCCAAGCAAACAGTAAGCTATATACCCCATATTTTTTAAATTGAGATTGCGCTTTTTCAAGCCCCTTGGCCGATACCGGAAACCATTTTTTGTGCTTAAAACGTAGCACATGAGTTCCTAACCAATAATTAACACAACTTCCTAGCACATTACCTGAAGTAGCGGCTAACCACAGCAGCCACAGATTAGCTTTTGCTTGGCTTATCATGGTAACAAGTACCACTTCTGAAGAACTTGGTAATAAAGTAGCGGACACAAACGCACTAAAAAATAAGGTGATATAAAGCATTAAGTACTTAAAGTAAAAACCCAGCATACAGCTGGGTTTATTAAAGGGTCGTCATTTATTTTATCAAATTTAGACTCAGTGGGTAATTAAACTCTTTCCCTTCGTTGGCTTTAATACTGGCTAAAACCACCATGATAAAAGAAAAAATAGCCACTAAAGGCAGCAAAACGAGGCCGATTACGGCAAAGACTAGTAAAAAACATACAAAGTAAGCTATAGCCATAGTAATTTGAAAATTAAGCGATTTTTTACCGTGTAAATCGACAATTGGCATTTCATCTTTTTTAATAAGCCATACCACTAATGGCCCAAGTATAGAGCCAAACGGAATAACAAAACCGGCTACAGCGCTTAAATGGCAAAGCATAGCCCATGTTTTTTCGTCTTTTGATAACGGCTCAAGCTGTTGATTTTCTTCCATTACGCTCTCCTTATTAGTTAATACATACTGCCTTTTTATTGAGCAGGTGTCTATATAGAGGCAGCTATATTGTTAAATAACACGCCCTAACCCGCTGTGATAAAAAAGTGATAACTTTGTGAGAGTTTCTTGAGGTGGTTATTCAATACTTAGTCTGAATCATCACTTACAGGAAATAATAATGAAAGCTTCAGCATTTACAGTTGCAACCCTTTTAGCAGTAGCTAGCCAATCAACATTGGCAGCAGAGCTAGAAGTAGAAATTACTAACCTTACTAAAGGCCTTTACTTTACACCGGTACTAATAACAGCACACGATAGCGAAGATAAACTATTTGAAGTTGCAACCGAAGCCTCTGCTGCACTGCAAGCAATGGCTGAAGGCGGCGATATATCAGCACTTGTTACTCAAGCGTCAGCATCGAGCAGCGATATTGCAGAAAACCCAGCGGCAGGCCTTTTAGCACCCGCGGCGTCTGCAACAGCAGAGCTCACAACTACCGATGGCAACGAATACCTATCTGTAGCGGCTATGTTACTGCCAACCAATGATGGCTTTGTAGGCCTTGATAGCTGGAAAGTTCCAACAGAAGCAGGCACCTACACTGTTTACCTCAATGGTTATGATGCAGGTACAGAAGCAAATAACGAACTTGTAGTAGAAGGCTCGGGTGCACCTGGTGTATTAGGTATCCCTGCTGCGCCGGGCGGCCAAGCTGGTACTAACGGCACAGGTATTACAACTGGCGATACAAATACGATGGTGCACATTCACCCAGGGGCCCTTGGCGATGATGACCTAGAAGGTGGAAACAGTGATTTGAATAACACTGTACACAGATGGTTAAACCCCGTTGCAAAATTAACTGTGACGGTTAAATAGGAGAGTTAATTATGTCATCTCTTTCTAATTTTAAAAAAAGTGCGCTTATTTTACTGTTAGCCAGCTCACTATCCGCATGTGGCGATAACGATAATAACGACTCTATTGAAGAGCAAGAACCTGTGGTTGTTGTAGAGCCCGAACCTGTTGTTTATGAGTTTACTATCACTTTTAGTAACTTAACGGCTGGACAACCACTATCACCACTCTCGGTCATTGCATTTGATGAAACCCCACCATGGAAATTTGGTGAGACGGCTTCTGTTGGTTTAGAAATGATTGCTGAAAGCGGCGCTAATGAAGAGTACCTTAGCGATGAAAATGCACTTGCTTCAGCCTCGGCTGAAGGCGGCATTGGCCCTGGCGAAACAACCTCTGTAACCCTTTTAGTTGATGCACAAGATGTTCTTAATTTATCTTTTGCTGCCATGCTTGGGAATACAAATGACGCTTTTACCGGTCTTAGTTCTGTAGATGTATCAACATTGGAAGTAGGCAGTTCAATATCACGAACGACGCCCGTTTACGATGCAGGTACGGAGGCGAATACAGAAACAGCTGACACTGTGCCTGGTCCCGCTGCTGGCGGCGAAGGGTTTAACGAAATACGCGACGATATTGCCGATATAATCACAATGCACCCAGGTGTTGTGTCTAATCAAGATGACTTATCAACCTCTGCACTAGGTGCTGAACATAAGTTTGATAACCCAGTATCAAAAATCGTGATCACTCGTACACAGTAAAACAGCTTGTAATGGGGATGTGAGGCGACACGGATGTCCCTTTTTTACGAGGTTAACTATGCGGCACGAAAAAATACTGGTAGTAGAAGACGACAGAGAAATAGGGCAATTAATAACAACTCAACTTGCTGCGTTAAATTTGCATGTTGATCATGTTGTAAGCGCTGAGCTCGCACTTAAAAAAATAGCAAAACAACCTTACGGGCTTATTTTACTGGATATAAACCTGCCACAAATGGATGGCTTAAGCTTATGCCGTAAAATTAAAGAGCACTACCCTACCATTTCCGTTATTTTACTTACCGCGCTCAGTAGCGATATGGACCGTGTAATTGGCCTTGAAATGGGTGCTGATGACTATATTTGCAAACCCTTTTTTGCTCGCGAATTACAAGCCCGCGTTAAAACACAATTACGCCACCGCTCACAGCTTCTAGCAATTCAAAATAACGAAAACGACAACCCGAGCAGCGAACAAAGGCTAAATATTGGCTCACTCAATATTGAGTTTAGCTCACATCAAGTTTATTTAGACGAACAAGCACTTAACCTCACCGCCACTGAATTTGATTTACTGGTATATTTTGCTCGCCACCCAAACCATGTTTTTAGCCGCCAGCAATTGCTCGACAAAGTATGGGGGTATCAGCACAGCGGGTACGAGCATACCGTTAACTCACATATAAATAGGTTACGCGCCAAACTTGAGCTACATCATCAAGCGCCTATTATCGAAACCGTTTGGGGCGTTGGCTACAAACTAAATCCAAGCCAACTTACTTAAGAGCCTTATTATGAACCTATCTTTGTATCAAAAATTAGCGGTGTCGTTGGTGGTTATATTTTGCTTTATTTGTGCACTCGTTTACTGCTGGAGTAAACAACTAGAGCTCACCTCAAAACATCATGGCGAGCAAAACCTGCACTTAGCCCTTGCTGAGCATTTAGTACAAGATAACCCATTAATAAAAGAGGGTGTATACGACTACGCAGCCCTAGAAAACCTATTTCATACCTTAATGTTATTAGGCCCCGCATTTGAGTTTTATTTTGTAGATGAAAATGGAAAAATCCTCACTTACTCAGCAGAGCCTGGTAAAGTTAAACGCACTCATATTAATTTAGCCCCCTTAAAAAAGCTGATTAACAACCCAGCTGCAGCGCCAATTTATGGTGATGATCCAAGAAATAAAGCGCAGCAAAAAATATTCTCTGTAGCGCCTGTTTTTAATAACGATAAGCTGCAAGGGTACTTGTATGTAATTATTGGCGGTGAAGCTTACGATACCTCTTTAAACACAATTAAAAATAATGACAAACTATGGCTTGCCGCATTATGGCTTGGAGCTGCACTTGCATTTTTACTGATTGCGATGCTTATTTTACTGCGCTTTTTTACCAACCCTATTCAGCGATTAGCCCGTGATGTAAGCAATATTGAAGCAGCTAATTACAGCCTTACCGATACCAAACTCAGCAACTATTCAACCCAAAAAAGTAACGAAGTGCACAGTTTAGGCCGTAACATTCAAGCCATGGTTACCCGGATTGACGAGCAATTTAAAGCACTTGAGCAAAGCGATAAACAGCGCAAGGAGTTGCTTACTCACTTATCTCACGATTTAAGAACCCCCTTAGCCTCCTTGCAGGGGTTTTTAGAGGTGCTTAATCAGTCGGGGTCACAATTAAGCGCTCAAGAACAACAAGCATACTTACATGTATCCCTTAATAACTGCGCGCAGCTTAAACAGCTTATTGAACAAATTTTTGAATTAGCCCATTTAGAAAACGGTGAAATAAGCATACACAAAGAAACCTTTAATTTAGGTGAGCTTATTTACGATTGTATTGCTAAGTTTTCTCTAACCGCCGAGAAAAAAGGCCTTAACTTAACGGTAGAGCCAGCAATTTGCGATTTTCCTGTTGTAGCCGATATTGCAAAACTTGAGCGTGTTTTAAGTAATTTAATTGATAACGCAATAAGGCACACACCTAAAGGCGGCAGCATAGCTGTAAATGTTAAGCGTATTGATGAAAAGCAATTATTTGTGCAGGTTTCTGATACCGGCGTGGGTATTAAGCATGATGAGCTAAACGCGATTTTTAATCCGCATTACCAGGCTTCAAATTCAAATAATGAAGGGCGCCAACAAGGTGGCTTAGGGTTGGCTATTTGTAAGGGGTTACTAAAACTTATGGACAGTGAAATAAATGTACAAAGTGAGCTGGGCAAAGGCACTATGTTTAGCTTTAACTTGCCGCAAAAAATAAAGGTATAGCCAACGTCTATACCTTTAGAACATTACTTAATTTTGATTTTGTTAGTTTTTAATACCGGCTAAATCAAGCATAAATGCATAGTTTAGCGCAGTATCTTCTAGGCGTTTAAAGCGACCAGACGCCCCGCCATGGCCGGCTTCCATATCTATTTTAAACAGCAGTTTATTATCATCTGTTTTATAGTCACGCAGCTTTGCAACCCACTTAGCTGGCTCAAAATATTGAACTTGTGAGTCATGTAAACCGGTAGTCACTAACATATTAGGATACGCTTGCTTTGAGACTTGATCATACGGCGAGTACGACAGCATGTAATCGTAATACTCTTTTTCATTTGGGTTACCCCACTCACCATACTCATTGGTAGTAAGTGGTATGCTTGCATCAAGCATGGTGGTGACTACATCAACAAAAGGCACTGCTGCAACCACCCCTTTATATAACTCTGGTGCTTGGTTAACCACCGCGCCCATTAATAAACCACCAGCACTACCACCGTAGGCAAATATTTCGTCTTTTGCGCCATAACCTTGTGCCACTAATGATTTGGTTACATCAACAAAGTCGTTAAAAGTGTTCTTTTTAGTTAATAACTTTCCGTCTTCATACCATGGGCGTCCTAACATTTGCGAACCACGCACATGCGCTATAGCAAACACAAAGCCACGGTCTAATAAGCTTAAACGTGAGCTTGAAAAAGTAGGATCCATGGTGGCGCCGTACGAGCCATAACCATATTGCAATAACGGGTTAGTCCCTTCTTTTTTAAATGTATCTTTACGGTACACTAAGCTTACCGGCACTTTTATACCATCGCGCGCACCTACAAAAATACGCTCCGAGGCATAGTTATCTGCGTTAAAATCACCTAACACGGCTTGCTGTTTAAGTAGGGTTTTATCACCCGATTTAAGGTCAATATCGTAAGACGAAACCGGTGTCGTCATACTGGTATAATAAACACGTAATTTGTCGCTGTTTATATCGTTGTTGCCATAGCTTGCAATGGTATAGGCACTGTCGTTAAAGCTTAGCGTGTGCTCATCTCCAGTCGATAAATGGCGAACAATAAGGCGCGACTGACCCAGTTCTCGCTCTTGATATACAAGGTAGTCTTTAAATAAATCAACGCCTTCTAGCTTAATATCATCGCGCGGCGCAATTACCGTTTGCCAATTTGCTTTATCATGCGCTTTATCTACATCCACCTTCATAAGCTGAAAGTTAACCGCATTTAAGTTAGTGACGATGTAATACGTATTGCCAAGCTTTGAAATACTGTATTCTAGGTCGTCCTCACGCTCAATTAAGCGCTTAGGTTTTGCTTTATTATCATCTGCGCTGAGTACCGACATACCAGAGGCATTGGTGCTGCTGTGCCAAATATATATTTCTGAGCCATCTTTGCTCTTACTAATACCCGTGTAATAACTTGTATCAGCTTCTTCGTAAATAAGTTCATCATCGCTTTGCGGTGTACCTAACGTATGGCGAAAAACTTGATAGCCAAGTAAGGTTTGTGCATCTTTTTTAATGTAGTAAAAGGTTTTATTATCGTTTGCCCAAATAACGCCGCCGTTTGTTCCCTCAAGCGTGTCTTCGAGTAATTGGCCTGTGGTTAAATCTTTTACCTTTATGGTGTAAATTCTACGGCTAACGGTGTCTTCCCCGTACGCCATTAAATTTCCGTTAGTACTTACAGATAAGCCACTAACAGCAAAGTAGTCGTGATCTTTGGCCAACGCATTTACATCTAAAATAACTTGCTGATCAGTGCCTTTAAAATCGCTACTGCGAACATAGGTAGGGTATTCGTTTTCGCCACGCGTTTGCGATGAATAAAAATAGTCGCCTTTTTTAACAGGCACCGAGTCATCGTCTTTTTTAATACGCCCTTTTAACTCTTCAAATAACTTATCTTGCAATGTTTGAGTATGCGCAAGCATTGCCTCGGTATAAACGTTTTCAGCATTTAAGTAACTTATAACGTCTGGTGCTTTACGCTCGTCATCACGCAACCAGTAGTAATCATCAATACGCGTATCGCCATGAATCGTCATTTCATGAGGTACTTTTTTAGCAATTGGCGCCACGGCGCTCACTGGTTTTTCTGTTTGTTGTGTTTGCATAGTAGTTGCTGTATCTGAAGGTGTACTTTTAGGCGCATTATCACAGCCGGCTAGCACAGCGAGTGATAACGCGGCTAGCGTGAATGAAGAACGAATCATTATGAAATCTCTATAGTTTTTATTATTGGTGCTATTAAATATACCTAATAATAAAGCGTGGTGTAATTTAGTTTGTGAAGCTATGTAAAAAGGGAGCCGAGGCTCCCTTTAAAATAACGTGCTAGTTATAAAATTACTTTTGTTTACGGCGACGCATAAATGCAAACGGCGCAGCAAGTAATGTTAACCAAGCTAGTGAGCCCGATGAACCATTGCTTTCAGGCTCTGGTGTTGGCGTCACTGGCTGAGGGTCTGCAATGGTATCGTTAACAACGATTGATACCATAGTTTCTTCGGCGCTAGTGCCTGATGCTTCACGCACTGTGTATGTAAAGCTATCTTCACCAGAGAACTGTGCATTTGGCGTATAATCAATCGTGCCATCTTCATTCACGGTTGTAGAGCCATTTGCAGGTGCAGAAACCACCTCAACAGTTGATGCCACTAAGCTGCCTTTAATTCTTACACCTTTATGGGCAGAGAATTCTGCGTTTTCTGTTTCTGAAGAAGCTACTGCGTCAAATACAAAACGCGACTCAGCCATATCATTAGCTAATACATCAATAGTCACTGTTTGTTCTTCATCAACTTCTACTGCATCTGCAGCTGTGTAATGGCTGCGATCTTTTGCAAAAGCTTGATATTGAATATCAACAACACCGCCTTTGATTTGATCGACTAAGTAGCCACTACCAATAGCATTACCCGTTGGAACTGTGTCCAGCATTGCACCTACGTTGCCATCAGCAGACTCTACACCCGCTGAGTAAGGTGCAGGTAAAGCAGGCACATCAATGTAGTTCATACGAACTTCATCAGTGCCTTCTTTTAAGATCACTTGGAACGTGTACTTATCACCTAAAGAACTACCCCAAAGCTCAACGTCATGCCATTCTACAACTACATAGCCGCTATCAAATTTAGCCACATAAAGATCACCGCCACCGCTCGTGCCACCCGCTAAATCAAAGTCAGCCCAAAGCGGCGCAATAACACCATTAGGTGTACGTGCATTAGGCATTGCTTGAGGGCTCCAAGAGTTAGTTGTATTTACATCTGCACCAACAGCAATAAAGCCGTTATCTGAGATAGTAAATGCTGAGTACTCTTTCCCATCAAAAATAAAGTCAGCTTCAACCGTAATGGTTATCTCATCACACCCGTCAGGACACGCTTGTGGTTCAATGCCTTCATCAGCCAATGAGAAGGTACCTAAGAAATCACTGCTGTTAATAGCAAATTCTTTTGGCCCTAATGTGCCCGTCCAAGTTAGTTCTTTATTGTCTTCACTTAATGTTACTTCACCTGCACCATTAGTCACTTCAACAACAGGGGCAGCACCTTTAAGAAGTTCTGCATTTTCGTCAAGTTTTACATTTACTGATAGCTCGTCAGTGAACAGAGTATTATTAAATTGCACACCTATTTTTGCAGGAGTAGAAGAATTTAAAGAATCGGCATCGACTGTTGCACTAAACACACTGCTATTTGTTGCTTCGTTATCGTAAATAGCAAATGGTAAGTGAGCGATTTGACCTGTCTCAGTATGAGTCCACACTACATGACCAAAGTTCCAACCTTTTACATCGTTAAATGTTGAATCAATATCTAAGTTAAATTCAGCCATGTCAGTGCTTGTTTCTGTACCTTCTGCATCCGTTGAGGTAGAACCATGCGCGCCAAGCATAACGGTGCTAGGCGAAACTGTAATTTCAGCGCCTTGCATATCGGTTACTACTTTTGCAGTCCACTCACCGGCAGTATCAGTCATGTTTTGCACGGTATTTGAGAAACTACAAACACTTAAACAACTAGGGTCAGCGTAAGAGCCATGATCAAATGTAAGTGCTGCCTCTAGCGCATTAGGCATATCTAATCGACCGGCACCTACATCAAATGCATCAGCTTTGGTAACTAAGTCTTCTTTATGTAGGCCATCCATTTTAGATGAGCTCATAAGCGCCGTTTTGATTTGTACCGCATTCCACTCTGGGTGAGCTTGCTTCATCAATGCTGCTGCACCAGCAACATGAGGGCTTGCCATACTTGTGCCTGTAATCGCATTAAAGGTAATACCATTACCTTCATCTGGCGAGTACGCAGATAAAATATCTGTACCTGGCGCTGCAATATCAGGTTTTAAGAAGCTAGGCTCACCATTAGGACCACGCGAACTTGAAGAGTTTACTGCATCAGTAAATTTCTCTTGAATTGTTCTTTTAACACTAGGGTCGAGTGAAGCAATAACCGGCTCTTCAGCTGCAGTTAACAGCTCAACCAAGCTTAAACCATCTTCTTGGCTAATCGCTGAGGCTGGAATTGTGGCGTCATCCATAGACATGCCCATTGCACCGCCAGCAACATTGTTGTGGATAATTACCGCTGTTGCACCTGCTTTCGCCGCATTTTCAGCTTTGGCTGAAAACGCACAGCTACCACGAGAGATTAATGCTACAGAGTCTGCAAATGAGATATCTTCAGCAAACTCTTCACACCCTTCAAAATTATCAGGAGCAATCACTTGCGCCGAAATAATAGGAAGTGAAATAGGGTCGGTTAATAAACCATTGCTTCCTTCAATGCTTAAATAGGTTTCACCTGCCACTTCAATTTGTTGAGAGAAGAAACGCCCTGTTTGCGTATTGGCAACTGTTAAACCAGACTCAATACAGCTAGGACAACCAATAGTTTGTGCGCCGTTACCATCGTTACCTGCTGCGGTTACAACCACTACACCCGCTTCTTCTGCAGCTGTGAATAAATCACTGTATGCACTGCTTGATGGATTACCACCTGCACCACCGCCCCACGAGTTATTAATTACGTCTGCGCCATCTTTAATGGCCGCTTCTAATGCCCCCATTAGTGCAACGGTAGTACCGCTGCCTCGTCCATCGGCTGTGTGCCAAAGCGCTTTATAAGCCATTAACTGTGCCGCTGGTGCAACACCTGAAATTGACACGTTATTGTCTTGGTAAGTAATTTCAATTGGGTTACCTACAGCAGTACCAGCAACATGCGTTCCGTGACCGTCGTAACCGAGTGGAGAACCAATATATTCATCAGGGTGAACATCACTTGGTGTTGGGCCAAATGCACGCGCCACTATTAATTTATTATTACAAAAATCGGCTTCACCACCCTCTATACGACAGTAATCGGGGTTTTCTGCGATGTAAGCCGCTTCTTCTTCACTAAACTCTGCAGCTGCAAAACCCACATCTGAAAACATAGGGTTTTCTGGGCGAATACCCGAGTCAATAATAGCAACTTTAACGCCTTTACCAGCTTCAGATTGACCACCAAGCGCCTGCCATGCCTCAACGCCTCTAATCACATCAATAGAAGCATCCATTAATGTGTGGTACTCAGTATCTAAAAATACTTTTTTTACACCCGCAAGTTTAGCGAGCTTTTCACGTTGACCTTGCTCACCTTCTACCACGATACCGTTGAATAACGTACTAAATGAATGTGAAACCGAGCCACCGCTAACAGATGCGGCTACTTGCGCTACACTTTTTTGTTTTGCTTTTAAGTAGCTGCTGTACTTTAACGCAGGTGCTGAAGATAGATTAACTTTACTATCCCCAGTTACTGCTGCAGAGGTTGCTTCAAGCCCTGCAATGCCGCCTTTGTAGGTTGCTAGCGGCTCGTCTTCAAGCTGGATAATATAGCGTGCTTTAGTAGAAATGGTTTTATCTTGAGAGTATGTTTTTACACTTGATGTTTCTGGGACATATCCTTTAGATAAATCAGGTGCGGCGGCTGCACCGTATGACATCATAGCTAAACCTATAGCTGATGAAATAGCGGTTCTTTTCAGTGTTATATTAGACATTATTTCCCCTGGAGTGAGTTTTATATTATTGTATTTACTCAATTCAATGTGATTAGAATTGTGATTTTAATATAGAACTACAGCCCTCAGGCTAGCAACAACTCAATTACAAGTGGATTACAAAACTGCAGGAATAGCATCGCAAAAACATCACAACAAACTAATTTTAAATAAGTTTTTCTCTTTCTGTAATTTGTAAATCACTGTAAACAAAACCTAACTTCTCTATGGAAAATGAATGAGTAACGACGTTATAAATATTTTAACCATGGCTAAAGTAATTCAGACAGCCGTCGCCCCAGTCTTTTTAATTACGGGTATTGCTGCCACGCTCGGGGTTTTATCTAATCGCTTAGCCCGCATTACTGACCGTGCGCGACAACTTGAGCGAAAACTCAAGGTAAGCACCGATGAAGACTTTAATAAAACCCTAGCCACAGAGCTGCGAGCCCTGTTAAAGCGCTCTCGATGTATTCATATTGCTTTTAGTATGAGCGTGCTAAGCGCCTTGCTAGTATGCGCTGTGGTTATGCTGTTGTTTTTATCACACATTCAGTCTATTAATTTAGGGGTAACAATTGCCAGCTGTTTTGTGGCTGCAATGGCCTTATTAATATGTGGTTTTATGTCGTTACTTGGCGAGGTATTTTTGGCCACACGTAGTATGCGCCGAGGGATGATATTTGCTGATATTAACGATTAGCAATAAAAAAGCCCGAGATTTTCTCGGGCTTTTATCACAACATTTTAATTTTATTGTGCAGTATAAATAGTCTCTAACACTTCAATTCGCGCTTCTTTAGTATAATCAGTTGACTTTAATTGCTCTGCAGCAGCTAAAATATCTTGACCCTCATTAACAGCTAAAACCGCTATTTTAGTACCTGGGAAAACAGACACTACCTTTAAGCCAGACAGCTGAGCTACCTCTGTTGCGTTCATGCCATCTTTAAGCAAAACAGTAATATTGCCAGAAAGCGACGTTAAGTTGTTTGTTAGGACATTACGTACCAGTGTACCTTTTGTTACTAACGATGAAGCCTCAGAAGACTCAACAACCGCCATCTCACCTTTGGTAGAAACAACATACTCATCAGCAGCAACACTTGTTGGTACTAAACGTAAGTTTTTTTCTACAACGTAAGAGCCAAAGTCGGTTTTGCTGTATTTCACACTATTTACCGGCTTTTTTGGAAGTTGCAGCTCTTTATCTGCTAATGAACTCGCTGTTGCACTTAGAGAAATACACGCAGCAGCACCTAAAATAACTAATTTATTCATTTTCATATCTATATTCCTTACTCTTGACCTGCGTGACCAAATGCTCTCAACGAAACGCCTTCTAAAACGCTTGCGGCACGGTTATTTGAAATACCTACGGCACCAAGTCCGTTATCCCCGCCATCGCTGAATGCAAAGCTATCTGCTGCAGCATCAAGAACACGAATAGTCCAAGTACCTTTTGTTGTCTCGCCATAGAAAGCATTAGACAGTAGTACCGCATCTTTTAAAACATAGCCTGTGTTCCAACCGTTAGTAAAGCTATAAGCTGGGTAAAATAGAGCTTGCTTAGACGCTAGTAATACACTGCGCGTGCCTGATGGAGACGTCACTTCAATTGCTAAATCGGTACCAGCAGAGGTTTGCGTACCATCCGCTAAACCAAAGCCCATTTCAGTATTGCTCACATCAAACTTAAACTGCATTGCTTCAATGTTTAGCTCTTCTTCAACAGTGATTTGCTGTGTAACACCCGCGGCACTGTTATCTGGGATTTCTAGCGTAAGGGCATCTTCTTCAACAACAGAGCCAACACCACTCCAATCTGTAATAACTTGCTCACCTAATGCTACGTCGTACTCTTTTGCCATCGCAACTGCAGCACCAGCATCTACACGTCCAAAACCATATAAGTTATTAAAGTTATAGCCTGCTGCATTTTCAACCCAGCCGTCATGCGCTACAAATTCACCTTCACCAACGCTAAGTGTTACAACTTCATCTTCTGCATCGTTAACTGTGCTTGTAGTAGCTAAGATATGACGGACATCACGCCATGTTAGCTCTGAATTAGCTGATAAAATCAGTGATACTACACCTGACGCATTAGGTGCTGCCGAAGAAGTACCATTAAACGTAGAGGTATAGTTACAGCTAGCGTTATCTTCATGTCCTGGGTAGTTGAATGGGTATTGCGATGCAGCAAAGTCTTCGCCATATGCTGCAGCCCATGCCGTAATCGAGCTACCATTAAAGCCTGAGTACCCATTAATACAGGTCATTTGATCAGTCGTTACCATGGCAGGCGCCCAGCGCCCATATTCACCCGCAGGGGCTGAAACCATTAAGTTAGCACCACCGCTTGAGTAGCTTGTATGCGTACCATCAGCATTTACAGCTGCAACGCTTAAGTAATATGGGTGACCTTGGCTTGGCTCAAACGCGCCGTTATAACAAGTAAGGCCTAGCTCATTTGCGCCATTATCGGCACATAATGACCCTTCATCGCCACCATCTACAAACGAGTTACCACTCGACTTCATGTTTAGGGCACCTTTACCATCACGAAGGTTAAGGTTAGGGTAAGACTTGATAGCTTCATCTAGCTCTGAGTAGCCAATAAACGTTGGGAAGGTAATACCGTAGCTGCGGTTAAACGCAGAAATATTTTCTGATGTGCTAATACCGCTACCTGGGAAACCATGCGCGAGTAAATCAGTTTGCTCAATTTTATCGCCACCTAGGTAGTTCATGCCAATTAGACCAGCATCTGGTGCAACACCGCGCCCGCCCTTACCATTCCAACCTTTCGCTGCAATTAAGCCTGCAACACTGGTACCGTGGTCGCCGCTATTTGACAGGCTAGTAGGGTCGGTGCGATCCAACACATCAACATCTAAATTTAAAGAACGGTTTGGTAACACGTTATCAACTAAGTCTTCGTGACGAATTTCCATACCAGAGTCAACAACAACCGCCGTTACGCCAGCACCTGTAACACCTTGAGCGTACGCAGCTGCTACGTTCATATCTTCGCCAGCAACCAATTCTTCTGCTTCTGATTCAGCAAAATCCTCGTCAAAAATAGTTTGCGCTTCTTCTTCGCTGTAACCTAATTGGTTGACATATAAATCAATTAGGCCTTGCTTCATTTCATCGCTTAGAGCGTACGACTTTTGACCTGTGTTACGCAGGTGCCATTGCTGATTAGCCAAAGGATCTGACGCAATATCACTAATCGTTAATTGCGCAGACGCCGATTTGCCATTTGCATTAGCGGTGTAATCAATTACCGCGTCTTCGCCTGAAACAGGAACGTAAGTAAAGGTATCGCCTTCAACAGTGAGTAAGCCGTGGCTAAAAGTATATACGCCATCCTGCGCTTCAACCGCTTCACCATTTTCAGTAAATGTATAACTAAGTGTATCGCCATCGTTATCACTTGCATTAAACTCAGCAGTTACAGGTACCCATTGCTTTAAACCGGCAACGGCTACATCGCTTGCTTTTGGTGCAACATCAGTTACTACAGCAACTTGGCTATTATTGTCATTGTCGCTGCCACCACACCCTGCTAGCGTCATAACTACTGCGGCAGAAAGTGCCGACATTTTAAAAATATTATGCTTCATAAACTTCCTTCGTTAATTATTTTTATGATGACTCAAGGTACACAACAGGGCACTTAATAGCAACTCACCGTTTACAGTCGTTAACAATAAACTGACAAGGTGTAATGATATATTCAGAAAACAAGCTGCGAGACATTAAAGTTTCACTTGAATAAAATAAGTAATCGATTCAAGATGTCTAATTAGTAGATATAATTTCTTACAGGGGCAAAACATGAAATTAAAACAATTTTTAGCAGGGGTTGCTTTAGCAACATGTACACTTAGCGTATCTGCAAATACTGCATTTAAAGAGCCAAGTGATGCTATTGAATACCGTCAAGCTGCGTTTTCTATGATTTCAGTGCAAATTAGCGATATGGGCGCGATGCTAAAAGGTAAAATTCCTTTTGATGCAGAGCAATTTAAAATGCGCGCTAATAACGCAGCAGCCCTTTCTAAAATGCCGTGGGAAGCGTTTTACGAAGGCACTGATAAAGGTGATACAGCAGCATTAGCTGATGTATGGTCTGATAATGCAACCTTTGTTAAAAAAGCCAATGCCTTTGCTGCCAATGCAGATAAGCTAGCTTTAGCAGCTCAATCTGGCGATAAGGCGGTAATTGGTAAAGCATTTGGCGCATGGGCCAAAGGCTGTAAAGATTGCCACAAGCAATTTAAAGACTAATTACAATTAAAACAATACACACTAAAACGGCGCTTTATGCGCCGTTTTGTTTTTTTGTTAGCTATTAACTTAGCAAATAACTAAGTGGTTCTTTGCCCCACGTAACAGCCAGTAGCACCAACAACCCAACAAAAATAGCCCACGCCAACCAAGGAGCTTTCGTGTTATCTATATTAGTTTGAGTGGCTTGCTCGCTGTTAGCCTGTTTACCGGTGATCATTGCTTTGACAAGTGGTTTTCCTTTTATTTTATACACAACAATGGCAGTAACATGCAGGCAAATGGCATAAAATAAAATATCGAAATTAAGGCGGTGCAGCCAATTTGCAAAATCAACCGTTGAGCTCGACACATACTCAACCAAAGGCCCATCAGTCAAAATGCCATCACTGCTCATTAGCCCAGTCACTAACTGCACTATAATAAGTACAAAAAACAACAAAACCATGTAGCTACCTGGCGCCGAATGACCCACTCCTTTACTGGGGTTTTTGAACTCTTTAAGTACTGCTATTGGCGAGTGCAGTAACGCGCTTAATTTTGCCGTTTTACTGCCCACCAGCCCCCATACTAAACGGGTCACTATTAATGCGATTGCGAAAAAGCCAGCCACAAAATGAAGCTCAATCATGCCCTCGTCAATGCTAAAGTAAAGCACAGCAATATTAATCACTAATAACCAATGAAAGCTTCTTATAAAGCCATCCCATACTTTTATACTTTGCATATAAATCCTCAACTTGTTGCCAGGCTCTGGCACATTATTTTGATACTAAAGCCATTATTCCAAAGTTTTACTACCGCTGCATTAATGATATTACATAAAGCACTATTTATGGCACACTAAACGCACAAACTTATTACTTACTTGTATTAATGAATATAACTAAACGCGCAGTATTAAAAGGTTTTTTTGATATGCTCCCGCTTTGCCTGGCGGTCGTTCCTTGGGGAATATTATGTGGCTCTTTAGCGATTCAAAATGGCTTTAGTGCCTTTGAAACACAAGCAATGTCATTACTTGTATTCGCGGGTTCAGCACAATTAGTTGCAATTGAACTAATGGCCGGTAACACCCCTTTACTGACTATTTTATTTACCACATTTATTATTAGCTCTCGGCATTTTTTATACGGTTTAGCCGTACGCCATAAAGTTATTTCACAGCCATTTCGGTGGCGCTTACCAATAAGTTTTGTACTAACCGACGAGCTGTTTGCCTTTTCGCATCACCGCAAAGCCTATAAAACAAAAGCGCGCCTAATATACGCTTTAAGCGCGGGTTTTAGTTTTTATATTGCATGGAACCTTTGGACACTCATAGGCATAGTTGCAGGAAGTGTGCTCCCTGATTTAACAAATTTAGGGCTCGACTTTGCTATTGCAGCTACATTTATTGCTCTTGTGGTACCGGGCATAAAAAATTTAGCCTCGCTGGTTACAGTGATTGTTGCGGGTATTAGCGCCACAGTTTTAAAAAGCACGGGGTTTGAGTTGTGGTTGGTTTGTGCTGCTCTACTTGCAATGAGTGCAGGCTACTTTACTGCAAGGCTTACACAAAAAAAGGACAGCCCATTATGATGCTCACTATATTATTAATGGCGTGTATTACCTTTTTTACTCGTTACTTATTTTTACATCAACGCCTTGGTTTTAAAGTGGGCCCTAAAATGCAGCAGTTTTTAAGCTTTAGCGCACCCGCTGTACTAACCGCTATTTGGGTACCCATTATTTTTATAAATGAAGACGGGCTCAACCTTAACTGGCACAACCCTTATTTAAGCGCAGCCATCGTTGCCATTATTGTTGCCTATAAAACACATAATATTTATTACACAACGCTTGCCAGTATGGGGTTATTTTTAATTTTAAACTAGAG
>BJUT01000017.1 GCA_007988745.1 Pseudoalteromonas atlantica
CTTCTAAAAAATCTCAACTCTTCTCTTATTTTATTTAAATCAGTTTCTTATTTTTATTTATAAACAGCATGCCCAGATAGCTGTTATTTGCCCGTGTATTCTCGTATAATTTGCCGTAATTAATGCACTGTAGATGAAGTGGTCGAGAACATGAGTCTAGCTCAAACTATTATGCCTGAAGGTTATATCTTTCCTCCTAAGCCAGCGCCGTTGACTAAAGACGAGCAAGGCGAATATAAAGCACGTATTAAACAACTACTGCAAGATAAAAATGCAGTGCTGGTAGCCCATTACTACACAGATCCTGAAATTCAGGCACTTGCCGAAGAAACAGGGGGCTGTGTTGCCGACTCATTAGAAATGGCACGTTTTGGTGCTCGCCACGATGCAGACATGATCATCGTTGCAGGCGTACGTTTTATGGGTGAAACCGCTAAAATTTTAACGCCAAACAAAACAGTTGTTATGCCAACGCTAGAAGCAACGTGTTCGTTAGATATTGGTTGTCCTATTGATGAGTTTTCAGCGTTTTGCGATCAGCACCCTGATCGTAAAGTTGTAGTGTATGCAAACACCTCTACAGCGGTTAAAGCCCGTGCAGATTGGATCGTAACCTCATCGTGCGCGCTTGAAATTGTAGAGCACCTAGATGAGCAAGGTGAAAAAATTATTTGGGGCCCAGATAAACACCTTGGTAGCTACATTCAAAAAAATACTGGCGCCGATATGATCATGTGGAACGGCGCATGTATCGTACACGATGAATTTAAAACAAAAGCGCTTAAAGATATGAAAGCCCTGCACCCAGACGCGGGTGTATTGGTGCATCCAGAGTCACCTGCAGAAATAGTGGCACTGGCAGATGCGGTTGGCTCAACCAGTCAACTAATAAAAGCTGCGCAAACAATGGATAACGATAAGTTTATTGTAGCGACAGACCGCGGTATTTTTTACAAAATGCAGCAGCTATGCCCAGAAAAAGAGTTTTTTGCAGCCCCAACAGCGGGTGAGGGCGCGTCATGTAAAAGTTGTGCACATTGCCCGTGGATGGCAATGAATGGCTTAAAAGCGATAGAAGAAGCTCTGATAGACCCCCGTGGTAAAGAAGTGTTTGTAGATATGGACTTACGCGAAGGCGCGCTCAAGTCACTTAATCGCATGTTAGACTTTACAGCTAGCATGGCTAAGTAATTAGCCTAATGCATAAAAAACGGCTAAACCCTAAGGTTTAGCCGTTTTTTTATAACTAAAGTAAATTGCTGATTGATTATTAGACACTTAACAGCACAAATTTAAAAAGACCTTGCACCTGTGTAACCTATTTCATACTATAACGCGCTGTTGCTAAGCAACACCGTGGAGGAATGGCTGAGTGGCTGAAGGCGCACGCCTGGAAAGTGTGTTTAGGTTAATCCCTAACGAGGGTTCGAATCCCTCTTCCTCCACCATCATTCTTGAACCCAGTTATTGAATATCAATAACTGGGTTTTTTAATGCCTGCTGCCCAAACCTTAGTTATACGCTAATAGGCATGTATTTAGTGGGTAATCTCAATCGGCCCTTAAAGTCGTTCCTTTAAGTAAGTGACATGGTATAAGTCCCGAATTTATTGGTACTCAAATAACGCGTTTTCCCATTCCTGAATGATTATTTGGCGCTTCATCTGATCGTCTATCACTAATATTTCTATGCCAAGGGGGACGGGGCGCAGCTGACCTTCTGATATATCAAGTAAATGTTTATGCTTAATTCTTACTTCGTTATTTATTGGCTCAAAATTAGTAAAGTTGGCCATGTCTGTTTGCCCTTGTACAGACACTAAGTAATCAATAAACAGCTGTGCGCCAATTACATTTTTAGCATCTTTAGGAATAATGGCACTGCGCATAATAACCGAGGTGTAGTCTTTAGGTTGCACCACAATAATATTAGGGTGCTGCGCCGCCCATGTGCGCGCATAAGAGCTTAATATGTTATAGCCAACAGTGAGCTCGCCCGTTGAAAGTGCCTTGAGTATGTCGGCGCTGCGTCTAAATACACGCGTGCTGTGATAGCCAAACGATTCAAGCATTCGGCCATAGCTTGAGCTTTGCTCGCGGTCATGAGCCCACAGCAAATAGCCTATGCCCACTTGAGTAATATCGTAAATGCCAATGCGGCCTTTAATTTGCTCACTGCGCCTACGAATTAGCTCTAATAATTCGTTGCGGCTACTTGGTGCGACCTCTTCGCCTAAAAATTCTTTATTAAATGCAATTACCGCTGTTTCATAGGTAAAGCCAAATACTTCATTTCGCCATTTAGCCCATGCAGGAAGCTTATTTGTTTGCTCAGAGCTGTAAGGGTGTGCGTAACCATCGTTAACTAACTTTACCTGCAAGTTCATTGCTGAACTTAATAACACGTCGGGCGGGTTTTTAACGTCGGCTAAAAATTCGCTATACACTTCGAAAGTACTCAGCTCGTAGTAATCAATTTGTACAAAAGGGTATTTTTTTTGAAAGGCCGATAAAAAAGGGGCAATTTCCATTTTGTCAGCGCCGCCATATATTTTAAGCACGGATTTATTTTCGCTTTGTGCCGGAAATACTAAAGGGGTTTTTGCTGCAACGAATGGCGAGCCTACAAAGCACGTAAAAACAACGGCAATATAAATCAGCGATAAAAGTTTCAATGTTCGTCCTCGGTCAGCATTAACGGAAAGTTTATTTCAAAAATAAGCCCCGACGGGGTGTTATCAAGCAGCTTAATAGCAGCGTTATGATGCTCTGCTACCTCCTTTGCAATGCTTAAGCCTAGGCCACTGCCGGCACGTGGGTCGCCTTTACTTTTGTAAAACCGCTCAAACACATGTTGTTTTTGCGCATCGGGTACACCTACGCCTTGATCAGCCACGCATAATCGGGCTATGTAGCCACTGTCTGTACTGTGAAGCTCGGTAGACACATTAACTTCTTTGTTTTGCGGGCTAAATTTAATCGCGTTTTCTAAAATGTTGCGTAGCATTTGGCTAAGTGCAAACGAATCACCATTGATCATTAAATTATCATCACCTTGATATGTGATGATCACGCCGCGTTGAATCGCCGATACCGCTACATCTCTACACACAGACTTTACCAGCTCCGGCAACGAAAGCGTTATTAAAGGCTGGCTATGAAAGCGGTGCGCAAGAGTGGCTTGGTTGAACAGTTGCGTAACGGTGCTGTCGAGTAAATCTGTTGAATATAAAACACGATTTAACTGCTCTGTTCTTATTTTTTCATCGCTTTCTTCAATGGCATTTTGCGCCTGGCTTTTAAGGCCTGCTAGGGGCGTTCTTATTTGATGGGCGACTTCGCCGGTAAAGCGCTTTAAATGATTAAGCGAGACTTCTAATTGCGATATAAAATGGTTAATGGTTGAAATTAAATCGGCCATTTCTTTAGGAACCGACATATCAATAGGGCGTAGATCAGTGGGGGAGCGCCGACGTATTTTTTTATTTATGCTGTAAATAGGGCGCAAAATTTGATTTACTCCCAGTAATATAAGCACAATAGCTATTACAAACGTTAAAATAACCATTTGTATTACATTTAAATTCATTTCATAGGCGAGCTGATCGCGAGCTTGGGTGGTTTGGCCTATTAAAATATTTACATCAAACGATTCACCCACTTCATAAAGCTTATCTGAGAGTAAAATAAAGCGGTAGTTTTCGCCTTTGTAATCACCTTCCCAAAATTGTATCAGTAGGTTATCTCGCGGGTCATACTCTGCACGTTGCCACTGGGTGTCGGCTTTTTGTAAAATGTGTTGATATAAGCCATTGTAACCGGTTAAGTGCTCGCCTTGATTTTGTGTTATTTGATACACCAATCTGTCATTTGAGGCCATCGAGAGAGTTTCGAATGTAGCGCTGGGTAAATCAACAACAATTTCGTGGTAATCAATGTGGGTATTTTCAAAAATTTGTAAAGCAGCACTGGCAAGTAGTCTATCGTATGAAATTTGGGCGGCGTTTTTACTGTAATTATTAGCCATAAAATAGGTTATAAGTGTAATTATAACCATTAAAGCAATGGTTATTGTAAGCAGCTGCCGGCGAATAGAGGGGAGGGTTTTGCTACTCATTAGGCTCTGCTAAAAGATAGCCTAAACCACGCAGTGTTTTTATATCAACACTGCTATTTACCAGCTTTTTACGAAGCCTTGCTACGTAGGTTTCTATGGCGTTGGGGCTGGGTGAGTCGTCAAACGAATATAAGTGATCGAGTAACTCATCTTTATTAAGCACTTTGCCTTGATGCGTTAAAAATATTTCTAGCAACCTAAATTCTCGTTGTTTTAAATCAATAAGTTCTTTAGCAATAGTGACCGTGCATGATTTTCGGTCAAAATCGAGATTGCCATAACTTATAATGTCTTTGCCTAGGCCTTGGTTACGCCTAAGTAGGGCGCGGCAACGGGCTTCTAATTCGCCAAAATCAAAGGGTTTAGTGAGGTAATCGTCTGCGCCTAAGTCGAGTAATTCTATACGGTGCTCTACTTGAGCGCGTGCCGTTAAAATTAATACAGGCGTATTTGATGAGCGAGCCCTGAGCTTTTTTAATATTTGCTCACCGTTTAAATTGGGCAAGTTTAAATCAAGTAAAATAAGGTCGTACTCATGGCGTTTTAACAGCGAATTAGCCACATCACCACTGGTTACAAGGTCTATACCTTGGCCCATTTTGGTGAAACGTTGGCAAATTGCTTCTCCTAACACTTCGTCGTCTTCAACTGCTAAAATTCTCATTAAGCACACCCGCAAAGTCGCAATTAAAAAATATAATTTTAAGTTGTGCAAGACACTAAACAATTACTGCAACGTTTACAATAAACAAATGCCTTCGTTTATAGCAAGATAAGCTATAGTTTTAATTTAATAGCCAAAAAATACAATTGCCTAAAATGTAATTATCTTGTGACAGGTTTGTGACAGGTTTGCCGTGTAAATTGCAACATGAATAAACTGATACACACTACACACAACTATAAATTTAATTAAACAAGGTAGCGGAGACAACTATGGCTCAACAGTTCTCTAAAATATTTGCAGTAACAGGCGCAGTATTAACTTGTGTTTCTATTCCTTCGTACGCTTCTTTTAATGGGCTTACAGAGCAAGACGAATTTAATATTAAGCTAAGGTCAATTTACTTTGACCGCGATTACGATAACGACGCCAGCGACGACGCAACGTTTGCACAAGGCATAGAGCTCAATTATCAATCGGGCTATTTTAATGACTTAATTAGCATGGGTGTCTCTACTTATACCGTACTTAATTACAACTCAACCGGCAGCGCACAAAATAATATTTTACCCGCAGGGGATGAAAAAGGCGGCGTTGACGATAGTTTTTCTAAATTTGGTCAATATTTTATCGACGTTAAACTTGGCGACAATGGCCATGTAAAAATAGGCGGGCAAAAAACCAAAAGCATGTTGTTAAAAAGCTCGGGTAGCCGCGCAATTCCCAATACTTTTAGAGGTGTATTTGGTGACTACAAGTTTGGTAATACCAAAGTATATGGTTACGCCTACGATAAATGGAGCCGCCGCCACGACGACAAGTGGGAAGATTTTTCTACCGACCAGTCAGATAACGGCGCAATTAGTGTTATTTGGGGTGTGGGCGCAAGCTACAAAAAAGACGCGCTAAAAATAGACGCGGAGTATTTAAACTCTCATGACTACTTATCAAAGCTTGGGCTTAAAGGCAGTTACGCTATAAAGCTCGATCACAGTAAGTTAACCCTTTCAAGCGGCGTATTTACCTCACAAGACGATGGCGATTTATTTGTAACCGGCGCAGAGGGTGGCGATTTAGATGATGAAGATGCACTCGGTGCGGTTTCCGGCGTTACTAAAAGTGAAAACGATGGTTTTGCCTATTACCTAGATGCCAATTGGAAAAAAGATATTTGGACACTAGGCGCCGCATTTACCAAAGTGAACGATGCTTGGATTGAAGATAACTTTAGCGGCGATCACGGGACTAACCCGTTTCCCACGCGCTCATTAATTGGTGCCGATTTAACAAACCAAAATGAGTCAACTTGGCAGGCTCGCTTAGGTGTTGACCTAAAAGCAGTGGCACCGGGTTTAACCACAAAGTTTTATTACACCAGCGGCAGCGATGCAGAAAATTCAAGCTTAGGTAAAGCAGGTGGCACAGCCGATGAAAAATATTGGGCCATTGATACACGCTACAAAGTAGCGGCTGTAAAAGGCTTAAGCCTACGTTGGTTATTTTTAGATTACACCACAGATGAAACTGGCAGTGTTGATGGTGTAAAAGGAGACAGAGCAGATCACCGTGTATATGTAGATTACACCATTAAGTTTTAAACGCCCCCTTCGATTGGCTTTTAACGCGCAGCATGAAAATGCTGCGCGTTTTTTAATTTTTAAAAGTTATTTTTTAATCAATTTTTATTTCGTGACAGGTTAGTGACAGTTTGGCTCCTTACTCTTAAAAAAAGGGCAACGTTTTGATAACGACGTTACTTGTTTTTAATTGCATTGAAAGGGCGAAACGATGAACTCAACACACGCTACACCTCAGTTAAAACCTACGCCGAGAGCCATTCACTTTCGTGCAAATAGCCAACAAACAGCCACGGCTGCGAGTGCAACAAGTAATACTAATTTTGCCCCTCAATCTTTGCAAAGTAAGCAAGAGCAAGTGCAAGAGTGCGTGGTTATTTTAAGTAATAACTAACCCGTTACTGCTCATTTAAATTGATTTAGAAGCTGGATTATTATGACTATTCAAAAAAAAATACCTTGTGTCATTATGCGCGGCGGAACGTCTCGCGGGACTTATTTTTTAGCCAACGATTTACCGAGAGAGTGGGATAAACGCAAAGAAATTTTAACTGCAGCAATGGGCTCAGGCGATCCGCTGCAAGTAAACGGCGTTGGTGGAGGAAACTCACTAACCAGTAAAGCGGCCATTATTTCACGCTCAACCGACCCCGATGCAGACATTGATTACTTATTTGCGCAAGTTGCTATTGAGCAAAATGAAGTCGATATAACCCCTTCGTGTGGCAATATTTTATCTGGTGCAGCACCTCTGGCAATTGAATACGGACTGGTTACTGCAAACGACGGTGAAACAACGGTACGGGTTAAAAATGTAAATACCAATACCCTGATTGAAGTTGTGGTACAAACGCCTAACGGCTTTGTAGAGTACGAAGGAGATGCCACCATTGATGGCGTACCAGGCTCTGGGGCTCCTATTTTACTTAAGTTTTTTGATGTGTGTGGCACTAAAACCGGTGAATTACTGCCTACTGGCTCTGCACGCGATACCTTTGATGGCGTAGAAGTAAGTTGTGTGGATGCTGCCATGCCAATGGTACTAATACCTGCACCATCACTGGGTGTAAAAGGCTCTGAAACTAAACAAGAGCTTGATGCAAATACAGAGTTACTGCAAAAAATAGAAAGCATTCGCCTGCAGGCGTCACTAAAAATGGGCCTTGGCGATGCAACCGGAAAAGTCATTCCTAAAGTCGGTTTACTGTCGGTGCCGCAATTTGGCGGTACGATAACTTCGCGCTACTTTGTGCCGCAAAATTGCCATACCAGCCATTCTGTTACTGGGGCAATTTGCGTGAGTGTTAGTTGCATGTTGCCAGGCAGTGTGGCGTACGACTTAATTACCCCACAAAGCTCAGAGCAGCAAAATATAGTAGTTGAACACCCCAGCGGTAAAATAGATTTACTACTTGAGGGGCGCTTTGAAAACGACACGCTAGATATAAAATCGGCGGGGCTAATGCGCACAGCCAGAATGTTATTTAAAGGTGAAGTACACATACCTGCAAAAGTATGGGATGAAAGCAAAATAGCTTAACTTATACCAATGGGCAAAATAGCTCACTTAATTAAGCGAATTGGTGTTAAGCCTTAGTAAACCAACCGAAAATGCGATAGCAGATTGTCTGTTATCGCTTTTTTTATGCTTTAAATAAATAAGACAAAGTTTATTTTTATTTAAAAACAATGCCTTATAAATAATTTTAAATTAATGGATAGTTTGGCATCGATGACAGGTAGATGACAGTTTCGGCTATTAGTCTAGCTGATGTTAACTTCTTTTAACGAAATACTTTCATCTACGTAATAGATGCAATGACGTTATTAGGACCTATTTAAATAATTGCAGCGAATAACAGAGGTCAAATTATGAAGATTAAATTAAGTACTTTTGCACCTAATCGACTAAAAGCAATGCTTGTTGTGTTAGCAGCAAGCACTTGTATCAGCTCAGCTTATGCAAACAATAACGACGAAGTAAGCTTTGATGGTGAGCGAGTAGAGTGGGTTGTGCCTTTTAAAGAAGGTGGCGGCTCTGACACATGGGCACGTTTTTTTGGCCCACGTTTTTCTCAGCATTTAAATGGTAAACCTGTGGTTGTGGTTAAAAACATTCCAGGTGGTGGCTCTACCAAAGGTGCTAACCGCTTTGAGCGCCGCGCTAAAGCAAATGGTTTAAATGTATTTAGTACTTCTGCCTCTACACAAATCCCTTATTTACTTGGCGATTCACGCGTTAGATACGAAGTAAAACGTTGGAACGTGATTATGGCCACACCGACAGGTGCGGTGGTATATGTGCGTCCAGAGCTGGGTATTAAAAACGCATCAGAGCTTGCCAAATTGCAGGGTCAAAAACTTAAATTTGGTAGCCAACGCGCCGCGTCAATGGACTTGGTTGGGTTATTAGCCTTCGACATGCTTGATTTAGACATTCACGCCATTTTTGGTATGAAAGGCCGTGGCAGTGCGCGTTTATCGTTTGAACGTGGCGAGGTGGATATCGACTTTCAAACTACCTCTGCCTACTTAAAAAAAGTACAGCCGCTAGTTGATGAAGGCAAAGCGATACCGCTTATGTCGTTTGGCGTACTTAATAAAGAAGGCAAAATTGTACGCGACCCAACGTTTCCTGACTTACCACACGTAGGCGAAGTATACGAAATGATTCACGGTAAAAAGCCAACAGGCGTTGAATACAACGTATGGAAAACCTTTTTTGTAGCCGGTTTTGCCGCGCAAAAAGGACTGTTTTTACCTAAAGGCACCCCAGATGACGTTATTGCAGAGTGGCGCAATGCAGCACAGCGCGTCATTGATCAAGACAACTTTAAAGAAGAGTCTGAATTAGTACTTGGCCAATACCCACAACTTGTAAACGAAGATGCAGTAAACACACTGAGTTCAGCACTGACAATTTCTGAAACTGACAAACAATGGGTAAGAAATTACCTAACCGAAAACTACAACGCGCGTTTTTAAAAAGCCATGTTGATTTGTTGTACACACAGTGGCTCGCATTTAGTGAGCCACTTTTTTAATCTAAGGAGAGCAGTATGTTAGATGCATTTTTAATTGCGCTACAAACTATTCTTACCCCCACACACTTAATGTATTTATGCGGCGGCGTTTTTTTAGGCTTGCTGATTGGTATTTTTCCGGGTTTAGGCGGCATAGCGGGTTTATCGTTATTACTGCCATTTTTATATGGTATGGACCCAATTTCAGCGCTTGCTATGCTTATTGGCCTAGTGGCGGTTATTCCAACCTCTGACACCTTCACCTCTGTATTAATGGGTATTCCAGGCTCCAGTGGCTCACAAGCCACAGTGCTTGACGGCTTCCCACTGTCTAAAAAGGGTCAAGCAGCGCGTGCGCTTTCAGCAGCGTTTGCTTCGTCATTATTTGGTGGCCTTTTTGGCGCGATTATTTTAACGCTGTTTGTACTGATTGCCCGCCCCGTTATTTTAGCGTTTGGCTCGGCCGAATTATTTATGCTTACTTTACTAGGTTTAAGCATGGTGGGTGTATTGGCCGGTAATAGCCTAGTAAAAGGCTTAAGCGCATGTGGCTTAGGTTTATGTTTAGGCTCACTTGGCGGTGCTCCTGCAACCGGTGAATACCGCATGGTATTTGATAACGGTTACCTTATGGATGGGATTCCGTTAGTGGTTGTTGGTTTAGGTATATTTGCATTACCTGAGATTATCGATTTACTGCGTCAAAACCGCTCTATTTCAGAAGCTTCCGAGCTGGGTAGTGGATGGTTTGAAGGCGTAAAAGATGTTGTTAAAAATAAATGGCTAGCCACGCGCTGTGCTGCTATTGGCTGTGTTGTTGGCGCACTACCTGGCCTAGGTGGCAGCGTAGTTGATTGGATCTCTTATGGTCATGCGGTGCAAACCTCTAAAGACACCGAAAACTTTGGTAAAGGCGACATACGCGGTGTTATTGCCCCTGAGTCATCAAATAATGCCAAAGAAGGCGGTGGCTTAATTCCGACCTTATTATTTGGTATTCCAGGCTCTGGCAGCATGGCTGTATTTTTAGGTGGTATGGTTTTAATTGGCTTAGAGCCAGGCCCTGCGATGATCACCACTGACCTTGATGTTACTTACACCATTGTATGGTCACTGGCACTTGCTAATGTAATTGGCGCGGGCGCGTGTTTACTAATTTCTAAATGGGTAGCAAAAGTAACAACTATTCCTTACACGCTCATGGCACCATTTATGGTTATGGTGATCTTTTTTGCGGCGTTTCAGGCAACCCGTGATTTAGGTGATTTAGTCGCACTTATTGGCATTGGTATTTTAGGCATATTAATGAAGCGCTTTGGATGGCCACGACCGGCATTTTTAATTGGTTTTGTACTGGCAAGCGGCATGGAAACTTACCTTTATCAAGCTATTCAGTTTGACGGCATAGAGTTTTTATTAAAACCGGGCGTGATTATTATTGGTGCATTAACCGCGCTTTCTATTTTCTTTGCAGCACGCCACTCTATTAAGGCTGCTAAAAAAGAAAAAGCCAATAAAAACACGGCTAATGCTGAGGTAAAACCAACTAACCTTAAACCACAAATCGCGTTTTCTGGCTTTGTTTGTTTAGTGTTTGCATACGGTTTGTATGACTCGTTCCAACGCACATTTTTAGGAGGAGTATTTCCTGCCGTGGTTTGCTCGTTCATGTTAATACTCTCTGCTGTTGTGCTGATCAAGCTGCTACTTAATAAAGTAGACGATGCTGTAAATTACGATAATGAGGTCTCTGCGGGCTATGTAAACGACTCAAGCGTGACTGGCCTTTGGCATTATGTATTTTGGCTGTGTGGCTTATTAGCTGGGTGTTTTTTACTGGGCTATGTGATTTCGATAGCGTTGTTTTTCATAATATTTTTACTTGTAAAAGCACGTATATCAATTGCTAGAACATTAACACTGACAGTGTGTGCGTTAGCATTCTTACTTACTTTATCGCACTTTATGGTATTAGATTTACCAAGCGGTTACCTACAAGAAGTGGCAAGCTTTACGCAGCTGTAAACGCCGCCGTGCTAAGCAAAACAAGCAGCGCTTAGCACGGTTTACATTCGCTCTAAAAGGCACTGGCTTAAGAAGGATATAATTATGATTTCACCTAAGCTTATTTTAATGCCGCTTTCTACAAGTGGGCATGTAACAGAGCGCTTAAAAGGAGGCTTAGCCGTTGCTAAGTATTTTAATGCGCACCTTGATGTTTATCACACGCACTTAGACCCAAAACGCTTTTTGCCAACAGGGCAGCTTGGCTTACCAACTAAATTGGTAAAAGAGTTAGACTCTGTAGCAGGGCGCTTTGCAACAACCGAATCGGCAAATTTAAAAACCGAATTTGTTAGTTTATGTGCCCAGCAGCAAGTTAAATACACTGATGACAGCGCAGAGCATCCCACGCACCCAAGCGCTTCATGGCATATTAATATAGGTGTGCGCAGCGAAATAATTGCAGAGCAAGGCAAAGTTGCTGATTTAATTATTATTCCGCAGTCTAAAAGTGGTAAATCAACCTCGACCTTTGAGGCATCGGTAATGCGAAGTGGTAAACCTATATTACTGGTACCACGGCAAATGACCCACTTTGATATAAAAACAGTGGTGATTGGTTGGAACGCCAGTACCGAGGTATCGCGCGCGCTCACTTACAGTTTACCGCTTTTAAAACAAGCTAAAAAGGTTGTTATTTGCACCAGCGCAAGTAGCGCCGATAAAATGCCAAACGGCCATGAAGTAGTTAAATATTTAGCCCAGCACGATATTAAAAGTGAATTTGTAACATTTAATAATGGCAGGCAATCGACTGCTAAAGCGTTTATGTCGGTAGCGCAAATGCATAATGCTGATTTAGTGGTGATGGGCGCATTTACTCACAGGCGAATCCATGAGCAAATTTTTGGTGGTATGACTAACTACATGCTAGCAAACACCACCTTGCCAATACTTATGGCGCGATAACACTTAAAGCTTAAAAACTAAATTTTACCCAAAAGCCGATATTTACGTTCAATATCGGCTTTTTATTAAAGCTCCATATGATAAAACTAACCATTACAATAATAAAAGTTAATGGGTAGCAGCCTATGTATACGCTTTCGCAGTGGCAATCAAGCGGGCAGTTTATTGATATAAATGCCCAGCAAATTTTTACTCAAACAGCGGGGGATGCTAATAACCCCGCGCTCCTTTTGATACACGGCTTTCCTAGTGCAAGCTGGGACTGGGAAGGTATGTGGGATGAGCTCAAAAAACACTACTTTTTAATTACACTTGATATGCTGGGGTTTGGCCTTTCGGATAAGCCAATAAATGCGGCTTATAACATTACAGAGCAAGCTGATTCATACACGCAATTTTTAAAGCGTTTAGATATTACCAATGTACACCTATTAGCCCATGATTATGGTGATACCGTGGCTCAAGAGCTATTAGCAAGGCAAGTTGCTGCTCAAAGCGACATACGCATACACAGTGTATGCTTTTTAAATGGCGGGTTATTTCCACACATACATAAACCTTTATTTATCCAAAAGCTGCTACTTTCAAAACTTGGTTGGCTAGTACCTAAGCTAATGAGCAAACAAAAGTTTGCTAAAAATTTAATCACTATTTTTGGTAAAAACACGCCACCAGCCCCTATGGTAATTGATACCCTTTGGGCGTTGTTAATTTACAACAAGGGTTTACGTGTGATGCCCAAGCTAATTAAATATATTACACAGCGAAAACAAAACGAGCAGCGCTGGGTTGGGGCAATGATTCATAGCGATATACCGCTTACGTTTATTACAGGTGAGCAAGACCCAATATCGGGTAAACACATGCTTGAGCACTATAAAAAAACAATACCTAATGCGCGCGTACAAGGGTTTGTTGAACTTGGGCACTACCCACAAATAGAAGATGCCAAGGCTATAACCGAGGCTTATTTAAATTTTAGAAAGCAGATATAAAAAACGCGGCTATTTTAGGCCGCGTTTATAAACTAAATAACGTGATGCTGGCTACTTAGTATTTTCTTTTTTTAGGAATTTTTAACTGGCTTTCAAATTCATCAGGAAAAAGCACCGTGCCGTCGTCCTCTTCGGTAGGGAACACCGCAATAAGTAGGTCGTCTTCTTCAAGGCCGGGTGTCCAGCGGCTAAACCAATCTTTAGTCGGAATGGCTTTTGGGGTACAGCCTTCCCATTCGCCCGTGGCCCAAGCTTGTGCAAAATCGCGGGTTGGCCACACTGGTACACAGTCGTCATCTTCGTTGGCAAGCATTACGCAGCCATCATCGTCGTTTAAAATCCATACTTGTTTGTACTGTTGTACGGTTTCAAACATAAAAGCGAGTCGTTTTTTTGCCCCTAGCCCTAAAATTACGGTTTGTTCTTCAGTCGCATTTGCAGTTGTCATAATTGGCTCACTCTTTATTGCTTCAAATTTGAATTTTACTGTTACAAGTATATCGAGTTATGTGACAGTGTGTTGAAAAATTATTATTTAACCTGAACTCTGGATAATAAATCTATCTCTAGCAGCTATTTTAAGCGCTAACTGCGTTGAATTTACTGAAAATCTCTGGCTAGAGAAAATAAGCTTAACTATCATCATGATAAAATATGTTAGTAAATCTTTTAACCAGAGTTCAGGTTATTTAATTTTGTAATTCAGATCTGTTTTGGTACTCCCTAAGTATATTTTGAGCGAGCATTCAAAATTGCCCTTGAATGTTGTTAAAAAGGCCGCATCTCATATGCATACTCTTAATGAAGGATTTAACAATGACCACAGATTTACTGGCCCCGTATACATTAAACGACTCACTTGAACTTAAAAATCGCGTTTTTATGGCGCCTTTAACCCGTTGTATGGCTGATGATAATTTAGTACCTACGCAAGATATGGTCGAATATTATGCGCGCCGTGCCGATGCTGGCTTAATTATTAGCGAAGCCACTATTATTCGCCCAGATGCACAAGGCTACCCAAATACACCGGGGTTATTTACCAGCGAGCAAATTCAAGGCTGGAAAAAAGTAACCGACGCCGTACACGCAAACGGCGGTAAAATGTTTGCACAGCTTTGGCATGTTGGCCGTGTTGCTCACCCTCACTTTTTTGACGGCGAAGTATTAGCGCCATCGGCAATTGGTGTTGAAGGCTCTGTACCACGTATGCGTGAGCTGACATACATTACGCCAAAAGCGGCCACTAAAGAGGATATTAATTCATTGATAGCCGACTTTGCTAAAGCGGCCGAAAACGCCATTGAAGCAGGTTTTGATGGTGTAGAAATTCATGGCGCAAATGGTTATTTAATTGATCAGTTTTTACATTACGCTGCAAATGAGCGCACAGATGAATATGGCCAAACACCTGAAAATATGGCGCGTTTTGCAATAGAAGTGACCGATGCGGTTATTAATGCTGTAGGTAATGAGCGTACGGCAATTAGGTTATCGCCAGGTGCTTATTTTAATATGGAAGAAGATAAGCGTGATAAAGCGGTATTTGATTATTTATTAGCGCAGCTAGATGACAAAAAACTGGCTTACATTCATGGCGGTATTTTTGATGACAGCACTCAATTTGACTCTTTAGAAGGTAAAACAACCTCGCAGTATTTGCGCGCTAACACTAAAACCAGCCTTGTAGGGGTAGGTAGCTATAGTTTTGATGATGCAAAACAAGCAATAAACAATGACCAGTTTGATTTAATTGCGATTGGTCGTCCATTTATTGCTAATCCAGATTACATTAGTAAAGTGGCTAATAATGAAGAGCTTGTTGCTTATAGTGACGAGATGTTAGCTAAACTATTCTAATGAATTAGTATTTATATATAAATCAGCCTAGGTTTTTGTGCTTAGGCTGACTTACAAATGACATAACAAAGCCATAAAAACCCCACATTTTTTTAACACCCCTGTAAATAAACTTAATTTTTGTTGTCATAATTCGAAATCATACTGTGCCCGCTTTCATAATTACTTTAGATAATTAAAACCAAACGGGATCACAATGTACGCTTTAACTAATAAATCGATTTTGAGCATGGCAATTGCTATGGCTGTATCAACATCAGCTTATGCAAATGACAACGAAATAGAAGAAATAACCGTTACTGCAAAACCAACCAGTTACGCAAATAATGTGATTGAGCCTGCAATGCTTGATCAACAAACAACGGTTTCGAGTGTGTTATCGGTTATCGATAACTTACCTGGCATTAGCATAAACGAAGGCGATGCATTTGGTGGCGATGACTGGTCTACCACAATTACTATGCGTGGTTTTAGTATTGACTCAAACCAACAGCAATTAGGGATGACCGTTGATGGTATTCCTAACGGTGGCTCAAACTATGGTGGTGGCGCTAAAGCAAACCGTTACCTAGACACTGAAAATTTAGCCACTGTAGAAGTAGGCCAAGGCACCTCAGACATTAGATCGGCATCGCTTGAGGCATTAGGCGGTACATTTAACTTTGTAAGTAAAGCGCCAAGTCTTGATAGCAGCACCACTTTTGCTTACACCTCGGGTAGCCACGATGCGACCCGCTTTTACGTTAAGCACGAAACGGGTACTTTATTTGATAATACACAAGCGTATGTAAGTTACTCGCAAACTGATACTAGCCGCTGGATTGGCTCGGGTAGCAATGGCGGAAAAGATAACCAACACGCAGAGCTTAAATTTGTAACAACGCTTGCTGATTTAACAATTACAGGGCGTTTATCTTACGATGATGTAAGCGAGACTAACTACAACAGTGTAAGTCTTGCGCAATTTGAACAAACGCCAGAGTGGGATCAGCTAACGTGGAACTGGACAGGCGTTCCACATTACGACCAAATGTTTGCTGAGGGCTGGGGTACACTGCGTGAAAATACGTTAGCGTATTTAAAGTTTGAGTATGCACTTTCGTCAACATCGCTTATTACAGTGAGCCCTTATTATCATAAAAACTCGGGCCGTGGCGATTGGATCCCACCGTATTTAACAACTCCAGTAGATGAAAACGGCAACCCAACTACAGAGGGCGGCACTAACGCAGGCTCTTACGGTTTTGTAGATAGCGCAGGTAACGCACTGGCACCAAACGAAGGTTGTACGGCAAGTTTAAGCTGGCCGTGGGAGTCGGGCCCTGGTTTAAACCCAGCATGTTACGATGATACGGCAATACCTGTAATGTCGTATCGTCATACGCATTACAAAAAAGACCGCTTAGGGGTTACTGCCAACTACCAAGCTACGTTTGGCATGCACGACATAGAAGCCGGTTTTTGGTATGAGCAAAGCGACCGTGACGAGTCTCGCGATTGGCACAAAGTAATTAATGCCAGCATTTACCACCACTTTGATAGCACGCCATACTGGACCCAGTATAAAAACACTTTTGAGACCGACACCCTCAAATGGTACGCGCAGGATTCAATGGCTCTTGGCGATTTCACGCTTAACGTAGGTGTTAAAAAGTACCTTGTTGATATTGAAAAGTACGACCATTATCAAAATGCCACAACCGCTAAAGTTAATAGTGACTCTGATGTGTTATTTAGTGGTGGTATTTTGTATCAGCTAAATAACTCAACCGAGCTATTTACCAGCTATAGCGAAAACTTTGCAGCCATAAAAGACGGTGTACTTGAGCGCGACAGCTCTGATTTATCAGCCATTGAAGCTGAAACCGCTGAAAACATCGATTTAGGTGTACGTTATCAAAATAACGCGTTAAACCTGACCGCAACAGCGTATTCAATTGAATTTGATAACCGTATTACGTTTATTGCCCCAGGTAGTGACACTGGCGGTATTGATTACACCATAGGTACAAATGGCTCTTACTTAAATGTAGGGGGTATTGAATCGCAAGGTTTAGAGCTGTCGGCAAGTTACATGCTAAGCCCACAATGGAGTGTATATAGCTCGTACACGAATAATGACTCAGAGTACAAAGGCGATGCACCCGGGTTTGAAGCCGGTGAAAAAGTAATAGACTCAGTAGATGACTTATTTGTGCTATCGACCGATTACTTTAGCGGTGATTTCCGCTTTGGTTTATCGGCTAAATACACCGGTGAGCGTGGCGAAGTTGATGGCTATACCGTGGTTGATTTAAACGCAGGTTACGCAACCGATATAAACGCAGGACCATTTAAAGCTATTGATGTTGCCTTTGTTGTTTATAACGTTACCGATAAAAGCTATTTAGCGGGTGGTACGGGTAATGGCAGCACTTACTTTATTGGTGCGCCACGTACAGCAGCACTGACGTTATCGGCTACGTTTTAATAGCCATAATGTACAGTAAATAATTAAAAGCCCATCTTTGATGGGCTTTTTGTTAAAGGTACACAGTAATTAGGTACACAGTAGTTATGAACTCAATTATAAAAGCCACGGTATTTAGCATCATTGTATTAATCAGCAATACCGCGAGCGCAGCGCAAAATGTAGTGCTAGTGACCCTTGATGGTGTGCGCTGGCAAGAGGTGTTTAGCGGCGCAGATAAAAACCTCATTAATAATGCCGATTTTGTTAAAAACCCAACGCAATTAAATAAGCAATTTTGGGCGCCTACCGCCAGTAAGCGCCAGCAATTACTCATGCCATTTTTAACTCAGCATGTGGCTAAAAAGGGCGTAATTGTAGGTGATAGAGCAAAGGGCTCTAATATGTCGGTGAGCAACCCTTGGTATTTTTCATACCCTGGGTATAACGAAATTCTCACCGGTGAAGTAGATGAAAAAATTAATAGTAACAATAAAGTATTAAACGCCAATAAAACCATTTTAGAGCGCCTAGATGAGCGTGCAGACTTTAAAGGTAAAACCGCTTTGTTTGGGAGCTGGGATGTATTTCCTTACATTGTGAATACTCAGCGTAGTAACGTGTATGTGAATGCGGGTTTTATGCCCATAGAAAACGATTTATTTGCTGATGCTAAGCTTTTAAACGCGTTGCAAAATGAAATTCCAAGCCCATGGGGAAACGTACGCTTGGACAGTTTTACTTACCGATTTTCCAAAGGGTATATGCTGGCAAAAACGCCGCGCTTATTAGTTATTAGCTTAGGTGAAACCGATGACTTTGCGCACGATGGCCATTACGACCAGTATTTAAAATCTGCAAGGCAAAGCGATGCGTTTATAAAAGACTTATGGAGCACAATTCAAACTACACCGGGCTATAAAAACAACACAACGCTTATTGTTACCACCGACCACGGCCGCGGAAGCAGTGCAAGTGACTGGCAGCATCATAGCTCTAAACGTGCGTTGGCCGAGCTGCATTTAGCGGGTAATAAATTTCCTGAGGGCATTGTCGGCTCTGAGCATATTTGGCTTGCTGCCATTGGCCCTGCAATAAAAGGGCACGGTTTAATTACAACACAAAATGAGCTTAAACAGTCGCAGGTTGCAGCCACTGTTTTAAGCGCATTTGGTATAAACCCAAAACACCTAAATTCAAACATGGCACCGCCAATAAGTGAGATTTTAAAATGAAGCAGTTAGTAAAACCTATTACACACGCCGTATTAGCATTAGGGTTAGCGTTTAGCGCAAATACTATGGCAGCCCCTTCAAAAATTTTATTTGGCTCGTGTGGGCATCAAGATAAAGACATCCCAATATTTGACACCATTAATAAAGAGCAGGGCGATTTATTTATATTTTTAGGTGACAATATTTACGGCGACACCAACGATATGACGGTACTTGCCAATAAATACCAAAAATTAGGTGCAAAACCAGGCTTTAAAACACTAAAAGCGAATACGCCAATCATAGCGATGTGGGACGATCACGACTTTGGTCAAAACGATATTGGTAAAGACTACCCACATAAAGAGCAATCTCGCCAAATTATGCTCGATTTTTGGGGCGAGCCTAAAAGCTCTCCTAGGCGCACCCGCACGGACGGCATTTACACGTCGTATATTTATGGTGAGGATGAGCAAACCGTACACGTAATAATGCCCGATTTACGCTGGAACCGTGATGCGCTTAACCACGTAAGCGAGCTTGAATATTACACAAAGCGTAAGCTTAATAACCAAGGCCCGTATAGCCCAACAGAGGTGAAAGGCGCTTCTATGCTAGGTGAGGCGCAGTGGCAATGGCTTGAGCAAGAGCTTAAAAAGCCTGCGGCTATAAAGCTAATTGCCTCAAGCTTGCAGTTATTACCCGATTTTACAGGGTGGGAGTCGTGGGCTAATTTCCCAGAGGATCGTAACCGTTTATTTGCGTTAATTAAAAAACATCAAGTGAATGGGGTTATTATCATCAGTGGCGATACGCACTGGGGCGAAATATCAAAGTATCAACAAAACCTTGATTACCCTTTAATAGAAATGACCAGCTCAGGCCTCACTGAAAAGTGGAAAGACGTAAGCCCAAATAAACACCGTGTAGGTGATTACACCCATAATGTAAATTACGGCGATTTAAGCATAGATTGGCAACAAGCAGATCCGGCCATCTCACTTAAGCTTAAAGGAATAGATGGTAAAGTGATTATGCAAAGCGCATTTAGCTTATCAAGCATTAGCCCTTATAAATAAAATGACCTGAGCAATAAAACGCACAGTGATTAAAATTAACGCTGTGCGCTTAAACTCCCTGCTAACCCGCTGATTTATTAGTGCCAATTTGCTGATTGCGCTACCCCTATAAATGAAAATATCTTAAACTGGTTTTACTTCAAGTAAGGACTCCAGTTGTATGCTCAATATTATTCAATCAAACCGTATGGAAGCGCTGCAGGCTCAGTTTAATCAGCTGTTAAAAGTAAACCCGCTGCAAAGCCCATTCGATAAAGAAGTGGTATTAGTGCAGTCGCCGGGTATGTCGCAGTGGCTAAAAATTGGTTTAAGCGAAAACTTAGGGTTAGCCGCGCAGGTTGATTTTCCGCTGCCATCGAGCTTTATATGGCAGTTATATCAGCAGTTACTGCCCAATGTACCTAAAGAGTCGGCATTTAATAAGCCTAACCTTGCTTGGAAATTATTTGCAATACTGCCCAGCTGTATTGATGAACCGCTTTATTTGCCCTTAAAAACCTATTTAGATGGCGATCTAGACGGGCAAAAAACCTTTGCCCTGTGTGAAAAAATTGCCGATGTGTACGACCAATATTTAATGTACCGCCCGCATTGGATTGCCACTTGGGATAGCGGACAAGACGAACTTGACGATGTTGATGTAAGCATTGCCCCGTGGCAAAGCGATTTATGGCGAAAGCTGGTGGCGCACAGTAAAGCGCTTGGGCAAAGCCAATTTCATCGTGCCAATATGCAAGGGCAGTTACTCGCCGCCCTTGAGAATATGGATAATAGCTTACTACCTAAGCGCATTAGTTTATTTGGTATATCGGCGATTGCGAGCTCGCAGCTTGAGGTGTTTGAAGCCTTGAGCAAAAAAACAGAGGTGTTTTTATTCTTTTTTAATCCTAGCGAGCATTATTGGGGCGATGTGGTTGATGAAAAAACAGCAGCCAAAATAAATGCCAAATACGCCAAAATGCCGCTTTTAGAAGCGCAGCAAAAAAAACAAACTAACCCTGATGAAGAATACTACTTTATAGGTAACCCGCTTTTATCGTCATGGGGAAAACTAGGGCGCGACTATTTTGAGCAACTCGTACAACTTGATGCGCGTTGGATTGATGGCTTTATAGATGCGTTTGACGATAGCTTACTGGGCCAAATTCAAAGCGAGATTTACCAACTGGCATTTAAAGGTGAGTCACTTACCGATAACAAGCAGTGGTTTATAAATGATGAGGGCAAATTGCCCATTAGCGACAGCGACACCAGCATTACTTTAAGCGATTGCCACACACCGCTTAGAGAAGTTGAGCGCTTACACGACTATTTACTTACTTTGTTTAATCAAAACCCGTCGCTCACTCCTAAAGACATTATTGTAATGATGCCTGATGTAGGTACGTACAGCCCGTATATTGAAGCGGTATTTGGCGGCGCGCAAAACACCAGTCGCTTTATTCCTTATGCATTGGCCGATTTAGCCATAGAGCAAGAAAAACCGGTGCTGAGCTCGTTTGCCAGCTTAGCCAATTTGCCGTTTTCGCGTTTTGGTGTTTCGGATATTCTTGATTTATTGCAAGTAACACAAATTGCCGAAAAATTTGCGCTAGAGGCGCACGAGTACGAACAAATTCAATATTGGCTTGAGCGTGTAGGGGTTAAATGGGGTATAAATGCTGAGCACAAAAGCAGCTTTGACTTACCCGCAATAGATTTAAATACCTGGCAGCATGGTTTAAACCGTTTACTGCTAGGCATAGCCCAGCGCGATGAGCAATGCCCGTTTAACGGCATTTATAGTGCCGATGAAGTAGAGGGCATGGCGCTTGATACCCTTAATAAATTGGTGCATTTTATTGATGTACTGCAGCGCTTTAAAGATGAGCTAACCCCTGATGATACCCTTAGCAATAAAGCGGATATTTTATCTGAGCTAATAAATGCTATTTATTTCAATGAAGGCGAAGACAGCTGGGATTTACTGGTACTGCAAAATGTTTTAGAGGAGCTTAAAAAGCACCACGATAATGGTGATTACGATAAACATGTATCGCAACGAATTGTAAGCTACCTGATAAAACAAGGCATTCAAGAAAAAGGGGTAGGGCAGCGCTTTTTAGTGGGGCAAGTTAACTTTTGTACACTAATGCCTATGCGCGCCGTGCCGTTTAAAGTGGTGTGTATGCTTGGCTTAAACGATGCCGATTACCCACGTACGGTGCAGCCAATAGGGTTTGACTTAGTGCCGTATTCTAAAAAACAAAAAGGTGACCGTTCACGTAAATTAGATGATCGTTACTTATTTTTAGAAGCCCTCCTGAGTGCCCGCGAAAATTTATACATAAGTTACATTGGCCGCTCGTGTTTTGACAATCAACCGCGTATGCCATCGACCTTAGTAAGCGAGCTTTTAGAGTACATAGGCCGCAGCTTTACGTTAGCAAATGAAAGCGAAAAAACGCTGCCTGAGTGTTTAATTAATCAACAGCACTTACAGCCTTTTAATCGTGCGTATTACACAGCAGCTGATGAAAAACTGAGTAATCACAGTTTTAATCCTATTTGGCTGCCAAGCGAGCGCATAGACGCGCAGCCGCTAACAGCCATTGATGTAACAGCGCCCGCGCAATTAGAGCTTGATGTATTTATTCGCAGTGTGTGCAACGCCCAAGAGAGCTTTTACCAGCAAACATTAGGTTTACGCCTTCCTGAATTTAACGAAGTAGCAAAAGATGAAGAGCCTTTTAGCCTAGATGCGCTGCGCCGCTACTTTTATTTAGACGAAATACTGCAAGCTAACATTAATGAGCAACCTTTAAGTACAGAGCAAATATTGCAACGGGGGGAGCTGCCACAAGCCAATGTGGGCAATTTAGTGTATGAGAGCATGGCGCACCGAGTAGATGCACTAGCCGGGCAAGTAAAAGAGCATATTAAAAGCGGCAAAACCGACCCGCTTGAGGTGTCTTTACGCATAGAGAACACCACCATTGAGGGCTGGCTTAATCATATTTACCTTCAAAAACAAGTGTTTTACCGAAGTGCCAGTATAAAGGCCAAAGATTTAATTAAGGGCTTTATATATCACCTTGTTGCACAAAGTATGGAGCAAAATGTTGAAACCCTTTTACTGGGGCTCGATAAGCAAATTAGCTTTGCACCGCTGAGTAAAAATGAGGCTGATGCCTTGCTCAGTGATTGGTTTTCACTATACCAAGCCTTGCGCAAAGAGCCTGTGGCATTTTATCCGGTAAGTGGCTATGAATACGTTAAAAGTGGTGGCGATATTGGCAAAGCCATTAGCAAGTTTAACCCACAATACATAGGGCGCGGCGAGGGCGAAAACCCGTATATTCGTTTAACGGTGCAATCGCTCAATGACTGCCAAGAAGAGTTTATTAAGTGGAGCGAAAAATTACTCTCCCCATTACATGCACATGCAAAGGAGAGTGACCATGCAAGCGCTTAATCCGCTAACAATGCCGTTAAAAGGGCAAAGTTTAATAGAAGCCAGTGCGGGTACGGGTAAAACCTACACCATTACCGGGCTTTATTTACGTTATTTATTAGGCTTGCAAATACCAGGGGAGATAAACACCCCGTTAAGCGTTGAGCAAATACTTGTGGTTACCTTTACCGATGCCGCTACGCAAGAAATTAAAGACCGCGTACGCAGCCGTATTATTGCTGCGCGCGATGCATTACTTGGCCAAAACCCAAATGATGAATTAATAGAAGGTGTAATAGCCGCAGTAGATGATAAACACCGCGCCTTTGATTTACTCGATGCCGCCGCTAAATCTATGGACGAAGCCGCTATATTTACCATTCATGGTTTTTGCCAACGCATGTTAAAGCAGCATGCGTTTGAATCGGGCGTTGCTTTTAATCTTGAATTTATTTTAGATGAGCGTGATATACTGCTCGACACAATTAAGGATTTTTGGCGCGCCTTTGTATACCCACTTAATAAAGAACGCACTGATGCTATTTTAGAGGTGTTTGCAGCCCCTGAATCGCTATTTAGCCAAGTTAGTAGTGTGCTAAATAAAGCCAATGCGAATATAGTGCCGCAAATAAACTTAGATGACGTATTTAAAGCTCGGGATGAGTACATTGCTAAAGTACCCGCTTTCAAAAAAGCAGTGCTGGAGCAAGAGTTTATAGCTGCAATAAAGGGCTCGGGTTTAAGTGGCTCTAAAACACCTGGGCGAAAAGGTAGTTTAACGGCCCTTGAAGGATTTTGTTTAGGTGATGAGTTATTTTTTGAATTTGGCACCAATAAATACTCGTTTGAGGTGTGGAGCAGCGAAAACCTAAGTGATGCCAGTAATTATAAAAAAAATCAGCCATTATTTAGCCACCCTCTGCTTAGCCTGTTTGATGAGCTCAGTGCACTTAATACTAAAATTAATCAGGGTCTTAAAATTGCTGTTGTACAAACCGCAGCTCGGTGGGTTAAACAGGCAATTGTAAAACGCAAGCAAGAGCAAAGTGTGATCACCCCAGATGATTTACTGACTAATTTACACAGTGCTTTAAATGCCGAGCAGGGCGAGGCTTTATCGCAAAAAATAGCGCAGCTATTTCCTGTTGCCATGATTGATGAGTTTCAAGATACCGATCCGATTCAGTACGGAATTTTTAGCAAAATATACGGCCAAGAAAAAACGACGCTTGCCATGATAGGCGACCCAAAACAGGCTATTTATGGCTTTAGGGGCGCTGATATTTTTACCTATATTGGCGCAAAAGAGTCGGTAGAGCCTGAGCAGCAATTTACTTTAGGTACCAATTTTCGCTCAAGCACCGATATAGTAAGCAGTGTGAACAGTTTGTTTTCTAAACATGCCAATAGCTTTATTTATAACGATGCCATACCGTTTAACGCAGTAGCAGCAAAAGGCAAAAAAGCCGATGAAACATTTACAATAGATGGCAAACCTGCCACCGCGTTTGAATTTAATGTATTTGTAGATGAAGCTGCAGATGAAAAAAACAAACCCACCAGCAAAGGCGTTGGGCAAGGGCATTTGGCCAGCTATTTTGCCAATAAAATAGTGACATTGCTTGAGCAAGCCGAGCAAGGGCGAGCGTGCATTGGTAAGCATAAGGTGACCGCTGCCGATATTTGTATATTGGTGCGCGACCGTGTAGAAGCGCAAATAATGAAAAAAGCACTGAGCAATGCCAATATTGCTAGCGTGTATTTATCGCGCGACAGTGTTTTTAGCCAAGAGCTTAGCCACCATTTACTTAACTTTTTAACGGCATTGCATGGGCAATATAACGAGTCATTACTGCGCGGCGTATTAGCTGGGCCGTTATTTTGTTTAAGCTACAACGAAATTTACGCCCTTGCTGATGATGAAAATAAATGGCAAGAGCACTTAAACTTTTTTGCTCAACTTAGCCATATTTGGAACAAGCAAGGCGCAATGGCGATGCTTGAGCGTTTGTTAAGCCATAATCAGCTGAGCGCTAAGTGGCAAGGACTTGGCTATAACGTTGAGCGCTGGTTAACCGACTTTAGACACTTAGGTGAAATACTGCAGCAAAAGCAAATAGAGCTAGAAGGCACTTTGCGCTTGCTGCGTTGGTTTGCACAAAAGGTTAGCCAGCAAGATGGCGAAACCGTGCAAGTACGCCTAGAGAGTGACGCCAACTTAGTTAAAATTGTGACTATGCATGCCTCAAAAGGGCTCGAGTATCCGCTGGTATTTATGCCTTTTGCCAGTGGCTATCGCGAAACTAAAGAAGCGCTTTATCACCAAAACGGCCAGCTAGTTTACGATTTAAGTAAAAACGAAGACGCCTTAGCACAAGCCGAGCAAGAACGCCTAGCTGAAGACTTACGCTTACTTTATGTTGCCCTTACCCGCGCGGTACATTTTTGTGCACTTGGGGTGTATAACATAGGGCAAGGGCAAAGTAGCCGTTTGGCTATACAAAGTAGTGCATTAGGGCATGTGTTATTTGCAGGGCTTGAGCTTACAAGTAGCCAAACGTGGCGCACCCACTTAAATGAATTTTGCGACGCTCACACCGAAATGCATTATCAGCAATTTACGGCTGAGCAATTGGCCGAACAAGGCCAATTAACACTTAATAGCGCAGTGCAGCAAAGCCAAGCGTTAAGAGTTAATACGGTTACAGCCAACATAGAGCGAGATTGGCGAGCAACCAGCTTTAGCGCGCTGAGCTTTAAAAAGCACACCGATCATATTGAGCCTGGGCGCAGCGATGAAGATCATGAAAAAGATGAATTTGCTAACAGCCAAGATGAAATACCATCGCCTTACAGTTTCCCCAAGGGGGCGAAGCCTGGAAGCTGTTTGCATGAAATATTTGAGCAAATAGACTTTACCAGTGCGCAAGTACACCCTACAAATCCAGAGCAAAATTTAGCAGAGGTAGTTAAACATGCGCTGGATAAATACCATATTAGCGAAAGCTGGCAACACGTGACCGAGCAATGGGTGCTTGATTCGTTAACCTGCCCCTTAAACAATGAGGGATTAAGCTTAAGCCAATTAGCCCCGACAGATTGCCTAGTCGAAATGGAATTTAATTTACCTTTAGATAGTTTAAGCGCGCCTCAATTAAACGAAATACTGGTTAAGCATTTTGGTTTTACCCAAAGCAAACTCGAGTTTGCTCATGTAAAAGGCCTGTTAAAGGGATTTATAGATTTAATTTTTTGCTATCAAGGGAAGTATTATATTTTAGATTATAAGTCTAATTACTTAGGCAATACGCCCGCTGATTATGAAAGCGACCTGCTAGAGCAAGCCATGAATAGCCATCAGTATCATTTACAGTATTTAATTTATAGCGTTGCGCTGCACCGATTACTCAAACAACGCATTAGTGATTATGCAATAGAAACCCACTTAGGCGGGGTTTATTATACGTTTTTACGCGGCATGCCGGCGGGCAAAGGGGTGTATTTTAATAAGCTTAGCGCAGAGCAAATCACACTATTAGATGGCTTATTTAGCCAAGGAGCCATGTTATGAGTGACTACCCTATGCAGCAAAGCCTGTTTGATGAGCCGCCAGCACCTGCCCAACCGTTAAATACGGTGGAGCTGCTTGACTACTTATTAGATGAAAAACGCATAAGAATGGTAGATGTAAAGCTTGCCTTAATGCTGTGCGATAACCAGCAAAACGACGTGTTTTATATAGTGTTATTGCTGTGTTTAGCACAGCAAAGCCAGCATAGCTGTTTAACATTAAAAGAAGTCGACTGGCAAAACCCGTTTAATTTACGCCAAAGCGACTTTACTAAAACCGAGGGCAATGTACCAAATATTACATCGCCTTTTAACGAAGCTTTTAACTACCTCGATGCGCTTAGCTGTTTAAGTGCCCATAACAGTGTGGGCGAGGCCAAACCCTTACAGTTATTTAACGAACGGCTTTATTTTGCGCGCCTAGCTGATTATGAGCACACCTTAGCTACACGTTTACTTGCGATGAGTGAGCGCCATTTAAATATAAATACCCAGTTACTCAGCCAATTATTAAATGACTACTTTGTTGATAACTCAGCGCTTGCGATTGATTGGCAAAAAGTAGCTTGTGCTATTGCCGCAACAAAAGGCTTTAGCGTTATTACGGGCGGGCCAGGGACAGGTAAAACCACCACCGTGACTAAGCTATTAGCTATTTTACAGTCGCTTTATAAAAGTGCACCTTTAAGCATTAAACTGGTGGCGCCTACAGGTAAAGCGGCAGCCCGTTTAAGTGAATCAATTTTAGGTGCAAAAGAGCAACTTAAAAATATTCCTGAGGATATAAAGGCCTTAATTCCCGATAGTGCGCAAACCATTCACCGGCTTCTAGGGGTTAAACCCTTTACTAATAAATTTAAGCATAACAGCACCAATCCGCTGCATTTAGATGTACTTATTATTGATGAAGCCAGCATGGTTGATTTATCACTCATGGCTAAATTAATAGAAGCACTGCCTGCGCATGCGCGTTTAATATTGCTTGGCGATAAAGACCAACTTGCCTCGGTAGATACCGGCAGTGTAATGAGTGACTTATGCCAAGGGTTAGCATTGGGTGAAACGCCTAATTACTCGCAAGCACGATGTGATGAGCTCAATACTTTATGTTTTAAAGGAGAGGCTAAATTAGCGGCGCCTGGACATAGCGAATTTAAACTAGCCGATTGCATTGCATTTTTACAACACAGCTACCGATTTGATGCACAAAGTGGCATTGGCCAGCTTGCGCTGGCGGTTAATACTAACCATAACGGTATTTTAAAATACGTAGAGCAACAAAGCACACAAGGGCAATTTAACGATGTTATTTTAGATTATGACTTTGTTGCAAAACCCATAGAAAAATTAATAAACAGTGCTGCTAAGCATTACGCTCATTATTTAAATTTAATTGCACAAGGGGCTAGTGTTGCAGATGTTCACGCGGCGTTTTCTCAATATCAATTATTAGCCGCCGTGCGTGAGGGTGATTACGGCGTAAATAGCTTAAACAGCCGCATTGAACGCGCACTTGTGCAGCAAGGGTTAATATCGGTAAGCCCCAACCAGCGCCATTACAGTGGTATGCCTATTATGGTGAGCCAAAACGATTATCAACTTAAGTTGTTTAATGGGGATATTGGTATTTTAATGCCCGATGAAAGCGGGCAGTTAAAAGCGTTATTTATTGATGAGCAAAACACGGTTCGGGCGTTTTCACCTGCGCGCCTGCCTGCTCACGATAAAGTGTATGTAATGACCATACATAAATCGCAGGGCTCGGAGTTTAGTTATACGGCTATGGTTTTACCGCCGCTTAAACACGCCAGTATGGGTGTAAATAGGCAGCTGGTGTACACAGGAATAACACGTGCTAAAAACACCTTTGAGCTGGTGGCCGATAAAAAAGTACTGCAATTGGCCATGAGCAAAAGCGTATCAAGAGCCTCAGGGTTGTATGAAAGACTAAAGTAGTTAACTTACTTTACTGATGATTATTTATTCTAATTACCTTTTATAATGTGGGTTAATGCTTTAAAAAATGTAGTAGTAAATTTAATGTTTCTCGGAATCAGAAAAATAGCGACTTCTATACTTTAATCTTCATAACAGTTTGATGGGCTTAAAATCATTCAAAAATACTGTAGTAATGATTGGTTTGGTTATAAGCGCAGCTACTAACGAATTATAATTAACTTAGAAAAAAGGGGTTACGATAAATTATAACTTTGGTGATTTTTAAAAGCGAAATATGAGTTGCATCTAATAAGCTGTATAGGGAAACATCTACGGCAATATGTATAACTAACCCGCAGCACTCATTGGAGGCATCTCTAGCTGTGTAAAACTCTTATTTAGAATAAATTTTTGTCTGACTATTAACGCAATCACCCTAGCCCAGCATAGCTTACTTAATTAGCAAATTAGTATAAGTTTATACTGAACTTACTCTTTTTATAAAGCCGGTTTATTTATAAAATTTTTAAGAAAAGTTAGTTTTATACTGCTGTAAGTTTAAAGCAGAGAGAAAATTATTTTATTAATGGTTCTCAAGGTTGTTTATTGTTATGTTTATATATAATAAATAATAAGAAAAGACTCTATTGAAAGTTAATATTCATTAGGGTATATTTTTCGCTCATTTAATTTATATGGAAATTTATTCAGTTATGCTAAAAAAAATTATTATCAGTGTTTTACCCGTACTTGCTCTAGCTGGTTGTGGGTCAACACCGCCGATTCAAGCACAAGAAAAAACTATTGCATATCAAGGACAAACTTATGTGTTTGGTGGTCAGTATGATGAGAATCGCAACGAATTACAACTTACTGTAAATGGAGATCCTTTATTGAAAGGGCGCTTTCCCCCATATACTCCTACACTAAACTTAGCAAGTGACTATCAAGATGTACATATTTCTAGTTATTGTTACTTTGGCTCAGTTTTGAGTAGCAAAGGAGGGGTTTTTGGTGCAGTGGCTGGTGCAATTCAGTCATCAAACTCAAAGTCTGGCGATAAGTGTGATATTAAAATCGGTGGTGAAACAATAGAAAGCCTATATTTTTAGTTCAGCTTAAGAATTATCATCTTAGATCAAGTGTTCTGCTTGATCTCTCAACTTAGCATTTCCACTTCGATATTTCCTTCAAAATACAATTTAGATAGCTTTTATTAATATAAGCTTCTCTTAAAAGAGTAGATTTATTCGTGACTTAGATTACTAGTAAATATTAGTCATTTTAAAAAAGAAAAAATATTTAAGTATACATTAATTCATTCACCAAAGTGTTAAAAATAGATGGTAATTCTATTATTATAGAATCGTTACAGTCCTAAATATTGCAATTATTTAAATTTAAGTAATTGAATATACAGTCAATATAGATTTAACAGAATTTAAATGATAATAAATTGTTGCATTTTTGAGCGTTGTTCCTAATACTGGTCAATGCATGTGCGCCTGCACATGTGTAAATGAATACCTTAAGTACATAGGCATAAAAATAAAACACTGAACACATTAAGGATTTATATGAACAACTCTAAACGAACACACACACTTAAATATCTACTTTTTGCCAGCGCTGCGTTTTTAATGAGCTTTTCTGCACTGAGTAAAGAGCACAAAATTATACTGATCCACGGCTTGCAGGTATCGCAAATAACCAATAAGTCGGGCAGCGATGTAATTAACGACGGTGAAACCTATTGGAATAACCGTGCTGATGAACGTATTGATTGGCCTGCCTATGAGCGCATTGAAGGTAAAATTGCGACCGATTGGGTATGGCCTAAATTAAAGCAAATATCGCGTTCTAACTTATGTGCTGATGGCTGTGTGTTAGTGACGCATTCAACAGGCGATTTAGTTGCTCGCCATATTATTGATAACCAAGCTAATTGGCTTGAAAATGCCGGCCTGACACCACTTAATATTGTGGCGACCTTTGATTTAGCGGGAGCAGGGGGCGGCAGCGAGCTTGCCGATATTGCCGTAAGTGCTTTAACTGGCGCAGCATGGAACTTTGCAGTGGATGCAGCACTCAAATGGTGGTTAGGCAGCGATGTAACAGAAGCGGTGGGCGTATTACACGATTTAAAAGTAAATAACGCACGCAAAATTTCGCCGTTTCCAGATGCGCGTACGCCGCGTTTACGTTTTGTAGCCGATGGTAATGAGTACCTAGGTTTAACGGGCGGGTTTTTAAAAGGTAATGATGATTCGGTGGTGGCATCGCATTCATCGTGTGGAGCAAGCGCGGCTAAATCGTTTGGTAGTTGTAGTAGCAGTATTGATACTAATGGCCAGTTAAAATCACAAGGCGATGCCGTTAATAGCTTTATGCCGCACCATTATCCAATGATGATGAGCGACAGCTACAGCCACAACGAGATCCATAATGCGCAGCGCAAAGGGAATGTCACAATTGCCATGAACAATATAAATGTAGATGGTCAAAATATTGGCTTTAACACATTTGATAAAACAACGGGTACTTGGTTTTGGAAAAAACACTACCGCTATATTAAGGATTCAAACACACAAAGTGCCTCGGCACTTATTTATAGCGTGATCCCTTAATAAGTACCTAAATTTTATAAACGCGTTAGGTATTAAACGCTAGAGCGTGTAGTTATTTGCTGCACGCTTTGAAAGGATTGATGCAACATGAAAAAGTTTTACATTGGTGCCGCTGTAGTCAGTATTGCGATGTTTTTACTGTGGTTTACAAATAAAAATGAAGTTAAAACGCTTGAGCCTCCCGCTGCGCTGGCAATAAAAAATAAGACAGATCCAGCAAGCCCAGATAAAAACACGGTAATAACCATTGATGTGCCAAAACAAAAACAGGCAAAAAGCCCTCCCAAAATACATTATGATCAGCACTTGGCCAGTGCCGCAGAGCATGTGGCAATGCAATACCAAAGCGCACTAAAATACCCGCCTTATTCGCAGCCTTTAAGCGCACTTGATGAAGACCGTTTAAAGCCTAATCAGTTTTACCCAGTTACAAGCCCCATTGACGATGCGGGTAATGCCCTCGTTGTTAGTTTAGATAAATATCGGTTTGTATATCCGCAAGAAATAACCATTAATATTGCTGCGCAAAACCTAGCAGAGGTAAATGTAGCGCTAAGCGATACCGATACTAAAGCCTCAATCAGTTCAAAAACCACCACAGCTCAGCAGGGTGAAGCTACGGTTAAATTTAAAGCCAGTGAAGACTACCCGCGAAATTTACAGCTATTTGTAGAGGCAAATGTTGCAGGTAAAAAGGTACCTGCAGTAGCGCAAATACAGTATATGCCACCCAGTGCGACGCTTATTGATTTTGATAATGCCTATGCACAAAACGAAAACATGATAGCCACAGCCCATTTAAAAGTACTTAAAAGTGGCTTATATAGAATTAGAGCTAATTTATACAGTGATACGACCCCACTTGCACATTTGGTGACTAAAAAGAAACTTTCACAAGGCAGTCAAACGGTGGATTTAAAGGCGCATTGGTCGGTATTACCACAAGGGGTGGTTAACATGCGTTTAAGTGACTTTGTGATAGAGCGCATGTCGCCAAGCCAAGGTGAGCGTAATAGTTTTGGTAGCAGTGAGATTACTGAGTTTGAAATTACAGATTTTGCCTACGATAGTTTGCAACAGTTGCCTTATCAAGCAAACGAGCAAGAGCGAATGAGTTTAGAGTTTTTAAAAGGGTTAGCTGATAAAGGCGCTTAGCAGGATTAATGAGTATAAAAAAAGGGGCGAGTAGCCCCTTAACTGTATTTTTAAAACCGTTAGCTTAGGTTAATAGTAACCACATCAGCTTGTTGCTGTTGGTTTTCATCTTCATCGCTGACAGGCGCGTTAGGTATATCTGGTTTATCGAGTGCTATATCGCCGCCATCAATAACGTCGCCGGTTTTTAGGTTTTCAAAGTCAAATAGTTCTGTATCGGCTAAATGCGAAGGCACCACATTTTGCATTGCAGTAAAAATACTCTCAATACGCCCAGGGTGGTCTTTATTCCACTGCGCTAGCATGTTTTTAGTGTGTTTACGTTGCAGGTTTTCTTGTGAGCCACATAAGTTACACGGAATAATAGGGTAGCCTTGGCTAAATGCGTATTTACTTATATCGGCTTCTTTACAATAAGCGAGCGGACGAATAACCATATGCTCGCCGTTATCGCTCATTAATTTAGCCGGCATGCTTTTAAGTTTACCGCCGTAAAACATGTTTAAAAAGAGTGTTTCGATCATGTCATCGCGGTGATGGCCAAGGGCAATTTTAGTTGCGCCCATTTCTTTGGCTGTACGGTACAAAATACCACGACGTAGGCGTGAGCAAAGCGAACACGTGGTTTTACCCTCAGGGATGATATCGGTAACAATGCTGTAGGTGTCTTCTTCTACAATTTTGTATTCAATATCTTGTTTATCAAGGTACTCAGGTAAAACGTGTTCAGGAAAGCCTGGTTGTTTTTGATCGAGATTAACAACAAATAAATCAAATTTAATGGGCGCCACACGCTTTAAATGTTTAAGCATATCAAGCATGGTGTAACTGTCTTTACCACCCGATAGGCATACCATTATACGGTCGCCTTCTTCTATCATGTTAAAGTCCATGACGGCTTGGCCTGTAAGACGGCGTAAACGCTTTTGTAGCTTATTTAAGTTGTATTGAGCTTTGGCTTGAGCTGAGTGAGACACTACGCCCCCTTATAAAACAATGCGGCAAATTATTTGCTGAAAATAAAGTGGCGTATTATATACCCAAGTACTATGGGGATTAAAGCGCTAGTTAAGGCTTTGTTTAACTTTTGGCAAGCGGGCTTACGTAGCCATCAGGTTTTAATGCCAAGACATCGCAATCAAGGCTATCAATTACGTGCTCGGCAGTGTTGCCAACCAATGCGGCACTGAGCCCCGTGCGCCCTACGGTGCCAATCACCACCAGTTCGCTATTTAAGCGATTTGCTACATCGGGGATCACATCCTCCGGTAGGCCTTCTTCTATAAAGCATTGCTCATTAGTTAAACTAAAAGTTTTAGCAAGCTCGTTGGTGGATTCTATGTGGTGTTTTTTTACAGATTCGTTATAAAGCCCAGGGTTAAATTCTGGTATCTCTATGGCAATATTAATGGGGGTAGCAGGGTAGGCATTAACTAAGTTAAGTTTAGCGTTGGCAAGTTCACATAAAAATTGTGCATCTTTAATAATGCGTTTATTAAGGGCTACATGCTCATCGTTTTCACTAACCGCATTGACCGCGGCTAAAATATTACCTTGCTCAGGCCAAGCCATTTCTTTTACAAATAACACAGGTGTGGGGCATTTACGTACTAAGTGCCAGTCGGTAGGGGTAAAAATAACCGATTTTAGCGCACCATGCTGATGGGTACTTTTAACAACTAAATCATATTCTTGTTCAATAACGGTATTAATAATGGCTTCAAAAGGGCGGTTATGCCAGACCACCTGGGTGGTGATATTTACATCTGGGTAGGTAGAAATTATATCCTTAAGCCATAATTCTCTATCGTTTATAACGGCTTTTCGCATTGCTTCGCGCTCTTCAAACGACAACATAGTGGTCATTTCGTAAGAAAAGTCGTAAACAGTCATAAAGGCGGTAATACTGGCGCCTGACTTTTTGGCTAAATCAATCGAGCGAGCTAAACCGTGATGGTCATCCTTAGTGGGATCAATAACGGCTAAAATACGTTTAATAGTGTTCATATGCTACTCCCTTTTTAACTTACTTTCAGTGTAACGTAAATACACAGCAGTTAAAGGGGTAGCACTCAAATTGTTGTTCTAAATCAAAGTTACAACACCTATTAGCTTAGCAAGGCTTAATTATTGCTGCCGTTTTGGCCAGTGCGTCACTGTCTAAAATAGTAATAAATTTACCTTCTACCTTTATTAAGTCCGCTTTTTGAAAACGACTTAATAAGCGGCTGATGGTCTCAACGGTTAGGCCTAAGTAGTTACCTATTTCACCACGAGTCATGGTAAATCTAAACTCTTTACGCGAGAACCCGCGCTCGCCAAAGCGCTCCGAAAGGTTATAAATAAAGCTCGCTAGGCGCTCTTCTGCCGATTTTTTATTAAGAAGTAGCAGCATTTCTTGATCGTAGGTAATTTCGCTACTCATTAAACGCATAATTTGTTGGCGAAGTTTGGGTAATTTACCTGCTAACTCATCGAGTGTATCAAACGGGATTTCGCATACCATTGATGTTTCAAGTGCTTGCGAAAAGCTCTGATGAGCCATTTTACTAATAGCATCAAAGCCGACTAAATCGCCGGCTAAGTGAAAACCGGTAATTTGCTCATCACCTTGTTCAGACAATGTGTACGATTTAAATGAGCCTGAGCGTACTGCATAAATTGCATTAAGCGCAGCACCGGATTCAAACAAGTAGTCGCCTTTGTGCAGGGGCTTTTTGCGTTCAATGATTTCGTCAAGTTTATCCATTTCTTGGCCATTTAACGAAAACGGCAAACACAATTGGCTGATGCTGCAGTTGTTACAGCTAATTGCACAATTACTTTTAGCGCGACTTTGAGAGAAATCCATAATTTAATCCGTTTTAATTTTTATACACAGCAGTGAAAATAAACCAAGTGGCTTAATGCCGCTGACGATTAATGTACTAGTTTGTCGGTGGCAATGATCAACAGGTACACACCATACCAAATTATAATACTGCCTAACACAATTCGCGTCCATGGGTGGTTAATAACACTATTAAGTTTTTGGGCGGCCAGGCCTAAGGTGATCATGGCCGGAAAGGTGCCAAGCGCAAAGCAAAGCATCACTAGGGCACCATCAAATGCGCTAGGGCTGGTCATTGCCCATGTGAGCGCTGAATAAACCAAACCACAGGGTAGCCACCCCCACAAAGCGCCGTAACCCAATGCTTTAGCTGTTGAATCTACTGGCATTAAATATTTATTAAGCTTAACTATATGCTGCCAAATAAGTGTTTTGCCTATTTTTTCAAGCCATTGCAAAGTGGGGCCTAAGCGCATTATATACACGCCTACCAGCAGCATAAAAATAGCCGCGATGAATGAAAGGGTTACAGAAAAAAACGTATTTTGCTTTGCAAATTGGCTACTTATACCCGCAACGAGTGCGCCAGCCAGCATGTAGCTACAGGCTCGGCCAAGGTTATAAGCAAATGAATAAATAACAGATTGGCGTTTGTTACTGGCCAATTGCAATGAGCTGGCAATACCACCGCACATGGCAAGGCAATGTCCGCTACCAATTAAGCCCATTAAAAAGGCGCTGGTGTAAAGTGGGTCAATCATTACTTTTGTTGTGTTGTTCTTTATCATCTTCAAACAAAATACTATGACCTTGTTTGTTTAAATCAGAGAATTGCTCGCTTTTAACGGCCCAAAAAAACACGCCAATGGCAATAATCACAAATAATATGGCAATCGGGATTAAAATATAAATTATGCTCATAACTTTAAAAGCCTTAGTGAATTACTAATCACAATAATTGAGCTGGCAGACATACCAATAACGGCCATCCACGGGGCAACAAGCCCAAGCGCTGCAAGCGGTAAAATAGAAGCATTATACAACAAAGACAGCGCCAGGTTTTGCTTAATGATTCGCCTGGTTTGCTTAGCAACTTTGAGTAGGTGCGCAATTGAGGCTAAATCACTGTTTAACAGCACTACATCGGCACTGTTTTTAGAAATGTCGGCACCGGTTTCCATTGCAATGGATAAATGGGCACTGGCAAATACTGGGCTGTCGTTAATGCCATCGCCTACCATGGCAACCACTTCGTTTTGTGATGACCATTGCTCTACGGCGGTTTGTTTATCTTTAGGCGACAGGGCGCTTTGGCTGCTGTTGAGCTTTAATTGTTTTGCTATTTTTTGCCCAGCATCTGATGCATCGCCTGTGAGCATATGACAGCTCAAGTTTTGTGCTTGTAAGGTACTTATAAGCTCATTGGCACCGGGTTTTACTTTATCTATAAAGTAAAAACGAGCAACTACGCGTTTATTTATAAATAGGCTTGCTTGGGCATTTGTTTTTTTACTGTCAAACCAGCCGCTTTTACCAATAGCGTAATGTTCATCTGCGCTTTGTGCACTAATGCCCATACCAGGGTGTACAGTAATGTTTGTAAGGGCAATCTCGGTGGTGGCGTATTTATTAAATGCACTGGCTATGGGGTGCTCAGAATAACGCTCTAACTGGGCTGCAATATTAAGCGCTTGCTCTTTAGAGATTGTGTCATCGAGTATATCAATGGCATCTAAGCTAAATTTACCTTGTGTGAGGGTGCCTGTTTTATCAAAGGCAAACAGCGTTAATTGCGAGAGGGTTTCGAGCACATGTGCTTGTTTAATTAACACCCCTTTGCGGGTGAGCGTGGCTACAGCGCACGTTAATGCGGTAGGTATAGCAAGGCTAAGCGCGCAAGGGCAAGTGGCAACCAATACAGAAATAGTGATCCAAAACGCGTGCTCTGGGTCAATTTGGTACCAGCCAACGGCCGTTATAGAGGCAAAAACTAGCAAGCAGGCAATAAACCACTGGGCAACTTTATCGGTAATTTCTACCAGTTTAGGGCGCTTGGTAAGCGCAGTGTGTTGCAAGTGTATAATTTGGTTTAGTAGGGTGTTTTGGCCAATTTTATTTATTTTTATTTCTATTACGCCATCGTGATTAACACACCCGGCATATACATTGTGGCCAATAAACTTATTAACGGGCTGATGCTCACCGGTCATCATCGACTCATCAACGCTTGTTTGCCCCTTGATAAGCTCTCCGTCAGCGGGAATAGTTTCGCCAGCTTTTATGAGTACAACATCATTCAGCTTAAGTTTTTTTGCAGCAATAATATGCTCTTGGCCGTTATCATCAAGGGTGCGGGCGGTTAAAGGTAGCAGCTTTTGTAAGTTGGCGGTAAACTCGCTGGCTTTTAATCGGGCCCTAAACTCAAGGTATTTACCTAATAATAATAAAAAGGTAAACATACATACCGATTCAAAATACACTTCGCCTACTTGCATAAATGTGGCATAACAGCTGGCGCTATACGCACCAAAAATAGCCAGCGAAACAGGTAAGTCCATATTTAACTGTTTTGCTTTTAAGCCATTAATAGCATTAGTTAAAAAGGGTAATGCGCTGTATAAAATAACGGGGGAGGCAAGCACTAGGCTTATCCACCTAAAGTATTGCTCAAAGTTATTATCCATACCCGAGAACATGCCAAAGTACATGGCAAAGGCAAACATCATCACTTGCATGGTCATCAGCCCTGCAACACCTAAGCGGCGTATATAGGCTTTTGCTGTTTGTTGCTTTTGTTGGGCTTCGTCATCGGCTTGAAACGGGTAAGCTTTATAGCCAATTTTGGCTAAGGAAGTAATAATTTCGCTTAGCGGGGTTTGGGTTTTATCCCATTGGATCATGGCACGGTTAGTTGAGGTATTAACATCAACGCGCTTTACCGTTTTTAAGCTAAGTAATTGCTTTTCGATAAGCCATGCACACGCGGCGCAGGTAATGCCTTCAACACTTAAAAGTACTTGGGATAAGTTATCGGTTGTGGCTATAAACTCATCTTGTATGTCTTCGTTGTCGTAGCTTTTAATAAGCGCGAGTTGCTCAGGGACTAACTGCTCTACTTTACCAGCGCGTACGGTGCGGTATTTGTAATAGTCGGTCATGCCTTGGTCAACAATGTTTTGCGCAACTGCTTGGCAGCCAATACAGCACATAGGCTGTGGCGTGTTATCTATTGTTACGGTTGCGCGAAATCCATTTGGCACACTTTCAAGGCAATGAAAGCAAGAAACGCTCATAGTGGTGGCTACTTATAATTTGGGGTAACTAACAAAGGCTGCTCTGTAGGAAGAGTAATGTTTTCTTTTAACTTCCAACTATCATCCACCGGCTCTATAAATACAGAGTAAGCACCTGGTGTGTAGTTATCTAAAAGGGCAGTAAATTCTTTATTTGCATTAGGGGTAAGCGTTGCTTCAAAGTCATGCGCTTTGATGGTGCGATGATAAAAAGACAGCTTTAAAGCGTGTACGTTACTATAATCGCCTTTGGTAAAGGCAAAACTGGCACGCTCGTTTGTAACATTAAGCTTGCCATGTAAAAACAGAGCTTTGGCTTTTTCAAACTTAGTAAGTTCTAAGTTTATTGCTTTGCCTTTTTTATAGTAATCATCAACCACCATATCTGGGCCGTTGCCCACAGCAGTAATAATTAAGGTTATGCACCCAATAATGGCCGCTAGCGGAAAAAAGATTAAAAACCAAGGCCAAAAATTTTTATACCACGGAGTAGGTTGCATAGTTGCTCTAAAATTAGTTTAGGTAGGGCTATTTTATAGCAAATATTTGTAAAAGACTAAAAAAAAGCCTCCGACTGGAGGCTTTTTTGATCTGGATTAATCTGTTGAAATAAAAAGATTAATTAATAGTTAACTCGGTGTTTATTTATCTTGCGATAAACTGTAAACATAAGCAGTTAACAGGTGAATTTTATCTTCACCTAAAATGTCTTTCCATGCTGGCATTACACCGGCGCGGCCATGGTTAAGGGTTTCTTCAACAGCGCGTTGAGAGCCACCGTATAACCAAATGTTATCTGTAAGATTTGGTGCACCAAACGGTAAGTTATGTGCAACAGAGCCTTTACCATCTGCACCGTGACACGCGGCACACATCGCAAACTTAGCGGCACCTGCAGCGGCATCTTTTTGGTTAACAGTACGACCAGACAAGCTAAGTACGTGCGCTGTCATTTCTTTAACGCCTTGCTCACCAAGTGCTGCACTCCAAGAAGGCATTGCTGCTACACGACCATAAAGAAGTGTTTCTTTAATTTTGTCTGGTGAACCACCGTATAACCAATCTTTATCAGTTAGGTTAGGGAAGCCAGTTGCACCACGTGCATCTGAACCATGACATTGAGCACAGTTTTGCGAGAATAAACGCTGACCAATTTCAAGTGCTAACTGGCCGTCTGTTTGTTCATGCTTTTCGCCATTTTCAAGGGCTACTTGCTGCGCTGCATCACCTTCAAATTTAGAGTTAACTAAATCTAATACTGGTACTTGTGCAAGCTTGTTAAAAATAGGACCAAAGCGCTCTTGTGCTGCTTCGTATTCTTTATCAAGCTTTACATAGCGGCCTTCTTCTTTTGCTTTAGCCGTAGCTTCTTTAGATTCAGCTAAAGAGGTAATACCTTGGTTAGAGCTTGTCCATTTACCTAAGCCTTCCCAGTTACCTAAACCTGGATAAGCTGCTAAGTAATATACCGACCAAATAAATGTTGCGAAGAACATGTACGTCCACCATTTTGGTAGTGGATTATTTAGTTCGGTAATGCCGTCATATTCATGTCCGCAGTCTTCACCTTCTTTTACGCCAGCATAGTTTTTAAGGTTCCAAACTAATAAGCTAAAAATGATGATTAAGCAGGCTAGGGTTAATACAATAACCCAAATACTCCAAAAGCTAGTCATTTTTCAGACTCCTTTTCCTCGTTAGAGAGTGTGTTGTTATGTTTTTTTTCATCTTCGAAAATGGCATTAGCAGCGTCATCAAAACGATTTTTGCTACGCTTGCTGTATGCCCATACAACAATCACAATAAACAATACTAAAATTACCAGAGTCAAAATGCCTCTGTATGTTCCGTAATCCATAATAATTACTTCAAGTGGGTGCCAAGTTGCTGTAAATACGCGATTAGGGCTTGCATTTCTGTTGCGCCTTCGCCGTTATTCATAGCGTTAACTTTATCAACATCTGCTTGTAGCTCTTCGTCGCTGCCATAACCTAAACCCGGGTGTTTAGGGTTTTCTGGGTTAATAGCAAAAGTATCACGGAAAATTTGTAGTTTTTTCAGAGTCAGGCTGGTATCAACCTTTGTCTCTGCTAACCAAGGAAAACCTGGCATGTTCGACTCAGGAACCACGGCGCGTGGGTCAACTAAGTGTGCATAATGCCAATCGTCCGAGTAACGGTTACCTACACGTGCAAGGTCAGGACCAGTACGTTTAGAACCCCATTGGAAAGGGTGATCCCATACTGATTCGCCCGCTACAGAGTAGTGACCGTAACGCTCAACTTCATCACGAAAAGGACGAATCATTTGTGAGTGACAGTTATAACAACCTTCACGTACATAAATGTCACGACCTTCCATTTCAAGCGCGTTAAGTGGGCGCAAACCTTCTACAGGTTTTGTTGTATCGTCTTGGAACATTAGCGGAGTAATTTCAACTAATGCACCAAAACTAATAGCAAAAACAGTCAGAATAGCCATTAGGCCAACGTTCTTTTCTACTATTTCATGTTTGTTTTGTGAATTTTTATTGCTCATCATCTCACTCCGTTATGCTAATTGTGCTTGCGCGTCTAACTTCAGTGATTCTTTCTCAGCTGAAATTGTACGCAGAACGTTATAAGCCATAACTAACATACCTGTAACGATGAATACACCGCCTACAAAGCGCATAATGTAGAAAGGATGTGATGCTTCTAAAGACTGAACAAAGCTGTACATTAGTGTACCGTCAGAGTTAACTGCGCGCCACATTAGACCTTGCATAACACCTGAGATCCACATTGCAACAATGTAAAGTACAACACCTACAGTGTGTAACCAAAAGTGCGTGTTAACCAATTTAACGCTGTACATACGACCTTGTGCGAATAACGCAGGAATAAGGTGGTAAATAGCACCAATTGAAATCATCGCAACCCAACCGAGTGCACCTGAGTGTACGTGGCCGATAGTCCAATCTGTGTAGTGAGATAATGCATTTACAGATTTAATTGCCATCATTGGGCCTTCAAACGTAGACATACCGTAGAAAGACAATGAAACAACTAAGAAACGCAGTACTGGGTCGGTACGTAGCTTATGCCAAGCGCCAGAAAGCGTCATTATACCGTTAATCATACCACCCCAAGACGGTACAAATAGGATAATAGACATAACCATACCTAAACTTTGCGTCCAATCAGGAAGCGCAGTGTAGTGAAGGTGGTGAGGACCTGCCCAAATGTAAAGTGAAATAAGTGCCCAAAAGTGAACTACCGATAAACGGTAAGAGTAAACTGGGCGACCTGCTTGCTTTGGTACAAAGTAGTACATCATACCTAAGAAACCAGCCGTTAGTAGGAAACCTACAGCGTTGTGACCGTACCACCACTGAACCATAGCATCTACCGCACCTGCGTAGATTGAGTATGATTTAGTTAATGACACAGGCACTGCCATGCTGTTTACAATGTGTAGCACTGCAACAGTAATAATAAAGCCAGCGTAAAACCAGTTAGCAACGTAGATGTGCGATACTTTACGTTTGATCAGCGTACCAAAAAATACCACTGCGTAAACTATCCATACTACTGCGATTAAAATATCGATTGGCCACTCAAGCTCTGCATATTCTTTAGAGCTAGTAATACCCAGTGGTAATGTAATTACGGCTAATACAATAACAAGCTGCCAACCCCAAAAAGAAAAAGCGGCGAGTTTGTCTGAGAAAAGGCGCGTTTGACAAGTACGTTGAACGACGTAATAAGACGTCGCAAAAAGTGCACTGGTACCAAATGCGAAAATTACTGCGTTCGTGTGTAACGGACGTAGTCGAGAGTATGTTAACCATGGTGTATCAAAGTTAAGTGCTGGCCAAGCTAATTGGGCAGCAATCAGAACCCCAATACTCATGCCAACGATGCCCCAAATCACTGTCATAATAGCGAATTGGCGTACAACTTTATAGTTATACTCAGTTTGTGATGCTACTGTTTGGCTCATTTTCTGGCTTCCGCTGCAATAAATGCGTTTAGAAATGAATTACCCACCGTTTAAAGTGGGGCCTACTATTTTCCCCAAGCGTATTACCTAAAACGTTCAAAGCCTGAATGCTTCAGAAAACAAACTCGAGAAACCCTTATTTTTTGCGGGTGAAATGATAAATTTTTTGGCCTAAAAAAGATAGGTCAATTACATAAAATTATGACATCAATCAAAGTTTGTGAGTTTGTTGTTTATTTTTTGATACAGATTGTACCTATATTAACCAAACATCACACTGGCTATTGTTATTTCATAGCATGCTAATTAAGATTTGTTTTTATTTAGCGCGAATTTGTTATGCATATATATAGATTATCTTTGTTTTTAATGCTGTTTTTTGTATTAACAGGCTGTGACAATGCCAACCAAAAAGATCAAAAAGCACTGTTAAAAACAAATTGTGACACGAATCAGCGCTGTATTTATAATACCGGTGTTAAAGTATGGTTAAGTGATAAAAATATTACCCCCGAAACCCCCTTTAGTATTTACCTTGATTTACCCGCCCACCTAAAAATAGATAACGCTAAGCTTGAAAGTATAACCATGTATATGGGTTTTATTCCGCAAAAGTTCACTAAAGAAGCAACTATTTATAAAAGTGACACTATGGTGGGCATATGCTCTGAGAAAAATATGCTGTGGCAACTGGTGCTTAATTTAAGCAATGTTCAAACTGGTGAGCAAATCACTCACTTTTATAATTTTTACGTAACGTATTAAGGTAACCTTTTCCTGCCAAACATTTTTTTAACTAGCACATAACAAAAGTCAGCTATTAATTAGGTATTACTATAATAAGGCACTATTATTAAGCGGTACGTCTTATATATGGCAATAGCAGGTGTATAAAATTGTATTTAAAGCACTAACACACATTTAAACCTCTTTGCTGCCTTGTATGCTGAAACTTTTTTTATTCTCATCTGTTTTATGTTGGTGTGCTTACTCGTACTTGTTATGGAGTGAATTGTCTTACGCCAATAGGGTGTATTTTACTTGTTTATAGTAAAAGCGTATTGCTTGCATTACCGAGCATGTAAAAGTAGATCCTGCTTAGTTTCATGATAACTATTTTAATTAAGCTAAACGCCCTCAAATTAAGACCCTCTAATGATTTGCTAAATCAAATAACTCCTCCCGTTTCGAGCAAACGTTGAAGTCTCGCTGAACAAAAAATATTACCAAAAAAACTAAATAAATAGCTTAATAAGACTATTTAAGCGGTAAATCTGCATATTTATGGTTATTAATTTTATTACAGCTTTACGGTTTTACTAATGCGCTGTGATTAATATGTTAATTTTTCTAAAAAGGGTATATTTATCCATTAATTACATTTGATTACAATCTGCATAACTTTGATTTCAGGTGTGTTTTAATTGCTTTATATTAGTTTTATCTCAATGATTTTTAATTGTTTTTTTTAGTTAACACTGAAACAAGTTATAACCTTTGTACCTTTTTTGGTTATTCTTTTTTGATGTTGTATATATAGCGATCTTCCATTAAGTTTTTGTTCAGTTAACTCAGCCTAAGTTGCCCCCCCTGACTCACAATTCTTATAAAAAGTGAGCATTACCAATCAAGGTAAATTTCCAACAAGTAGGGTTTATTCATGAAAAAATCAACTCTTGGTTTAGCTGTAATCGCAGCAATCCCAATGTTCTCAAGTATGCAAGTAGTAGCGGCCGAAGATGGCGCAAACGCTATTGAAAAAATTCAAGTAACGGGTTCTCGCATTAAGCGTTCGGATATGGAAAACGCCAGTCCAGTTACATTAATTGGTGCAGACGATATTAAAGCAATGGGTGCAACAAGCATCGATAGCGTATTACAAAAGATGACTGCTACTGGCGGTGCAATGACCAACCCAGGTATTAACAATGGTTCGGGTGGTAATGCTTCTATCGATTTACGTGGTTTAGGTTCACAACGTACATTAGTACTTGTAAATGGCCGTCGTATGATCAACTCGGGCACAGGCGCTGCTTCTACTGTCGATTTAAATACTATCCCTGTTTCTATGATTAAATCGGTTGAAGTACTTAAAGATGGGGCATCTGCTGTTTATGGTACTGATGCGGTTGCTGGTGTTGTGAATATCATTTTAAAAGATGATTTCGAAGGCCTAGACATGAATGCTAACACAGCAATCACTGGCGAAGGCGATGCTACAGAAAATTCAGTTGACTTCACTGTAGGTACTTCATTCGATAAAGGTAATATTGTTATCGGTATGCAGTACACTGACCGTGGTAAAGCATCGCAGGCAGATCGTAGCTTTTCTAACTGCCCACTTGCTGAAGGCTCTAACGGACTTTACTGTACAGGGTCTTCATATAACGAAGGCGGTCACATTTGGAACGGTAATGGTGAAAAAGGTACCACCGTTGATGCTAGCGGTAAAGATATTAGTGTTTCATTAATTGATGACTCTGGTGTTACTGGTCGTGGTGGCGATTATCATCGTTACACTAATGAAGATGCTTACAACTATTCTCCTTCAAGCTATCTTTACACGCCAATGGAGCGCTTAAACTTAACTGGTCTTGCTACTTATGAGCTATCTGATGACACAAGTTTATTTGCTGAGTTTACTTATACTAAACGTTGGTCAGAGCAGCAAATGGCGCCTCAGCCAGTATGGTTTGATTTTGAATATACAGAAGATATGGGTGATTCACTTCTAAGTCAAAGCTATGATAATCGTGTTGACTTAGATGGCGATGGCTACTTAGATAAAGATGCAAATGGAAATTACGTCACGCAAGAAACTAACTACCAATACGGTGATAAAATTTCTTACGGACGTCGCATGTCTGATACAGGTGCACGTTATTTTGAACAGTCAGTTGATACAGTAAGAGCTGTTGTTGGTGCTCAGGGTTTCATTAGTGATTACTCTTGGGACATATCAGCTAACTTTGGTCGTAACGATTCAGTTGATAAGCTAAGTAATCTTCATAATATGGGTGCCATTCAAGATCAGATCTTAGAGGGAAGTTTTAACCCACTTGATCAAAATGCATGGACATCTGAAGATTTCCGTAAAAATGTTTACACTGAAGTAAACAATGGTGGTAGTCAGTTATTTATCTTAGCAGCATCTGTTTCAGGTGAAATGTTTGAAATGCCAGCTGGTTATGCAGCGTTTGCAGCAGGTGTTGAACGTCGCCAAGAAAAGGCGTGGTATACGCCTGACTCGCTTACAGCTCAAGGCTTAGCTAATGATCCTATGGTAGAACCAACATCAGGTGGTTTTGATGTAAATGAAGCTTATGTGGAATTTGCTATCCCATTACTTGCAGATGCACCTTTTGCTCAAAATGTAGAGCTAAGTGCTGCAATTCGTGCTTTCGATTACAGTACTTTTGGTTCTGATGAAACATGGAAACTAGGTCTTACATGGAAAGTAAATGAAGAATTAATGTTGCGTAGTGTTGTTTCTACAGCTTTCCGTGCACCAACAGTATCTGAACTTTACTCTGGTAATTCACCTTCTTTCGAGCAAATTAGTTACCCTGGCGCTCAGGAGCAGGCAGAAGTAACTGTAGGTGGTAATGACCAATTAACACCTGAAGAAGCAGATACACTAACGGCAGGTATTGTTTATGAGCCGCAGTGGCTTGATGGCTTCTCAATGACATTGGATTATTACAAAATCGAAATTGAGAATGCAATTGCGTCTGTTGATAATCAATACATTGTTGATCAATGTTTAAATAATGCTGGTAATTCAAGCTCTGCTTTATGCCAATCTTCTAATGTGTCAATGGATGCGACTGGTCGAGTTAAGTTTAATAACCAGCTACAAAATATTGGTGCAGAGGAAACATCTGGTATCGATTTAAACTTAGCGTATAGCTTCGAAGCTGCTGGCTTAAATTGGAAAGCCGGGTTAGATACAACTTATTTAGATGAATATGTAGTAACTGTACTTGATGAGACAGTAGATTATGCGGGTCTTATTACATCAGGTTCTGGTGGGTATGCAGATATTAAATCTAATTTAACACTAAATGTATCAGGCGATCGTTGGGATGCACAGTATCAAGCGCGTTATATTGCTGGTATGGATAGCTACTCTTGTTTAGATGATGCTGACAGCTGTTATGCACCTACGACTCCTTCTGTCGTTTATCACGATATTAGCGGTAGCTTCTTAGTTAATGATAGCCTGTCTCTATCTGCGGGTATCAACAACTTATTTGATAAGCAACCTCCTTACTACACAGGTAACAACGATTCTAACACTGACCCGTACACATACGATGTACTAGGCCGTCGTTTCTTTGCTGGTGTAAACGTTAAGTTTTAATTAGCACATTAATCGTATTAAGGCTCAGTGTTTACTGGGCCTTTTTTATTGAACAAAATTAAGGAGACCAGTACACTTATACACTCAATAAAAGGAGAGTTGTTTGATAAAACAAGACGAAAATTTATCTTTTGTCATAGAACCAGAGTTATCCCCTCGCTCTGAGCAGCGTATCGACCTGTATTTTTCTATACCCAATGAAATGGGTATAAACGTGCAAACCCTCAGTGAAGAGTCTTATTTTAATAACCACTTTAAATCGCACTTAGCTTATAACGCTAAAAACATACACTTACCCTTAGTGCGTAGCCGCTTTGTTAGTAAAAACAAAGGTGAGCAACAAGATTACCGCCAAAACCTTAATTTGTACTGTTATCAGGTGCGTTTAGCGCTCGACGCTGATATTAAAGATGCATTAAAGATTCAAGAAGTGGATGCTTTTTATGCCCGTGCACAAGAGCTGTTTGAGCAAAGTGAAGGGCTGCTAAAAAAGCTGCGCAGATATACCCCCGATGATGAAAAGCTGGTGCCGTTTTACACCAATGCCGATAACTATTTAAGTTGGCATGTTGAGCAGTCGTTTTTAAAGCTATTAGATGAAGGCCCGCGCAGCAGTGACTTTGCGAAAGAGCGCAACGACTTACTGCAATTTTGTAAAAACGAAAATACATACCGGTTTGAGCAAAATTACAACTCAGAAACCACGTTGCAAGATGGTAACCGCATTACAAATAAAATGCGTTTACTGCAGCGCCTAATAGAGCACGGCGTTATTTTGCATCGCAATACGCGTTATTTAAATAGTTACCTAAAGCGTTTAGTAAAAGGCACGGTTACAGCTGTCATTATGGCATTTGTAATGGTGGTTATACTTAACGCGCGCTCAACCTTTACCGAAGTAACCGCTACCCTTATTTTAATATTAGGGGTTATTTACGGCTTGCGAGAAATATTTAAAGAAGACATTACACGGGTAATTTGGCGCGCTATTGTGCGCGGGCGTCCTAAATGGCGGTTTGTATTTAAAAACAGCATCACTAAAGACCGCGTTGCAAGTCAGTTTGTGTGGCTTGAGTATATGCGTTTTAAAAAAATCCCTAGTGAAGTAAAAACAATATTTTCAAAAAGGCGTCAGCAAAACAAGCTAGCCGCGCAGTGGCTGCATTTTGCCAGTGAAACACGTGTTTCAGCTAAAGAGTTTTTACCAGGCTACGATACTCTACAGCAAAGTATGCGTTTTAATTTGGCGCCCTTTGCACGGTATTTAAAACGCGGCGAGGGCAAGCTGTATCATCTAGATGGTAATAAAATATCAAAGCAAGCGGTTGAAAGGCGCTACCAGTTAAATTTAGTGATGGTATTAAAAGACGAGGAAAGAACTTTATACCAGCGTTACAAAATAACCCTTAATCGCAGTAAAATAGTTAATATTGAACTTATTTACTCTAAAAAATAGAAAATAAAAAAGGGATAGCAACGGCTATCCCTTAGTGTCATGTAAATTTACCTAATTTAGCGCAGTATTACTGTGTAATACCGTGCTTAGAATAAATAGTTACCTTGTCTGAAACGAGCGTTATTTCAATGTTTTTAGACTCATCACCCCATACACAATTAGTATGTAGGGTTTTTTCTACGCAGTTATCAGCAGAGCCTAAAATAGCTTCTACTTCGGCTTTATCCATGCCAACTTCAATTTTTTCGTAGTTTTCTAGGCTTACTTTTGAACAAGCTGCCAGGCTTAGCGTTGCTGCGATGATCAGGAGTTTTTTCATTGTTATGTCCTATTGATTTAGTGTTTATACTTTCGTATTTGTACAATCATGCCCATACGAGGATGATCAAAGTAATGGATTTCACCACTAATTACACGTTTAAATTGTGAAAAGCGGGCCGATTCTATATCCCCATTAGGTAGTTTTTCGTTGACGTCAAAATCAGCGGTTATGTACAGGTAGTGGCGTAAATGTATTTTAAATAAACCATCTAGCTCCCAATAGCTTAGGGGCTGCTCTGAGGTATCAAATAGCTGTGGCTTACTTTGTACTAAGCTAATAAAGTCGGGATTTGAATAATTAGGCGTAGTGTTAACGTCGCGTTTTATATGATCCCCAGAAATTAAATGTATACTTGGCGCACGCGATTTACTTGCCCCTTCAAAGCGCCAGCCGGTATGTAGTAGCGGGGCTAAACCTTTTCTGTCTAAAGCGCGGCGCTGGGCAGTAAATTGTAATTGCTCAGGTGCGAGTAAATAGGGCTCATCCATCGTATCTTGTGCCGGTGCTAATGGCGTAACGGGCAACTCGTCGTAACTTTTCATAAAGTCGATACTGTTATCACACACACCCGATTGTGGGTTGGCATTAACTAAAGAATCGGTAAACGAGCGTTTTTGAAAGCGACTATCGCCATCTATACATGCCTGCATAGCTTGCTCTGTGTATAAAGGGGTGAGTAGCTCTAACGTATTTTTCGCCTTAATGGGCTCGTGCTTTAAGCTAAAGTCTTCTTGTAAATAGGGGGCAGGGCGCTGTTTAAATACCAGCACTTCTACTTCAAACCAACGTTCTGCAAATGCGGTGCTGCTAAATAAGCAACATAACACGATAAGCGATTTTTTTAGCAACATTAATGGCTAACCTTTTTTTCGAAATCTGCAATCATTGCAGTGACCATTTTTAAGCGTTCACGAGGGTTTACCTCATTAATTGCAAAGCGCAATTTATTTGCGCCATCCATTTTGTACACATGGGGTGCACTTTGTATCAAGCCTATGATGAAGCTAGGATTAACCTTCGTATTTTGGCTAAATTCAAAGTAGCCCCCTTTAGGGTTTGCCTCTATTTTTGTAATTCCTAAATCGCTAGCACGCATTTTGAGTTGCTGCATACTAAATAGGTTTTTAGTGGCATCAGGTAATAAACCAAAGCGGTCTATTAGCTCTACTTGTAATTCGTCCATATCGGCAAGGTTAGCACAACTTGCAATGCGCTTGTACATACCTAAACGCGCATTAACATCGTGTATGTAATCATCAGGTAGTAAGGCAGGGAGTTTTAAATCAACTTCAGTTTGCTGCTGAAGCAGGTTTTCAAGCGTTGGCTCTTTACCATTTTTAAGGGCATTAACCGCTTGCTCTAGCATTTCCATATACAAGCTAAAGCCAATAGTTTGCATTTGCCCTGATTGATCGTCACCTAATAGCTCACCCGCACCACGTATTTCTAAATCATGTGTAGCAAGGGCAAAACCTGCGCCTAAATCTTCCAACGACTCAATTGCTTGTAAGCGTTTGGTGGCATCTTTAGAAAGTGCTTTAGCATCGCCGGTTAATAAATAAGCATACGCTTGGTGGTGGCTTCGCCCAACACGACCGCGTAATTGGTGTAATTGCGCAAGGCCAAGTTTATCGGCTCTGTCCATAATAATAGTATTAGCAGTAGGCACATCAATACCGGTTTCGATAATGGTGGTACATACCAGTACATTGTATTTTTGATGATAAAAGTCTGTCATTATTTGCTCAAGCTCTTGCTCGCGCATTTGCCCATGAGCAGAGGTGACACTAGCCTCTGGCACCCACTCGCTGATCTCTTGCGAGACTCGCTCAATAGTCTCAACATTGTTATGCAAAAAGTACACTTGGCCGCCGCGTTTAATTTCACGCAGTATGGCTTCGCGTATTAAGTCGCTGTCGCGTTGGCGTACAAAGGTTTTAACCGCTAAACGCTTAGCAGGTGGGGTGGCAATAATAGATAAATCACGCATGCCGCTCATCGCCATATTTAAAGTACGCGGAATAGGTGTTGCAGTAAGCGTTAATATATCTACATCAGCACGTAATGACTTTATTTTTTCTTTTTGGCGCACACCAAAGCGGTGCTCTTCATCAACAATCAGTAAACCTAAGTCGTTAAATTTAATATCTTGCTGAATTAATTTATGTGTTCCAATAACGATATCAAGTTTACCGTCTGCCATTTTTTCAAGCGTGTCTTTTTGCTCTTTAGTTGAATTAAAGCGCGACAACACTCCCACTTCGATAGGAAAATCGGCAAAGCGGTCTTTAAAGTTTTCATAATGTTGCTGAGCCAGCAGGGTGGTTGGTACTAATACGGCTACTTGTTTGTTATCGTTAACCGCTACAAACGCGGCGCGCATAGCCACTTCTGTTTTACCAAAGCCTACATCACCACACACTAAACGGTCCATAGCAAGTTTTGATTGCATATCACCAAGTACGGCTTCAATAGCATTACGCTGATCGTCGGTTTCTTCAAATGGAAAGCTGTCGCTAAATTGGCGATAGCTTTGCCCATCGAGTGCAAATTTATTACCTGGTTTTGCTTGGCGCTGTGCGTAAATATCTAACAGCTCCGCGGCTACATCACGTACTTTTTCGGCGGCCCGTTTTTTGGCTTTCTCCCACGCATCTGAGCCAAGTTTGTGAAGCGGGGCGCTTGCTTCTTCACCGCCCGAATAACGGCTTAGCATATGCAGTGCCGATACCGGCACATACAGTTTTGCTTCACCGGCATAGGTAATGGTAACAAACTCAGTAATTACTCCTGCCGCGTCAATTGTTTGCAGGCCTTGATAGCGACCAACACCGTGATCAAGGTGCACAATTGGCTGGCCCTCTTTAAGCTCGGCTAAGTTGCGAATTAACGCATCTTGGCTTGCTTCGTATTTATGTTTACGGCGCCTGCGTTGCGACACCTTAATACCTAACAGCTCTTGCTCGGTAATAATAGAAAGGCTCGGTTTTGTACCCAGTACAACACTTTGCTCAAGAGGGCTTACAATTAAGCCTACATCGCTTTGGCTTTGTGTAAATTGCTGTAAGCTTTCAAATTCTTTAAACTTTAAGCCGCTTGGTTTAAGCACGCTTAATAAAGACTCGCGGCGACCATCAGACTCAACACTTAATAAAATACGGCTTTTTTTCTTTTTTTGTTCTGCCACATAGTTAATAAACGCGCCGTAGGGTTCGTGTTGTTTATGATCGATTCTTACTGCGGGCAGCTCGCTCACATTTAAGTTTTTATTGCCTGCTTTAGTGGGTAATTTAGCTTGCGATAAGCGTATTCGTGAAAACTCACCTAAATTAGAAAACAACTCATTAATAGGTTGATACAACTCGCTGGGCGCCAGAAGTGGACGCAGGGGATCTACTTTTCGGTTTTCGTAGCGTACGTTTACATCGTGCCAAAAGGTATCTGCGGCGTGTTCTAAGTCACCTAGTTGCATAACCGTAGTGGTGTTTGGCAAGTAATCAAAAATGGTGGCAAGCTTTTCAAAAAACAGCGGCATGTAGTATTCAATACCGGCAGGCCAAGTACCTTTGCTTACTTGCATGTAAACAGAGTCTTGCTCTGAACTGGCACCAAATTTATCGCGATAATTTATTCTAAAACGCTCAACGTCTGCTTCGTTGGTTGGAAATTCATGCGCGGGAAGTAACTCAATTTTCTCTACTTTTTCATCTGAGCGCTGGGTTTCTACGTCAAATAAACGAATAGAGTCGAGTTCATCGTCAAAAAAGTCGAGCCTAAATGGGTGAACACTGCCCATTGGATACAAATCAACAATAGAGCCACGTATTGCGTATTCGCCGTGCTCCATTACTTGTTGTACGTTTAAATATCCTGCTTGTTCTAAATTACTGCGCAGGTTATGGGTGTCGAGTTTATCGCCTACTTTAAAATTAAGGGTAGAGCCATAAATAAACGAAGCAGGCGCAGTACGTAGCATTAACGTAGATACAGGCACTATAAGTACGCTTTGCTGCTCGTTTTTTAAAGTGTTTAAAGTGGCTAAGCGCGCTGAAATAATATCTTGGTGCGGAGAGAAATGGTCATACGGCAAGGTTTCCCAATCAGGAAATACCATTACCGGGTTATCTGGCAATAAGTATTCGAGCTCGGTTTCAAGCCGTAATGCGCTTGGCGTATCTGGCGTAACTATAAGCACTAAATCGTTTTGCTGTTTTACACCTTCTGCAATGGCTATACTTAGTGCACTGCCAGTTAGCTGCCCCCATTGAATTTTATCTTTTTGAGATTTTACCCACGGCAAGGCTGCCCATTGCTCAAACGCCATTTAGTGCTCCATTTTTTAGTTGGCGTTTGCTCACAAACGCCATGCAGTTATTTAGTCTCGGTAAATTTTTGCTAAGTCTTGATAGTGATCAATTCTGCGGTCGCGTAAGTACGGCCATATACGTCTTACGTTTTCAGAGGCTTTTTGATCAAGTTCTACTACTAAAATTTGCTCATCAGTATTGTTCGCCTCTGAGAGCATTTCGCCTTGAGGCCCTGCAATAAACGAGTTACCCCAAAATTGTATACCTTCGCTTTGTCCGCTAGGGTCGTTTTCGTGCCCTACACGGTTACAGCTAATAACGGGTACGCCGTTCGCAACCGCATGCGCACGCTGGCTTATTACCCATGCGTCTTTTTGGCGTGTTTGCTCTGCGTTGTCATCACGTGGGTCCCAGCCAATTGCGGTTGGGTAAATTAATACCTCTGCGCCAGCCATGGCCATTAAACGGGCCGCTTCAGGGAACCATTGATCCCAGCATACTAAAACACCTAATTTACCTACTGAGGTTTGAATTGGCTCAAAGCCTAAATCGCCTGGGGTAAAGTAAAATTTTTCGTAAAAGCCAGGGTCATCAGGAATGTGCATTTTACGGTATTTACCCGCAATGGTGCCGTCTTTTTCAAGTACCACCGCGGTATTGTGATAAAGCCCAGTGGCACGTTTTTCAAACAGTGAAGCCACAATAACGATGCCGAGCTCTTTGGCAAGCTCGCCCAGTGTATTTGTGCTTGGACCCGGAATTGTTTCGGCTAAGTCAAATACATCCACATCTTCTGTTTGGCAAAAATACAGACTACGATGCAGCTCTTGCAAAACCACAAGCTGTGCGCCTTTTTTAGCAGCATCACGAATGCCAGCAATCGACTTTGCCATATTTTGGCAGGCGTTATCACTGTTAGTTTGTTGCACTAAGGCAACGGTTAATTTTGCAGGGCTTGTCATTGTGCTGCTCCAGCTAAAAATCCACGAGGTAATTGCATGGTAATGCAATGTAAACTACCAAATTGTTCAATAATAGGTAGGCAATTAACGCCAATAATAGTGTGCGCTGGGTATGCTTTTTGAACTTGCGCTAGCGCCAGTGCGTCGTTGTCATCGTTATACGTCGGGACTAAAACCGTATTATTGATAATCAAGTAGTTTGCGTACGTTGCCGGTAAACGGGTGTTGTCATCATCAAACACTGGTTTTGGCCACGGCAAATCAATTAACGTATATGGGGTATTATTTTGCGTTTTAAAGCTTTGCAGCTGCTTTTCCATCGCATCTAATGCGTTAAAGTGCTCATCTTCTTTAGCATCGCACTTAACATACACAAGTGTATTATTGGGGGCAAAGCGCACCAGTGTGTCGATATGGCTGTCGGTATCGTCACCGGCTAGGTAGCCATGATCTACCCATAAAAAGTCAGTTGCGCCTAAATGCGTTGTTAAAATTGACTCAATATCGCCTGATGATAAATTGGGGTTGCGATTTTTATTCAGTAAACATTCGCTGGTTGTAAGCAACACACCGTGTTCGTTAATTTCAATGCCGCCACCTTCAAGTACCACATTCAGGGCTTGGTAATCAGTGCTTGGATTACTTAGCTGGTTTACCAGTACTGCGTTAATTTTATTATCGAGGGAACTTTCGAATTTATTACCCCAGCCATTAAAGATAAAGTCGTAAATTTTAAGTTGGCGAGCGTCGTCAATATTTGCGCAGGTAATAGGGCCGTGATCCCGTGCCCAGGTATCGTTTGTTGGTGTAACAACAAAATGCACTTGGCTTAAGTTTATATTCGCTTTTGTTAGCAAGGCAGTAATGTGGCTTTTAAGCGCCGTGTTATGGGCAACAATAACAAGCTGCTGCACGGCTGTGATATGCGTTGCAAGCTCAACATAAACAGGCTCTACGCGTTCAAGCGTATCAGCCCAGTCGGTCTGTGCATGGGGCCAGGTAAGCATAACGGCGTCTTGCTCAGCCCATTCAGGTAAAAGTCTAAAGTTCATGAAGTTTTGATACAAATTACGGTGGCGCTAGTTTAGCATTTTACATGCATATGTCAGCTATTTATCGCTGCTAGAATCATCGTCAATTTGCTCGAGTTCTTGGCGTTTTTTTAGCTGGCGTGTTTGTGCATGTAAGCTGGCTCTGACAACTAATTCTTGGTCTGTGGTTCTTATTGCAGTAAACAGTAATGTGTATTGGTAATGTTCGCTGTCTTGTTTTTCAACGGCCACAACTTCTGTATAACAGTAAACGGCTGAGGCTTCGTGGTGCAAAAATAGCTTTGTTCTAAATGCTTGGCCTAATGCGTATACATCAGGCGAAGTAAAGCGAATACCGCCTCCGCCGTAGCTATCGCACTGTATGGCGTTATCTTGCGCTTGCTCTGAGGCTAAAATGTGGCTCATTATTAAATCGATTTTACGCGACTGTGCTTGTAAAAAAGCCGCCAGCTCTTGTGCTAAATCGCCTAGGTTTCTAAGGGGTCTTAAAGAGGCCTGTTCAAGCTCACTGACTTCGTTAGCTAGCTTAAATAGCGGAGGTATGTCGTCTTCAAGCGCGAGTTGAGATTGCGGCACTAACTGATTTTCTACAGCAAATAAGTTTACTCGAATGCTTTCATTTATTTGAAAGTATTCTTCAAATTCGCTTAATCTTTGACTGTTCATAATTATCTCCACTGCGTATTCATTAAATAGTAGCGTTGTGGGGAGTAAATTGCTAGCAGATAAAAATGCTAAATGGTTTGTTTATAAGCCAGTTTTTAAGAATGTTGATTAGGGCGTGTTGAACTTTGCGGATTGAAATTTGTTCAATCTAAGGGCGTTTAAATCGCGGCGTGAGGTTTGTAAACTAGTGGGCTCTATAACTGCTCCTGCGTTTCGCCTATTTATGTGGAATAACTACACTTCATAGGCTCTGCCTTGCCTAAAAACCAACCACACTGCTGCAAATTCAACTATCAAAAATCAACACGCCCTAATAAAAAAGCGGTCAATGTCATCCTAACATCGGCCGCTTGGGTATTGATTAATTAGCGCTGGGAGTGCTTATTTAAGTAGAGCGGCTAATTCATGTAAATCTTTCACAACGTGGTCTGGTTTTTTTACCAGTGGGTAAAGTGTTTTACCTGGGCGGGCGATAAAGGTTGTTTGTAACCCGGCTTCTTTAGCACCTGCTACATCCCAACCGTGCGCCGCTACCATCATTGCTTCATTTGCTTTTACATTTAATTTTGTTAACACCCACTTATAGGCACGTAAGTCTGGTTTATAAATTTTAATATCTTCAATGCTGTAACGCGCATCAAAGAACGACATTAATCCAGCGCTCTCAAACTGGGCTTTAACCCCTTTGTTTGAAGAATTTGTCAGACTTACTAACTTATAGCCCTGTGCTTTGAGTTTTGCCAGTCCTTCTTTCACATCTTTGTGAGGAGGTAGGGTTAAAAGCGGGGTGACAATGGCTGTTTTTGCTTGTTCATTCGTAATAGCTATGTTGTTATTTTTGGCAACCATGCGCAGCGACGCAACGCCAATTTGACCAAAATCGTGGTAATTGCCACTTACGGTATCAACGAGTGAATGATGCAACATGGTCGAAAACCAAAGTGGTAATAAATCCTCACGCCCGCCAAGCGCTTTACCAATAGAGGTGCGCATGGAGGTTAAATCTAACAAGGTTTCGTTTACATCAAAAATAAGTACTTTAGGTTTCGCTTGTGCCTGTGGCTCCTCAGCCATAGCGTAGCCAGAGGCAAGGCTAGTACCAACAAGAAGTGATAGGGTAAGGGTTTTTAACGATTTTAAGATAGACATTAGTGTTGCTCCGATTCAAGGGCTGCCAATACATCAGTAGGCTCTGCGCGTAGGGTATAGTCTTCGTTTAAAAAGGCATACGTAATTATGCCTTTTTGGTTAATTACATAGGTTGCTGGTAAAGGTAATGTATAACTTTTATTACCGTAGTACTTTTCAAAATCAATACCAAACTGGCTATAAAGCGCCACAATACGCTCGTCTAAAGTAAACAGTAAACCAAATTGCTCTGCTACCTTGTTATTAATATCTGAAAGCACATCGAATTCAAGGGCATTCTTTTGTGCGCTAGATAACGTCTCGTCGGGTAATTGTGGTGATATCGCAACTAACTGCGCATTGTGCGTTTTAAATTCGGGTAAGTGATCGTTAAGTGCTTTTAGCTCTAAATTACAATATGGACACCAGTTACCACGGTAAAAGCTAATTATTACCGGGCCATTATTTAATAAATCAGCGAGCTCAACTTGCTCAGCGCTATGATTGTTTAAGCTGAAATTGCTTACTTTAGCGCCTACCTGTAGCGCATTATCTTTTATATGCTGAGCAATGAGCTCTTCATTTGTCTGCGCCATAAGGGCTAATACATCGCCAGGTAGCTTCGCTTCTTTTTGCACGTTATAGGCATCAATCTGTGCTTTTAAACTCATTATTAAATCTCGAATATAACTGTATGGCGATTATGGGTGTTTTAGTTATTTAAATATATATTGCAAAACTGAAAGCTTCATTCGAAAATATTAAATACTAAAAACTGCCTAGCCAAATGTATGTATAATTTAAGTGACCTAGAAACATTTATTGCCGTCGTAGAAAATAAAGGGGTGCTTGCAGCTGCGCGTGAGCAACGTTTGTCGCCGGCAACAGTAAGCCACAGGCTAAGCAAGCTCGAGCGCGAGCTTTCAACCGTGTTAGTGTTTAGAGACAGTAGACGAGTAAGGTTATCGCCCGCCGGTGAGCTATTTTATCATCGCGTAGGGGCTATTATAGAAGCCTTGCACGATGCAGAGCACAGCATTGGCGCACGAAGCTCTTCGGTGAGCGGGTTATTACGTGTGACTATGCCACCGTGGGTGTTTTCAAAGTATGTTATGCCTAAGTTGACCGAGTTTGAAACCCAATACCCGCAACTAAAGCTCGACTTTTTAATTACTGATCATTTTGTCAATGTGGTCGATGATGCACAAGATGTGGCAATTAGAGTAGGGCAATTAACCGATTCTGGCCTGCTCTCTCGTAAAATTGTCAACAACTCCCGTATTTTATGTGCAGCGCCAAGTTATATAAAAAAGCATGGTATGCCTTGTACACTAAGCGAACTGAGCACGCACTATTGGGTGTGTTTACCCTGGCAAAGGCAGTTAAAACTGTATGATGAAAATAATAAAATACATACCTTTAATGCCAAAACGCGCTTTACTATTTCTAATTCCGATAACATGACGCAAGCAGCGCTTGCCGGACATGGCATAGCAATTAAATCTAAAATAGCAATTAACGATGAGCTAAGTGCCGGAAACTTAGTAGAGGTGATGCCCAATGTAATGGCCCAAAGCGACGCGCCGGTGTGGTTTTTACGGCCTCAAAATAGCTTAACAACCCGTAAAACCGAGGTGTTTTATGAGTTTATGAAGTCTTTATTTGCCAGCTATGAATAAGCGGTAATACCCGCGCTTAATAATGAATAAGGTTACAAAGCCAATAAACTCAGCAAAAATAGCAATAATAATGGCGCTGACAAGCGCTGCTATTATGGAGTCTTTTTTTAACACTATTTGCCCTTCAAAGCGTTGCCATACTTGCTTTTTAATGGTGAGAAAGTCGCTGGTTAAAGTAAATAAATAGGGCGATTGGTTAAAGTTATTAACTGCCACTTGTAAAGAGTGCTGGCGATTATTGAGGTTTTTAATATGGGTAGCCCCCTTACCCACAATATCATCACCAATATTTTCATAGTGGGCAATTAACTTGTTTAAATCGTTGTTAAAGTAGTTTTGAGCATCTTTTTTAAAAGGGGCTAATGCGTTATTCGCTTCAATTAAATGTGCATCTAAAGCGTGCCCAAAGTCGCTTACAAAGGCCGGTATTTGTACCCCTAATAGTAAACCTGCTGCAAAAAAGCTGAGCCTTATGTAATCTAATAATTTACTCATTTGATCTCCTGTTTACTCAAAACCCACCTAAACAACGCTAAATTAACATTTGCGCTTGTTTTTATGCCAAAAACTCGTAATCTATCGGTAATAAAAATAACAATAGGCCTATGTTAAGGATGACTACCAAAGTAAATATGACATCAACGTTTGTTGATATCACTAAGCAGTTAAAACGCTTTGTGTCGCGTATTGTACAGCCCGATGACGTAGAAGACATTGTGCAAGAAACCTTTATTAAAAGCTACGAAGCTGATTTAAAACAAGATATTCAGTTTAGACGCAGTTACATGCTTAAAACTGCAAAGCACTTAGCGCTTAATCATATAGCCAAGTGGGATAACAAGTTTAATGACTCGTTAGAGCACGACGCAGAATTACCCCCGATGCTTAAATCCTCACAACTTGAGGATGAGTACACCTCAAAAGAGCGTTTTTTACTTTTTTGCAGAGCAACGGATCAACTAAATTCTTCTATCCGTAAATGTTTTATATTTAAAAAAGTGTACGGTATGAGCCAAAAAGAAATCGCCCAGCACATGCAATTAAGTGAAAGCACAGTAGAAAAACACATTGCCAAAGGTTTATTACAAACCATGTTATACATGAAAGAACATGAACAAAATCATAACCAATCTGCGGCACATAATTCTGCTTGTAATTCGGCTCTATCAATTGAGAGGGCAGCAAAATGAGTAATGTTCATCAATTTACATCAAAAGATTTAATTTTAGAAAAAGCCTGCCAATGGATCAGCGCAATTGATAGGGGCTTAAGCGAAATTGAAAAAGAGCAATTTAAGCTTTGGATGATGCAAAGCACCGCCCATCAAGATGCCGTCTACGAACTTGCGCAGCTATGGGATGAATTGTCCGTATTAAACGAGTTAAGCAGTTTATTTCCGCATAGAAGTGTAAAACAGCCCCAGAAAAAAAGATGGGCGTTTTCTAGTGCGATTGCCGCGAGCTTATTTGCAGCATTAATGGTGTGTAGTTACTTATTAATTAACCTTGAAAACGGCTACAACGAAGAGCTGGCTAAAATAAATTACACCAAAATATATACAACGAAGGTGGGCGAACAAGCCACGTATGTTTTACCCGACGGCACCATAGTGCAATTAAACACGAATAGCCTATTAGAGGTAGCTTATAGCAAAGGGCGTCGTCAGTTATTACTGAGCAAGGGTGAAGGGCGTTTTAATGTAGCAAAAGATGCATCGCGCCCATTTAGTGTGATGGCTGGCGATAAGAGCTTTACGGCACTTGGTACTGTATTTAATGTACAACGCAATACCTCTTCTGATTTAGAGCTGGTTGTAACCGAAGGTAAAGTGATGATCACCGACCCAAGTGTTGCTGTAAGTGCCAACGATTTTAAAGACTACCAACTGGCTGATAATAACGCTAAAAAAGTACGTAAAATCAATGCCAATATTGTTATCTCTGGTGAAAAAGCAATTATAGAGCAAAGTATTACTAAACCTATCACGCAGCTTTCTATGGATGACGTACAGCGTGATTTAGCGTGGCAAAATGGCATGTTAATTTTTAATGGTGAGCATTTAAGCGATGCATTAAATGAAGTGAGCCGTTACACCTCTACGCGTTTTGAGCTTTCAAGCGATGAGCTTGCCAATATAAAAGTGGCGGGTGTTTTTAAAGCTGGCGATGTTGAGGGGCTACTTGAGAGTTTACAGACTAACTTTGCAATTGAGCATGAGCGTTTAGGTGAACATATGGTGAGCCTAACACAGCAAACTAAATCATAAGAAATGTTATGCATATCAAACAAATGTTAGGTGAAGTTGCATCTTTAAATGTTATTAGTAAAAAAAAGTTTAAAAAAAAGATAAAAAACTATAGAGGAATTTTGTTTGTCAGCTGTTTATATAAATTGCGCAGTAACCAAACGCATTTATTTAGTGGTTTAAGTGTACTTGCTCCGGCTATTTTTAGCTTGAGTGTGCAAGGGGCAACACAGACCACTGGGCAAATGGTGCAATTTGATATACAAGCGCAGCGAGCAGACAAAGCCTTAATAGAATTTGCTAAACAAACAGAGCAAACCGTGGTGTTTTCTTATGAGTTGGCAAAAAATTACCAAGCAAATTCGGTTTATGGTTTTTATACCCAATTAGATGCACTGCAAGCATTATTAAGTGGGACTGAGCTCGATGCGGTTGTTGATCAAAATGGTTTACTGAGTATAAAACTCAAACAAATCAATAGGAAAGATAACAACATGATGAAGCTTTCAGGGGTTAGTGCAGCTGTATTACCAGCATTGCTTGCAGCAAATTCACACGGTGTGAATGCAGCAGAGGATGTTGCACAAGAGAAAATAGAAAAAATTGCTATTGTAGGTAGCCGCGTAGCAGGGCGCTCAGTAGAAGATTTACCCGTACCCGTTGATATTTTAAGTGCTGAAGCACTTGAAAACACAGGCCAAACCGAAGTTGGCCGTATGTTGCAATCTATTGCACCTTCATTTAACTTTTCAAGCTCGTCAATCAGTGACGGCACTGATGCCTTACGACCTGCAACACTGCGTGGTTTAGGGCCTGACCAAACACTTGTGCTTATTAATGGTAAGCGCCGCCACCAGGCAAGTATTATTCATATCAATACCTCAGTAGGGCGTGGTACCGCAGGTACCGATATGAATGCTATTCCAGCCTCAGCTATTAAACGTATAGAAGTTTTACGAGACGGCGCAGCAGCGCAATACGGCTCAGATGCAATTGCCGGTGTAATTAATATTGTACTAAAAGATGGCAGCGAAGGCGGCAAAGCAGCGGTTAATTACGGCCAATACTCAGAGGGTGATGGCGAAACAGTAAACGTTGATTTTAATAAAGGGTTTGCCCTAGGTGATAGCGGCTACTTAAATGCAACACTTAATTACCGCGACCGCTCGCCTACTAACCGCGCAGGTTTGCACGGCTCGTGTCAGTTTTATGGCTGTACAGAGCTTAGCGACGGTACTTTACTGGCAGGCGATCCGCGTGAATTGACCGCCGACAGAGACACTTTTCGTATTGGCGATGCCGACTCTCAGCAATTTGGCTTAACCGTTAATACAGGGTATGAGTTAGGTGATGGTGAGCTGTATGGCTTTATTACTTATTCAACGCGCGATAACGAATCAGCCGCGTTTTTCCGTCATAATGCAAATGCGGGCGGTAACCCTGTTTTACAAGACAACGACGCAACTATCCCATTAGGCTTTTTACCTAAAATCAATACCACAATTGATGATATTTCTTACAACTTTGGTTACAAAACCGACTTTGATAACGATGCAAGTTTAGATGTATCGTACACCTACGGTGAAAACAGCATTGATTACACAACAAGTGACACAATCAATGCCTCGTACGCTAACTTTTTACGTTACGAGCAAGGTTTAAGTGCCGCAGATATTCGCAGTACTATTCCACGTGAAGCCTATGCCTATGGCATGGAGTTATCACTGCAAACCATTAATATAGATTTTACACAAAACTTTGATGACTACTCATTGGCTATGGGTGCAGAAATTCGTACCGATGAATACCGTATTTTAGAGGGAAGCGAATATGCTTATCGTGATTACGACACCCTTGATGGGGTAAGTATTTATAGTGGTTTAAGTGGCGGTGTAGGCTCTGAAGATGCCTCTGGCGGCACGCAAGGTTTTGGTGGTTCTTCGCCGGCATCATCGGTTGATGAGTCACGCGATGTAATTTCGTTTTACCTTGATGCAGAAACCTACCTAATTGAAGATGTCATTTTATCAGGCGCACTGCGTTACGATAATTACAAAGGTTTTGGCGACACGGTAAACTTTAAGCTTGCGGGTAACTGGGCAATTACTGATGATGTGTCACTGCGTGGTGCATTAAGCTCAGGCTTTAGAGCGCCATCAATGCAGCAATTGTATTTTAACAATATCAGCACACAATTTGTTGTGGCTGAAGACGGCTCATTAGTTGCTGAAGAAGTAGGTACATTCAGAAACGATTCAACCCTTGCGCAAAGTTTAGGTATTCCAAAGCTTAAAGAAGAAAAATCGCAAAACCGCAGCTTAGGTATTGTCTACAACGTAACGGATAACATTAATGTTACTGTGGATTACTACTCAATTGATATTGACGACCGCATAGTAATTAGTAATCGTTTAGGCAAAGGGCTTTCTTCAAGCCTAGATGCTGCATTAATCAGCTCAGGCGCAGGTGCAGGGCAGTTTTTCTTAAATGGTGCAGATACCGAAACTTCGGGTATTGATTTTGTAGCTACTTGGAATACCGAGGGGTTAGGTGGCACGCTTGATTTTACTTTAGCAGCTAACTTTACTGAAACTGAGGTGGTATCGTTATTTACGCCATCGGGCTCAGGGCTTGAAACCGTACCGGTTGAAGATGTTTTCTCTGATCAAGAAATTTCAATTATTGAAGAGTGGCAACCAGAAGATCGCATCAACTTAAGTGCGCTTTACCAGCGTGGTGATTGGACTGTAAACCTTTCACTCAACCGCTTTGGTGAATACACAGTAGAAGATGGCGGACGCCAAACCTACGGTGCAGAAATTTTAACTGACGTTAAAGTTAATTACTTCGTGACTGAAGATTTATCTGTAAATATTGGTGCAAATAACTTATTTGACGTGTACCCAGATAAAAACACCATTGGTAACTCACGCTCGGGCACAATTGTAGATTCAAATGGCAATACGATTGTAAGCAGCGATGGGGTATTTGAATACTCTCGCCGTTCAGCGCCATTTGGCTTTAATGGTGCTTATTACTATGTAGGCGCAGAATACCGTTTTTAATAAATAACACTCCCTTATGTTATTTAAGTTCAAAGGGCCGTAAGGCCCTTTTTTTGTATTTAGCCTTTTTAGCATTTATTTGTAAACCGCGATTTTATTGTGTTGCGCCTTACCTCAGCGTTAAATTATACCTATTCGCTTAATTAAACATTATTACGGATTGGTATACCCCCTGTATGGCTTTGATAATACTAAATGTGGCATTTTGGACTTGGCTATACATAGCAGGGTTTAAACCGGACGTTGCAATTATTGGCTTATAGTCTTAAAACCTCGTAATAATAAAAAACCCAGCGGCTAGGCTGGGTTTTAAATATATGCAATTGAAAATTAATGCTTTTGCATACGGCTCATTTCGGTGTGGCAGCTTTGCATCGTTAGCAAGGTTTTCGCTAAGGCTGCTTCACAGTCGGCTGGCTGTGGTTTATCCATCGCTGCTTTAATTTCTTCAAGGGTTTTATCTTCTACCTCTTCAAGTTCTTTAACGTATGTTTTATCGTTATGAGAACTAAACGAAGTGAGTAGGGCTGTGTAAGCTCTGCGTGCTTCTACAGCAAAAGAAGAGCCGTCTTCACGCTCACCTTTTTCGTTAACTGCATAAGGTTGTAAGCGCTCAACACTAACTTTTCGTGCGTCAATCATGCGTTGAAATAATGCGCCAATGGCTGGGTCTTCAACTTTCTCTTGCGCTTTTTGATAAAAATCAATGCCACTGTTCATTACTTGGATGATGTCAGTAATATGAGTTGCTTCTGTTCCTTGATGGGTATTCATAATGACCTCTCTTTACATGAATTTAAGTTTCATAGTAAAGAGAGCAAAGGCCATTCCAGTTTTATTTTAATTTTTAACATGCTGAAATAGTTAGCTATTTTGTTTATATTCAAACTGCAAGGCTATTTAAAATAAAATAACCTCGCAAATTTTACATGGCTTTTGTAATAAGGTTATTTAAGCTCATCCGCCACTTCGGCTACTTTTTGGCGTAACCATATATGACTTGCATCGCGATGCAGTAAAGGGCTCCAAATCATATCTAGTTCAAAAGGCGGTATAGGAAATGGAGGCTCTAAAATTTTAAGGCCTGCATCATCTAAGTAAATATTGGCAGCCTTTGAAGGTAAGGTCGCCACTAAATTTTGCTCTTTTGCTAAATGAATGGCTACGTGGTAATTACGGGTAAACGTAGCAATATTTCGGTGTTTACCAAAATGGGCAAGTGCTTCATCTACCCAACCTAGCTTTTGTACATCTTTAGGGTCCATACCTACGCCGACCCCAAAGCCGGTTTTACTTACCCATATATGGCGGGCTTTTAAATAGCTGTCTAGGCTAAAGTTTTCGATAATTGGGTTGTCGGCTTTTACTAAGCAGCAAAAGCTGTCTTTCCATATGCGTTTATGATGAAAAGATTGCGGAAGGTTTTCAAAGCGGTTAATAGCCATATCCACTTTACCATTTTCAACATCATGAAACGTTACATCACTAGGCGTAAGTATATCTAAGGTTGTATCGGGCGCTTCTTCATGAAGTTTACTTAAAAGCTTTGGCGCTAATGTACTGGCTGCATAGTCACTGGCCATTATTCTAAATACACGTTTACTTTGGCTGGCTTCAAATTCGCGATTAGGTGCGAGAGTTTCTTCTAGCGTCATTAATATACCGCGAATAACCGGTTGCAGCTCTATAGCACGCTCTGTGGGGACCATACCTTCACTGGTACGTACCAAAATTGGATCGTTAAACAAGTTTCTTAAACGCTTAAGGCCGTTACTCATAGCTGGTTGAGTAATACTTAACTGGTTAGCGGCGCGGGTTACGTTACACTCACGTAATAGGGTGTCGAGGTAAACCAGCAAATTTAAATCTATTTTACTTATGTTCATTGTGTGTCCTTTAACGCTTACCAGTGATGAATAAAGCGTTGTGCTGTCGGGTATGGGTATATGTGACTAACATGACCCTTTTTTATATTTTGCTGAGCTTGCTTCCAAAAACTAACATCAACAAGCTCGGGGTGTGTACTGAGCAAAAACTGTTTGTACTTTGGGTTTGGCATAACAAAGGTACAAAGTTGCTCAGGAAAAACATCTTGCGGCGCAACTGAGTAACTTTGTTCATCAGTTAAGTAATCATCATAGCTTTTGGCCTTAGGTAACGCCCTAAAGTTCATATCTGTTAGGTATTGAACCTCATCGTAGTCGTAAAAAATAATGCGCTTGTGTTTGCTTACCCCAAAGTTTTTAAGCAGCATATCGCCTGGGAATATATTTACCGCAATCATTTCTTTAAGTGCTTGGCCGTACTCTTCTATTGCATCGGCAGCACTTTCTTCGCTGGCGTTTTCTAAAAATAAATTAAGCGGTGTCATGCGCCTTTCAATATATAAATGCTTGATAATAAGCCACGGGCCTTCAATTACCATAGATGAGTCAATGGTTTTATGTAGCTGCGCCAGTAAATTACTATCAAAGCGTGCCAAAGGAAATACGACATTAGAGTATTCTATGGTATCGGCCATGCGGCCAACCCGATCATGGCTTTTTACCAGTTGATAGCGTTTAAGCACGGTATCACGGCCAAACGGTTTACTTTCGCCAAACTTATCTTTAATTACTTTAAATACATAGCCAAAAGAGGGCAGTGTAAATACCATCATCACCATACCTGGTGTGCCTGGCGCTATAATAAAGTTATCGTCTGAGTGAGACAAGTGATGTAAAAATTCACGGTAAAACTCAGTCTTACCTTGTTTATGAAACCCAATGGCATTATAAAGCTCAGCGAGTGTTTTATTAGGCATAAGTTGATTTAAGAAACGCACCATAGCTGAGGGCGCATGGGTTTCAACCATAAAATAAGCCCGTGCAAAGCCAAAAATAACCCGCATTTGCGATGATTTGGTTAATAGCGCATCGAGGTATAAGCCTTTATCTTCATGGTGCAGTACCGCAATAATAAAAGGCTGCACACCGCTTTGAGAGACCACACGGCCGACTATGTAAGCAGCTTTATTACGATAAAAAGGCGCGTGCAAAATATCAAAGCGCATTTGCCAAGGCTGGTGGTGTGTGTCGGGCGCTTGTTTGTAAAATGCCTTTACGAGCAAACGTATATCCCGCTCTAAATTTACAAACGGGGCTTTAAAATCAAAATGCTCAATAATGCGCTTTATTGTGGGCTTTAAACCATCAACCACTGGAAAGTAGCTGCGGTACTCTGCCTCAACAGGAATGGCTGGGGCATCTTTTAATGTGGCTTGTACAAATATAAAGTCGTTATGAAAATAGCGTCTGTGGTACAAACGGCAAAATACTGAGTTATAAAATGTTTCGGCAAGTTCAGCTTGAGGATGAAAGCATAAAAAGCGTTGGTACAGTATTTTTACCTCAAGCCAAAGCTGCTCATTTAATTGCTCAGTTAACTGTGCTTGTTTTAATGCTTTAGTGGTTTCGTTTACTCTGTCATCGTAGTAACTAATACGCAGTTTACTAATTTCATTAATTTGCTGCCAATCGCGCTTTGCAAAGGCAAGCGGGGCTTGGGCGGTGGTTTTTTGAAACAGCTGATAATGCTTTTTAAAACCCGTTAAAATTAATTCAGCTATGTGGCGTGGCTGCATAAACACTCCTTAAAAAAGTGTATATAACGATTTTAGTACAGCATTTATAAATGTTAGTGGTGCTGTAGTGTTATACACGTTAGAGTTTTAACTCTATAGTTGTTAAGGTTATGTTATTTTAAGTTTAAAACCAAGATAAATATTCTCAGTTTTTATACTTTTAGCTTAAAGCATAATTGAGTGTGATGGCAAAAGCCATGCTATTGGTAGGAGGCTATTTTTTTCTCTAATTTTTTAATACGCTTTTCAATTTCGGTGGTTTGCTTTTTATGATCTTTATTTATTATTTTTAATTGCTTGGTAATATCTTTGCTAATTAACTTTTTGTCCTCGTCATCTAAAATACGGTTGAGGCGCTGTTGTTGGTTGTATTCTGCGCGGTCTTTTTTACGTTTTATAATCGCTAATTTATTAGTATTACTTCTCAGCTCAGCTTGCAGGTCAAGCACAATCCGTTCGCGCTCTAATGCATTTAGCTCTTTTGTGTAATCTTGCGCCGGTGCAGTATTAATTCCCGATACAGTATTAATTGTGTAGGCGGTAGCGTTATCGTTACAAGGGAATTGCGAAAAGATAGTGCCGTTTTTTGTCACGCATTTATAGTAAGTTGTGGCATTTTGCGCTTGAAGAGAAAGTGGGCATACCATTACTGCGCATAAAAAAAGTGTGTGTTTTTGCATTAATTTCATCCCTGAGCGTTTACTATTATTTAGTAAATATAACCTAGCTTGGTGTTATAGCAAGCTAGGTTAAGGGATAGGGCTATTGTGTGTAGGTTTTTAGCTTTTTAATACTTTGTACTAAAAACGGGATATCGAGGCTTTGCTCAATAGAAAAACCTTCAGCGGCAGATATATTTTTATAGTTACCGTCTGAATCTATTAGCGTAATTCTATCTTTTTTGTAAGCAATAACTACGCCTTGTGAGTAATTAACGCCAGTGTCCGTTTTTTTCTTATACAGGTTTTCACCTAGCATGGTTTGTTTAACCACAGACTTACAGTTTAAGTATTGGCCTACACTGGTTGCAATAATATCACTGGGTTGAATAAGTCCATCTACCTTGGCTATTCGCTTATCTGAACTGTATAACACCGATGATGTAACTACTTCCGAGCTATTATTAGCTAAGCTAAACGCAAAAATATGGGTGTCGTCACTGCGAGGAGACGGATTTTCTTCACCTTTAATGATTTTAATTGCACTGTTTGAATGCGCTTGATCGTTTATAAAGCTTAGCTTTTCAATTCCAGCAAGCTCTATGCTTCTGCGCTGACTTTGCCACGCGGGCAAGGTTTGCTCTGATAAAATAGCCATTTTATAAAAAGAAGGTAAGCCATACACTAAACTAAACAAGCTATCGCCATGGTGTGTTGGCTGTAAAAACTGATCAGTTTTATGTAGGTTTTTATGCTTGGCAACAAAGCGTTTTAACTGCTCGTTGGTATCAAATACAAAAATATCGACTTGCTGCGCAGTGTAATCTTCACATTTTTGCATTGGCGCAGGTATTTGGTAATTAATATTTTGGTTATTAATTCTTACATTGTGAGCTTGTTTATAGCTTTCAATGTCGAGCAAATCATTTTTTGCTAATAAACTTTTAGCGGTCGTAGGGTACGACAGCGGTAAAACGTTATCTTGCTTCGTTATATCAAACTTTAAATTTGCATCTGCCCAAATGTGAATACTGTGGCTAAGTGCAAAACATAATACTAAAAACGAGCTGGCAAAACGGGCAAACTTAAGTTGTTTTAAACGCGCTAAGTGTTGCCAAGTATAGTTACTTACAACTAACTGGAAGCCTAAAATGAGTAAAACAATCCCCCCAGCTAGCAATGTAGTAAGGGCAGGCGAGCTAGTTAGACGATGCCACAGTAAGGAAATGATTTCCGGTAGCGCAGAAGAGCTTAAATGATAGCCCAAATTAACGTATACATACGCATCAAGCGTTAAAATAGACGCCCCAAGCGTAGCAATAACGGCAGCCATACCTCGAATATGTCGAGGGTAGGGAAACACTAAGCTTAAAGGAAATACCGTCAGCACAAATGCTAAAAAAGCGATAAAGCTCGTATGGCTTAACCACGTCACTAACATATAGGTAATACCCATAAAGCTAGTTGGCGGTGAATCTGCAAATAAAAAGCTTAGGCTAATAAAAAGCGCTAAACCAATATTTGCAAAAGTGAACCAGTGGCCCCAACTTAATAACTGACTCGCTTTTGACGAAAACTGATTGTGCTGCGATAAATTCATATAATTTATTTAACCGACTGAGCAAGTGCTTTTGCAAAGTTCTCAGTTACGGCTTGTCTTTTCCCTGCAGGTACATGCTCTTTTAGGATATGCGTGATAGAATTTCCTAAACACATAAGGCTTAAATCAACCGGCGCATTGTGTTGCGTTAGCACATCAATGAGCTGATCGACGATTTGTTCTACTTCTTCATTAGAGTATTTTGATAAGATTGGCATCAGTTGGTTCAATAAAAGAGTTATATTCTCGTATTTTAACACCAGAGGCGTGAAAAACAAAGATGACAACAGACGTTAAAAAATTAGTCGTTCATTATGTAGACAAAAAAGACGACGATACGCAAATTCACCTACGAAACGATGAAATGGTGATAAACGATAAAGTCGCTGTTTTTATCGAACAACTTCATCATGCATACAACTCAAAGCCAGGTAAAGGTTACTGTGCATTTAGTGGCGATAAAAACAGTGTTGTAGCCTCAGCAATGCAAAGCTATCGTAATGACGAGTTAGGCTTTTGGCACATGACCGAGCAGGCATCTACTGTTTTAAAAGAAGAGTTAGATAAATATGCCTTTAGCGAAACAGGCTACTTAGTATTTTGTCATTATCAGTATGTGGCTACTGATTACATGCTAATAGCTATGATCAATATTAAAGAGCACTACAGCATGACCTCTGAGCTTGATTTAGCAGCGTCGCGCCACTTAGACATATCGCGCATGCAACTAGCTGCACGTATCGATTTAACCGCGTGGGATACTCAAGCTGAGGACAATCGCTATATCTCTTTTATTAAAGGGCGAGCAGGTCGAAAAGTAGCAGACTTTTTCTTAGATTTTTTAGGTTGTGAAGAGGGCATAGACCCTAAACAACAAAGCCAAGTGATGCTTAATGCCGTTGAAGATTATTTATCGGAGCAATCATTCGATAAATCAGAAAAAGACGAATTACGTAAGCAAGTATTTGATTACTGTAACGATTGTGTGACCACGGGTGAAGATGCAAGCGTTACTGAGCTTTCGGCTACCCTAACCAAAGGTGACGACAGTCCGTTTGATAACTTTTGCAAAGAACAAAGTTACGATTTAGAAGACTCTTTTCCGGTCGATAAAAAAACGGTGACCAGTATGGTTAAGTTTTCGGGTTTAGGGGGCGGTGTTAGTGTTAGTTTTGAGCGTAAACATTTAGGTGAGCGCGTAACTTACAATGAAGCGACCGATACACTGGTCATTAAAGGCATTCCACCAAACTTAAAAGATCAGTTACAGCGCTTTATGGAAAATGAAAGTGAGTAAACTCATTTGATCTAGTTAAAAGCCGATTTAAGAGCGCGATATTTATATCGCGCTTTTTTATTACCTTTAATTTAGTTTTATTAATGCTCTAAAGCGCAGCACCTCTAAATCTCTTCGAGGATAAATCCTTTATTACAGGCTTTGCCCGTCACGCCAACAAGTTGTGCGTCCAGAAGTAAAATAGCCACGATGCTAAATTTAGGCTG
>BJUT01000018.1 GCA_007988745.1 Pseudoalteromonas atlantica
ATTGGTATAATTTATTGTACAGAAATAACAACTTTACCCATAGCTTGGCCACTTGCTAAGCGGTCATGCGCTTTAGCTGCTTCTTCTAAGCTAAAGTCTTGCTCATCAAGTACTGGGCGCATACCACCTGCTTCAACAATTTGCGTAAGTTTGGTCAGTTTGTCGCCGTGCTCTTGACGGTTAAAGTCGTGGATCATTGGAATAAGCATAAAGATTACGTTTAACGATAACCCTTTAAAGTGTACTGGGCTTAAATCTACTTCTAATAAAGAAAGCGTTGTAGATACCTGTGCATTTAGCTTTGCTGCAGCAAATGAGTTAGTCAGGTTACCACCACCTACAGTGTCAAACACCATATCAAAACCAACGTTGCTTGTGTGTTTTTCAACGTACTGCTCTACGGTTTCGTCTTTAAAGTTTATGCCTGTAGCGCCAAAGCTTTCTATTAGTGCTAGTTGCTCTGCGTTACCGCCAGTTGAGTAAACATCAGCGCCAAAATGCTTAGCTAGTTGTACTGCTAAATGGCCTACACCACCTGCGCCGCCGTGTACTAATACTTTTTGGCCTGCACTTACACTTGCACGTGTTAAGCCTTCAAGTGCTGTAATACCTACAAGTGGAATAGCGGCTGCTTCTTTCATGCTTAGGTTTTTAGGTTTGTGAGCGATTAAGCGCTTATCAGCAAGAATAAACTCAGCAAGTGCACCTGGTAAATCGCCTAGTCCACCAGCACAACCATATACTTCATCACCTACTGCAAAGTCTGTTACACCTTCGCCAACAGCTTCAACGGTGCCTGCAAAGTCCATCCCTAAAATGCCCGGTAGTTTTGGAGCAAAGGGTAAGTCAGCACCCATTTGACGAATCATCATATCAATTGTATTTACGCTTGTTGCGGCAATACGAACTAACACATTACCTGCTGTTACTTGTGGTTTTGCAACCTCAGCTGCTACAAACTCTTCAGTGCCACCAAAATTATTAATTGTCATTGCTTTCATGGGTATTGCCTCTGTTATCTGTTGATAAGTAATTGTGTAATGAAGCTTCATTGTAGACACACCCTTTACAAATGATAATAAGGCTAAACATACAATCAGTTTCAAAATAATATTTATAATAGAGTTTAAAAATCACTCCATCACTGTTTAAAAGTAGGCATTAAACAAAATCCTACCCAGTCGCTGCGCTATATCAATTTAAGCTAGCTATGGTTGATTTATTATTGTCTAAGCCCCAGAGTAATATATGAAAAGGTAGTAATTCACTTAAGTAACTCATTTATCCTACTAAGGAGCGAATATGTTAGGCGAAGACCACTCACTTACCAATGACTTTCCACAGTACCTAAATACCATTGCAGAGCTAAATAAAAGCGACACAGAATTTGCTAAAAAGGCAGATAAATACGACAAGCTAGATAAAGAGATTCGTGTTTTAGAGCTTAAAGATGCGCCCATTAGCGATGAGCAAATGAATCAACTAAAACATGAGCGTTCAGAATTAAAAGATTGGTTGTACGAGCGTTTACAACAAGAGTAATGTTGCACACAAAAAAAAGAGTTCACCGTTAGGTGAACTCTTTGACGATCAACAAAGGGTAAAACATTTAAAGCACATATCGGCTTTATAAAAAACAACTAGGCTTTATAAGGCATGTGTGAAATCTTTTCGCGTTAATTTGCTACTAGCTATCAGCATTTAGCTGAGCAAGCAGGCTATCTAACGTATCAACTAACTGCTGATTTTTAGTAGGGTTGAGCGCATCTGGATGCGGCGGTGCAAAGCGCTCTGCATCGTTATCGAAATAAAGGCCAGTGGCATCTTTAAATTCGTCACTTAATGCGGCGCGGCAAAAAATATCAGCGCCTAGTTTTAAGTCGCCACCAGCAAGCCCATAAGCATCTTTTACCATTTTACTACCTAGTAACGACTTAGGGTTTACCGCAACAACTAATGGCCCGTTACCTTTAAGTGCTAAACCTAAATGACGCGACCACATAGTAATAGCCAATTTGCTTTGCGCGTAGGCTGCGCTATCTGATAGTGGCTTGTTGCCCACTAACGAGTCAAAGTTAACGCTGGTTTGTGCAGCCGATGACACATTAACCACACGTGATTGCGTGTTCATTACAGGCAGTAACGCTTTAGTAAGTAAATAAGGCGCTAACGTATTAACTGCAAACCGTGCATCTAGCCCATCTACAGTAGTGATATTTGCCAATTTATAAACACCGGCGTTATTAATAACTACATCAAGTATTTTATTCGCGTTTTGCAAGTCGGCTAACACTGACTGAGCTAAGGTGTTTACTTGCGCCATATCGCTTAAATCGGCAATGTAGGTCGCTGTGCTTGCTTGCGGGTAATCAGCATTTAAGCTTGCTTGTACGGTATTTAACTTGTCTTGGTTGCGGCCATGTAATAATACAGTATGCCCTTGCGCTAACAACATTTTAGCGGTCTCTAGGCCAATACCGTCGGTGGCACCGGTTAATAAAATTGTTTTTTTCATGTTGAACGTTCCTTTTTATATTAAGACTTTGGCCATTGCATTAACGACAAATTACACACGCATTAGCTCGCTGCTATTTATTAATAGTACCACCACTTTTAGCGACTAATAATTAGTGGCTCAGTAGAATCAGTTTATAGAATTAATTGATAAACCTATGCGCCCTTATTAAGTAGGTATAGCCATTGTGCCTTTGCTTGGGTGAATTTTAAGCGTTTATTTGAAATAACGGACAATCATAACTATTGTTTTTAAATTACCTTAATAGTAGTATTTATCATATAAATACACTTTTCGAGAAAACACATGAAAGTTTTAGTTACAGGCGGTATGGGTTATATAGGTAGCCACACATGTATTGCCCTTCATGAGGCAGGCATTACCCCAGTTATTTACGACAACTTATCTAACGCAAGCCCCCGTGTGCTTGATCAACTCGAAAAAATTACCGGCACCCGTTTTGAGTTTATTTTAGGTGACATTCAAGACGAGCAGCAGTTTAAACTTGCGCTTAAACACACCCAAGCTGAGGCTGTATTTCACTTTGCAGCACTAAAAGCGGTTGGTGAATCAACCGAGCAACCACTGCGTTATTACCAAAACAATGTGTCGGGCACATTAAGCATGCTACAAAACATGCAAGATGAAGGCGTTAACCACATTATATTTAGCTCATCGGCCACTGTGTACGGCGAGCCAGATTACCTACCTATTGATGAAAAACACCCTATACGCGCTACTAACCCATACGGTTGGAGCAAAGTTATGGTTGAACAAGCCATGCAAGACGTATGTAATGCCAACAGCCAATTTATGGGCATTGCTCTTCGCTACTTTAACCCAGTAGGTGCGCACCCAAGCGGCTTATTAGGCGAAAGCCCAAATGGTATCCCAAATAACTTAATGCCCTTTATTGCCCAAACTGCGGTAGGTAAACGCGAAGTGGTTAATATTTTTGGTGACGACTACGACACCAAAGATGGCACCGGCGTGCGCGACTATATTCACGTTTTAGATTTAGCTAAGGGCCATGTAGCGGCCTTTATGCAACATAAAACAGATACCGCCTTTCATGCATACAACCTAGGCACCGGCCAAGGTTATTCGGTGCTTGATATGATCAAAGCATTTAGCGCATCAGCCAATAAAGATATTCCGTATAAAAGTGCACCGCGCCGTGCAGGCGATATTGCCTGTAATTACGCCGATGCCACAAAAGCGCAAACCACCCTTAACTGGCACGCAGAACTAACACTAAGCGACATGACCAACGACACATGGCGCTGGCAAACTAATTACCCAAGTGGGTTGGAGAGTTAACATGGCTTTATTAGAAAGTACTCACAGACGTAAAAACCCGCTAACGGGGCGCTGGGTATTAGTATCACCGCATCGTAATAACCGCCCGTGGTTAGGTGCTACAGAAGCAGTAAACGAAAGCGTACTACCAAAACACGATGAAAGCTGCCCTCTTTGCCCAGGCAACACCCGTGCAAATGGCGACAGCAACCCAGATTACAAATACACCCATGTATTTAGAAATGACTTCGGCGCACTTACCCCTAATGAAAGCGAGCAATCGCAAAGCTTAGACTCAGACAGCGATTTATTTATTGCTGATGAAGCAAGCGGCGAATGCCGTGTGATTTGTTTTTCACCAGAGCATAACAAAACACTGCCAGAGCTTGAGCACGATGCCCTACACGAAGTAGTAAAAACCTGGAAAGACAACTACACAGAACTTGCACAACACTATGAATGTGTTCAGGTGTTTGAAAATAAAGGCGAGATCATGGGTTGCTCGCAACCTCATCCACACGGCCAAGTATGGGCACATGCGCATTTATCAACCGAAATAGAAGCCGAAGATACCCAGCAGCTTGCTTATTATAAAAAGCATGGCAGCGCGATGCTTGCCGATTATGTGCAAAAAGAGCAAACAGATAAAACCCGCGTCGTATTTGAAAACGAGCACTGGCTTGTGGTGGTGCCATTTTGGGCAGCATGGCCGTTTGAAACAATGCTTGTAACTAAAGATAACATTCAAAACTTTAGCCAGCTAAACGATGCGCAAACAGACGCCTTAGCACAAGCGCTTAAAGTATTAACCACTAAATACGACAACGTATTTAATTGTAGCTTCCCGTATTCTATGGGATGGCACAATGCACCGGCTAATCGTGGCTCAGATGAGCAACATTGGCGCTTACATGCTCATTTTTACCCGCCGCTACTTCGCTCTGCCACCGTTAAAAAACATATGGTTGGCTACGAAATGTTAGGCGAAAGCCAGCGCGATTTAAGCGCAGAAACAGCTGCCTCTATTTTACAAGCAGCCAGTACCACACACTACAAAAAAACAGCAGGACACACAGATGACGCTTAACGATTTTCAACAACAATTTTTATCACTGTACGGTGCGCCTGCTCAAGGTATTGCTGCAGCACCTGGGCGTGTAAACCTAATTGGCGAATTTACCGATTATAACGACGGCTTTGTATTTCCGTGCTCGTTAGAGTTTCGTACTCAAGTTATGTTTAAAGAGCGCGACGACAACATCATTACTGTGCATTCGTTAAATTACCCAGGCGAAAAAGACAGCTTTAGTGTTGATGAAGACATCAGCGAAGGGCAATCGCAATGGGGTAACTATATCCGTGCCGTGTCATTTGTACTAAAGCGCGCGGGCCATACTTTACGCGGCGCCGATTTACTTATTGACAGTAACTTACCGCAAGGCAGTGGTTTATCGTCATCGGCGGCATTAGAAGTGGCCATTGGTGGTATGTTTAACCATATTGCACAGCTTGGTTTAAGCGAAGAAAAAATTGCCTTACTAGGCCAAGAAGCCGAAAACGACTTTATGCATTGCCAATCGGGCATTATGGATCAGCTTATTTCGGCAAAAGGCGAAAACGGCCATGCGCTTTTAATTGACTGTGAAAACCTAGCAACTGAATCAGTAAAAGTACCCGATGATTTAAACATTGTTATTGTTAACTCTAACTACCCACGCAAATTGGTAGATAGCGAGTACAACCAACGTCGTGTTGACTGTGAGCAAGCAGCTGCAAAAATGAATGTAGCCACGCTTCGTAAAGCCACCATGGACACGCTTGAAGCAACTAAAGATGCACTAAGCGAAAACGAATACAAACGTGCACACCATGTAATTAGCGAAAACGAGCGTGTAATTGCAGCAACTAAAGCGCTGCAAAATAACGACATTGATACGCTACGCGAGCTCATGGCGGCATCGCACCAATCGCTTAAGCATTACTTTGAAGTAACCGTGCCAGCGACCGACGGCCTAGTAGAAATTTGTAAAGAAGCGATGGGCGAACGCGGTGCAGTACGTATGACCGGCGGCGGTTTTGGCGGTGCGATTGTGTGTTTATGCCGTGATGCAGAAGTACCACTTATCAAAGCAGCGGTTGAGCAGCACTACTTTGAGCGTTTTAATTTAAATGCCGACATTTACGTATGTTCAGCAGGTTCAGGATTACAAATTACGTCTTTTTAAACATCATTAAGGAATAAGCATGGCAAAGGTTAATTGGGGTATTATTGGGTGTGGCAATATTGCTCACACCTTTGCTAAAAGCATTGCGCATTGCGCTAATGCACAGCTTATTGGCGCTGCATCGACCAGCGAGCAACGCGCAAAAGAATTTGCCACACACTATTCAGTTAAAGGCTATGAGAGCTACCAGGCCCTTATGCAATGCCCACTCATTGACGCCATATATATTGCTAATACCCACGAGCAACACTTTAAAACTATTGCGCAATGCTTAGTGCACGATAAGCATGTACTCAGCGAAAAGCCCATTACTGTTAATGCACAGCAACTCACAACCCTTAGCCAGTTAGCCGAGCAACAAAACTGCTTTTTAATGGAAGGTGTATGGATGCGCTTTTTACCTGCCATAGTAAAACTGCAGCAGTTATTAAGCGAGGGCGTAATAGGCAAAGTACACAGTGTGAATGCCAACTTTAGCCTAGCGGGCAACTTTGCTGACTCACACCGTTTAATGAACCCAGCGACAGCAGGTGGCGCATTGCTTGATTTAGGTATTTACCCTATATCAATTGCCGATGTGGTATTTAATAAAGCCCCTGAACAAATTAAATCATTAGTACACAAAAGCACGACCGGCGTAGATGAGCGCAGTGTAACCCTTATAAATTACGGCCAAGGGCAATTTGCGCAGCTTAGTAGCGCGTTACAACAAAATGGCCCTACCGAAGCCTGTATTTTAGGGGAGCACGGGTATATTCGCATTGCTGAATTTGTTGGTGCACAGTCGCTAGAGCTTCATTTAAACGCACAACAAGTGCAGCAGTTTGATTTTAGCTTTAATGGCGATGAAAACTTTAAATTTGAAATTGCTCACGCTAGCGAATGTATTTTACAACAACAAACACAAAGCAATGTATTACCGCTCAGCACAAGCCTGCGGGTAATGCACATAATGGATACGCTTCGGGCGCAGTGGCAGCTTAAATACAGCGATAGCGTTGAAGCCCATCAGCTAGATTAATAATAAAAAATACACACAACAAGGATACACAATGACAACCACACACACGTTAAAGGCGCTTTCAAAAGCCTTGCTGCTAGCAACGGGCTGCTTAACAGCAAGTACTGTTTTTGCAGAACAAAAAACGCCAGAGCAACTCTACCCACCTTTAACCAGCGAAGTACTTCCTGAGCTTGCTGCTAAAGGTAGTTACAGCGTTGGCGTACAAACGCTTGATTTGATAAATCCCGCGCAGTTTGACCCTGCAACCCAAGGGGAAAAAGATCGCCCTTTAAAAGTAGAAGTGTGGTACCCAGCAGCAGACAGTGCAAACGCACCCTTAACCAGCTACAGCGACATAACCCGTACAGGTAAAGCGTTTACCTTACAAGCCGATGCCATGCGCGATGTAGCCATTAATAACAAAGAGCACTACCCTGTTATTGTGCTCTCACACGGTTATACCGGCTATCGTACAATTATGTATTACTTGGGCGAACATTTAGCATCGCACGGGTACATTGTGGCAGCCATAGATCATACCGACTCAACCAATGCAGATGTTGATTTTAAAAATGCGCCGTTTTCGGGCTTTTTTAGTACCCTTATTAACCGCTCACGCGATCAACAATTTGTACTTAACTACTTTAACGAACAAAACAACTTTGCCAGCAAGCAAGTAGATAACAAAAAAGCAGGCGTAATTGGTTACTCTATGGGTGGTTTTGGCGCGGTTAATACAATTGGTGGCTGTTATGGCTTTAACGAGCAAGCCACTGCAATGTTTACCGGTATAAAAGATTCGGCGCAAATTAAACAAGTGCAGCAATTACTCAATAGCTGCGCGGGTGGGCAATATAAAAATCCGCAAGTAGATACACGCATAAAAGCTATGGTGGCCTTTGCGCCTTGGGGCGGGCAACATAACTTATTTAATGCCAGTGCTATGCAAAACATTAAAGTGCCTTCGCTTTATATCGCGGGTAGCTTAGACGATATATCCGGTTATGAAGGCATTAAAAACCTATATAACCAAACGGGCAGCACCGACAAGTACCTGCTTACTTACAAAAATGCGCGCCATAATATTGCGCCGCACCCTGCTCCTGCTATTGCCAAACGTAGCAGCGAATTAGATATAGGCCATTACTACGAGCCTTCGTGGTCAATGCGCACCCTAAACGAGACCAACAAACACTTTGTACTTGCTATGATGGACTGCCACGTAAAAGGCATTACCAGCCAATGTGAATACCTAGACTTACCACAAAATGGCGACCAAGCTGTGGTTAATGGTAAGCCACTGCCAGCATGGCATGGGTTTGATAATCGTTTTTCTACTGGTATGGATTGGCAACAAGCTAAACCGCGCACCAAGTAACACAAACTTTGGCGGCTATTTTTATATTTAGCCGCATACGCACTTAAAATAATGCTGCTATAAAACACCTGTTATTTAAAAGAGTTAGCAAATAAAAACAGCGTGCTTATTTTTTAAACGGCTATTTTAAGAAAAAATCATTGCCATTAATGTAAGTTAAAGGCAATCTAGTCATATATAAGATAAGATAAATAACATAAATATCATGTCAAAATACATACTCTCAATTGATCAAGGAACCACAAGCTCTCGGGCCATCTTGTTTACAAAAGATGCAGACGTTTTTGGCTCAGCACAACAAGAATTTTCGCAGCATTTTCCGCAAAATGGTTGGGTAGAACACGACCCTAACGATATTTGGCAAACCGTGCTAAGTACCAGCCGCGAAGTATTAGCAGATAAAAACGTTAAACCTGAAGAAATTATTGCCATTGGTATCACCAATCAACGTGAAACCACTTTAGTGTGGAACAAAAAAACCGGCAAACCTATTTATAACGCCATTGTGTGGCAAGACCGCCGCACCAGCGATTACTGCGAAAGCCTAAGCACTGACGAGCTTTGCCAAACCATAAGCGATAAAACCGGCTTACTGCTAGACCCGTATTTTTCGGCCACTAAAGTGCGCTGGATTTTAGACAACGTTGAAGGCGCACGCGAACAAGCCCTTGCAGGTGAACTGGCGTTTGGTACCGTTGATACCTACTTACTATGGCAGTTAACCGGTGGTAAAGAGCACCGCACCGACGCCACCAATGCATCACGCACTATGTTATTTAATATTCATACTCAGCAATGGGATCAAGAACTACTCGATTTATTCGAAATTCCTGAATCTATGCTGCCCCAAGTGATGGACTCAGCCGACGAATTTGGCTCAACCAGCGACGATATTTTTGGTGCACCAATACGCGTATGTGGTATTGCCGGCGATCAGCAAGCTGCCCTTGTTGGCCACGCATGTTTTGAACAAGGCATGGCAAAAAGTACTTACGGTACGGGCTGTTTTTTAATGCTGAATACCGGCGAAAAAGCGCTTACCTCTGAAAACCGCTTACTAACCACGGTGGCTTACAGGCTAAATGGCAAACCAACATATGCCATTGAAGGCAGCATTTTTATGGCAGGCGCCACGATGCAGTGGATTGTTGAAGGCTTAAAACTATTAAGCCATGCCGGAGAGAGCGAATCGTTAGTAAAAGATGTACCGCTTGATCATGGGGTATTTTTAGTGCCTTCGTTTACAGGTTTAGGCGCGCCCTACTGGGACCCAAATGCACGTGGCGCTATTTTAGGTTTAACCCGCGACTCGGGCATTAGCACCATTGTTGCAGCTGCGCTGCAATCGGTTGGGTATCAAACCAAAGACCTACAAAAAGCAATGGAACGTGATGGCTTACGCCCAAGCGTGTTACGGGTAGATGGCGGTATGGTTAAAAATAACTGGGTACTGACCTTTTTATCAAACATTTTAGGCGCAACGGTAGAGCGCCCAACAGTGACCGAAACCACCTCTTTAGGCGTAGCATACTTAGCAGGCTTACAAACCGGTGTGTATGAGTCAACTGAGCAATTAGCAAAAATGTGGACCTGCGACCGTCGTTTCGAGCCAACAATGAGCGCTGACGAACGTAACGATTTATACGCAAAGTGGCAGCACTGTGTAGCGCAAGTTTGTCTCTCTAGTGACGATAGCAAACAAGCGTAATACGCCCAGCCGCTAATTAAAATTAGCGGCTTACAAAACACCGGCAACAGCGCTTAAATGGCGCGTTGTACGCTGTATGTTTTAAAAAGATCAGGATTAAAAATTAACAAGCAAAAAGCGCGGTTATCTATTGTCAAATAAGAGCCGCAGCTTTATGATGCTATATGTCTTATTTATATTACAAATAAAAAGGTTAGCTCGGTGGAATTAGCAGATAACGAATACGACTTACTCGTCGTCGGTGGCGGTGTAAACGGCACTGGAATAGCAGCTGATGCAGCAGGCAGAGGATTAAAAGTTCTATTGTGTGAACAATCAGACCTTGCCAGTGCAACGTCTTCAAATAGTTCTAAGCTGATCCACGGCGGTTTACGCTACCTTGAACATTACGAATTTAGATTAGTAAAAGAAGCCTTGGCTGAGCGCGAAGTGCTGCTTAAAAATGCCCCGCATATTATGTGGCCGCTCACCTTTAGGCTACCGCATCAATCGCACCTACGCCCAGCATGGATGATCCGCATTGGCTTATTTATGTACGACAACCTAGCTAAGCGCGAAACACTGGCTGGCTCGCGTGGCATTAAATTTGGTGAAAACAGCGTATTAGAACCTTCAATTACCAAAGGGTTTGAATACTCAGATGGCTGGGTTGATGATTCACGTTTGGTAATTTTAAACGCCTTAGCTGCCCAAAACAAAGGCGCAACCATTGCTACGCAAACCAAGTGTGTAAGTGCAAAACGCATCGATAACCAATGGCAGGTAACGCTTGAGCAACAACAAACTAAGGCGCAACAGACTATTAAAGCCAAAGGTATTGTTAATGCAGCAGGCCCGTGGGTTGCAAAATTATTTGACGAAGCACTGATAGAAAAGTCACCACAAAATATTCGCCTTGTTAAAGGCAGCCATATTGTGGTGCCGCGTATTCACGATGAAAAACAAGCCTACATTTTACAAAATAAAGATCAGCGCATTGTGTTTGTTATACCGTTTGAAGATGACTACTCGCTAGTAGGCACCACCGATGTTGAACACAAAGGCGCAGCGCAAGATGTAAAAATTAGTGATGAAGAAATCGATTACTTAATCGATATTACTAACAGCTACTTTAAAAACCACATTAAACGCGAAGACATAGTACATACCTTTTCGGGTGTGCGCCCACTGCTTGATGACGAATCAGTGAATGCACAAAAAGTAACGCGTGATTACAAGTTAGAGCTTTCAAGTGAAGGCAAACACACACCACTGTTAAGTGTGTTTGGTGGCAAAATTACCACCTACCGTAAACTTGCCGAAGCTGCAGTGAATAAGCTTGAAGAATTTTACCCGCAAATGAGTGAAGCGTGGACCAAACACAGCGCCTTACCTGGTGGCGATTTTAGCTCGGTAGAAGCGCTGACCAATGAGCTTAAAGCGGCTTATAGTTGGTTACCAGAAATCACTCTTAAACGCTTTGTACGTACCTACGGGACTCGTGCAAAACTAATTTTAGGCAGTGCAACCCAGCTCAGTGATTTAGGCCAAGACTTTGGTCATGGCTTATTTGCAGCAGAAGTCGATTACTTACTAAATGAAGAATGGGCGGGTAACGCTTACAATATTTTATGGCGCAGAAGTAAACTAGGGCTGCGCTTTAATGAAGCACAAGTGGCAACGCTTAATCATTATATTACGCAAAGCCAAGCGGCTAAAACAGCTTAACAGCAGCTTTAATCCTTACTTAATTTAAGAACTAGCCCCCAATAATTGCACAATCAATATTGGGGGCTTTTTTATATTATTTGGTTTTATTACTATTAAATAAGTAGTTAAAACCACTTAACGTAGCCTCTTTCACGTCAAACTCTAAACATTGCACACCAATGCAATTTAACGCATGAGTAAAGCAGGCATTTAGTTGCTCTGTGCCAATAACGACCACTTTAGAATTATTCACCAATTGCCACTCACTGGCATGGCGTGCAGCGCGTACATCACTACCAATAAGTACGCCCGACAAGTATGCCTTGGCTTGCACTGGTGTTAACTCTTTTGAAAGCTGGCGCGTACGGACACTAAAGATACCGTGCGCCAAATTACCGCTGTCACTGCCTAACGTGAGTTCACAGCCTTGCTCAAATGCATGCCAATCAAACTCCCCCGCTTCACAGTCGTTAGGAATAAGTACACTTTGATGACATAGCAAGTCGTATAATTCGCCGGTCATTGCGGTTTTAAAACAGATGATTTGGCCATCTTTTAACAGCACCCATTTAGTATGGGTACCGGGTAAACAAATGAGTACGTTGCCGTGCTGATAGGCCGGGTTTTGTTTTAAAAAACCTAATATTTGCAGCTCTTCGCCGCGCATTACATCAAATAAATTGTTTTGTAATGTGCATTTTGTACCAGGTAAAGCACTGACTTTGTTACCTGCACAATCAAAATTAATTGCGCCACTAAGTAGGCTTTCGGGGTTTATGGGGCACGCTAAATAAGGGGTTTCTTTCCAGCCAATACTTGAGGTGATTTGCCCTGCCATATAAATAGGTAAAACGCCGTATTCGCTGGTCCATGGTGCAACGACACCAATTAAAGTATGTTCAAAGTTTTGTTTATCTCTAATCACACCTGGGCCGTCGCGCTGAGCAATTAAAGTTAACTGCCCTGTGGTATTTACGCTGCATAAATAGGCGCGTAAATGACTCGTGCCCCAATCTACGGCTATAAAAAGGTTTAAGTGCTGCAACTTAGAGCCTCCCACCGTCAATTTTAATACCTTGACCGGTGATCATACTGCTTTCGTCGGCAGCTAAAAAAAGTGCCAAATTAGCTACATCTTCAGGGGTTACTAACTTTTTAAGTGCCATGGCTTCCATCCACTTCACTTGCTCTTGCTCGGTAAACCAACTGGCTAATTGGCGGTCGGTGGCAACCCAACCCGGTAAAATAGCATTCACCCGAATACCAAATTCACCATAATCGCGTGCCAGTGCTTTAGTCATGCCGATTAAACCGGCCTTTGCCGTTACATAACCCGCCATTTGTGGCTGCCCCATGATGGCATTGATAGAGCTAAAATTAATAATGCTCCCCGCGCCTTCGCCCTTCATAAAAGACATAGCGACTTGCGAGGCAAAAAACGCCGGATTTAAGTTAATTTGTAGGCATTGATCCCAATCTTGTACTGTAACGTCTTCACTGGCTTGGCGGCGGTCATTGGCTACATTGTTTACCAGTACATTAATAGCGCCTAGTTCAGCACATGCATCTACCAAAGATTGCTGTAAAGCATTTGAGTCGGTTACATCAACCTGCCTAAACCATAATTTAGCGTTAGGCAGTGAGGCTATAAGAGATTGGGCAGCCTCGTTATTAATATCTATAAAGGCAATTTTGGCAGCTTGAGCGGCGAACGCTTTTACCATTGCACGGCCAATGCCTGAAGCGCCCCCGGTAATAAAAACAACTTTGCCAGAAATACTGGGGTAGTGAGCGTGATTATTCAAATGCGTTTCTCCATAATACAGACTGCCCCTCTCAATATTTATAATTATTTGCTAAAGAGGATTACTGTTACAGCTGTGTTAAAATACTTGCCTTTAACAAAGTTTATAACATATCCTTTCGTACATTAATATGATATATGATATATAATAAAGCAATAACTCATTCGGATAACGCTCAATGAAAAGCCAACCTCGTCAAAATTTAACACAACAATTAACCCATGATTTAGGCTTTGCAATTGTGCGTGGCGTTTACCCAGTTAACGAAGGCCTGCCCTCAGAAGCTGACCTATGCGTAAAATACGATGTGAGCCGCAGTGCAACACGCGAAGCTGTAAAAATGCTCTCTGCTAAGGGCTTAATATCTTCTCGCCCTAAGCAAGGGATCCGTGTACTGCCAGAAAGCAGCTGGAATATGTTTGACACAGATGTACTGCGCTGGATTTTAAGCAGTAAACCGTCGCTTTCTTTATTAAAAGAGTTTACACAAGTACGTGTCGCACTTGAGCCACAAGCCGCTGCCCTAGCAGCTGAAAATGCCAGCGCCGAACAACTTGCTGAAATAGATAACGCACTTGCCCGCATGGCCGATGCAGACCAAGGCTTAGACGATCCGCTTGAAGCCGATATTGCCTTTCATACCAGTATTTTAGTAGCCAGTAATAACCGCTTTTTTGTACAGCTCACTGAATTTATTAGCACCGCGCTGCGCGTAAGTATTCGTTACACCAACCACATTAAAGGTGTGCCAGGGGCCGACGTTGCAAAGCATGCTGATATTTTAGATACGATTAAATCGCGCAATCCAGAGCGCGCTAAAAAAGCAGTAGAAACCATTTTAGAAGAAGCGCTTGAGCTGATTGAGTCTAAACTCGACTAATAGCTTAAAAAACATTATTAAAAAAGGGAGCTAATTAGCTCCCTTTTTACTGCTTGCTATATTTTAAGCTTTGTTAAGCTCAAAAATAAGCGATGTTTGCGGGAATGAAATTGGCATTTGTAGGCCAAATTCCATCAACACTTCACCCGTAAAGGTTTGCCCGTTAACAGCAGCAATAGACGAAGGTCGGTATTCTTCAAATTTAACAGGCCACACTAAATTAAGTGTGTACTGCGTATCTGCATCTAAACCAACAAAACGAAGCTTATTAGGCGCAGTGCGCGGTGTTTCGCGTACACTGTTATACGCAAATAACGCTTTTGATTTTTGCTCGTCGATTAAACCAAAGTTAATTGATAAATCGTCGCTATCGAGGCGGTACAAATCGGCAGCATGAATAAATTCACGGTGCTCTTTGTGCAGCGAAATAGCCGCTTTAAGCGCATTGTATTCGTGATCGGTCAGCTCACGTGGGTCCATTTCAATACCCATGTGACCAAACATAGATACCGCAGCACGCATTTCAATACTGACATTACGACCTGTGATATGACAATCACGAGGGCCTACGTGTGCACCCATAACCGACGATGGGAAGAAGAACGAACAACCACGTTGAATTTCAAGACGGTCAAGTGCATCGTTAGAATCTGACGTCCATACACGGTCTGTGTGTGCAAGCACACCATAATCTACACGGGCACCACCTGACGAACAGCTTTCTATTTCAAGGCCAGGGTGCGCCGCTTTAATACGATCGATTAAGCGATACAGTGCCAGTGTTTGCTGATGCACCGCAGGCTTGCCTGAGAAGTTACCCGCGTGGTTTATATCGCGGTTCATATCCCATTTAATGTACTTAATTGTTGGGTATTCAACTAAAATGTCATCAATCGCTTTGTATAGGTATTCAATAACCTCAGTGCGCGTTAAATCAAGCACTAGCTGGTTTCTAAAGCTAAGTTGCTCGTTATTTTCTGAGCCTAATACCCAATCAGGATGGGCGCGGTATAAGTCACTATCTGGGTTTACCATTTCAGGTTCAAACCAAATACCAAACTCCATGCCTAAGCTATTTACATGGTCAATCACCGGCGATAGGCCGTCTGGGTAAATTTCGTAATCTACGGTCCAATCACCTAGGCCTGCATAATCACCACGGCGACCTTTAAACCAACCGTCGTCCAGTACAAAACGCTCAATACCTAATGGCGCTACTTTATCGGCTAACTGCTTTAGCGTGTCTACATCGTGATCGAAGTAAATACCTTCCCACGTGTTGTAATGTACTGGGCGTGTTTTTTCGCGCTGCGCCTGGCTAAGTAAGTTAGCTTTAACAAAACGATGAAAATTACGCGACAGCGCACTAAAGCCATCGCTCGAAAACGAGCCATAAATACTTGGGCTTTGATACGTTTGGCCTTTAGCAAGGGTTAGCTCGCCCGGTAATAATAACTCACCCATTTGCACATAACGGCGCCCTTCTGGTAGTAGCTCAGCGCGTAGCTTGTTGTTACCGCTCCAACCTAAATGAAAGCCATAACACTCGCCTTGTTGCTCGCCTGCGCCTTCGCTATGAACTAATAAACCAGGGAATACGTCGTGCGATGTTTTACCTTTGCGGTTTTCGCGTACAAAGCTGCCTAATACTAAATCAACCGATTGACGTTGAAATTCGTTAGACCAACGTCCTTCAAAGCTCACTAGCTTGTTCATGCTATCGGGTAGTTGGAACGTAGGTGCGGCGCAAAAATTAACGCTTAGCGGGGCATCACTTAAATTAGTTAATACAGTATGCGCACTTAGCACATCGGTGTTGCTATCAAGTGTGATGCTGTGCACTACTTCAATACCACGCAGCTCATCAACACTTACAAACTCTAAACTAGAAGGGGTTGGCTGACGAACATCTTGAAGAGCAGGCCCAACTGACCAAGCTATGGTGTCGTTTGACAGCTCTAGCCCTGGCGCGCCTGTAAAGCCTTCACCTAATAGCGGAGAAAGAGAAATAGGTGCTTCTTCAACCACGGCACATTTTACTTCCTGACGAGTCGCAAGCTGAGTTAGCATTGTTTCAGTTGTTTGCTCAGATAGGCGCTTACCAAAATAAAGTAAAGCTGGGGTTTTGCTCTGGCAGTCGAAAATAACGGTGCTGTTTGCGCTGTCTAATCGAAAGAATGGTTTAATATCAGCCATGATTCTCCTGTCCTCTTTAATGAAGATGAGTTTAATACGCGAGTACATTATATGTGTGCTTACTCGCCGCTTACTGCATCAAATTGCAGTCAGTGATTTTAAAATAATAGTATATATCATACAAATTACTTTTAGATAGTGTTTACGGTGTAATTTAGCCAATATTATTACTGGCTATACCAGTCATTAACTTAAACAGCGGTTAAAAAATTTAATACCACCTTGAGCAATATTATATTTAGTAGGCTTTTAGCCTGGGGTAGTCTGTAAAACCCCAGCAGGTAGTCACACGTTTAGCCCCGCAAAATGATTAAGTATTATTGCCCATGGGTGTTATCTACAGTGTCGATTAATTGAATAAATAAAAATCGGCCTAAGTTACCTTAGGCCGATTTAGTAATGTGTTAACTGGCTAATAAAAAGTGACTTAACTTTTTATTGCTGGTTATTTTGGTGCGTGCACTGGTGGCGTATCTTCAATAGCAGGTGTTTTACCTGCCCACTGTGCATTTAAACCAAACACTACTTTATTAACGATTAACGCAAAGGCTACACATACAATAAGTGTAATTGGCATTAAGTGAATATAGTGTAGTTCAGTATGTAGCGGCGAATTTTCAAACGTCAGCATGCCATACATAACCACGCCTAAAATTACCGCGGCAATACCTGCACGCGCATCTACATTTTTAAACAATAAGCCCACTACAAAAATTGAGAATATAGGCATACTTAATAAGCCGTTTAACTGTTGTAGTAAGTTAATAATGCTGTCGGCTTGCTGATAAATTGGCACAAGCACAAGCGTTAAACTAGTAAGTAACAACGTAACGTAGCCACTTAGCTTTACTACACTTGGCTCTTTATTAAAGTAAGCTTCGTGAATATCACACACGTAAAGTGCCGTAGCCGAGTTTAATAAGCTGTTATAAGTAGAAAGCACTGCCGCCGCCATTGCTGCGGCAAACACACCCGTTAACCATGCAGGCATTACATCACCTACAATTCGACCATAAGCTGCATCGCCAATGTCGCCATACAATTTGTACGAAATAATACCCGGTAGTACCACAATCGCCGGTACAATTAAAAAGCGAATACCCGCTGCTGCAAATATCCCTTTTTGCGCTTCTTTAACGTTTGGCGCAGCCATTGCACGCTGGGTAATGGTTTGGTTAGTACCCCAGTAATACATTTGAATAAAGATCATACCGGTTAAAAGCGTAGGCCAAGGGATTGGCGAGTCAGCGTCACCAATTAATGTTAAGCGCTCTTGTGGAATACCGCTAAAGTCGTAATCAATCGCGTTAAGCGCTAAAAATACGACCAGTATTGCCATACCTAACACTAATAAACCATTGTAGGTATCGGATACGGCAACCGCACGTAAGCCACCAAAAAATGCATAAATAGCCCCTACTAAAGCGAATGCGGTCGCTATGTACATTAGCGGAATATCAACCTTAAACATGGTCTGCATAAATAGCGCACCAGAATAAATAACCGCAGGCATGTAAATTAGCGCATTACCTAAAAAGAATAAGCCACCAATAACAGCGCGAATGTGCTTGTTGTTGTAGCGTTTTTCTAACAGTTCCGTGGTGGTTGTACAGTTGTACTTGTAATAAACAGGAATAAATACTTTGGCTAAAATAATAAGCCCTAAAATAGCCGCCAATTCCCACCACACGAGCAAGGCCATTTGATTACCATTCATGCCCACCAGCTGGTCGGTACTTAAATTTGTGAGCGTAATTGAGCCTGCTACAAACATCCAAGTAAGGCCACCGCCCGCTAAAAAATACTCTTTTGTTTGATTATCACCACTATTACGGTTTTGGCCTCGGCACTTCCAATATGTAAGTCCACCAATTAAAGCGGTTACAAAGAAAAAAACCACCAACTGCAAAATGTTGTCTGACATGTGTGTGTCTCCAGCGCGTTAAACGCAATGTCTGTCTATGTGAACGTATTAACCTATGAAGGCTAATTAATAAATTGCACCTTACAGTGCGTGTGCATCTCGACTTAGTTCTAACTTAATTTGCTTTAATGGCATAAGTTCAGGATGCTGGTTGTGACGCTTTACTAACGCATTTAACTGAAACAACGAAATAAGCATGCTGTTAAGTACGCTCAGGTAACCTTGTTTGTGTAAATTGGCAATGGTATCGCTGTCTAAAGTTTGCAGTTTATCTTCATCAGCAGTGCTCAAACCTTGAATAGTTTGCGCCTCGCCTTGTTCAAACTGCAAAACAATATCTATGTTTTTAATAAGCCCTAAGCGGGCAATTTCTTGGGTAAATTGATACGTTTGGTAATCATTTTTTAAATCGCTTTCTAGTAGCTTTTGCTGCGCACTTAAATACAGGCTTGGGTTGCCTTTGGCATCAAATAGCGGCTCGCCTTGCTGGGTATTAACGGCTGAGCTTTGCTCATCAATAGCAATAAAGTAATCACTGCTATTTGCCTCACGAGTGAGTAAATAAAGCGGCTGGGTTTGCATGCACACAGGTGTGTACAACGCTTGCCATTGATTGTTACTCACAAATAAACTTTGCTGAGCACTAAAGCTGGTTAAACCCGAAATGGTGTAGCTGCCGTTGTGTGCGTTACGCGCTAAAAAAATAGGTAAATCGCAGGCCGCTTTTGCTACTTCGTTTGCACGCAGGTTAACTAAATGCTGTGTTTTTGCGTATTCAACACCCGCATTAGGGTTAATTTTTATTGCTTGGTGTTGAGTATTTGATAGTTCACTAATTGCCATAGTTACACATCCTTAAACTGGGTTAGCCGCAAGCCACTGCTCAATATAAGCACGGTGAGGCGGCAACGTTTGCAACATCTGCTGTGTAAGCTGGCTGTTACGTTCAATTATTTGACTTGCTTGCGCATCGTTTGAGTACAAATACGCTTGCTTAGTAAAGTCGGGCTTAAAGCCCATACCGTATAAAACATACTGGTAACTGGCGGCAGGAAATAGCTCTAATGCGCCATGAAAATCTTGAATAAGTGGGCCACGCGTCCCCCAAAGCAGCAAGTCTTCTTGTAAACTTTGCGGAATGCTTTGCGGTTGTACGTGCGCTTGCCAATAAGGCTCTGGGCGCTTAGTTAGCATGTAATGTAGTTTTAAAAAGTCGATAATACGCTGCCAGCGATAATCCATTTGCTCATTAAAGCGCTTTGCAACAATGGACATTACTTGGGTATCGGCTGGCATGTGCTCTGCAACAAAGCGAGACGAAATTTCAACCAACATAATGGCGGTTGCTTCAAGGGGCTCTACAAAACCTGCCGACATTCCCACTGCAACACAGTTTTTGTGCCAAAATTTTTCGCGATAGCCTGACTCAAAACTTATTTTTCGGGCAGTTAAGCCTTTAGCGGCATCACCTAAATAGTTACGTAAGTTTTGCTCGGCTTCTTCATCTGATAAAAACTTGCTTGAATATACATGCCCTACACCACGGCGATGCGTTAGGCCTATATCCCAAATCCACCCAGCATTTTGTGCGGTGGCAATGGTATGACTGGCCAGTGACTCATCACCTTCATCGTAGGGGACTTGCATAGCTAGGGCGCTGTCGTTAAATAATACGTGATCCATTTTTTTAAATGGCACGTTAAGGGCTTGGCCTAATAACAGCGATGAAAACCCCGTGCAGTCTATGAATAAATCAGCGTTTATTGTGCGGGTTTGATCGGTTAAGGTAAGCGTGTCTATAGCCCCGCTTTCATCAAGCTTTACCTGATCAACGGTGCCAATAATGTGCTCAATGCCTAGTTTGCTCTTACAATGCTGTTTTAATAGCTCAGCAAAGGCGCCGGCATCTAAATGGTATGCGTAATTACAATTTGCTTGATACTCGCCTTGCGCAATGCCTCTCGGGGCTAGGTTTGCTTCGCAAATATCGTGCTGAAAATTAGTTTGCTGAGCAAAGTTTTCAACATTATCTAAATAGGGGGCTAAATCTATACGGCCGTAGCCTAGCGGTACCGTAAAGGGATGGTAGTAAAAATCGTTGTTGCCATGCGTCCAGTTTACAAATTTACCGCCTTGTTTAAAGGTGGCATTACAGGCTTTAAATACATCCACTTCTCGCAAACCAATTTGCTGAAGCGTGTTTTTCATAGTGGGCCAGGTACCTTCACCTACACCAATTGTTGGAATATCAGATGATTCTACCAACATCACTTTTAAGCCATCACCCTTATTACCTTGGTGATACGAAGCGATAATTGCAGCGCTCAGCCATCCTGCTGTGCCGCCACCAATTACGGCGATTGTTTTTATTGCTTTATTCATAACGGACTACTCTTTGAGTACTTTATTGATAACCGGTTAGACAACAAATGCCCTTTCGGGCATTTGTTTAAATTAGTCTCATTTTGTGCAAATTAGCTACTAACTTTATTAGTAACAGTACTTATAATGCACTGCAATGAAAACTAAGAGGCAATCACTGCCTCTGCTATCAATTAAAACGTACCGCGAATACCAAACGCGTAACGTGAGCCATTATCTTCTACAGAGTAGATTTGATTAGCAAAACGGCCCGTTTGCACTAGCTCTTCTTCAGTAATGTTGATGCCTTCGGCAAAAATAGTGAAGTTTTCGTTGATATCGTAGCTTGCACTAATATCCCATTGACCGTACGTTTCTACGTTCACTGGTTCGCCGTTAAAGCCGTTATCAACTAAGCGTAAAAAGCCCTCACGGTTGTTAAATGCAACACGTGCCTGCCAGTTATCTTGCTCGTAAAACAGCACTAAGTTTTGTGAATCACCTAACCCTTCAAGCGCAAATGTTTGGCTTGTATCGCCATCAACACTAATATCGCTATCTACTACCGTGGCATTAGCAATAAAACCAAAGCCGTTTTCAAACATATGAGTTACACCGATTTCGTAACCCGTTACCGTTGCAGACTCGCCATTTTGCGGGCGACTTACAGTGTAAACTTCTGAGCTACCGTTAAGTTCGGCATCGGTTTGGTCAGTACAGGTTGTACACGCAAAATCAGGGCCTGTACGGTCAGTCATGTCGTATGTTTCGTCGCCGGTTAGGGTAACAATAAAGTCATCCACTTCTTTACTAAATACGGCAAAGCTAAATAAGTTAGCGTCGTTGTAGTACCACTCGTAAGAGATATCCCAGTTTTCAGATTGGAATGGCTTAAGTGCAGGGTTACCACCACTTGCTGTTAAGTTTTGACGACGAGGCTCGTTAAACGTGGTCGCAGGTGATAACTGTGACATAGTAGGACGAGTAATACTGTCGTACGCTGCAAAGCGTAAAATCATGTTGTCTTGCAGTTCAAGCTTAACGTTAAAAGAAGGAAGTAAGTTTGAGTAACTCGTCCCTTCTTGAATGTCTGTTGCCGGGCCAAATACGTTTTGGAATAAAGTGGCATCAGAGGTAGGAATAACATCGCTGATAAAGCTTTGTACAGCAGCTACTTCAATATCAGTTTCTGAGTAACGTGCACCCATGTTAACCGTAACTGGCATATCAGCCAGGTCAAAACCAATGGTAAAGTCCATGTAAAGGCTAGTGATATCTTCGTTAATTGTGTAACGGTTATTCTGTAGTGTTGGCTCTACAGGGAAACCTTGGTCAGCAAGGTAATCAAGCATTTTGTCGCCGTCGTAGCTATAAAATGTATCAATTAAACCTGGGAAGTAGTTACTTGCTGAGTAAGCTTCAAAATCAATTTCATCAAGTGGTGCTTCAGTGCCGTAACCACAAAATTGACATTGGCTACCAAAAATTTGGAAGCTTGATTTTTCACGTTCTTGACGATAAGCACCAAAGTTAATGCGATCAACCGGGCCTTTATCTGGTACATATTCAAAATCGGCTTTGATTTCAGTAATTTCATCTTCATCAGTAAACTGATTACCAATTTCGTTGTAGTGAAGACGCGCAAGGCTTGCATCTGGCAGCGAGCCATTTTCAAAACCATCATGCTGTACGGTAGGAACGCTACCGGTGCCGTCAAAGCTGTAGCTGTTAATAATACCCACTACGTTAAAGCGGTCATTACCAGCACGGTCGTTTTCAGCTGTTGAGCGAGATACGTCAAATTTTGCTTTTAATGACTCGTTTACTTGCCAGTCAACGTTAATACCAAATGCTTTGTTAGTTACATCACGCGAGTTACGTGTGTGTGATACAAAGTCGGTTGCAGGGTTGCCACTGGCGTTACCTAAACCAACTTCTTGCGTAAAGGTAAGCAAGGTACCCGTTTCTGGATCGATTGTTGCGCTACCTACGCGGTCTGGTTCAAACCAAGAAGCTAAATCGCGTACTGATGAGTCCACTTCAAATTTAGAAATTAAACCATCTACGGTAATAGTAATATCGTCAGACGGTGCATATTGTAATACTAAGCTTGCATTAGTACGTTCACGGTCTTGCTCATCTACAACTTGGTCCCAGTTACGTGGGATGTATGCATTGTCGTACAATACGCCGTCTTGTGGATTTGAAATAGTTTGTCCACCGCGCCAACCAGCCGTTAAAATTTGGTTATTTTGCAGCTTACGTTGTTGGTTAGTGATGGCAAAAAGCACACCGAGCTTGTCGTCGTTAAACGTATTACTTACTAAAAATGAAGCCGATGGCGATACTTCTTCAGAAAGGCTTTCGTACATGCCTTTCACTGAACCAATCACATGTAAGCCACCAAAATCGAATGGACGAGCTGTGGTTACGTTAACCGTACCACCAATGCCGCCTTCTTGAAGCGTTGCACTGTTACTTTTATAAATATCAGCACCGGTGATTTGGTCTGCCGCTAATACATCAAAATTAAATTCACGCCCTGCACTGTCAGTCGCAATTTGACGACCATTTACAAGTACCGTGTTAAATTGTGGGCCAAAACCACGAATTGTTACTGCTTGTCCTTCACCGCCACTACGGTCAATGGCTACACCTGTAATACGTTGCAGAGACTCTGCTACGTTTAAATCAGGAAATTTACCAAGATCTTCTGCTTTAATCCCATCGGTTACAACATTAGATGCTTTTTTATCTAACATTGATGAACGTAAGCTGCTGCGAATACCCGTTACTGCGATAACCTCAACATCTTTATCTACTACTGTCGGTGTGTCGCCTTCAGCGCCTTGAGCTGCAACGTGGCCGCTTGCCAATATGCCTGTAATAGCAATACTGAGTGCGGTTTTCTTGTTGAACGATAACTTATTGTTAATTATCATTTTTTAAAAACTCCTGATTGTGTGTAGTCATTTTGTCGTTGTGTGGTGTGTATAGCTTCAAATACTATTTATAATATAAATACTTTAAATCGAGCAAAAGTGCAACCTTTTCCTTAATTATGGCTATCTTTTTGTTACGTGTATTTTTCTTTTTGTTTTCTTTAATTTAACAGTAGAATTAGTACGTTATTGCGAAAACGCAAAAATTATTTGATGATTATATTCTTCATCCGGCAATAAATTAGCTTTTGGACAATCGCTTCTATTTGCTGCATTGGGCCAGTTTTGAGCTTCTAAACACACCGCTTGGCGTGCTTTAAAAGGAGAGCCTACAAAATTTGCCGTATAAAGCTGCATACCAGGCTGGGTACTTTTAAGGGTTAAATTAACGCCCGTGTGTGGCGAGGTTAATGTAGCCATTGTTTTTAAACGATTGTCATCACTAAAAATATAGCAATGATCAAAGCCACTACCGGCATCAAGTTGCGCATGCTGTGCGCAAAGTGCATCGCCAATGGGCTTAGGGTGAGTAAAATCAAAGCAGCTGCCCGAGCCATCTTCATGATGGACAAGCGGTATACTGTTACTATCGATAGGTAAATACGTTGCGGTATTTATTTGCAGCAGGTGATTATTAATGCTTTCACTGCCTTCAAGATTAAAATAGCAGTGGTTGGTAAAGTTAACGAGAGTTTCTTTATCGGTAATGGCTTTGTAACTGAGGATTAGCTCGCCATTGCGTGCAGTAATTGTTTGCCAAACTTGTAATTGGCCAGGAAAGCCTTCTTCTCCATCTGCCGAGCAGTAATAGAGCTCCACTTCATTATTGCTTTGTTTAGTGACTTGCCACAGTACTTTATTAAAGCCTTTTTCGCCGCCGTGTAAGCTATTTGGGCCATTATTTGCTTTAAGTTGGTACTCTGTGCCTGATAATACAAAACGTCCGTTTTCAATACGATTTGCGTAGCGCCCGACTGTTGCCCCTAAATAAAATGGGTTTTCTAAATAATAAGCAGGTTCGTTAACGCACAGTGTCATCTCTTGGTTATTAAACTTTATGCTTTTGATAATAGCGCCAAATGGCAATATTTCTGCAGTTAAGCTTTTACCATCGCTAAGCGTTATTACCTCTAACGATTTATTGCCAGTTGTAGATGCCACATTCATTCTCCATAAACTACCAGCTCAACAGTACCTGTCATAGCGGTGCAACAATATATAATATAAATAGTATATAAGTGAGAAGCGTAACTCAATCAAAATGCGTTAAAATAACGCTATAAAAATTCACAGCTGTCGCTTGTGGTTTACATCACCGCTCCTCGTTGCGTGGAGTAAATGCACCTAGTTAAACTAGGTGTTCGCTGAGTGCTGCGACTTCTGCTTCGCTTAAATTTTGTTTAGCTTTGTTTTTAAAGTTATAACGCACTAATACAGTTTTACCCACAACACAGCATTTACCTTGCTGCCACGCCTCTTGCTTAATGGTAAAAGAGCTATTTCCTACATGCTCAACAGCTGTTTTAATCGTCACTTCGTGAGCATAAAATAATTCCCCTACAAACGATGCTTCTATTTTAGCAATGATCAGTTTCCAGTCGTGTGGGTTTAGATCGGGGGTAAAAAATTTAAAAATAGGGACGCGTGCGGCTTCAAACCACACAGGTAGTACGGTATTGTTGATGTGTCCGAGTGCATCTGTTTCGCTAAAGCGCGGCATCACTTTTTCAATAAACATAAAAATCCAAATAAAAACTAAATAAAAAGGTAAATCATGACGGACTTTATCCACGTTATTGATAACGCGTTAAGCGATGATTTTTGCGATAACTTTATTACCACATTCTCTAACAGCCCGCATGTAAAACAAGGTGTAACCTCTGGTGGTGTGGACTTAAAAAAGAAAGACAGCCACGACCTGCAATTAAACAGTTACCCAGAATACGCCCAACAATTAAAGCATATTCAGCAAACCACTGCACAGCATGTTTTTAACTATGTAGAAGCACACTTTTTTATGCTAATTGGCGCATTTGGCTTAAAAGTTTATCACCCAAAAACGGGGGATGTGGTGGATTTAACACAGGATAACTTTGACGAAGTGGGCAAACCACAGCTCTCTGTGTTGGTGCAGCAAATATTTAGACTTGGGAACATTCAGGCGCAAAAGTACGAGGTAAATAAAGGCGGCTACCCTTACTGGCATAGTGAAGTGTATCCACAGCTACAACACAATGAAGCCCTGCACCGTGTATTATTATTTATGTTTTATTTAAACGATGTAGAGGAAGGTGGCGAAACAGAGTTTTATTATCAAAAACGTAAAATTGCGCCTAAAAAAGGCACTATGGTCATTGCCCCTGGCTACTTTACGCATACCCATCGAGGTAATAAACCTGTCTCTAACGATAAGTATATTTTAACCTCGTGGGTGCTATTTAACCGTGCAGAGCAAATATATGGTGCGCCTAAAAGTTAGCGCACCAAAATTAGTATCATTTAACCGAGCAGTTCATCAAATAAATTAAACAACTGATCTAGCTCTTCAATGGTGTTGTAGTGCATACAACCAATACGTACTACACCGCCTTTATCAAGCACACCTAATTGCTTACACAAACCTTGCGCGTAAAAATGTCCATCCCACACACATATGTGTTGCTTACCTAAAAATTCAGACACTTCACGTGGCTCTAAACCTTCAAACGTTAAAGCAAAAGTAGGTGTACGCTCGTTTAAGCGATCAAAATCATCAATACCAAACAATTTAATACGCGGGTAATTAACCAAACGTGTTAAAAAGTGCTCACTAAGCGCCATTTCATGCTGCTTTGTTTTAGCAAAAGCCGCAGCTAACTTTTCACGGCGCGTGTGGCCTTCATCAAGCCCGCTAATTGCAGCAATGTAATCAACAGCGGCAATAAAACCAGCTAAGGCTTCGAAGCTTTGCGTGCCTGTTTCCCATCGACCTGGTGCTACATCTTTAGCTGGTTCTACTTTGTAAGGCGTAAAACCTTCAAGGTGCTGTGTTTTACCGTACACCATGCCTAAGTGAGGACCAAAAAACTTATAGGCAGAACAAGCCAAAAAGTCGCAATCAAGGGCCTGAACATCAACAAGCTCGTGCGGTGCATAATGCACGGCATCAACGTACACTAATGCGCCTACAGCATGGGCAAGCTCTATAATACGTTTTATATCGTTAATAGAACCCGTAGTATTTGAAGCGTAAGTTACCGCAACCAGTTTAGTATTGCTGTTTAATAAGCTTTCAAACTGCGCCATATCTAAGCTGCAATCAGCCTCGTTAATTAAAGCGGTTTGAACTTTAACGCCTTTATCTTGCGCTGCTTGCTGCCATGACGATACATTTGAGAAGTGATCGGCGTTAGTTACAATAATCTCATCACCGGCTTGCCAATCGCGTGAAATAGCACGGCTAAAGCTAAAGGTAAGGCTGGTCATGTTAGGGCCAAACACTATATTTTGTGCACTTGGCGCATTAAGTAAATCGGCTGCTGCTTGGCGCGCATTTGCCATCAACTCAACGGTTTTATCACTTGAAAAAAACGCACCGCCTAAGTTTGAGTTGTAGTGCCCTAAATAAGCAGTCATTGCACTTAGTACAGACTGCGGCACTTGAGAGCCACCTGGGCCATCTAAAAATATTGGCGATTTACCATCAACGGTTTGTATTAATGCAGGAAACTGCTCACGTAATTGCGCTATGTTCATGAGCATTCCTTAAGAGGTAAGTACAAAACAATCCAGGTAACCCGGCTTGTTTGTATCTACTTTGTTCATTGGCGTTGCATTGTGCCAAACTTGACGGTCGTTTATTAGTGCAAACATTCCGTCTTTAATTTCCATTTTAAAACACGGTTCAGCTTGCTTGTTTTCGTATACAAGCAGCTCGCCGCCTTCTAAGTTTTCGTGAGAAACACCACATACACAAACATGGTCAAACCCATCTTGATGCACACCTTCAGGTGCTGCGGGCGTATCGCTATCAATGGCAAGCATTCTAAATTGGTGAATTTCAATATCACGGCCTTCATCAATGCCGGTAAGCTCACAAAACTCACTTACAATGCTTTTCATACCTTCTGACTCAAGTAAGCTTTGCTCTAAGTTTTCATAAGTACGCTCAACATTACCCTGAAAGGTATTAATAGAATCGTCTTGAACAAACGCTTTGGCAGCTTGTAGTTTTAGCTCACCATTTTGAAATTTAATTACCGAGTAACGACGCTTACGAAATTCACCATCTGCATACGGATTAGCAGGTAGGTTATCAAAAGAAGGCTTAACCAAATCAATATTTGCTTGGTTAATAAAACGAAGTTGCAGTAAATTCTGGTTGTTTAATGCAGTCATAAAATCTCGCTTAAAATAATGAGAATATTGAAAGAGATTTTAATGCATGTAGAAAGGAATATTTGCTTTATTATTTATATAAAAAGTGGGTAATGTTTATATTTAATTCAATTAAAACTTATTACAGCATGAAATATTCAATTTTATTTTAGCCAATAAAAAACCCGCCTAAGCGGGTTTTTTTAAAACAGCTTTAAATTATACAGCTTGCTGAATAATTACGTTGTCTGCTTTTTTAGTGTACTGAGGCATACGGTGGAAGTTCAAGTAACGGTATGTATCTGCAGCCGTTGCATTGATTTTCTCTGCGTATTCTTGGTACTCAGCTGGTGTAGGTAATTTACCTAAAATTGCCGCTACTGCAGCAAGCTCAGCTGATGCTAAGAATACATTTGCGCCTGTACCTAAACGGTTAGGGAAGTTACGTGTTGAGGTAGAAACAACCGTTGCTTTATCAGCAACACGTGCTTGGTTACCCATACACAGTGAACACCCTGGCGTTTCGATACGTGCACCAACACGACCAAAGATACCGTAGTAACCTTCGTCAGTTAGTTGGTCTTTATCCATCTTCGTTGGTGGAGCTACCCAAAGTTGAGTTGGGATACGACCTGTAAAGCCATCTAGTAATTTACCCGCAGCACGGAAGTGACCAATGTTAGTCATACAAGAACCGATGAATACTTCGTCGATTTTCTCGCCAGTAACATCAGAAAGTAAACGCGCATCATCTGGGTCATTTGGAGCACAAAGGATTGGCTCTTTAATTTCTGCTAGGTCGATTTCTACAACGTGCTTGTACTCTGCATCAGCGTCAGCTTCCATAAGTTCTGGGTTTGCTAACCATTCTTGCATTGCATTAATACGACGTTCGATTGTACGTACATCGCCGTAACCTTCAGAGATCATCCACTTAAGCATAACAATGTTAGACTCAAGGTATTCGCTGATAGACTCTTTAGAAAGCTTAACAGTACAACCTGCTGCTGAACGCTCTGCTGATGCATCTGATAATTCAAACGCTTGTTCAACAGTTAAGTGCTCAACACCTTCAATTTCTAGTACGCGACCAGAGAATTCGTTGATTTTACCTTTTTTCTCTACTGTTAATAAGCCTTGCTTAATACCGTAGTAAGGGATTGCGTGTACTAGGTCACGTAAAGTGATACCTGGTTGCATTTCACCTTTAAAGCGAACCAAAATAGACTCAGGCATATCAAGTGGCATAACACCTGTTGCTGCTGCGAACGCTACTGCACCTGAACCCGCAGGGAACGAAATACCTAATGGGAAACGTGTATGTGAATCACCACCAGTACCTACAGTATCTGGTAATAACATACGGTTTAACCAAGAGTGAATTACACCATCACCTGGGCGAAGTGAAACACCGCCACGGTTCATGATGAAATCAGGAAGCGTATGGTGAGTGTTTACGTCAATTGGTTTAGGGTAAGCAGAGGTATGACAGAATGACTGCATTGTTAAATCTGCAGAGAAACCTAAACATGCTAAGTCTTTAAGCTCATCACGTGTCATAGGACCTGTAGTATCTTGCGAACCTACAGTGGTCATTTTAGGCTCACAGTATTGGCCTGGGCGAATACCTGCTACGTTACATGCTTTACCAACCATTTTTTGCGCTAGTGTAAAGCCTTTATCAGACACTTCAGTGACTGCTGGTACTTTAAATACGTCAGTAGCGCCTAAACCTAAAGAGGTACGTGCTTTGTCTGTTAAACCACGACCAATGATTAGAGGAATACGGCCGCCGGCACGTACTTCATCTAAAATTACGTCTGATTTAAGTTCAAAAGTAGAGATAACGTCATCAGTACCGTGGCGCTTAACTACACCTTCGTATGGGTAAATATCAATTTGATCACCCATGTTGAACTCATCAACATTTAACTCGATTGGTAACGCACCTGAATCTTCCATTGTGTTGAAGAAGATAGGCGCAATTTTGTTACCTAAACATACACCACCAACGCGCTTATTAGGTACGTATGGGATATCATCACCCATAAACCAAAGCACAGAGTTAGTTGCAGATTTACGAGAAGAACCAGTACCTACAACGTCACCTACGTATGCAAGTGGTAAACCTTGTGTTTTTAATTCTTCAAGTTTAGTGATTGGACCTACTTCACCCGCTTTGTCAGGAGTGATACCGTCGCGCTCATTTTTTAGCATTGCTAAAGCATGAAGTGGGATATCTGGACGTGACCATGCATCTGGTGCAGGTGATAAATCATCAGTGTTTGTCTCGCCGGTTACTTTAAATACAGTAACAGAGATTTTTTCAGCAACAGCTGGCTTGTTAGTAAACCATTCAGCGTCTGCCCAAGATTGAATAATCTTTTTAGCGTGCTCGTTGCCTGCTTTTGCTTTTTCTTCTACGTCGTAAAATGCATCAAACATTAATAATGTGTTTGATAGACCTTTTACAGCGATAGGCGCAAGTGTTTCGTCATCAAGTAGCTCAATCATTGGGGCAATGTTGTAACCACCTAACATTGTACCTAATAATTCTGCTGCTTTTTCTTTAGATACTAATGGAGATTGTGCTTCGCCTTTAGCAACTGCCGCTAAAAAGCCTGCTTTGATGTATGCTGCATCATCAACGCCTGGTGGTACGCGGTTGATTAGTAAATCTAAAATGAACTCTTCTTCACCCGCTGGTGGGTTTTTAATTAGTTCAATAAGACCAGCCGTTTGCTGAGCATCTAATGGCGCTGGTACGATACCTAACGCGGCACGTTCTTCTACGTGTTTACGATATTCTTGTAGCACAATATTGCCCTCTTGGTGACGTGAAAGTATTCGGTAGCGCATCATGCGCAAAAAAAGTAACCCAATACTTATAGTATTCTAACGCGGGATTATAAAGCTTTTATGTATAGATGAAAATCCATCCAGCTAAGCAACTGATTATACCGACTATAAATATTATGAATAGTGGTAAGCGTAAATTCTATTTTCGTGAATGTTTGTTAAGTAATAATCATTCTTGTTTAATCAGGTTAATACTGCATATGCTGTTTTAAAGGCATAAAAAAACCCAGCACTAAGCTGGGTTTTTAAAATAAAGTAAGTAACTATTAACGCTTAACTTTTACACGTTCAATAGATTTTACATGTGCTTCTACACGACGGTTTTCAGCGTGAGCTTCTTTCGTGTTAGCTGTGTTTTTAAGACGTTCTTCACCTAGGCCAACAGTTGTAATGCGATCTTCAGCAATGCCATCTTTAATTAGCTCTTGTGCTACATCATCAGCACGCTTTTTAGAAAGCATCTTGTTGTAGTTTGCGTTACCTACCGCTGACGCGTGGCCTTCAAGTAGTACAGTTGTATCTTCGTGCTCTTTTAAGAACTCAGATACTGATGCAATGTCGTCAAAGTAACGTTGACCAACTTGTGCAGAATCATGTGGGAAAGTAACTAATAAGCTTGTTGTTACTTCACGGTCTTCGTATAAAGTACAGCCATCGCCATCAACAGCGTCTGTCATTGGCGTGTTAGGACATTTATCATCTTTATCTAGGATGTTGTCGTTGTCACTGTCTTTAGGTTCTACAGGTACTTCTACTACTGCTGTAGGCGCTGGCTCTACAGGCTGTGCAGGCATAGAGTTTTGGCCAAATAAGTAGTTAATACCAATTTTAGCACCTACATCTGTGTAACCTTTATCAAGACCTTGGTATACCGCAGTTTCAGCGTTTACGAAAAAGCCATCAGTAATAAAGTGTTGGTAACCAACACCTGCGTTTAAGAATGTGTTGTCATCTACTACGTCCATTTCTTTAATACCGAATAGACCGTAGAAAGGGCCGCCGTCAAGGTGGTAAAGCGCATCAATACCGTAACGCTCGCCGTCGATATTATTACGATTACCCGCTACTTTATCGAACGCGTTAAAGTCCATATCTGCATACTCAAGACGTGCGCTCCAATAATCGCTGAAACGGTAACCTGCTTCTACACCCCAACCAGTTGACTCGTTTACATCAAGGCCAGTTTGTGCGCGCATGTTTTTCCATGACGCATCATAGTAGTCACCGAAAACACCAAGGTAAAGGCCTTCTTCTTTATCGGCAGCGAATGTAGACGCGCTAGTTGCAGCTAACGCAATTGCAATTGTAAGTGATTTTAATTTCATTGTTTTCTTCCCATTTTAACAACTTAGAAAATTGTAGCTAATCAATGCTAGCTCAACCAGTTTTGTACACACTACCTGAGCTTTTGTTAATCGATACTTAACGAAAAAATAAAGATTATAAATTTTTTCAACGATATACAGACATTCCAACCACCAATTGTAGGTTAAGTGAAAATTTTTACCTAATCGGCAATTAATAAATTATGGTAATTTACAAATAGTTACTTTTTATGAATGCGAACAATACCACCGAGTATATAACTGCTCAATCATTGGACACTGAACCATTTAAAAATGACTATTTATAATCAGTAACTTACAATTAATTACAATACTTAAGTACCGCAAAAAGTTTGATAGCCCTTGTCATCTTTACCTGTCTCTTGAAAGCGGGCTAAGTTAGCTGTTTTATCATATGGGTTACTCATCACCGCTAAGAAGTCGCTTAGCAGCTCACTCTCGCCGTGTTGATTATATTGCGCGAGGATTTCTTCGACGATGTGATTACGCGGTATAACCCTTGGGTTAGCCGCTCTCATAAGGTTATAGCTGTTTTCATCACATCTTTTTTGCCATAACTGGGCCCATTGCGTTAATTTATCTGGCACTTTGCCACCCTTTAGTGACTCGGTTAGGGCATCAAAGGTGTTGGTGTAATCGAGCTTATGCTCTTGAAATAACAATAATAACTTACTTACAAGCTCTACATCGTCTTCGTTATAACCTGCTAAGCCTAATTTTTGTGCCCACATTTGATTATATTGCTCGTTAAATAACGTAGAAAACTGATTAATTAGCGGCGTCATTAAACTTACAGCTTGTTCGTCATCTTCATCTATTAGCGGGATTAGGCTCTCGGCTAAACGCGCGCAGTTCCAACTTACAATATTTGGCTGATTACCATAGGCATAGCGACCTTGCTTATCAATTGAGCTAAACACGGTATCAAAATCAAAGGTATTCATCATTGCACACGGGCCGTAGTCGATAGTTTCGCCGCTTATCAAGGTATTATCAGTATTCATAACGCCATGAATAAAGCCTACTCGCATCCAGCTAATAACCAGCGCTAGCTGACTATTTATAACGGCTTCTAAAAAGTCTAAATAGCGCTGAGCCCCTGTTGATTGAATACTTGGGTAATGGCGTTCAATGGCTACATCAGCTAATTTTTTTAATCCCTCTACATCACCTTGAGTTGCTAAATACTGAAACGAGCCAACGCGAATATGACTACTTGCTAAGCGGGTAACAATTGCGCCTGGTTGCGGCGGATTACGATAAACAGCTTCGCCTGTGCCGACAACAGCTAAACACCGCGTGGTTTTAATTCCTAAGCCATGCATAGCTTCGCTCATAATATACTCGCGAATAGCGGGGCCTAGTGCACATCGTCCATCGCCTCCTCTTGAAAAAGGCGTGGCGCCTGAGCCTTTTAACTGAATATCCCACAGCTGATTTTTATCATCGCTGATAGCACCCAGTAAGTGCGCTCGCCCATCCCCCAAGCGCGGCGAAAAGTGCCCAAACTGATGCCCAGAATAGCCAAGCGCTACAGCATTTACCGGTTGTGGCTCGTTACCAGCAAAAGTACTGGCCCGCAGCGCTGGCTCAACATCTATATTAAACTGCTGTGCTAACGCTTCGTTCCACAAAAGTAATTGCGGGGCTGCAACGCTTGAAGAACTGTCCTCTATTGCGAAGTTATCTGCTATGTCTGTGTATCTTGGCACTAGTTTCATGGTTAATCCTCTGTTTGTTGGCTTATGCCTACGCGATTGTCGCCCACGCTGTAAGCCACAATTAAGCTAAGTTCTTGCAGGCTCAAACCACTTTGCTTTTGCATTTCGTTAAAAAACGCCTGTGCGGCAGTGAGTGATTTTTTAGTTTGCAGGCCGCCATCGATAATTTTGTGCGCTCTTAGGTAGCTTTCCACATCTCGCGAAAGTAAAAAAGTATCTTTACCAAGCGCTCTTAAGGCATACGGGCCTGTATTGCCGCCCAAACGGGCGCCGTGTTTTTTTAAATGCGCCCATAAACCAATAATGTCATCGCCTGGCCAGTTAGCTACAAACTGGCTAAAACTGCCATGTTGCTGTGCTATTTCGTGGATCATGTAGGCATTTTCAGGAATTGTTTTTACCTTTTTATAATTACGAATAATGCGCTCATCAGTTGCTTTTTGCTCGAGCATATCGGGCGGCATCATAAGTAATTTATCAACACTAAACTGCCAAAAAACCTCTCTAAAACCTGGCCATTTACTGTTTATTACCGACCAGTAAAACCCGCTTTGAAATACTTTACGGGTAAACTCTTCAAGCCAGTCGTCGTCACTTAATGCGCTTAATGCTTTTTTAGATAAGGGTTTTGCGAGTAATAACTTAAGCATTTTTTCAGAGCCTTTTCGCTCTACTGCTCGCTTATAAATATCGCTAAATTTTTCCATACTTATTAAATACCTCATCACTGCTCATAGGGTTAGTTTACGAGAAAAGCAGCCAATACGTAACCACCCGCATTTTCGATGAACTAATCTGTATCCTGCAACTTGACACCTAGACGGCTAAAATGTTTTAATCGCCGCAATTACCCTATTTAAATTGTATTTTGTTAAACCTTTTGCGGTTAAACAAAATACAAAGGGCTAGAAGAGGTGCGTTATTCAGGTAGCGTATGTTAGGAGCGCAAACTCCAGTGAGCATATGTGAGGGGAATACCGCCGAGAGGTAAACGCTTTTGCGAAGCAATTACTTCGGGCGACTAGGTTGAATCCTAGCGACTGTCACCAATAGCTGTTTTAAAACAGCTTATTAGTTTGGTGGAGAGCTTCTGGTCTTAAATAATAAGGCCGTGCGCCCTATTATTTTAAGCCCATTCGCTCTTCGAATACTGTTCGAACGACGTTAATGCGGCTCACATCATACAGCCTCCTTAATATCTCGAACACCTTATAGGTTCGTAAGAGATGATTCACAACTTCAATTTAGACGACTACGCACTGTGGACAGCGCTTGTTACGCCGTTTGATCAACAAGGTAATGTTGACTACGACACGCTCACAACACTTGTTAGCGAACAAGAAGCGGCACACAACGGTATTTTACTGCTCGGTAGCACAGGTGAAGGCTTAGCCCTTACGCTTAAAGAGCAGCAAGGCATTGTTGAGCACGTGTGCCAATTAAAACCCAGTGTACCGCTTATGGTTGCTGTTGGTGGTAGTAATTTGGCCCAACAAAAAGAATGGGTTAGCTACTGTAACCAATTACCTATTCACAGCTACTTATTAGGCTCGCCTCTTTATGCAAAACCAGGGGCTGTAGGTCAAACACATTGGTACGAAAGCTTATTAAACGAAAGCGCGCATCCGTGTATGTTGTACAACGTACCTGGGCGCAGCGGTGTAAGCATTCCTATCGAAACCATTGAAAACTTAAAAGCGCACCCAAAACTGTGGGCTTTAAAAGAAGCCAGTGGCAACATCACCCAATTTGAAGCATACCGACAAGCCGCGCCTAATTTAGCGCTATACAGTGGCGACGATGCACTTATGCCCTACTTTGCCCAAGCAGGTGCAAAAGGCTTAGTTTCGGTTGCGGCCAATGCATGGCCTTTGCAAACACACGAATTTGTAAAGCGCAGCCTAAGCGGTCAACACCCCAATTTATTTGCTCAGTGGACTCGCGCTATCAATAGCCTATTTGCTGTAGCAAACCCTATTCCCGTTAAAGTGCTAATGCACCAGCAAGGGCGTTTAAATAGCCCACTGTTGCGTCCACCTTTAACGCATCTTGAGTTAACGCAAACCGATTGCATTACCACTGCAAACGACACCATTTTATCTTGGCATTAAACACAGGTTTTTATAATGAGCTGGTTAGAACTACTAAATAATTTAGAATCGGGCGCAGTACGCGCAGCATCACAAAACGAAAGCGGCCAATGGGAAGCTAACGTAGAAGTAAAACAAGGCATTTTAGAAGCCTTTAAAAATGGCACTAACACCGAGTTTGCAGGCGGGTTTGTTGATAAGCACAACCTTGCACCACAAGAATTTAGCACTGACGATGGCGTGCGTATGGTACCAGGTGGCACCAGTGTTCGCCGCGGTGCCTACGTAGCTAAAGGCACTATTATTATGCCACCAGCGTACGTAAATATTGGCGCATACATCGACGAAGGTACGATGGTTGATAGCCACGCATTAGTGGGTTCATGTGCACAAGTTGGTAAAAATGTACATTTAAGCGCAGCTGTTCAACTTGGTGGTGTACTTGAGCCAATTGGGGCAAGCCCAGTCGTGGTTGAAGACGATGCGTTTATTGGCGCAGGTTGTGTCATTGTTGAAGGCGTAGTGGTTAAAAAAGGCGCTGTACTTGCACCAGGTGTGCGTTTATCTGCAACTATTCCGGTTTACGACTGTGTTAACGAGCGCCAGCTAGATAAAGGCGAGCCAATTCCAGAGTACGCTATTGTAATACCAGGTTCTCGCCCTGCGTCTAACGAATGGGCTCGTGAGCAAGGCCTAAGCATGTCGTGTGCACTCATTGTTAAATACCGCGACGAGCAAAGCGATGCATCGTTATTGCTAGAAGAGGTTTTACGATAATGAGCTTTTTGAGCACGCCTATCAAGGCCGCCGTAAATACACTTACTCAGCAACTTGATACACCTTTTTTTGTTTACGACTTAGACAAACTAAACGCACACCTTACCCGTTTAGTTGCGCAAACCGATGTAAAGCTTTGGTATGCGGTAAAAGCCAATCCGCTTTCTAAGGTTATTCAATGCCTAGACAGCGCCGGATTTAACTTTGACGTAGCAAGTAAAGGTGAGCTTGAACAAGTCCTTGCACAAGGTATTAGTTCACAGCGCGTGCTCAACACAGGGCCTGCAAAGAGCCCTAAACAAATTAAACACTTTATTGAGCGCGGCGTGCGTATTTTTGTTGCCGAAAGCCTCAATCAAGTACGTTGGTTAAACCAGCAAGCGCAGCTGCAAAATACGCAGCTGCAAGTATTACTGCGTGTGCAATTACGCTGGCCAGAAGGTGAAAAAAACCCATTAGGGGGTGACAGCCTTACACCGTTTGGGCTTGGTTGCGATGAATGGCAAGCGCTCAATACTGGCGATTACCCAGCACTTAATTTTGATGGCCTACATATTTTTCAGTGGGGCAACATGCTTAGCACACAAAAGCTAAGCGAGCTGTGGTCGCAAATGATTGCACCGCTTACCACCTTGGCTAATAACTTAAATATAAACCTGAAAATTTTAGACTTAGGCGGCGGTTTAGGTATTCCTTACACACCAAACGATGCAACACTTGAGTGGGATGGATTAATCACCGCGCTGGCAAAAATTAAAAAAGATGCGGGTGTAGACGAGCTTTGGATGGAGCTTGGCCGTTACGCTGTAGGCGAATGCGGACATTACGCTAACCCCGTCGTTGAGTGCAAACAAAACTACGGGCAACAGCAAGTTATTTTAACCGGTGGTATTAACCACTTATTACGCCCTGCTGTTACAAGCCAAGATTTTCCTGCGGCGTTACTGCGCGAATCAACAGCGCCAGAACAAGCAATGAGCTTATACGGCCCATTATGTACTGCCCTTGATTGCTTAGGCGAGCATAGCCTACCAAGCGATTTAAACGAGCAAGACTGGCTGGTGTTTAGCCAATGTGGCGCCTATGGTTTTACCGAAAGCATGCCCTATTTTTTATGCCATGAACTAGCTGCAGAATACGTGTTACAAAATGGCGAGCTCACGTGTGTGCGCCAAGCAGAAGATGCCAATCACTACTTAAGGTAATAAACATGAGCATAACAACACCCATTAGCCAAGAAAATATTGTAGTAGGGGAAGTAGCAAACGGCTTACCTCTAACTATTCCGGTGTATCGCTTAAAAGGCGATGGCAGCGGGCCAAGCGTGTATATCCAAGCCAATATGCATGGCGCCGAGGTACAAGGTAACGCGGTTATTTTTCAGCTGCTAGAGCAGTTAAAACAGCTCAATTTAAAAGGCGACATTACCTTAGTACCTTATGCTAACCCTATTGGTTGTAATCAAAAGTCAGGGGAATTTACCCTTGGCCGATTCGACCCTATTACTGGCACTAACTGGAACCGTATGTATCACTACAATAGTGATTTAGTTACCCAGTTTGCACACGAGCATAGCCAGTACGACGATGCAGCTTTAAAAAGTAACTTTAAAAAAGCCCTGCTTGATGAAATAGATGCCAAACTTAATGGCCCAGCTTACTTGCTCAATACCGGTAAACGCATTGCGCTTAACCTGCAAAAGCTTGCGCATCAAGCCGATATCGTGCTCGACTTACACACGGGGCCTATTTCAAGTAAGCATCTGTACTGTCCAACGTATGCCAGCGACAGCGCACGTTATTTTAATATTGAACACGTACTGCTTATTCCAAGCGACTTTGATGGCGCAATGGATGAAGCTAGCTTTTGCCCATGGTGGCATCTAAGTGATGCACTTAGTGCGCAAGGCAGGGACTTTAATGTACAGGTTGAAGCCTTTACAGTAGAGCTAGGCAGCCAAGAAAAAATAGATTTAGCAGCCGCCTTTGACGATGCAAACAGCATTTTAAGCTATTTGAACCATAAAAATGTATTGGTAGATGCAGTGCATCAACCTAAGCAGATGACCCGTTATGCGTGCCATTTAGATGACTACTTTGCTTATTATGCGCCGATTGGCGGCATGGTTGAATATGTTGCCCCATTAGGCGCACACATAAAGGCAGGTGAGCCAATAGCCCATATATTGCGCATGGAGCGCTATTTAACTGAGCAGCCCCTACAAACATTAAGCCTCGATTGCGATGCAATTGCTATTTTGCATTTTGCCTCAGCAAGCGTAAACCAAGGCACTGAACTTTATAAGTTTTTTACTAACGTATTTGAGTTATAACGCACCGCGCTATAACTCCCCCTTCTCATTGCGTGAGAGTAAGTTAACTAACTTACAATATAAGCGGCTATATGCCGCTTTTTTTGATCTGTGATAACGGTGTAAACGTAAGGTAATCAAATAAGTGTAAATTCAGTGAAAGTTCACCGTTACAAATGTAAAAACACGTTATAATTTATAAATCTACCTTACTCTCAAAGGAATAAACAATGAGCTGGCGTTATTGGATTGCAGTTACGGCTTTACTAAGCACACCCTCTTTTGCCCAACAAGAGGTTAAAAAAAATGAACAAGACAACGACATAGAGCTAGTTAAGCAATGTATTTTAAATGAAGTAATTGGTGGCGATGGTAAGCAAACCTTAGACGAGCTGCGTACAAAATGCTCCGCCCTTGAAGAAAACAAACAACTTACCGCACTTGATAAACGCAAGGCTCGCGAAGAGGTAAGTAAAAAAAATCGTAACGTAATTACGCCGCATAAACGTAACTACATTTTACCTTTATCGTATGTCTCGCACCCTAACGATCGCCCGTTTGATGGCTTTGACGAGCTAACAGATGAAGAAAATGGCGAACCCCTTGATAACCTAGAGGCTAAATACCAGCTTTCTATTAAGGTACCACTGTACGATGATTTTGCAGATGACGACCAAGCCATCTTTTTTGGCTTTACCTTGCAGTCGTATTGGCAAATTTATAACTCAGAGATTTCTTCTCCGTTTCGTGAAACCAACTACGAACCAGAAATATTTTGGGTAAACTACCTAGACCAAGAAAACGTACTTTGGGGCGACGAAATGGCCATAGCGCTGGGTATTTCGCACCAATCTAATGGCCGCAGCCAGCCAAACTCTCGTTCATGGAACCGAATTTACGCCGATTTTATATGGGAAAAGAGCGGTTTTGTATTTAGCTTTAAACCTTGGTATCGCATTGCCGAGGATGAAAAAGACAATATATTAGAAGCCGATGGCGACGACAATCCAGATATTTACAAATACATGGGTTACTTTGAATTTGGCGGGGCGTATCGTTATCACGATCACGAGTTTAGCTTTATGACTCGTAACAATTTAAATTCAGATAACCGTGGTGCACTTCAACTAGATTGGTCATTCCCGCTTTGGGGTCGTTTGCGTGGCTACGCGCAGTACTTTAACGGTTACGGTGAGAGCCTAATTGATTATAACGCTGATGTAGAGCGTATTGGTGTAGGTATATTACTTACCGATTTACTATAATTTATTAATACACCATAAAAAAAGCCAAGCCCTTTTATAAAGTGCTTGGCTTTTTTATTAAAGCGTTACTCGTTATTTTTTAACGGCAAACACCCCTTCAAACTCTGCAACAACATCGCTGCCATCAAATATAGTAACAGGTACTACGTAGCTTGCTTTGCCTGTTGTTTCCAGCTCACTGAGCTTACCTTTACAGGTTTGCACATCAACACAACCGCGTGGGTCGGTATTAAGTGGTTTTAAGTATTTTATAGTGGCATCGGCTAATACAATATTGCCCTCAAGCCCTTCCTCTTTAAGCGCTAAGTACGTTGCGCCCCAACCTGTTAAGGTTGCTAAGCTGTATATAGAGCCTGCAAACATGGTGTTGTGTAGGTTTAAGTTAGCGTCTAAATCAGCACGCGTTGTAAACTGCCAATCAGTGTAGCTTTCTACTTTTATACCCATTGCATCACTAATTGGGATTGATTCACGCCAAATATTTTGCAGTACTTGCGTCCAATCAGGGTGGCGAAACCAACCCGGCTCACTAGGCTTTTGCTTAATCATTTTGAAATGTTGTACATCGCCATACGCAAGGTGGGCTTTTTCTTTTAGCTCGTAGCCGTGGCGCTTATAAAACTCAAGCGCACGCTCGCGAGCAAATAACACTAATTCGCCTGCATTTTGCGTCCATGCTATTTTTTCAAGCTCATGTAATAAACGGCTACCAATATGTTGATTACGGTTGCCTTCGGCTACGGCCATGTAACGTACTTGCGCTTGTTCATGGTTGTTAAAATGTAAACGGGCCACACCAAGCACATCACCGTTGTTATTTTTTATAAAGCGATGCTCTGAGTCTTGTTCCATATCATCTTGTTCAGAGCCACGAGGCTCATTCCAAGGCGCACGTAGTACTTCCCAACGTAATTGATAGTACGCTTGCCAGTCTTCGCTGCTCTGCGGTGTAGTTACTTGAAACATATATACTCCTGTTGTTTTGCCGTAAATAAAAATAAAGGCTACGGCATGTAATCCAACTGAATAACTCTTTAACCTGCACATTGGTTTTTACATTAGAAAATTAAAGATTAAGTTGGTTGGAATTATTATGGCAAATACCATACTCCATCTTTTAAACACTGCCAATACGACTTTGGTAAGCAAGCGAAAAAATAACTGTTTTACCCATCGCATCAGCTAGTTTATGCTGGGCCTTTAGAGATTGAACATGCACTGAGCGAAGGGTTCTGCCTTGGGGGAATTTACTCTTTGTTGCCTACATGGATATAAGCCAGTAGAGTAACGCAGGAGCAGTTACCTAGCCCACTAGGTTACAAATCTCGCGCCGCGATTAAATCGCCCCTAGATTGAACAAACTTTAATCCTGAAAGGTCAACAGGCCCTTAATGTTATGAGCGATTTTATAAACCCTTTAACGGGTGTAGTGAGTAGCCACTTTATTAGTCACAGCCAAGATATTGGGCAACTAGTTTACTGGCATAAATATGCAGGCGATCACATACAGGTTCGCCAATTCGGGCAGCTTCGCTGGCTGCTGATTAACGATACGTTGCAATCGGTGATAGAGCTTAACAATCCACAGCGCTTACTATTTCCACATTTAACCTATTTAGCTAAGCAGTGGCAAACCTTAGCACCACCAAATCATGTGTTAGAACTTGGCCTTGGCGGTGGCGCTATACGTAATTACTTACAATACTCTTACCCGCAGGCACACGTAACATCAGTTGAAAAAAATGCTGATATAATTGCCTGCTATACAGATTTTTTCGCTGTTAAAAACCAAAGTGACGTGCAGTGTGATGACGCGCAAAATGTACTTAGCAAGGCACATAACCATGACTGGATTATTCTTGATTTATTTAGCCAGATAGATGCACCACGATTTTTGTTTGAACGCACTTTTTATCAAAAAATATACGATGCGCTAAACGCAGGTGGCACGTTATTTATTAACTTTTTATCGCAACATGAGTCGCAGTTAATTCAGTTACAGCAATTACTATTTAATGTGTTTGGCGTAAAAGTAAGCCCGCATAAAATTGCGGGCTTTGTGAATCATATTATTATTGTTACTAAAGCTGGTAATTAAACCGATAAGTTAAACGTAACAGGCCCATCGTTACACAAGCTCACTTGCATATCGGCGCCAAACTCTCCCGTGGCAACACTAATACCCTGCGCTTTAGCTTGAGTTACAAAGTACTCGTAAAGCGCGTTAGCTTGGCTAGGTGTGGCTGCTGATGAAAAGCTTGGGCGCATGCCTTTTTTAGTATCAGCCGCTAATGTAAATTGCGACACCACGAGTAACTCACCGCCTATATCTTTTAGGCTTAAGTTCATTTTGTCGTTTTCATCGGTAAATATTCGGTAATTACTTACCTTATGCAATAGTTTGTCGGCGGTTTGCTCATCATCTGGTTTTTCAACACCGAGTAACAATAATATACCTTGGCCAATTTCACCTATAACTTGGTTATCAACTTCTACTTTGGCACTTTTTACACGTTGTATTAAGCCCTGCATTTAACTGCGTTCCTCTGTTTTTAGTTCTTCATCAATGTCTATTTCTGGTGTTTGTGGTACATGATTAGGGCTTATACAGGCGGTAAATTCGGCCCCTAATAACACCACCACCCACGACAAATACACCCACACAAATAAAATAGGAATAGTCGCAACAGCGCCATAAATTACTTCGTACGAAGGAAAGTGGCTAATATAAAGCGCAAAGCCTTTTTTAGTCAGCTCAAATAATACTGCCGCAAAAAGAGCCCCAGGTAGCGCAGCCCTAATAGATACAGGTGTGTTAGGCACTAAAGTGTATAACATTAAAAAGCCAATCATCGAAAAGCCATAAGGCACCAGCTTTAACAAAAAACCACTAAACCCAGGAATGCCCTGATCGGCAAACGACACTAACGAAACAATATACGATGTAACACCAATACTTGCGCCCAGAAGTACGGGGCCTAAGCTCAATACCATCCAATAAACCGCAAAAGAGATCATCATGGGGCGTTTTTTCTTAATACGCCAAATACGATTAAGCGTGGCATCAACATTACGTATAAGCAGCAGTGCAATCGCCGCTAAAAAGCCAATACCCACGGCGGTCATTTGGTTCGCATTGCCAGCAAAGGAGCTTATATGCTCTTTAATCACATCAGATGAGGTAGGTACAAAGTTAGTAAACAAAAAGCTTTCTATGGCTATACGGGTCGATTCAAACCCCGGGAAGGCCGAAAATATTGCCACGCCTACCGCTATCAAAGGCACTAAAGAAAGCAAAGTAACATAGGCAAGGTAGCCTGCATTCACTGTAATTTGATCGTCTATACAGCGGTTAACGTACTGCATCCACCAGCTTGGCTGTTGCCTTAAAAAGGAGATAGCTTGCTGTTTATAAAGGGAGAGCTTATCATTCATACAATTGACTTGTGCTAATCGAATTTTGATTATGATAGCAATCAGCACCATAATTTACAGCACTTACTGGTAAATAGGGATCCAAATGAAAAAACAAACATTACTTAGCGCCTCGGTACTGGCCATTACGCTTACTTTATCGGGCTGTCAGTCGGCCTATTATTCTGCAATGGAAAAAGTAGGTGTACATAAGCGCGACATTCTTATTGACCGCGTAGAAGAAACCAAAGATTCACAAGAAGAGTCTCAAGAAGAATTTCAATCAGCACTTGAGCGCCTAACAACTTTAATTAATTTTGATGGCGGCGAGTTACAAGATGCCTACAATCAACTTAACGATGATTATGAGTCGAGCTTAGCAGCCGCTAATGAAGTGTCGAGCAATATTAATAAAGTTGAAGATGTAGCAGAAGCTTTATTTGACGAGTGGAGCGATGAGCTTGAGCAATACAAAAGCGCGTCGCTTAAACGCGAAAGCAGTAAAAAACTAGCGGCTACACAACGCCAATTTAGCCAGTTACTTCGCTCTATGCGCAGTGCAGAAAGCAAAATGGAACCAGTGCTATCGTCTTTACAAGATAACGTACTGTACCTAAAGCATAACTTAAACGCACAAGCGGTTGCCGCTATTAAAGGCGAATTCACTAATTTAAAGCGTGATATTCAAGTGCTGATGAACGACATGAATAAATCAATTGCCGATTCAAACAAGTTTATAGAGCAAATGAATAGCGCTGGCTAATCAATTAAAATCTGCCTAACAAAGCCTGCATATTGCAGGCTTTTTTGTTGTTACGTTTTGTTACCTTTGAACTATTTGTTAATCTTTTGATGTTGTTATACTTTTATAAAAATAATAATAGATAGCAACAATGAAACTAAAAACCACCAGCCTTGTATTTATTTGTGGATTGCTTAGCGCTTGCGAAACCGCTAATCGCATTGAGGTGATTGCAGGGGAAAGCACGCTTACCCCGCAGCATCAAACAGGCGAGCGAAAAGGACGCTTTTATAACCTCTACCCTGGCAAAAAAACCTACCCCACCACCTGCGAAACCGGCTGCTACACGCCAAGCCCTAAATTACAATGCAAACAAGACGCTGAAGATTGCCAATTTATTGCTGAGCAAAAGCCAATTAATTTAAATACGGGCTTTACCGTGCGCTGGCTAGGACACGCTGGGTTTATGATCCGCACACCTAACGGACAGCACGTGCTATTTGATCCTGTAAAAGAGCAGTTCGACTCACCTGTTGATTTAGCCTTTAGGTTAGCCTCAGGGTTTTACAGGCAACCCGGCGATTGGCTTACACAAACCGAGCTTAAAAACTTAAGTGCAGTGATGTACTCGCATATTCATTACGATCACTTTAATAAAGCCGATATAGAAGAGCTTGGTAATCAACCTCGCTACTTAACGCCATTAGGTATGGCCGACAACTTCCCTACTGGTGGCTATAACATTAGCGAAATGGCCTGGTACGCAAAAACACAGCTTGATGATTTAACGATTCATGCCCTACCAGCGCACCACTTTAGTAGCCGTGTATTGGTACCCTTTATTTACGAAGATAACGATAAAGACCTATGGAATGGCTGGTTGCTTGAGCAAAACGGCAGTACCGTGTTTTTTGCAGGCGATACCGGCTACTCAAAACACTTTAAAGACATTCAGCAAAAGTATGGCGATATAGACATATGCCTACTGCCCATAGCCTCGTATTACAGTGAAGACAGCCCTACTTGGTATCGTTATGTACACACCACACCAGAGGATGCTGTAAATGCAGCTAGTGACCTTAACTGTAAAGTAATGATACCGTGGGGCTATGGTAACTCAAGCTGGAAAATGGGCGACCGGACAAGCCATTCAGCACTGTTAAGGTTGCTTTATATGCACAATAAAATGGCTTCAACCACACCTTTATATATTTTAAACGAAGGCGAAAGTATTTCACTGTAACTCATTGCTGAACTGTTTTAGGATGATTGTAATATCTAAATACATATTAACATTGAGAAATTAATGAAAAAACACGCATTAGCTTTAAGCTGTTTATTAAGCGCCCCAGTAATGGCCATTGATGTAGCGCACACATCGACCCCTATTACTATTGATGGCGTATCTGAAAGCGCATGGGATAAAGCAACGTGGCATGATATGCCGTATTTAATGGATGGCACCTTGCCCTCATCAGATGCCGACTTTAAAGGCCGCTACCGCCTGCTGTGGGATAAAAACTACCTGTATTTACAAGCTGATATAACTGACGATGTACTTATTGATACGCACCCAGACCCGACCATAAAATATTGGGATGACGATGCGCTGGAAATTTTTATCGATAGCGACGCCTCAGGCGGTATTCACCAGTTTAACCATACCGCGTTGGCATATCATATTGGCCTTGATAACCAAGCCGCCGATTACGGCCCCGATAAAAAAGCCCATTTATACACCGACCACTTAACAAGTAACTGGAAGCGTAATACCCAAGCCCCTTATAACATCACCTGGGAAGTTGCTATAAAGCTCTACCCTAACGATTACCAAGAAGGCGCTGTAAACACGCCCATTACGCTTAATGAAAAACAAGTCATTGGTTTTATGCTCGCGTATTGCGATAACGATGGCAGCGAAGTACGCGAGCACTTTATGGGCTCTCACGAAGTACAGCCAGTCAATGGCGACAGAAACCGCGGTTTTATAGACGCAGATGTGATTGGCAAAATTACCCTGCTGCCAAAAAGTAACAACTAATAAATAGTTGAGAAGTAGGTTGGGTTGAGCGTAGCGAAACCCAACGAAAAAATACCCTACCAACAATGACAGATGCTTTGCATCCTAGCTATTTTAAATCTTCTTATACTTCGTAGGTATATTTCACCATGTATATATCCCTGTCACACTTAGCGGGGATTCTAATAATCTCTCTCTATCTTCTTTTGGTAAATCTAATTGATTTGGATAATATCCATTCATTTGAATATCTCTTTCTATTTTCCTAGCTGTATCGATGAATACTTTCAATACCTCGCAACTCGTATTTCTATGTGACTTACTTCGTATTGAAGTGACTGCATGAACAACTTCATCTCTGCTAATATCATCTGGCATTTTAATAATGATAGTTTCTTCAATAGTTTTCCCATGAGCTAGTAAATCTCTAAGGTCAAAGCATTTTTTGGCGTTTTGATATTCTCTTGTTCCAAGGTAGTCTGGTAAATTTACTTCTCCAAATAATTTTTTATGTAACTTCTTTCTATCTAATCTATCAGTATCCCAATCATCAAATAAAATCTGCCCAAAGTGATTAAGCATTGCTTCAATTGAGAATGCCACAAATACAATTCCGGTAACACAATGATGGTCAATTTCCCACTCTTCGCTAGCTCGTTTAGCTAATTCATAGCTAGTTGTTGCAACTCTAAAGTTATCTTTAGCGGAGCGCGATTCAAACTTTACAGTAATGGAGCTCATCATTTTTTACCCTGTAAATTAAAATACCTATTATCAAAAACCTTAGTATAAGCCATTTTTACCACTAACTTTATTCGACCAAACACAAAAAAGCCGCTGTATTTTGCAATACAGCGGCTTTTGAAATCATTTTTCTAAATTAATAGATTATGATTTTGGAGCACGACCCGCACGCTTACGCTCACTTTCAGTTAAGTGACGTTTACGAATACGAATGTTCTCAGGTGTTACTTCTACTAACTCGTCATCATCGATGAACTCAAGCGCTTGCTCTAGTGTGTAGTTCAATGGTGGCGTCAATGTTTGTGCTTCATCTGTACCAGATGCACGAACGTTAGTAAGTTGCTTACCTTTAAGGGCGTTAACTGTAAGGTCGTTATCGCGGCTATGAATACCGATAACCATACCTTCGTAAACTTCAACACCGTGACCGATGAATAATTTACCACGCTCTTGTAAATTGAATAATGCGTTAGTAAGTGCTTTACCTGTTGCATTTGCAATCATTACGCCGTTCTTACGAACACCTAGCTCGCCACCTTTGTGCGGACCGTAGTGATCGAATGTATGGTAAAGTAAACCAGAACCTGAAGTTAACGTCATGAACTCAGTTTGGAAACCGATTAAGCCACGGCTTGGGATCATAAAGTCTAAACGCATACGGCCCTTACCATCTGGTGCCATATCAGTAAGTTCACCTTTACGAAGACCAATTTGCTCCATGATAGAACCTTGATGCTCTTCTTCACAGTCAATTGTTAGTGTTTCATACGGTTCTTCTAATACGCCATCAACAGTACGCAAGATTACTTCTGGACGAGATACAGCTAGCTCATAACCTTCACGACGCATGTTTTCGATTAAGATACCAAGGTGTAATTCACCACGGCCCGATACGCGGAAGCTATCTGGGTTGTCAGTATCTGCAACACGAAGTGCAACGTTATGTACTAATTCTTTGTCTAAACGCTCACGAATATTACGTGATGTTACAAACTTACCTTCTTTACCACAGAAAGGAGAGTTATTTACAGAGAACGTCATTGTTACTGTTGGCTCATCAACACTTAGTGGTGGTAATGCTTCAACGTTGTTAGGGCAACAAACAGTATCTGAAATCTTAAGCTCGCCAAGACCTGTTACCGTTACAATGTTACCAGCGTAAGCTTTATCTGTTTCGATACGCTCAAGACCTAGGTAGCTTTGTACTGAACCAATTTTGCCGTTACGCGTAGAGCCATCAGCACTAACAATCGTTACTTGCTGGTTAGGCACAACAGAACCGCGTTTGATACGGCCGATACCGATTACACCTTTATAAGAGTTGTAATCAAGCTGAGATATCTGCATTTGGAAGTCACCTTCAGGATCTGCATCCGGTGGTGATACTTCGTCAACGATCATTTGGAACATAGGTTCCATGTTGTCAGACGGCTCGTCTAAATCTAGTGTAGCCCAACCGTTGATTGCTGAAGCGTAGATTACTTTAAAGTCTAGCTGTTCGTCAGTTGCACCAAGGTTGTCGAATAAATCAAAGATTTGATCCATAACCCAATCAGGACGTGCACCTGGCTTGTCGATTTTGTTGATAACAACAATTGGCTTTAAGCCTTGCGCGAATGCTTTTTGCGTTACGAAACGCGTTTGCGGCATTGGACCTTCTTGAGCATCAACAAGTAATAATACTGAGTCAGCCATCGAAAGTACGCGTTCAACTTCACCACCAAAATCGGCGTGTCCCGGGGTATCTACGATATTGATATGGTAGTCTTTCCAAGAAATGGCTGTGTTTTTAGCCAAAATGGTAATACCACGTTCTTTCTCAATGTCGTTTGAGTCCATCACACGCTCTTCGTTACCGCCGCGTGTTTCTAATGTACCTGATTGCTCAAGTAGTTTGTCAACCAATGTCGTTTTACCGTGGTCAACGTGCGCGATAATCGCTATATTTCTTAACTGTTCGATGCTCATATTTTTACTCAGAGAAGTTTATTCTCATTGATCCTGCAAGATCTACGCACTCATCTGCGTTTTCACCAGATGTCCCAGCATAGGATTTAAAAGGGCGCATATTATCCCTCATTAATGACATGGATGAAAGTTTATCCAATACAATTTTAAAAACTTTCTTAATACTTTTACTAAGTATCTGTTTTTTATATGACAATTATATGAAATAAATTTCGACAAATTACATAAATTGTCGTTTTTTAGCTAATTTGTTGATTGCTTTGGCACTATTTACTATTTAAGTTAAGCTGATTTAGGTGATTAAAATACGTGCAGAATCGAGCGTGAAATTTTTGCACCAATGTGGATATTTTACGCACCACAAAAGTGCAAAGCCCGTGACCACTTTTGTGCAATCATAATTTTTAACTTAATAAACAGCAAGTTAAAATAATGGCATAAAATCGGCTTACTAAAAAACCAAAGCATTTAATGCAGCAATAATAAAACCCAACAGTTGGAGGACACATGTCACAATCGGTTTTAGATTTTATTAAAGAAAATGACGTTAAGTTCATTGATTTACGCTTTACTGATACTAGAGGTAAAGAACAACATGTTTCTATTCCTCATCACCAAGTAGATGAAGATTTTTTTGAAGACGGCAAAATGTTCGACGGCTCTTCAATTGCAGGTTGGAAAGGCATTAATGAATCAGACATGGTACTTATGCCAGTAGCTGATTCAGTAAAATTAGACCCATTCACAGAAGAAGCTACGCTAATCGTACGTTGTGATGTTGTAGAGCCATCTACACTACAAGGCTACGAGCGTGACCCTCGTTCAGTTGCTAAACGCGCTGAAGAGTACATGAAATCTACCGGTATCGCAGATACAGTTTTATTTGGCCCTGAGCCAGAATTCTTCCTATTTGATGATGTTAAATACAAGTCAGATATGTCAGGTTCTATGTACAAAATTGATGCTGTTGAAGCAGCATGGAACTCAGATAAAGACTACGAAGGTGGTAACACAGGTCATCGCCCAGGTGTTAAAGGTGGTTACTTCCCATGTTCACCAGTTGACTCTTCACAAGATTGGCGTTCAGCTACTTGTTTAGTACTTGAAGAACTAGGCCAAGTAGTAGAAGCGCATCACCACGAAGTTGCAACAGCGGGTCAAAACGAAATCGCAACTCGCTTTAATACAATGGTATTAAAAGCGGATGAAATCCAAGAGATGAAATATGTTATTCATAACATGGCTCACCTTTACGGAAAAACGGCCACATTTATGCCTAAGCCTGTTGTAGGCGATAACGGCTCTGGTATGCACTGTCACCAATCTTTAGCAAAAGACGGTGTTAACCTTTTTGCTGGTGATAAGTACGGTGGTCTTTCTGAAGATGCACTTTACTACATTGGCGGTATTATTAAGCACGCTAAAGCAATCAATGCGTTTGCAAATGCCTCAACTAACTCGTACAAACGTTTAGTACCAGGTTTTGAAGCACCGGTAATGCTTGCATACTCTGCACGTAACCGTTCTGCATCAATCCGTATTCCAGTTGTACCATCTGAAAAAGGTCGTCGTATCGAAGTACGCTTCCCAGATCCAACTGCTAACCCATACCTTGCTTTCTCTGCAATGCTTATGGCTGGCCTTGACGGTATCAAAAACAAGATCCACCCTGGCGATGCTATGGATAAGGATTTATACGACCTACCAGCAGAAGAAGCAGCAGAAATTCCACAAGTTGCATCTTCACTAGATGAAGCGCTAGAAGCACTTAGTGCTGACCGTGAATTCTTAACGCAAGGTGGCGTATTCACTGATGATTTAATCGATGCTTACATTGCACTTAAATCTCAAGAAGTTGAAAAACTTAACATGACAACTCACCCAGTTGAGTTTGAAATGTACTACAGCGTTTAATACGCCGTAGACAAAATTATCGATAAGATAATAAATGTGTGTTCTCAAGCCCGCTTAGCGGGCTTTTTTTATGGTAAATTAGGGTTATCTCCACTAAAGTTATGTAATTACAAAATATGCAGGGTAGCAATGTGAATTACAGGATATTATTACTATTTTTTGCTTTAGGATTAAGCATTTATAGTTATGCAGGCAATAAGAAAATTTATGCTTGGAAAGATAAAAATGGTGTTTTAGTGTTCTCAGATACACCACGTAGTGGCGCGCACGAAATAAAACTAAGCAGCCAAGATCTTACCCTGTCTGAAACCGATAAACACACCCCTGGTTCACCACAGCCAACACACCCTAACCGTTTTCAAATTATGATATCGTCGCCTACACATAACCAAACCGTACGCGAAAACACTGGCTCGGTGTACGTAACAAGCCGCATAACGCCGCGTTTTGAAGATGGCTTTACCATACAGCTATTTTTAAACGGTAACGCTTATGGGCCCGCAAGCGATTTATCAACGTTTGCCATACGGGATGTAGAAAACGGAGCTCATACTTTGTATCTCAAACTTTATAATAAACAAAATCAAGCCATTGCTATCAGTCAGCCCAGTACCTTTGTGATGCAAAGAAAGGCTGTAAACTAAGTACAATGTCTCATGAAGCAAAATTAGCGCAGCAGTATTTACTGATTAAAACTTGCTTGCAAATATTAACGCACTAAAGTGGTGCAAAGATGTCAAACGAACAAAATTTTAGCCCTGAACTTCTCAATGCCATTTGGCAAAATCAAACTACATCGGTCATGTTACTTGATAAAAGTTTTACCCTTGTTTATGCCAACACCAGCACCAGCGAACTACTCGGCTTGGGTAAAAAGCGCATTATTGGGCAAACCTTTAACAGCTTATTTAATTACCATTCTGTGGATTTAGAGCGCATAGCCCAGTACTCACTTGTTGATGGTGTAGATTGCAGCCAGCACAGAGCTGACGTGGTCTTTATAGATTCTCGCCATGCAAAAATAGCCATTACATCGCGCCAAGTTAAGTTTAAAAACGAGCGCTATATTTTACTTGAGTGTCGTAAAACCGATGAAGAAATAAAACACGACAAAGCCTCTAACCAAATGCATCAATATCAAGCGGCACGAAATTTAATTAGAGGGCTTGCTCACGAAATTAAAAATCCTTTAGGGGGAATACGCGGAGCGGCGCAGTTATTGCAGTATGAGGTAGATCAACAAGAAAGGGACGAATGCGCTGAGCTTATAATTGAGCAAGCCGACCGATTACGCGAATTAGTTGATAGGCTACTTGGGCCAAATCAGCTTCCGCAAAAGTCGTATGGCAATATCCACCAAACACTTGAGTCGGTTGTTAAATTAAGCACATTAGATAATTGTAAAAATATTAGTCTAGTTAAAGATTACGACCCAAGTATCCCTGATGTGTTTATTGACCAAGGCAAGGTTCAGCAAGTTGTACTTAATATTGTACGCAATGCTCAACAGGCGTTAGTTGATGGCGGTGAAATAAAAATAAAAACCCGCATTAATCATCAGTATCGCCGCCCCGGAAAAGCCCCTAAAAAAGCCTTGTTGATCCAGGTTTCTGATAATGGACCAGGCATAGACCCTAGCGTTCGCGAAACATTGTTTTACCCGATGATCACCAACAAAGAAGGTGGCTCAGGGCTAGGGCTTTCAATCGCACAAACGCTCATAGATCAGCACGACGGTTATATAGACTGCGATAGCTGGCCTGGCCATACTGAATTTAATATCTATCTGCCTTTTGCAGATTAATGTTTTGGAGTTGGCATGAAAACAGTTTGGCTTGTAGATGATGACGCATCAATTCGTTTTGTATTAGAAAAAGCGCTGACACGCGCAGGGTTTGAAGCAGAAAGCTTTGCAAATGCGCAAGACGTGTTAAGCGCGCTTAAATTTAGCCAGCCAACCGTGTTGGTATCTGACGTACGGATGCCAGGCATGGACGGCATGGCACTACTTGAACTCATAGCAGAGCAAAACCCAGGGTTGCCGGTTATTATAATGACCGCCCACTCAGATTTAGACTCAGCGGTTAACGCATTTCAAAAAGGCGCGTTTGAGTACTTAGCCAAGCCATTTGATTTAAACGAAGCCGTGGCATTAATCGAAAGTGCCTGTAGAGCAAACTCAACTAAAAAAACTAAGCGTAAACAAGTTCCACCTAAAAGCGCGCACATTATTGGCGAAGCCCCTGCGATGCAGGAAGTGTTTAGAGCGATAGGTAAACTGTCGGCTTCAAGTATGAGCGTACTAATTAATGGTGAGTCTGGCACAGGTAAAGAGCTTGTTGCCAGCGCTTTGCATAACCACAGCCCACGTAAAGAAAACCAGTTTATTGCATTAAACATGGCCGCTATTCCAAAAGAGCTTGTGGAGTCTGAGCTATTTGGCCACGAAAAAGGCGCATTTACTGGTGCCGATAGCGTTCGTAAAGGCCGCTTTGAACAAGCCAATGGCGGCACACTGTTTTTAGATGAAATTGGCGATATGCCACTGGATGTGCAAACACGTTTATTACGTGTACTCGCCGATGGTGAGTTTTACCGCGTGGGCGGGCACCAAAGTATTAAAGTTGATGTACGCATTATTGCTGCAACGCATCAAAATTTAGAAGATTTAGTAAAACAGGGTAAATTTAGGGACGATTTATTTCATCGTTTAAACGTTGTGCGCCTTCGTTTACCGGCTCTTAGAGAAAGAACTGAAGACATTGAGCGCCTAGCGCAGCACTTTTTACACAAAAGCGCAAAAGACCTACAAGTAGAAAGTAAAGTACTAAGCCCAAAAGCCACAGAGCAGCTTAGGCTATTTAGCTGGCCTGGTAATGTTCGCCAGCTTGAAAACACCTGTCGCTGGTTGACCGTTATGGCCCCTGGTGAATTAGTAAGTGAGCAAGACCTACCACCAGAGATCATTGATGCAGCGCCTGTTCAACAAGAAGGTGATTGGCTTGATGCGTTTCAGCAATGGCTCAATCAAGAGCTTAAGCAAGGTAAAGAAAACATTTGGCCTGATATTCAAGCTCAGCTTGAAACTCGCCTTATAAAAACAGCACTGGCTAATTGCTCTGGCCATAAACAAGATGCAGCCATAAAAATTGGCTGGGGGCGCAACACGTTGACCCGCAAATTAAAAGAGCGCAATATTAGCTAGTTTCTACTGTTACTCGTTGGCCCTAGGATGAAATTAATAGAACACATTCCATTGTTTAAACAAATGGAAATAGTGAATAGATTGCACTTTTTTAAAGACTTCACCCTTGCTGAACGCCAAGTGCTACTAGAGTCGTTTGGGTTATTGTATTTAGTTAACCAGCATCAGTTTTTATTTAAACAATACGATAACGACAAACGCTTATACATTGTATTAAGTGGTGCGTTACTTGTTTTTAAACATAACCACTTGCTGGAGCTTGGCACTATAGAGCCCGGTGAGTTTATCGGTGAAGGCGCATTTATTAATAACCGCGAGCGCAGTACGAGCGCTCGCGCTAAAACCGACACCATAGTACTTGCCATTACCCCAGAGGCACTTACTCGCTTGCCTAATGTAATACGCGAAAAAATTAAAGATAGAATCATAGAAGGTATGAGCCTGCGTATTGCAAAGCTGAGTGAGCACATAGAAACCCACGGTTAACTCTATCCCTCAGTCCATATAAACAATTTGTAGTGAGCAATCAAGCCAGCTGGGGTTATTAACATGCGCCGTAAATGTATACGTATCGGATGGCTTAGCGCCAAAGGGCGTTGCTACAAGCGGCTGTGAGTGGCTATATGTTTGCGAGTAGGTTTTATAATAAATAACAACATAACCATATAAAAACTCCCAACCTAACCTTACAACAGCGCCACTGGGTAAGGTAAAGTCAGCATATTTATCTGTAAATGTGACGAGTAAATCATTGTACTTGTCTTCGCTGCAATGGGTTGTTCTTAGCCGAGACGGCATAGTAAAAGCGTCTTCTCCATCAGTGCTCTTTAAATAAAAGCCTATATTGCCATCACCATAAAAATGATTTGATCGTGTCGTGTAGTTAATTTCGGGCTGATAACCTAACTCTTGCATAATAATAGCTAACTGCTCAGTCTCTTTTGGGTAAATTTTATCGCTTGATAAGAGTAATGTAGCCTCACCAAAGGTAGATGGGATTTCTAGCTCAACATATTCATAAGGGAGATTTTGTGCTTTTAGCGCAGCATCGAGCTGCTTGCGCTGCTCATCTTGCAAGTTTTCACTAAAAACATAAACGGTAGGTTGTTGGCACGCAGTTAATAAAAGTACCCACATACAGATTAAAATGCCATTTTTCATAGTTTCCTCCAATGATTACAATTGTTGTCTATTGGAGGAAACTATCTACAGCAACTTAATACTCATGTGCTTAATTAAGTATTATTGTACGTTGGTATAATTTGTTTGGCTGTCTAACCAGGCATCTACACTTTGGCGCGTATATAAAACTTCATTAAATAAGCGATGACGTTCAAATTCCAGTTTTGATTTTTTAAGTGGATCACCACTAATTAGCCGACTGTGCGTATCGTTAAACTTAGAAATAACCGAAAAGCCGCGTTCATCTTGCTCTTTTTGTGTTTTTACCAAGTTAGCTAAGTGAGCTCTTACATCATCTGCTGTCAGCATATCTGAATTATCTAAGCCCATTAGCTCTTTTTTCATTGCTAATCTTATGCCCATTTACTGCTCCAATTATATGCAGACCTAAACAATTAAAACGGTGAAATAATTACCATGTTTTAGGTACGATTTTTTATTTGCCAAAGCAATAGCAAATAGCACACCAAATTTTTGCTAGAGCATACGCATCAAATGCTGCAGTTTTTTTAAAGTTGAAAAAAGTTTTATATTTATCACTCTTTTTTATCCCACTCGGGCGAGCTTGCTAGGTGCAAAAAACAGTGCAAGCCTTTATACTTGCTGCTTATGCGCCACCAACAGAGATAACCATGTCAGAAGAATACATTGAAATTGAACTTGAAGAAGAACCTATAGAGCTTTGTAAATTACTAAAAGTACTCGATTTAGTAGAAGGTGGCGGCCAAGCTAAAAACCTAATAGCGCAAGGTTATGTTGGGGTTAACCATGAAATATGTACAATAAAACGGAAAAAATTATACAGTGGCGATGTACTAGAATTTGATGGCGAGCTTTTTCAACTCACTTTAAGTGAAGATGCGACTCCTGTAGAGCGCCCAGTGGCAACAACCCAGCCACAGCCAGAAAAAACACCTAATGAAACAGCTCAAAAGCCGGCAAAAAATAAAAGAAAGCGCACTAAAAAGCCAAAGGTTGATGAAAATACAGGGCGCCGCCCTATCTCATTTGGCTAGCCCTTAGCGCTTTGTGCCGTTTTTATTATGTGTATAGGCTAGCTTGAACAGTTAGCCTTTTTGCTCTTTAATTACCTCGTAAAGTACAATAAAAACAAGGTAATAATATGACAACCTCAGCTACACCCAATTGGTTTAAACCCGCCCTGTGGGCAGCACTTATCTGGAATTTATTAGGTGTGTTTGCATTTATAATGCACCTTATGATGACCCCCGAGATGATAAGTAAACTTCCGTTAGATCAACAAGCTGCATATTCAAACGTGCCTTTATGGTCTACCATTGCATTTGCTGTAGCGGTATTTGGTGGCACCCTTGGCTGCATACTACTATTGGTCAAAAATGCATTTGCAACGCCTACCTTTGCGCTATCGTTGGTAGCGATATTTATTCAGCAATTTTATAATTTCATTGTGATAAATAGCATTAAAATGCTGGGGGTAAGCGCGGTGTTTATGCCTATTTTAGTGATTGTTATTGCGTTTTTGCTTTTATATTTAAGTATAAAAAGCAAACAACAAGGTTGGTTGAACTAACTTCCCCCCCTTTTGTAAACTCATTATTTTGCTACTTGAAAAAACAATTTTAGGTAGCACTTCTATACTTAGTACTGTCTAAAAAACATGCATTGCGCTACCTGCTTTTTAGCCTGATTTGTCATATTTATTATCTCTGGTATGCACTTTGCAAACTATTGGCAAATAAACACGTTATTTTATCAAGGACATAATCCTAACTATCAAAGGGGCAAAAAATGAATAGTTTCGACACCCAACAACAATTAACGATTAATGGCGAGCAATACCATATTCACTCACTTAAAGGATTAGGCGATAAAGCAAAGCGATTGCCCTTTTCTCTCAAAGTATTACTAGAAAACCTATTACGCAATGAAGATGGCGTAAATATTAAAGAACAAGACATTCAAGCCCTTCTTGACTGGGACCCTAAAGCAAAGCCCTCAGCTGAGGTGGCCTTTACGCCGGCACGTGTTGTAATGCAAGACTTTACAGGTGTTCCCGCCATTGTTGATTTAGCTGCCATGCGTGATGCAATGGAAAAGCTAGGTGGCGATCCTGCAAAAATAAACCCGCTTTCTCCTGCTGAACTTGTAATTGACCACTCAGTACAAGTAGATGGCTACGGTGACGACGGTGCGTTTGATTTAAATGCCAAGCTAGAATACGAACGAAATAAAGAACGCTACGAATTTTTACGCTGGGGGCAAACTGCTTTTGATAATTTAAAAGTAGTGCCACCAGCTACAGGTATTGTGCACCAAGTAAACTTAGAGTTTTTAGCGCGTGTTGTTTTTAACGACAGTGAAAACGGAAAATCAATAGCCTACCCAGACTCCCTTGTAGGGACTGATTCGCACACCACCATGATTAATGGTTTAGGTGTGTTAGGCTGGGGCGTAGGTGGTATTGAAGCCGAAGCAGCCATGCTTGGGCAACCAATTAGCTTGCTTATTCCTCAGGTAGTGGGCTTTAAATTAAATGGCCGATTACCCGAGGGCACCACAGCTACCGATTTAGTGCTCACCGTTACCGAAATGCTACGTAACCACGGAGTAGTGGGTAAATTTGTTGAGTTTTATGGTGACGGCCTAGCTGATTTACCGCTCGCCGATAGAGCAACCATTGCCAACATGGCGCCAGAGTACGGTGCAACATGTGGTATTTTCCCCATTGATGATGAAACAATTAACTACCTGCGTTTAACGAACCGCGATGAAGATCACCTCAAACTGATTGAAGACTACGCTAAACACCAAGGCTTATGGCGCCATGAAGGCGACGAAGCGCATTACACAGACACCCTTGAGCTTAAATTAGACGACGTAGTACCTAGCCTTGCAGGCCCTAAACGCCCACAAGACAGAATTACACTTGATAAAGCCGGTGATGTGATAGGCCAGCACCTAAAAGGCTTCCAAGATGAGCGTATGGCTCGTCGTGATAAAAGCGATATTGAAGAAGCGCGCATTGAAAGTGAAGGCCCAACAACCAACCCTGATGAACCGGTAGACGAAGCGCAGTTTATGGGTGCAGCCAAAGTGAAGTTTAAAGGCCAAGAATTTGAACTAAACGATGGCGCCTGTGTTATTGCCGCTATTACAAGCTGTACAAATACCTCTAACCCCAGTGTTATTTTAGCAGCAGGCTTAGTGGCTCAAAAAGCTAAACAGCTGGGTATTAATGTAAAACCGTGGGTTAAAACATCGCTTGCACCCGGTTCGCAAGTGGTAACCGACTACCTTGAAAAAGCAGGCCTAATGGATGACCTAGAAAGCTTAGGCTTTAACTTGGTCGGTTATGGTTGTACCACGTGTATAGGTAACTCAGGCCCGCTTGCAGATGAAATTAGCGAAGCTATTCAAAAGCACAAGCTAGTTGTAAGCTCTATTTTATCGGGTAACCGTAATTTTGAAGGGCGTATACACCAAGACGTTAAAATGAACTTTTTAGCCTCGCCTCCACTTGTGGTAGCCTATGCCATTGCAGGGCGTACAGACATAGATGTATACAACGAGCCATTAGCGCAAGATGAAAACGGTAACGATATTTACCTGAAAAACATTTGGCCAAGCGTGAGCGAAGTCAGCGAACTAGTACAAAAAACGGTAACCAGAGAAATGTTCGAAAAAAGCTATGCCAACGTATACGAAGGCGACAGCCGTTGGCAAAAAATCCAAATTCCTGATGGTAAGCTCTATGATTGGGATGATGGCTCAACTTACATTAAAAAAGCACCATTCTTTGAGGGCATGAGCGTTGAACCACCAGGCGTGCCAACAATTGAAGGGGCGCGTTGTTTAGCTAAACTTGGCGACTCAGTAACCACTGACCATATTTCTCCTGCGGGGGCCATTAAAGCTGAAGCGCCAGCCGGTATTTACTTACAGGAAAAAGGCGTAGAAAAAGCGCAGTTTAACTCGTACGGTTCACGCCGTGGTAACCACGAAGTGATGATGCGAGGCACATTTGCGAACGTTAGGCTTAAAAACTTACTCGCACCAGGTACAGAAGGTGGCGTTACTCGCACCCAACCTGATGACAAGCTTGCCAGCATTTACGATGCCGCAATGGAATATGAAAAGAGTAACACACCATTAATTGTGTTAGCTGGTAAAGAGTACGGTACCGGTTCATCACGCGACTGGGCAGCAAAAGGCTCGCTTTTATTAGGTGTAAAAGCGGTGGTTGCACAAAGTTATGAGCGTATTCATCGCTCTAACCTCATTGGTATGGGTGTACTGCCTTTACAGTTTAAAGAGGGTGAGAGCCACGAATCATTAAATTTAACTGGCCAAGAGCAGTTTGATATTGAAGGTTTGTACGACAAAACGAATGAAGTGAGCATTATTGCCACTAATGCTGAGGGCAAAAAAGTCAGCTTTAGCGCCGATGTACGTATAGATACCCCTAAAGAGTGGGATTACTACAAGCACGGCGGTATACTACAATACGTTTTACGTAACATGCTTGACTAATCATATACTTAAAACTAAAAAGCCTAGCAGTCGCTAGGCTTTTTTATGCGCTAAATAATTAACGAGTATTGCAACTTGGTATTGCTTTTAACTGGCTGTGAGCCCTTAGCGTAACGAAGGCGCTGTAACTCAGCTCACAAATTACAAACCCCGCACGATTAAACCCCCCTCATAATGAGTAAGCTTTAATGTTAAGCGCACAATAAAATTTAGTACCCACCTATACTTTGCATCTCTTTACTACGCTGCTCTAATTTTTGCTTTGCCTTTTCGGCATCTTCAAACAGTTTTTGAATAGATTCAGCGTTGTAAACGGTAGGTGTAGGTGGTTGAATACTCTTTTTTGAGGTGCTTGCACTGCTACTCAAAATTGAGGTGTCTTCTGCGGCTACAACAGTGACATCACGGGCATCAAGTTTTACCTCAATACTTTTGCCATCTGCATTAGGCGTATCTGAAAAATGCCATTGGCCGTTTTTATCTTGCCACTTATAAATTTTGCTACCGGGTTTAATTGTCGCCGCATCATTGTTTACACTCTGCGCAATTTTATCGCCTGCTTGCTTTGCGCCTTGCACTGCCTGATTAAGCGTATTGCTAGATAACGCGACCATTTTTTCTTTAATTTTGTGAGATTCAGCACTAATAGATGAACTAGAAAGCCATGTTTGGCCATCTGGCTTTTTTAGGTAAAACAAAGAGATAACAGCAATGATCATGACTGATATTGCCAAGTAGGTGAAGTATTTCATAGCGTTCCTGCTTAAAAATGAATCCTTGAAAGGCAAGTCTAATAAAAAATACTTAATCAGGCAATTTTTTTGCAATAAAAAACGCAACCTAAGTTGCGTTTAAATAGTTGTTTAGCATTCGCTTTTTTTAAATACCATCGCCGTCAATATGCAGCCCGCACTCGCGGTTTAAACCAAAAAAGCGCGTTTCTTCTTCGCTCATACCTGGCTCAAGTTTACGCGTAGTATGCACATCACCCATCGACACATAACCTTGCTCCCATAATGGGTGGTAAGGTAAATCATGCTTGGTAAGGTATTGATATACATCGCGGTTTGACCATTCAATAATCGGGTACACTTTTACCGTACCTCGGCTTATCTCAACAAACTGTTTATCTGCACGGGTCGACGATTGGTCACGGCGCAAGCCACTAAACCAAGTACCGGCACCAATTTCTTTTAATGCGCGGGTCATGGGCTCTACTTTATTAAGCTGATTATATTGCTTAATACCGTCCTCGCCTTGTTCCCATAATTTACCGTATTTAGCTTCTTGCCATGCAGGGCTTAGCTCAGCTTTATACACCTGTAAATTAAGTGATAGGCGCGCTGTCATTTGCTCAATAAACTGATACGTTTCTGGAAATAAATAACCCGTATCGGTTAATACCACAGGAATATCAGGACGCTGAGATGTTACTAAATGCAGCATGACCGCCGCTTGAATACCAAAGCTTGATGATAAAAAAGCTGTATCGGGTAAGTTCTCTAGTGCCCATGCAACACGCTGCTCCGCACTCATTGGTGCAAGTATGCCGTTTGCATCTGCAAGCAATGCCGCTTGGCTTTGCTTATCAAGCTGTAATATGTTTTTAAATTCACTCATGGTCAATTTTAAACCTCACCCACGCTCCGCGTGGGTATTTAATTAAGCGTGAAAATCGGTTACTGATACTTTTACTTCAGCAACAATGCCTTTGCGAATTACAAAGTCACCAAAACATTCACCGTCGTTTCGCTCACTTGCCCACTGGCCAATTAGCTTATCAAACGCGTCTAGGTAAACATCTTCACCTACGTTTTCTAGGTACAGTTTAGGAATGCGTGTACCTTCTAAATTACCACCTAGGTAAACGTTGTATTTACCAGGGCCTTTACCTACTAAACCAGCTTCTGCAAGCATTGCGCGGCCACAACCGTTAGGACAACCTACAACACGCATAATAATGCTGTCATCAGGTATGCCATGCTTAGCAAGTAGTGCTTCGGTTTTTTCAATTAAGCTTGGTAAGTAACGCTCAGCTTCGGCCATAGCAAGCGGACACGTTGGCAATGCTACACACGCCATTGAATTTTTACGTTGCTCAGTGTCTTTGTCATCAATTAGGCCGTGGTTACGGGCAATTTCTTCAATAACTGCTTTTTGATCGGCAGGCACACCAGCAATAATTAAGTTTTGGTTAGCCGTCATGCGCATATCGCCTTGGTGCACTTCTGCAATTTTACGACAACCCGTTTTTAATGGCTTACCTGGGTAGTCTAAAATACGGCCGCTTTGTATAAATAGCGTAAGGTGGTGCTTGCCATCAATGCCTTCTACCCAACCGATACGATCGCCACGGTGAGTAAACTCATAAGGGCGGCTTGGTGCAAAGCTTACACCGGCACGTTTTTCTACTTCTGCTTTAAATACGTCAGACCCAACACGGTCTAGTGTGTATTTAGTTTTTGCATTTTTACGGTTAGAACGGTTACCCCAATCGCGCTGCACTGATACAACGTGCTCAGCAATTTTTAAGGTGTCTTCTAGGGCAATAAAACCAAAGTCGTCAGCTTTACGCGGATACGTAGCCGTATCACCGTGGGTCATAGCTAGACCACCACCTACAAGTACGTTAAAGCCAACAAGCTTGCCATCTTCAGCAATAGCAACAAAGTTTAAGTCATTCGCATGCACATCAACTTCGTTGTTAGGCGGAATGGTAACCGTGGTTTTAAACTTACGCGGTAAGTAGTTAGAACCTAAAATTGGCTCTTCTGTGGTTTCTGCCTTTTCGCCATTTAACCAAATTTCAGCGTATGCTTTCGTTTTTGGAAGTAAATGCTCAGAAATTTTTGCAGCCCACTCATACGCTTCTTGATGTAACTCTGACTCAACAGGGTTAGTCGTACATAGTACGTTACGATTTACATCGCCTGCGGTGGCAATAGAGTCAATGCCAACGCTATTAAGCATTTGGTGCATGCCTTTAATATTTGGCTTTAATACACCATGAAATTGAAACGTTTGACGTGTTGTTAAACGAATACTGCCGTAGCTTGTTTTTTCATCGGCAAATTTATCAATTGCTAGCCATTGCTCAGGCTTGATAATACCGCCAGGCATACGTGCACGTAGCATTACATTGTGCAGCGGCTCTAGCTTTTGCTTTGCGCGCTCAGGGCGTATATCGCGGTCATCTTGCTGGTACATACCGTGAAAACGTATAAGTTGGAAGTTATCGGCTGTAAAACCACCGGTAATTTCATCTTTTAAGTCTTGCTCTATGGTGCCACGTAAAAAGTTACTTTCTCTTTTCAAACGTTCGTTATCAGAAAGTTTTACGTTTTTATCTTGTTCGCTCATTTTAAATCCTAAATTTGTTACAGTGACGGCTGCTAGCTGTTAATAAAATAAGAAACGTGATTAATACACGTCTTTCTGATAGCGGTTAGCGCTACGTAAGTCTTTTAAATATTGCTCTGCGTCTTCGTAGCTTTTACCGGTGTTTTCGCTGATGATATCAACTAAGGCGTTGTGTACATCTTTTGCCATGCGGTTTGCATCACCACACACATAAAAATGCGCTCCTGCTTCTAGCCACTCAAAAATTTCTTTTGAGTTTTTGCGTAGTTTGTCTTGTACGTATACTTTTTCAGCTTGGTCACGGCTAAATGCAACGTCAACTTTGCTTAATAGGCCTGATTTTAAATAACCCTGAATTTCTACTTGGTACAAGAAGTCTTGTGTAAAGTGTGGGTTACCGAAAAACAGCCAATTTTTGCCTTGTGCTTCTCGCGAGTCACGCTCTTGTAAAAATGCACGGAATGGCGCAATACCGGTCCCTGGGCCAACCATAATAATGGGGGTATTATCATCGCTAGGTAAACGGAAGTTGTCGTTGTGCTCACTAAATACTTTAACTTTACACCCTTCTTCAGCACGGCGTGCTAAATAACCAGAGCAGCCACCTAAATGTTCGCTGCCAAAAGCGTCAAACTCAACTAAACCTACCGTTAAGTGCACTTCCTCTTCAACCTCGCTTTGGCTTGAAGCGATTGAGTATAAGCGCGCTTGTAGTTTACGTAGGCAATCGACTAAGGTTTGTGCGTCTATTTTTGCAGGATTTTGTGCCACTACATCAAAAATTTGACGAGGCTCAATGTACTCACGCATCGCGGCTTTATCTTCTACAAGCTTTAGTAGCTCTGGCGTGCCCGTTGCAACTGCGTATTTTTCTACAAAGCCTGGGTATGACTGAGTAAGCTCTAACTTTTCGATTAATGCATCGCGAATAGGCAGTGACTCTTCGCCCACTTTTACAAGTGTGCCTGAATCGATTTGCGTGTGTGTTAGTAGCTCATCTACGCGGGCTTCATCATTTAAGAAGTACACGCCTAATGAATCACCAGGTAAGTAGGTGATGTCTGAGCCTTCAAGGGAAATCTCAACATGGCGTACATCTTTAGTAGAATCGCGCCCTGTAATTTTTTGTACGGTAACAAGCTCTGCCGCAAATGGGTTTTGCTTAGTGTATTGGCTTGCTGCCGCTGTTGGCGCGCCAAATGGCATTGATACAACTTGGCCGCCCGCAGCATCTTGCTGCGCTTTTAAATCAGGTTCGAATGCATCAAGTGCACCGGTGATCCAAGTGGCTGCTTCATCATCGTAATCAACATCTAGGTCGGCACGTTGGAAAATAGTTTCTGCGCCAAGTTTGTTTAAACGCTCTTCAAAGTCTTTTGCTGTTTGGCAGAAAAACTCATAGCTAGAGTCGCCTAAACCCAGTACGGCTACTTTAACGCCATCTAACTTAGGTGCTTTTTTGGTAGTTAAAAATTCATACAGTGTTTCTGCATCTTCAGGTGGCTCACCTTCACCGTAGGTAGATACAACAACGGTTAAAAACTTTTCTTTTTTCAGGGCTGTAGGTTTGTAGTCAGACATGCTCACAAGTTTAACAGCTAAACCGCGCGACTCTGCTTGCTCTTTAAGCTTAGTCGCCACACCTTTTGCATTACCTGTTTGCGAACCATACAAAATAGTAAGTGGCGCAGCATCGCTTGCAGCCGCAGTAGGCGCTTGCCCACCAAGAGCTGCAGAATTAGCATTTGCAGCTAAGTAACCACTTACCCACGCTTGCTGAATCGGATTAAGTTCTGCTACTAAGCCTTGCAGCTTTTGTACTTGCTCTTGCGATAGCGGGCTTGCCGCTGCGTTAAGTTGACCTAACAACATGAATTTGTTCCCCATAACCCTGAAAATTACATACAGCCCACATGGTGCGCTGTTCAAAATGAGTTTTACCTCACCCAGAGTAACTCTGCTGAGGTTTTATTAGTGTGCAGGATAGCGGGCTATGCGGTGAGAAAAAAAGAATAGAATCTGCTTTGTTATTCCATTTAGTTATTAATTTATATAAAGACCTTCAAAAACAGCTTAAAGGCTGATTATTGCTATTTTATTAATTTTGCATTTAACAAATTTGTAACCTTGTGCAGATAGTGTATGTTATTTACTCAACTATAAAAAATAGGAACAATCATGTCACACGGGACATACAAAAATAAGTTACTTAGCACGGCATTACTGATTGCCGCCACCCCAGCAATGGCCAATGTCGCAAATGGCGGCTTTGAGCAGTGGACAGGCAATACGCCTGACGCGTGGACCACAATTGATAGCGGTATTAATGTATCGCGCTCAACCAGTATCGTAAATAACGCAAACAGCGCGGCGGCTATTAATGTGACCACCGGCTCGCAAAGCAATACCGACTTATTACAACAAGTTAGTGTGGAGGCTGGCAAAACATATGATTTTTCAGTGGATGTATATCACACTGAAGGAAGCATAAGGGCCCGCCTGTATGTAGATGGCTACCAAGGGTACTCTAACCAAGCGCAAACTAACCAGTGGCAAACAATTAACCACAGTTATACGCCTAGCAGTAATAAAACCATTAATGTTGGTTTACGTTTTTACGATATGAGCGGCTTTGATGGCAATGAAACCGTTTATGTAGATAATTTTTTGCCTAATACAGACGGCGGCGCTACAGGCAGCTGTAACGACCATAGCCTTACTTTAACACTTAATACCGATAACTACGGCAGCGAAACCAGCTGGGTGGTTAACAACAGCCAAGGTAGCAGCGTAGCCAGTGGTAGTGGTTATGCCTCTAACACACAATATAATGAGCAACTATGTTTAACTGATGGCGCATACACCCTAGTTATAAGTGACAGCTATGGCGACGGTATGTGCTGTAACGTAGGTAATGGTAATTACGCGCTCACTCAGGGCAGCACCACACTTGCCAGTGGCGCAAGTTTTAATAACACAGATAGTACAACTTTTGAATTAGGCGATAGCTCTGGTGGTGATACTGGCGGTGGCACTAACCCAACACCAACAGGTTATTACGTAACAACTCAGGGTTTATCTGGTTATGCATTAAAAACTGAACTTTATAACATTATCAAAAATCACAGCTCGCAAGGTTACTCGGCTATTTGGAACTTTTACGATTCTTCAGCACGCGATAAATACTTTGAAAACGATAACAGTATTTTAGATATGTATAGTGAAAAGCCAAATGGTAGCGACAGCTATACTTACACCGCGGTGAGCGATCAGTGTGGTACTTATAACAGTGAAGCAGATTGCTATAACCGCGAGCATTCGTTCCCTAAAAGCTGGTTTGGCGGCACAAATGAGCCAATGAATTCAGACGTGCACCACATTTATGCAACCGACGGTTATGTAAACTCAAAACGTAGTAACTACCCTTTTGGTGAAGTGGCTAGTGCATCATTTACATCAACAAACGGTAGTAAAGTCGGTTCAGCAGCAAGCTCTATTAATTACTCAGGTACGGTGTTTGAGCCAATTGATGAGTTTAAAGGTGACTTTGCCCGCGCTTACTTTTACATGGCAACCCGCTACGAGAATGTAATAGGCTCGTGGCAAAATAACACAACTGCCAGTAATGCAGTCCTTAATGGCACAAGCAATCAAGTATTCGAAAACTGGGTGGTAGCTATGCTACTTAACTGGCATAACGCCGACCCTGTTAGCCAAATGGAGCTTGACCGTAACCAAGCAGCTTATGAGTTTCAAGGTAATCGTAACCCGTATATCGATCACCCTGAATTTGTTGAGATGATTTGGTAATAGCCTGTTTATAACTTTTTAGCCCCAGCATTAACTGGGGCTTTTTAATAACTGTACTTTTTGTTTGGCAATAAGTGACGCTACATACTGCTTTTCTAAATCCCACGGATGACGCTTCCAGCCCTTAAAACCAAAACCGATAATATACACCTGTGCTTGCTGCTTTAAAAAGTGCTCAATGGCTAACATTCCCGAACTGGGTGTTTTAGCTTTAAAAGCAGGTTTACCAAACGTATATAAGTGTTTTAATAATGCTGTTTTATCGTGCTGGGCGATTCGACTCACGTTTGCATGCGGGCTATATTTACGTATTATTTCATCGCCATGGTCAATACAGCCCCTGCGGTTAATTAGCTTATAAAAAGGTTGAGTAAATAAGTTAGGTTTTGGGTCAGTGATCATGACATTTTTCAGCTGCGTTATATCTATATCTGGAAACGCTGCGCAAAGCATTGCGCCTTGCTTGCCTCGTCCCACTAGCCATAAATCAGTACATTTACGGCCTAAGTATGCAGGCATGTTTGCACACATATTAAAGCGCACCACTCTATCAAAGCTATTTAGAGTTTTACTTACATCCTTTTCGACGGGGCCATTACCTATAATTAACACTGTTTGCTTAGCCATACTACGCTCCTTGTACCTTTATTAGCGCATACTAACGTGCCCGCCACACTTTACCAGCAAACTTATATTAAACTTTTTTTGCAGCCACACACTGTACGGTAAATTAACAGGCGTTACTTTTGATTTAAGGCCTGCTCTGCAAGTTCTATTGATTCGTAACGTTTACCTGTAATTTTTATCAGCCATACTTTATCTGTAAAGGTGCGACTTAAATACACTGTTTGCCCATTTGGGATTTGCGGCATAAAGGAAGAAATAGATTCCCACTTGCCATCAACCTGCTCTTTTAGCTTCAAACTAGCGTTAAAGTGTGACCCCTCTGCGTTAGGCTTTACTTCAAGCGCCGTCATTTGCGTATCATCACCAATTTCTATCATTGCACTTTTATTTAATAGCGTGAGTAGCTGAGGTTGATGCGTAGGGCTTAGATTTTTTAAAGCCTGCTCTATTTTACTATCTACGGTAATCTCATTCTGTAATTTATAAATACTGGCCTTAATTGCAAAAACAGGCTCTGCGTAACTGGGGTTTATAAAAAACAGTGAACTGATAAGCACTAAAATAGCGCTAGTAAATTTATTCGGCATATTATATCTCCTTATTAAAATCGAATTGAGCATACCTTATATTTTATTAAATTTAATATAAGCTATTAATATTCATAATATTCTTTATATTAATAAGCATGAATATAGGCTTTTAGACTATTTATAAATACTAATTTTAGCGATAATAAAACGCTTAACTAATCAAATAAGAGCAGAGGGTATGCAAGCGTTAGGAATGGAGTTAAAACGCCTTAGAGCAAATAAAAAGTGGACTCAGGCTTATGCAGCGCGTGAAATTGGAATTCAACAGTCGTACCTTTCAAAGCTTGAAAATGGACAGTTTATCCCCTCAACTGAGGTAATTGAAAAGCTTAAACTTTGCTATGGCGAAGGCTGTATTGATAAGTGCCTACCTATAAGCTCAGCGATACATAAGCCCTCAAACATCACTTTAATTATGAGCTTGGCTTTATTTATATGTGGGCTGATAGCGTGGTTATGTGCAACATATGAAATTTTTTATCCACAAACCTACTTTACCTATCAAGCAAAGCTGGGTGACTTTTTAGCATTTAACGTCACTCAGCAATACCAAGGCGAACGCTTTATTGAGGGGGATGTGACCTATCAAATTGTAGGAGAAAGACAAGTCAGTCGAATCGAGAACCGCTTCCTAGTGGTAGGCTCTGCCGTGTGCATATTAATATCTATTGTTGCAGCTTTACTCTCGCAAAGGCATAGGTTTGGTAAATTATAGAGCTGTTATTTAGTTGTTCTTGGCAATTACTCCAGTATTACTCTACCTCAAACATCTATACAGTCGTACATCAGAAATTTTTATCTGTCGCTATAAATGCCTCATAACTTAACACGATTGGAATTATTTTCGTTTAGTATTAGGACTATTACGTATTCGTGGTGTGCTTTTTTCTCAAGTGTTCTAGTCTCAACCCAAGCTACG
>BJUT01000019.1 GCA_007988745.1 Pseudoalteromonas atlantica
AATTAGTCGCTTGGTGTTAAATTATACTTAACACATAAAAAAGCACGACTTTAAGCCGTGCTATTAATTAAATTTTTTGACAACTGACAACTGACAACTGACAACTGACAACTGACAACTGACAACTGACAGCTTACAGCTTACAGCTTACAGCTTAGTGCTTTTTCGCATATGCTTCGGCTTGCTTCCAAACCCTTAGCGTATTTTCGCTTAAAATCTTTTTAATGTCTGAATCGCTGTAGCCTCTGTCCATTAAGCCTTGTACTAGGTTAGGGTAGCTAGATACATCCTTTAAGCCAATCGGCAACGAATCTCCAACCCCATCGTAGTCAGAGCCAATGCCCACGTAATCAATGCCAATAAGCTCTACAACGTGATCAATATGATCAAGTACTTGCTCAAGGCTTGCAAACGGGAATGGGTTTTTAGCGCGGTACGCTGCATCAAAGTCTTTACTTGGCTTAGTGCCTTCTTTTTTAACGGTCTCTTTAGTGCTTTTAAGGTCTTTGTACCACGCACCGGCTTTAGAGGTTACAAAGCTTGAGCCAAAGTTAATTTGAATAACCCCGCCATTCTTTTTAAGCGCCAATAACATGTCATCATTCATATTACGCTCAAAGCCTGGCGTGTATTTGCGCAGTGAAGAGTGTGAAGCAATAACCGGCGTTTTAGATAGCTCCATTACCTGATAAAACGCATCATCTGATATATGTGATACGTCAATTAGCATACCGACGTTGTTCATTTCAGTAATTAGCTTTTTACCAAATGGGCTTAAACCTTTCCATTTACGGCGAATATCGTATGACGAGTCAGAAATATGGTTGCTTTGCGAGTGCGCAAGCGTGATGTAGCGTACACCTCGGTCAAAAAAGTGCTGAAGGTTTTCCATTTTTCCTTCAATTGGCGAGCCATTTTCCATGCCCATCGCAATTGATAGTTTGCCTTGCTCAAATTGCGCTTCTATATCCGCTGTTGAGCTAGCAATAGCAAATTTTTCAGGGGCGCGCTGTGCAATGGCTTCCATGCTATCAATCATTTGATTGGCTAGCTGGTAGCTTTTACCTTTGCCTTCAAATTCTAAGTGAGCAGGAATATAAATCGACATAAAAGGGGCGTTTAACCCCCCTTGTACTGCGCGAGGGTAGTCAAAGTCGCCGCCGTCGGTGGCTTTAGTTACATCAACCCATTTTTCGTGGATACGATAAGGTACATCAATATGGGTGTCGATTAAAATAGTGTCTTTTGCTAGTTTTACTGCTTTGTCTGACGGGCTTTTTACTTGCTCTGCAAAGGCTTGTGGTGTTAAAGCTAGTGATATGGCTACCACTAGAGTGCTGAGTTTTATCATGTTTTGGCTCTTTGGGTAAAAAGCCATTGTGTACGTTCAGCTCAAAAGTTACAAGTGTTAGGCGTTAATCAAACGACTGTGCTTCATGCTCTTCGCTTTGCAGTGCTTTAAATTCATTTTTTGAAATAATAGTGACCGACTCATGTAGCTCAGAAAAAAACACCATCGCTTCACCATTTCTAAGCTGCTGATTAACCTGCGCTACTTTACTTTGAATACTCACTTCTTGCTCACCATAATCGGTGCCTTCACGAAGCACGTAGCTTTCAATTAGGTTATAGAGGGTGTCTTTATCAAGTTGTTCAAAAGGGATAATCATAACTGCTTACTGCTCGCTTTAGTGGGGACGTGCTGGCCAAAATAATGAGGGACGGCTTGTTCAAGCCAAAATACTGGCCTAAACGGATTATTACCACTAATAAACCCTACGTGGCCGCCTTTTTCAGAGACGCTCAGGGTAACATGCTCACTCACATCTTGCCTACTTGGCACGGCTTTAATCGACAACATTGGATCGTCCTTGGCATGAATTATTAACGTAGGAATCGCAATATGCTTTAAGTAAGGCATTGCGCTGGCTTGGCGATAGTAATCGTGTGCGTTTTCAAAGCCATGCAGTGGAGCGGTTAGTTGATTATCAAACTCTAGTAAATCGTCAATTTTCATTAACTGCTCAGAGGTAATAGGTATTTGCTGCTTAATTTGTGGCAATTTACGCTGCATTGATTTTTTCATTCTATCGAGCAAGTACTTTTGATAAATCTTGCCTAAGCTTTTGCGAATAACATCGCTTGATGATGATAAATCATAAGGAGCCGAGACCACGGCTGCAGCACTTAAGGGGCAGTTTTCGCGCTCTTCGCCTAGGTATTTAGCCAGTACATTGCCCCCTAACGAAAAACCAACAGCCATAATAGGGCGGCTGGGGAATTGCTCCCTTAAATGATTTATAAAAAAAGCTAAATCGGCTGTATCGCCACTATGATAAGCACGGGGTAAGCGGTTAACTTCACTTGAGCAGTTTCTAAAGTGCATAAGTACTACGGCATAGCCTTGCTTTTTTAAGGCTTTCATCATGCCTTTGGCATAAAAGCTATTTATGTTGCCTTCAAGACCATGTAAAACCACAGCAAGGGGAGCGTTTTCATTATGAGGCAGCGACCATGCAAGTTCAATAAAATCGCCGTCGGGCGTATCAAGTTGCTCAAGTTCGTAGGACGTATTGTGAAATGGACGGAAAAAACGCGGCATTATGGTTTGAACGTGACGATTGGTCATCCACCATGCTGGTTTAAACTTATTGATCATGTTTGTACTACGCACTATGAAAAAAACGAAACGTTAGTGTACCAAATTTTTCGCTTTATAAAATAAAAAGCGCCTAATCAGTAACCTGAGTAGGCGCTTTGTGCGTCGTGCTTAATGATGCTCGGGAACTTCAGCCTCGCTAATTTTTTTAATAAAGTAAAAAGCGTAAAATAGGCAAAGAGAAATCACGACGCCTAAAATCCCAAAAGACATAAATAAAACAGGGTCGCTAAAAAAGTCTCTAAAGAATACGTTCATGATTAATCTCCTCGTTCAGTTGATGGAGACATCATAAAGTGACTTTGCAAAGCATAATGTGATCGAGATCAAACTATTTCCCTGCGTGGAAAAAGTAACCAAGTAAAGTTGATGTAGATCATGTTTTAGGGGCTATTCAGTTCCTACTACAGCGCCTATAGGCTTTGAAGAATCAATCGGCTTAAAGATTTTTTGCACAAAGAAAATAGAATGAACATTTAGAAGAGGGTATAAAAACTGACAGCCTAAGTCGCTTTCACATACAGCTCAATATTGTTTGGCTTTACAGCTTCTAAAAAGCTAAGTTTATTCGCTGTATCAATCAGTATTTGCTGTTGTTGCTTTTCAAGCTTTAATTCGGCGCTTAATAGCTCTTGGCGTATTTTTGCATAGTCGCTGATACTTTCTTGATTGGCTTTTAAATACTTGCGCGTTGCACGCAGTGGCTTAAGTGCCTGCGTATCAAACTCATTAATAGATGCTATTAACGCACTGAGCTGCTCGGCATTAATGCTTAGCTTAAGTGAGTCTAAATACAGCAAAAATAAGCACAGATTAACGTTTTTACCTTGCTGGTTTTGTAGCGCCAGCAAGGTTTGTTGTTGCCCTGGCTTTGCGTACAAAGCGCAGGCAAATTGCCAAAAGTCGTTTTTATTGAGCAAGTTCATCGGCAAAGGCCTGCTCTTTTTCTTCCATTTCTTCAAGCGCCATCAGTAGCTCTTCTTCAGTGTCGTTTACTTTAGGGGTAAGCGTTGCTTGCTTAGCGATTAGCTCTTTTAACTGGGCTTTGTTATCGTCGTTGTAGAGTGTGTTGTCGCCAAGGGCTACTTCAACTTCGCTAAGCTCTGCAGTAAATTTATCGAGCTGCTTTTCAAGCTTTTCAATTTGTTTTTTAAGCGGTTGAATGGCTTTTCTAAACTCAGCTTCTAGGCGCTTTTGCTCTTTACGATTAACGCTTGGATTTGCTTTTGGCTCGTCAGGCTGCTGGCTTTTAGCGGCTTCTTTATTTGCATTGAGTAACCATTGGTAATAGGCATCTAAATCGTAACCAAATTGAGTGACTTTGCCATCATCGACTAAATAAAATTCATCGGCGGTGTTTTTAAGCATGTGGCGATCGTGCGATACGGTAACCATGGCGCCCTCAAAGCCTTGTAGTGCCATTACTAGCGCGTGGCGCATTTCTAAATCAAGGTGGTTAGTTGGCTCATCAAGTAGTAGTAAATTGGGTTTTTGATACACTAACATGGCTAGCACTAAGCGGGCTTTTTCACCGCCCGAAAACGGCGCCACGGGCTCAAGTGCTTTATCGCCAATAAATGCAAAGCCACCTAAAAAGTCACGCAATGATTGCTCTGTGGCCTGTGGGTTTAAACGTTGAATATGGGTCACTGCGCTGGCTTTTAAATCAAGAGATTCAAGTTGGTGCTGCGCAAAGTAACCAATATTTAAGCCATGGTGCTGAACCACTTTACCTGCTTGCGGCTCAAGCTCGCCCGCTAATAGCTTTATAAGCGTTGATTTACCCGCGCCGTTACGACCGAGTAACGCAATACGACTGCCAGGAACTAGGTTTAGCGCGATATTATTTAAAATAGTAACATCGCCATAACCTGCTTTTGCTTTATCTAGGGTCATTAGCGGGTTAGGCAGGGCTGTTGGCTCGGCAAATTCAAAGTCAAACGGTGAGTCGGCATGCGCAGGTGCCAGTTTTTCCATACGTTCGAGTGCTTTTACACGGCTTTGTGCCTGTTTGGCCTTACTGGCTTTGGCTTTAAAGCGAGTTATAAACTGCTCAAGATGGGCAATTTGCTCTTGTTGTTTTTCAAACATTGCTTGTTGTTGTAACAAGCGCTCTGCTTTTTGGCGTTCAAACTGTGAGTAGTTACCTTTGTACACATTAATAAGCTGTTTATCGACATGCCAAATTTGATCAACCACGGCGTCTAAAAACTCGCGGTCATGAGATATAAGTACCAAGGTGCCTGTGTAGGCGCGTAAAAAGCGCTCAAGCCAGTAAACGGCATCTAAATCAAGGTGGTTGGTAGGCTCATCGAGTAATAGTAAGTCGGCATCGCGAATAAGTGCTTGTGCAAGGTTTAAACGCATACGCCAACCACCAGAAAACGCGCTTACAGGGTTTTCTATTTGGTGATTAGCAAAGCCTAAGCCGTGCAGTAATTCGCCCGCTTTTGACTCTATGCTGTAGCCTTTAATATTTTCAAGCTGAATATGTACTTTGGCTTGGGTGTCACCATCGTTTGTTTGCTCGGCTTCACGCAGGGCAATGCGCAATGCATAGTACTCAGGGTGGCCTTGTAGTACGTAATCAATGGCGCTTATTTCAAGGGCTGGGGTTTCTTGTTTTACAGAGGCAATAGACCAATCTTTCGGTATATTGCAATCACCCGCATCGAGTTGCAGCTCAGATTTTAATAAACTAAATAAGGTAGATTTACCACAGCCATTAGCGCCAACTAAGCCCACTTTGTGCTGAGGAAATAAAGTAGCCGAGGCATTTTTTAATAAGGCTTTTCCGCCACGAAGTAGTTCTATTTCTGAGATTTGGATCATGAATGCGTTACTTTACTGTGCCCTGGTTAAGTTGGCGCTATCATACCATAGAACGTATTGCTCTTATCAAGCGTATCAACATAGGAAGTTATACGATAAAATATGTGCAGTTCAAACCACAGGAAAAATGTTGTGAGACAAAAGAAGCGATTTATTGCTGGTGCATCGTGCCCTGAGTGTAAAGCCATGGATACCATGATGCTGTACAGAGAACATGATGTTGAAAAAGTAGAGTGTGTAGAGTGTGGCCACAAAATGGCGCAACCCGATAACGCTGTTCAGGCATCTACTCGCCAATTTGAACAAGTAATTGGTGTATTTAAACCGGGCGATTAACCCGGTTTTATTTTTTACCCACCTTAGTAATGTGGCGGAGGCGGCTCTTGCATTTGCGACATTAGCGACGGCTGCTGCGCTTCTTTAAGTTTTTCTGCTAGTAACTCAGTTTGGCGCTTCATTTTTGCAAGCTGCTGTTGGTGTGCCTTTAGCTCGTCATTTAATATTTCTATTGTTTCGTCTTGAAAAGCAACTTTTGCCTCAAGCTCCATTAAACGATTTTCAATTGTGTTCATTTGCTTCTCGTATTGTAAAGTGCTCTGCAATTCCGCTCGAGCTCTCGGTTAACAACGACTTGCCGTTATCTATAAACGTTACATCTAGCACCACAGCCGATTTAGGCTTACTGCCTTCACGTGGTGTGACTTGCCAAGTTTGAATTTTCTCTCCGCTGGGTAACTGCCATAAATCAACGCGCTTATTGGGCGAGCCTGTGGCCAGCAATGTACCTTGTTCGTTAAAGCGTACCGCAGTAAAAATTTTCTGACGCGCAATATACGCCAGTTTACTCACAAGATCACCTGTAGTCAGCTTCCATACATGTGCTTGCTTCATACTATCTGCGGTAAATGCGTAGCGACCTTGTGGGTCTAGTGTTACTTGGGTAACACGAGTCGGGTGATTAAAGCGATGAATTACTTGCCCTGTACGTGTATCCCAAAAATAAGCAACGTAATCGTTTGAGCCGCTTAAGGCGTAGCGCCCATTAGGCGACAAATCAACGGTGTTTACTTTGTCTTGGTGGCCTAAAAACTCAATGCGGCGTCCGGTTTCTAGGTTTAAAAATACCACTACGCCGTCGCTTCTGCCGTATAAAACACTGCGGCCTTGGTTACTTATCGCAATATCGCGAATAGTGGCTTGTTGAATTTTATAATAGCCGCGGTTTTCGCCGCTGCTAATATCCCACACGGCAAAGGTGGTTTTTTCTGCGGTAACGGCCACGCTATTATCAAAGGCAATAGCCACAGCATACACTAGGCTTTCTTGTGATTGCTGTTGAAACCATTGATATTTTAGTACCTGCTGTTGATTATCCCACAGGGCGACCCCATGGTGAATGGAGGAGACTAGGCTGTATTTACCATCGTTAGATACTGCCGAGGAAAACGCACCCTGTTCTGCGTGTTCAAAGCGTTGTGCAGCTTGCTGTTTTTGATCGCTACAAGCTAGGGCTAATAAACAGCTAAAAGCGATTAAAAAAGTACGAAATATCGACATATTACAGGTATTTCCTCTTAACTCTTAGTGACTGAGAGGTTAGACTAGGTCACGTTGAAGGCCTAGGGTGTTTGTCTAATCACTATAATAGGTTAGGTTTTAATTTAGTTAGTTATTAAACAAGCAGCCTATCATGTAGGCCGTTAATCTTTAACTAGTAATAATACAATAAATGACAACTGCAAAGTGTGTCGGAGATTTAAAATGAAAAAGACGATTAGATTGTCATTGATTGCAGCGTCGGTTTTAGCGCTTACAGCTTGTAATCAAGAAGCAAAACAAGAACAAGCTGAAGTTAAATTAGACACTGTAGAGCAGCAGCAAGCATACGGTATTGGTGCATCAGTAGGTAACTTTTTAAATAAAGACCTAGCTGATAAATCAGAGATTGGTATTGAACTAGACCAAGCACTATTAATTCGTGGTTTTGAAGACGCGCTTGCTGGTAATGCAAAAATCGATGAAGAAAAAATCCGTGAAGTGCTAACTGAGCTAGATACATCAGTGCGTGCAAAGCAAGAAGCTAAAGCTAAAGTTGAGTCTGAAAAAAGCAAAGAAGCAGGTAAAAAATACCTAGAAGAAAATGCTAAAAAAGAAGGCGTAACAGTAACTGAGTCAGGTCTACAGTACGAAGTACTTAGCGAAGGCGAAGGCGAAAAGCCAGCAGCAACAGACGTAGTTAAAGTACATTACAAAGGTACTTTATTAGACGGCACTGAGTTTGATAGCTCTTATGCGCGTAACGAGCCAACTACTTTCCCTCTTAACCGTGTAATTGCGGGTTGGACTGAAGGTTTACAGCTTATGTCAGTAGGGTCTAAGTACAAGTTCACTATTCCTTCTGAACTTGCTTACGGCGATCGTGACCTAGGTAAAATTCCAGCTAACTCAACGCTTGTTTTTGAAGTAGAACTACTTGAAATACAAGATGACGAAGCACCTGCGCAATAAGCGGTAGCTTATAACGCAAAAAGGGACCATAACGGTCCCTTTTTTGTAGGCTATTTTATTAATCTGTGTGGTTAGAAAACAAATTATCTATTAGCTCATCTTCTAGTTCAAAACGCGCTTCTAACGTTTCGCCAAGTACCGACAAATCGTTATCAAACTCTGCTAATAAGTCCTCTTTATCTACTTCTGCGTATTTATCGTTAAAGTCTAAAGCAATATCTGTTGTGCTAGAAATGCGCGGGTAAATTGTATTTGCCAGCTCTTGGCTTTCAAGGCCTTTGCTTTCACAGGCTTTTGCAATGTCATCGTACACTTCAAAATGGCCGGCAGATAAGTAATCCATTAAAATTTGGCAAAATGATTGAATTTGTTCTGGCTCTGGTAAGGCGTGATCTTTTTTGTCGTATGGCGAAAACCCAGCCATTTTACAATAAAGTACAATTAACTCTTGGCGCTCGTTTAACCATTTATCAATGACAGTATGGCTACCACCCCATTTTTGTTGAGCTTTCTCTACGCGCGTCAGCATTACTGTTCTCCTAAGCTGGGTCACTTTTATGGTTAAATTTAAATTTTCTTATACATCAAGATATATTTTATTTAAGTGTATATCAACAAGTAAAAGGTATGAGCTGGTGCATGTGTGTATTTATTGTAGGTAAATTATTATTTTATTGCAGGCAAGAAAAAACCACCGGTTAAGGTGGCTTAATTTCTTGTTTTGGCCTGTTAATACAAGCTTTCTTATTGTTATAGAAGATTTTTGTTATTTTTATTATAAATATTTTTGTTATTGTTGTTTAAGATTTTTATTATTGTTCTTGTTAACGCGGGACAAACAATACCAAGGTTTTTGTTATGTTGCAAACATATTAACAAAAAGTTTTTATTGTTAGTTCTTTTTGGTTGTTTAATGCTCAAATGTGACTAAATAAGCAACAAACTAGGTTCTGTTAGCTGTAACACATGTTTTACGAGCTTAGCGATAGAGAGCCGGAGAATATGGTGGTACAATCTTGAACAATTTCTATAAGCCTCAGGATTATTTACGCTATGAGCGAATTAAAAAACGACCGTTATTTACGTGCACTTGCAAAACAACCCGTTGATGTAACACCGGTATGGATGATGCGCCAAGCAGGACGCTATTTACCAGAGTACCGTGCTACACGTGCACAAGCGGGCGATTTTATGAGCCTGTGCCGTAATGCTGAGCTTGCATGTGAAGTAACACTACAACCACTTCGCCGTTACCCGTTAGATGCTGCTATTTTATTTAGTGACATTTTAACTATTCCCGATGCTATGGGTTTAGGTTTGTACTTTGAAACCGGTGAAGGCCCTAAATTTGAAAACCCTATTTCGTCACTTGCTGATGTTAAAAAGATTCCTAAGCTAGACCCAACTGACGAGCTTGGCTATGTAATGAACGCAGTAAGTACTATTCGCCGTGAACTTAAAGGCGAAGTGCCACTAATTGGCTTTTCGGGTTCACCGTGGACACTAGCAACTTACATGGTTGAAGGTGGAAGCAGTAAAGTATTTGGTAAAATTAAAAAAATGGCGTTTGCAGAGCCGCAAACACTACATTTATTACTAGATAAACTAGCTGATTCAGTCATTGATTACTTAAACGCACAAGTAAAAGCTGGTGCGCAATCGTTAATGGTATTTGACTCGTGGGGCGGCGTATTAAGCCCGCGCGATTACAACGAATTCTCACTGCAATACATGCATAAAATTGTTGATGGTTTAATTCGCGAATACGACGGCCGTAAAGTACCGGTAACGCTATTTACCAAAAATGGTGGCCAGTGGATTGAAGCAATTGCAGCAACAGGCTGTGATGCAGTAGGTCTTGATTGGACTATTAATATTGGCGACGCTAAACGCCGTGTAGGCGATAAAGTTGCATTGCAAGGTAATATGGACCCGTCAATGCTTCACGGTACGCCTGATCGTATCCGCCAAGAAGTAGGCACTATTTTAGAAGACTTTGGCACAGGTGATGGCCACGTATTTAACCTAGGCCACGGTATTACACCAGATGTAGACCCAGAAAACGCCGGTGTATTTATTAATGCAGTACATGAGCTAAGCGCGCAATACCACAAATAACAGCAGTGGTATTAATAGCTATTAAAAAGCCCGCTATAATTAGCGGGCTTTTTGCTGTGTAGTAATCGGGTTAAGTAAATAATCTATTTAATCCATTTAACGCCGCAACACGGTAGGCTTCTGCCATCGTTGGGTAGTTAAATGTGGTATTTACAAAGTAGTCAACGGTGTTGCCAGCCCCTTTTTGTTCCATAATGGCTTGGCCAATGTGAACAATTTCTGAGGCACGCTCACCAAAGCAATGCACGCCAAGTACTTCTTTTGTTTCACTGTGAAACAATATTTTTAAACTACCTACTTCTGTACCCGCAATTTGCGCACGAGCCAAGTGCTTAAACTGAGCACGGCCAACTTCATACGGTACTTTTGCAGCGGTTAGCTGTTGCTCTGTTTTACCTACCGAACTCATTTCAGGAATAGTATAAATACCGGCCGGTATATCTATAATTAGCTTATCTTCGCAATTACCGCAGGCAATAGCATCGGCAGCTATACGGCCTTGATCAAATGCTGCACTCGCTAAACTTGGGTAGCCAATTACATCGCCTACTGCGTAAACGTTGTCTACCTCAGTTTGGTACATTTCGTTGACTTTAAGCTGGCCTCGACCATCGGCTTTTAAACCAATAGCTTCAAGGTTTAGCGTATCGGTATTACCTGTGCGCCCGTTAGCAAATAAAATACAGTCGGCTTTTACACGCTTGCCCGATTTTAAATGCATTACAACGCAATCTGAGCGCGTTTCTATACGGTCAAACTCTTCGTTATGACGAATAACAATACCGCTGTTCCAAAAGTGGTAGCTAAGCGCGTCAGAGATTTCAGCATCCATAAAGGCTAATAAGCGGTCGCGCGTGTTTACTAAATCTACCTTAGCGCCTAAGCCTTTAAAGATTGAAGCGTATTCACAGCCAATAACACCCGCACCGTATATAAGTACACGTTGTGGGTCGTGCTCTAGGCCTAAAATAGTATCGCTGTCGTAAATACGTGAATGGCTAAAGTCGACTTCAGGTGGGCGGTATGGGCGTGAGCCGGTAGCAATCACAATAGTTTTAGCGGTAATACGCTCTGCTGAGCCATCAAGGCGCTTAATTTCAACCGTGTGTTTATCTACAAAGCTCGCATCGCCTTGGTACATATGAATGCGGTTACGGTCGTAAAAGCTGCTACGTAAGTTTGACTGCTTAGAAATAACAGAACTTGCATGGCTTAAAATATCAGGAAACGTTAAGCGGCTAGGGCGCTCGCCAACATTAAAAAGTGGGTTTGCTTTGTATTCAATATAGCGGCTAACCGAGTGGCGTAATGCTTTTGAAGGAATTGTTCCCCAATGTACACAGCCACCGCCAACAGCTTGTTGGCGCTCAATAACCGCTACTTTTTTATCGTTTTTAGATAGGTTCATGGCGGTGCCTTCACCGCCAGGGCCCGTACCAATAATTATTGCGTCATATTGGAAACTTACGGGTGCTTTTTTCTGTTCTGGTTGTTTGGCCACAGCCACTCCTAAATTAATTAAAAGAGGCTTTTAATAACCTCGCATTAAGTGCTAGCCATGCCTGTTTTTGATTTTCCCAGGCGGCTTCCAGCTCATGGTATTGTGTCATTAATGCTGATTGTTCACACTGCTTTGCCATGTTATTTTTTTTAGCTTCTAACACTTGTTTTTGTAGTGAACAGTAATTTTGCAGCTTTTTCAGCAGTAAATCGTACTCTTGTTGTAATAATGTAAGCTTATCTTGCGCTAAAGGCAATTTTGAAAGGCGCGTTTGCGTTTTACTCATTAGCGTTTCGGCTTTGGCTTTTTCTATGCGCTCAACCGGGGTGCGCTTTAATTTACTGGCTAAACCGAGCGCTGCTAAAGAGCGGATCATCCATTTTGTTGGGTCGTAATGAAACCACTTAATACCGTTACGGTAATCGCTTGCAAAAATATGGTGGAAGTTATGGTAACCCTCGCCATAAGTAAATAACGCTAAAAAGCCATTATCGCGCGCAGTGTTTTTCTCAGTGTATGGGCGTGAGCCCCAAATATGAGCCAATGAATTAATGAAAAAGGTAAAGTGCTGGCTCAATACTAAGCGTAATAAACCTGCAAGTAGTAGCATACCCCACACATCGCCTACTAATAAACCAAGCACAAGCGGTAAACCGACATTCATGGCTATAACAAGCTTTAAGTAGTGTTTATGCTGCCACATAACAATTTTATTGCGCTGTAAATCGCGACAATTACTGTAATCGTTATAACTGTCGCCTTGGTAATCACGTAGCATCCAGCCAATATGGCTGTACCAAAAACCGTTAGTTGCGGCGTAGGGGTCTTTTACTGGGTCATCTACTTGGCCGTGGTGTATACGGTGATCGCTACTCCAGTGCAACGCACTGTTTTGCAAAGCAAATGCGCCACCAAGGGCAAAAATAAATTCTATTGCAGGGTGTACGTTATAGGCTTTATGCGCCCATAATCGGTGGTATCCGGCAGTAATAGATAGGCCTGCGTAAAACATACAGCCTACAAATGCAATCCAATGCGCGCTGGTAAATCCGTAATTAATGCCGTACCAAGGTACAAGTGTGACAGCCGCCAAAAAGGTTAGGCTAAAAAATAGGACGTTTGTCCAAATAATCGGTGGTTTATTCATCGTTTTTACTCTCAGCGTACAACTGTAAGCTAAAATAGTGTTTCAATCTCTTGGCGTCAAGTATTAGACTAGACAATTCGGCTAATTATCATTAAAACTTCATATAAATTTACTCAGGGAGCTGTGGATGTCGGGTGTTAGAGCACAACAGAAACAAAAAACACGACAAGCCTTAATAGAGGCGGCATTTAATCAGCTTAGTGCTGATCATAGTTTTTCTAATTTAAGCTTACGCGAAGTTGCCCGCGAAGCAGGTATTGCCCCCACCTCTTTTTATCGCCACTTTAAAGATATGAACGAGCTAGGTTTAACCATGGTCGACGAAGCAGGCTTAACCCTTCGCCAGCTTATGCGCCAAGCCCGCAGACGTATAGCCAGTGGCGGCAGCGTAATAAATACCTCGGTTGTAACCTTTATGGAGTTTATTGATAACTCAAGCAACCAATTTAGATTACTGCTGCGAGAACGTTCTGGAACCTCAAAAGCCTTTAGAGCCGCCGTAGCTCGTGAGGTAAAACACTTTATTTTAGAGCTTGCGCATTATTTAGAAAGCGAAACCAAGTGTGATTCAATTCATGCTTATATTCAGGCCGAAGCCATGGTAACACTGGTATTTAATGCCGGCGCTGAAGCACTTGATATAGAAGGTCAACAACGTGAAGAACTCATTGAGCGGGTTATTTGGCAGCTACGTTATATTACCCGCGGTGCAGGTCATTATATACGTGAAACAAATAATCAGGTTTAGCTTAAAAAATTAGCAATAAGTTAATCTAAACACGTAAGTTTACTCAACACATTAATTTAAGCTAAAAAGTGTAGCTGTGTGATTTATAAAACCCGAATGTGCTATTTTTAGGTATATAAATTTCTTTAATATAGGGTTTTCATTCCCTTGTTTGGAATATTTATGCTTGCACCAACAGCTTTGTAATGTTAAAAATAGGCCTCACTGAACACACACACAAGAAACAAGATGCAAAATATTCGTTTAATTACACTAAAACTTAACCTCTTACTGCTATGGTCAGTGAGCGGGGATTAGTGTGTTTGCATCGAGTTAAACACTAAAAACCCCGCAATTGCGGGGTTTTTTATTATCTCGCGGCTGGGATAAATTGAAATTTGGGTAACAGAGGAATGAGGGGCAGTTATGCAAGACAAAGATAAAGTATGGATTTTTGATACCACCTTACGTGATGGCGAGCAGGCACTTAAAGCAAGCCTTACAGAAGACGATAAAATTCAGCTAGCGCATACTATTAGCCGCTTGAACGTGGATGTGATGGAAGTGGGTTTTCCGGTTTCGAGCCCCGCTGATTTTCGCTCGGTGCAACGTATTGCAACCGAGGTTAAAGGCCCAATTATTTGTGGTTTAGCACGTTCAGTAGCAAAAGACATTGAAGCCTGTGGTGAGGCGCTTCGCACAGCACAGCAAAGCCGTATTCATACTTTTATTGCCACAAGCCCTTTGCACCTTGAACACAAATTACGTATGAGCCTAGACGATGCAACGGCCATGGCGGTTAAATCAATTAAATTAGCGCGTAACTACACTGATGATGTTGAGTTTTCGTGTGAAGATGCCGGGCGTACGCCGCACTGGGATTTATGTAAAATTGTTGAGCAGGCAATTAACGCCGGTGCCTCTACTATTAATTTACCTGATACCGTTGGCTTTGTAACGCCAGACGAATACGCCGCAATGATCCGCCATTTAATGAATAACGTGCCGAATATAGATAAAGCGCGTTTAAGTGTACATTGTCATAACGATTTAGGTTTAGCTGTAGCTAACTCGGTAGCCGCGGTACAAGCCGGTGCTCGCCAAATTGAATGTACAATAAATGGTATAGGTGAGCGTGCGGGTAACTGCTCGCTTGAAGAAGTGGCGATGATCATGAAAATGCGCAAAGACCACTTAAACGTTCACACCGATATTAAAAGCGAAGAAATTTATCGCGCATCTCGCCAAGTGGCAAAAATATGCAATATGCCGGTACAGCCAAATAAAGCGATTGTGGGCGAAAACGCCTTTGCACATAGCTCGGGCATTCACCAAGATGGCGTATTAAAAGCGCAAAATACTTATGAGATTATGTCGCCAGAAAGCGTCGGTGTGCCAAATAACCAATTAAATATGACCTCGCGTTCGGGTCGTCATGTTATTGAGCACCGTTTAGAAGAGTTAGGTTATCAAAAAGCTGACTACGATATGGACAGCTTATATGAGAGCTTTTTAGCGTTAGCTGATCAAAAAGGCACCGTATACGATTACGACCTTGAAGCCATGATTTACTTTAATCAAATTAACGACAAAGACGAAAAATACCAATTAGAGTTTGTAAACTCAGCGTCTAACTCACAGTCGGTAGCCAGCTCTACCATTGGGATGTTAATTGATGGCGAAGCAAAACAAGAAGCTGCTACAGGTAATGGCCCTGTTGAAGCCTCATTTGCGGCTATTGAGCGCTTAACTGGTATGAGCGTTGAAATGATTGAATACAATTTAGAAGCCACTGGCCAAGGCGCAAGCTCGCTTGGTCAAGTAAACATTATTGCTAAATACGATGGTCGCCCTTATCACGGTGCGGGTATTGCTGCGGATGTGGTAGAGGCGTCGGTACGCGCCATGATCCGTGTTTACAACTTAATTTATCGTGCACAAAAAGTGTCTGATTTAAAACAACAAAGGAAAGCAGGATGAGTAAAACAAACTACAGCGTTGCCGTATTAGCAGGCGACGGTATTGGCCCAGAAGTAATGGCAGCAGCAGAGCAAGTACTTGATGCTGTAAGCAATAAGTTTGGTTTTACCCTGAACCGTCAGCATCATGCTATTGGTGGCGCAGCCATTGACGAATTTGGTGAAGCATTACCACCAAAAACGCTAAGTGCGTGTGAAAACGCCGATGCCATTTTATTTGGCTCAGTAGGTGGCCCAAAATGGGAAAACCTACCCCCTAACGAGCAACCTGAGCGTGCATCGCTTTTACCGCTTCGTAAGCACTTTGGTTTGTTTTGTAACTTACGTCCAGCACAACTTTTACCAGCGCTTAGCGCAGCATCGCCATTACGTGCAGATATTAGCGAAAAAGGCTTTGATATTTTATGTGTACGCGAGCTTACAGGCGGCATTTACTTTGGTGAAAAAGGCCGAAGCGGCGAAGGCGCTGAAGAAGCTGCATTTGATACACAAACTTACTCGCGTAAAGAAATTGAACGCATTGCCCGTTTTGCCTTTGAAGCAGCAAAATTACGTAGCAACCATGTAACGTCGGTTGATAAAGCAAACGTGCTTGCATCAAGCGTATTATGGCGTGAAGTAGTTACCGAAGTAAGCAAAGACTACCCAGAAGTAAGCCTAGATTACATATACGTAGATAACGCAGCTATGCAATTAGTTAAACAGCCTAGCCAGTTTGACGTGCTACTTTGCGATAACTTATTTGGTGATATTTTGTCAGATGAGTGTGCGATGATCACAGGCTCAATGGGCTTATTACCATCGGCCAGCTTGAATCAATCGGGTTTTGGTTTATACGAACCAGCCGGTGGGTCAGCGCCAGATATTGCTGGCAAAGGGGTTGCAAACCCGATTGCGCAAATTTTAAGTGCTGCACTTATGCTACGTTACTCATTAGGGCAAGACGAAGCTGCGCGCACCATTGAAAAAGCCGTAGCCGAAGCCGTAGAAGCAGGCGTTGGCACGCCAGATATCTACCCACAAGGTGGATACAGCACAAGCGATGTGGCAGCTGCCATCGTTTCACGTATTTAATATATAAATCGCAGCACCGTTATGCTGCGACTTAACAAAGTAGGGAATTAGCAAGTGGCCCAAACGTTATACGACAAAATTTGGCAAGCACATACCGTTGCCAGCATAAACGAGCAAACTGATTTACTTTATATTGACCGTCATTTAGTACACGAGGTGACATCACCGCAGGCTTTTGCAGGCCTACGTGAAAAAAACCGTACGGTACGTTGCCCAGAAAAAACCTTTGCAACAATGGATCATAACGTATCGACTAAAAGCCGATCACTTGATGCCGCAAGCGAAGTATCTAAAAACCAGTTAATGGCACTTGATGCTAACTGTAAAGAGTTTGGCATTGTACTTTACGATTTAAACTCAATTAACCAAGGCATAGTGCATGTAATGGGGCCTGAACAAGGTATTACCTTACCTGGCACTACCATTGTATGTGGTGATAGCCATACTTCTACGCATGGCGCGTTTGGCGCATTAGCGCACGGTATTGGTACGTCTGAGGTTGAGCATGTATTAGCAACGCAAACGCTACAGCAAAAAAAGGCAAAATCGTTAAAAATTCAAATTAACGGTGTGCTTCGCCCAACAGTAACTTCTAAAGATTTAATTATGGCGGTTATTGGTAAGTTAGGTACAGCTGGCGGTACAGGTTATGTTGCTGAATTTTGTGGTGAAGGCATTGAAGCACTTTCAATGGAAGCCCGTATGACGTTATGTAACATGAGTATTGAAATGGGTGCAAAAGCAGGTTTAATAGCACCAGATCAAATCACGTATGATTACTTAAAAGGTCGCCCATTTGCACCTAAAGGCGCTGACTTTGACGCCGCAGTTGAATACTGGGAAACCTTAAAATCAGATGAAGGCGCAGAGTTTGACTTGAGTGTTGAGCTTGAAGCTGACGACATTCAGCCGCAAATTACGTGGGGTACAAGCCCAGAGCAAGTAATTGGCGTTGATGAATGCATACCAGATCCTGACCAAGAACCAGATTTAATTAAAGCTGATGCTATACGCAGCGCACTTAGATACATGGACTTAAAAGCCGGCGATAAATTATCAAGCGCAAAAGTAAATACAGTCTTTATTGGCTCATGTACTAATAGCCGTATTGAAGATTTACGTGCAGCGGCAAAAATTGTTGAAGGCAAGCAAGTAGTCGCAGGCATTGAAGCACTTATTGTACCGGGCTCTGGTCTTGTTAAAAAGCAGGCCGAAGACGAAGGCTTAGCCGATATTTTTAAAGCGGCAGGTTTTGAGTGGCGCGAGCCGGGCTGTTCAATGTGTTTAGCAATGAACGACGACCGCTTAGAAGCGGGCAAACGCTGTGCATCTACGTCTAACCGTAACTTTGAAGGCCGCCAAGGCCGTGGCGGGCGTACGCACTTAGTAAGCCCTGCAATGGCAGCGGCTGCTGCAATACATGGTCACTTTGTTGATATAAGAGGAGAAGCCTAATGAGCGTATTTTTTAGTGGCTTAATGGCCCCACTTGATAAAAACAATGTAGATACAGACCAAATTATTCCTAAGCAGTTTTTAACATCAACTAGCCGTGATGGCTTTGATGCAGCACTGTTTTACGATTGGCGTTACCTCGAAAACGGCGAACCAAATCCTGATTTTATTTTAAACCGCCCATGCTACCAAGGCGCGCAAATATTATTAACGCGCGACAACTTTGGTTGTGGCTCATCACGCGAGCATGCACCATGGGCGCTTAAGCAATATGGTTTTGAAGTAATTTTAGCGGAAAGCTTTGCTGATATTTTCTTTAATAACTGTGGCAACAACCAAATGCTAGCCATTGCGCTACCCGCTGATACGCTTGAGCAATTGTTTGTACTTAGCGAGCAACACGACGATATAAACATTCAAATCGATCTTGAAAACCAAACACTAACAAGCGATAAGTTTGCGCCAATTAGTTTTGATATTCGTAAAGACGTAAAAGAGCGTTTATTAAGTGGCTTAGATTTTATTGGTGTGACCGAAACGCTAAATCCACAAATTGATGCGTTTGAAAAACAACTTGCTGCTGAGCGCCCTTGGCAGTAACGAAAAGCAATTAATTACATATGAAAACAAAGCGCGGCTGAGTATATAAGCCGCGCTTTTTTTATGTTTAACTCTTCAAATTATTAATGTCTAAAATCTGTCATTAGCGCAGGTATGCCTGGCAGCATACCAACAATAGCCATAACGGTAGTTAAAATAACAAACATAATTAGCGGAATAACCCAACGGCTCATTTTAGTTAAATTAGCACTGCGCTCTTTACAGCCAATTAAGCCTAAGTTATCAAGCAGCATAGTCAGTGACCAACCAAAAGCAGGGTTAACCAAGCTTGACGCAAATACAACAATAGCGGCCGATTGCGTTGTTTTACCTTCGCGTGTCATTTCCATACCCGCCTCAAGCAGCGGAATAAACACACCTACAATAAGCGCAACACACAGCACAGGTTGCCAAATGGCTAAATCCATTGGGTAGCCCCATAAACCCGCAATAATACAAAATACGGCTGTTAAAATGGCGCCCGCCGGGATAGGGCGTTTAGCAATAGCGGCAGGGACAATGTAAGTCCCCCACGATGAAGTAAAGTTAGCACCACCGGCCAGCGAGCCAAAGGTTTGTCTAACCGATGCGCTTAGCATGGTGTCGTCTATGTTCATTTGAACTTTTTCAGTGCGTTGCGGGTAACTAATTTTTTGAAATACTTGATGCCCTAAAAAATCCGGTGACCACATAGCCACAGCCAATACCGCAAACGGCAGCACAACCACAAAGCTTTCAAGCGTAGGTAAGCCAAGCATCCAGCCTGTGTTCTCGCCCCACCAATAAGCTGGGTTCATATTTGGTAAGCCCGGCGCGGTATTAAATTCAAACGGCGCACCGAGTGCAAATGCAACCACACCGCCAATAAGGCAGCTAAGCGGCACAGCTAACCAGCGCTTTTTAAAGTGCTCAAGTAACGCATACAATAAAATGGTCGCCAAAATAACAATAAATGCAATGTGCGCCATATCAATGGCCTCAGCCCATGCAAACAGCTTTTTAACCTGCGAAATTGTGCCAATAAAGCCTAAATATATAAGTAAGCCCCCGCACACGCCTTTACTCGTTAAGCGTGCCAGCAAGCTCCCTCCTTTGGTTATGGCTAAAATAAAGCCAAAGGCACCAATCAGTAAGCCAAACGCCATAGGGTGGCCACCAGCGGCAACCACAATAGGAATAAGAGGAATAAGTGGCCCATGAGTACCTGCTAAGTTAGCGGTAGGTAAAATAAAGCCCGAAAACAAAATAATAAAAATAGAAACAATCAGTAATTCATAGCGTACGTTTTCTAACACAAACGCATCGCTTAAACCCAGGGGCGCTGCAAATGTAGCGGCAATAGCACCCACCATAACGACTTTACCAATGGTGCCCGCCATGGCAGGAATCGTGTCTTCAAATTCAAAGCGGTAGTCTCTAAATGGTAAATTAGGCCGCCAGCGTTTAGGCTGCATAATTTGCAGCTCGTGCTCTAGGTATTCGTCGCGGGTATTAAACTCTGAACTAGCTTTATGCTTATTTTGATAGCTGTTGGCATCATCTACGTGCGGTGCGCTTGTTTTTTCTGGCTCGTGACCCTTTGGGGTTACTGACATAGTCCCTCCTGTTACTCGTTGCTTATTTATTAATACGGCTTTTGTTAAAGCAAATGAATAGTGAAGGAGCAGAGTAGATCAGCTTTTACTCAGGAATGTATAGGCAAAAGGTCGTGTATGGCTTTATTTTATGCTAAATCATTGTGTTGGCATTCTTAAATGTAAAGTATATTTTGTTTAAAATCAGTGTGTTGATTTGTTTTTTTATGTGTTCTAATTTGGTGAAACATTGTAAAAACAAGGCTGTTATCCTTTAGTCTAAGTAGTGGCTTATGTATTTTAATTGAACTGAAATAGCGCATCTGCTAGGTTCAATGGTTACTCAAATAATAAGAAATACAATGCAAATTCAATCTCCTAAATCAATTGGTATTTTACTCGGTACGCTTTACGGCATATTTATGCGGCTGTTTGTGGAGCTGCTTGATACTTATAATTTAAGTAGCCTTGTATCCATTTCATTTATGTTTTTAGTGCCCGTTGCAATTGGCTATATTCGTATTCATTTTGAATTTAAAAGCTCAAATACATTAACTAAAAGGCAAATGGTGACAATTGCTTGGCAGCCAATTTTTGTTTTTTTACTTGTAAGCGTTATTACACTGCTGGAAGGCAGTATTTGTGTGGCAATGGCTTTGCCTGCCTTTATGCTCTTTGCAAGTATGGGTGGTTTACTGGCAGGCTTTATTAAAAACCGTCAAACAAAAAACGCTAACAGGCCTTTACTTTCAATAGCTTTGCTTCCTGTATTGCTCTCACCGATTGAGGTAAATTATTTACACTTATCAAAAACGTACGAAGTCACCAACTCTATAGTTATTGAAGCGCCTATAAATCGTGTGTGGCAGCAGCTTACAAATGTAAGCACCATAGAGCCAAAAGAATTGCCATTTTCGCTTACCCAATTAATAGGTGTACCTAAACCTTTAGAGGCAAATATGAATGCTACGGGGGTTGGGGCTGTTAGAACCAGTAAATGGCAAAAAGGAGTTAAATTTAAAGAAGTGATTACGGATTGGCAGCCAAATAAACAGATGCTTTATAGATTTGAGATAGACCCTGATGCTATTCCCGATGACGCACTCGATAAACACGTAAAACTAGGCGGGGAATACTTTTCACCTCTGTATGGTGGGTATGCGTTAAGTGAAGATAAAAGCGGCAATACGATTTTAACTTTAAAAACGACTGTGCAAGATAATACAAATTTTGGTGTTTATTCGCGAATATGGGGTGAGATGATTTTTCAAGACTTCCATTATTCACTTTTAACATTAATGAAAAACAGAGCAGAAAAGCCACTTGTCGCAGCTATTTCCCATTATTAACTTAAACCGCTATGGTATTAAAAAACTATTATAAGAGTACTTTATGAAATTATTAACGGCAGCAACGTTATTACTTGCCTCATCAGCGGCTATTGCGCGTCCTGCGCCTTTGGTATCTATACCTACACACGATGCATTTTTTAATAATATAGCTGCACATTGTGGTAAAGCGTTTGAGGGCAAAGTAAGCGTAGATAACGCAAAAGGCCCAAGCTCATTTGAGAATAAAAAACTAATTATGCATGTTCGTAAATGCACAGATAGCGAGCTACAAGTACCATTTCATGTGGGAGATGATGCATCGCGTACATGGCTCATTACTAAAACGGGCAGTGGTTTGAGCTTAAAGCATGATCATCGCCATGAAGATGGCAGCGACGATGCCTCAACTATGTATGGCGGTCATACTCTTGATGCGGGTTTTGCACAAATGCAGTCTTTCCCGGCCGATCAATACTCTAAAGAGTTATTTGTAGCACAAGGGATAGCGCAGTCGGCAGGTAATACATGGCAAATGTATATTTATCCTGAGGTATTTACGTATCGGTTAATTCGCCAAGGGCGCGAGTTTAAGGTGGACTTTGATTTAACTAAACCAATTACTCCACCAGCAGCGCCGTGGGGCTACGAAAAATAAACTATTTTTCTTTTTTCTTGGGTGCGTCACATTGTAGTAAAACGTTTAATGGTGGTTGATAAGCGCGTGGTTTAGTAGGAAAACGTTCGTACTCTTGCACGCCTTCAAGCACTTTTAACATAAAGGTTCTGCCGCGGCATAATCTGTCTGCGTGGCGCAGTAAAAACATACTTTGATTAGCAAAGTGTTTGTAATCGTCTGATTGTATTTCTATTTTATAGTTGTCTTCACCAATTTTGGTTTGGTAATAATGTACTTTGTTATCAAAGTCGTATGACTTTTCTTTTTCGCCTACTTCTGCAAAGGCGCTCCCTATACCAGAAAAGGCTAGCAATGCAGCGCCAACAACTAAATGCGGTGTGTATAAGCCTTTCATAAAAATGTATCCTTTAATTTGCGAACTTAATACCCATTAATAAAGCATTAAGTGCGATGTATTTAAGTTAAGTCTAACACCCAAAAAGAGAATATGTGATGTTCAAACAAATAAAACAACTGTTTGCCGCTTTTGACGAGCAACAGCCAAGCATAGAGCAGCATGATCTAAAAACAGCGGTTGCTGCGCTGCTTATTGAAGTAATGCGTGCTGATTCTAAGCTCGACCATAATGAACAACACACCCTGACTGTAACCTTAAAAAAATACTTTAATTTAACAGAATCGGAAGTTGATGAGCTCACCAACAATGCCGCTGGTAGCTTAGATGGGGCTATTGATTACTTTCAATTTTCTAAGCAGATTAACGATCACTGCAGTGCGGCGCAGCGCATTGAAATAATTGAGCTATTATGGCGATTGGCGTATGCTGATGGAGAGATAGACCCCCAAGAAGAGTATGTAATACGCAAAGTGGCTGGGCTTTTATATGTAGCGCACACCGATTTTATCGCTGCTAAATTAGCAGCGACACAATCGTAAAAATTAGCTTAATTTACTAGCAACAGAAACGAGCTGCTGCGTTAATACGCTAATTTTTTCTGCTGTGGTTGGGTCGCTAATTTTTCCATCTTCGTCAAATACAGTAAATGCAGATGGGATAGCGAGCTGATCGGCAAGTACTAACGAGCCAATCCCGCTTAAAATATCGCGTACATGGTTTAAGCCGCGCAAACCACCAAGCCCACCCGGTGATGTAGCAAATAACGCCACTACTTTGTTGCGAAATGCGGGGACTGCGCCTTGCTCAGTTCGCGATGCCCAATCAATTGCATTTTTAAGTGCAGCAGTAATTGAGCCGTTGTACTCTGGGCTTGCTAGTAAAATACCATCAGCATTACGCAGTTTATCTTTTAATAGTTGGGCATCGGTGGGTGTGCCTTGCGCTTCAATGTCTTCGCTAAATAATGGCAAATTTAACTCAGCGAGTGTAATTACTTCCACTTCAGCACCGGTTTGCAGAGCAAAACGAGCTGCTTCGTTAATGAGTTTTTGGTTAAAGCTGTCTTTACGCAGGCTACCCGCGAGCGCGATAATTTTTGGTGCTGACATAATTAAGACCTTTTATTGGTTGGGTATGACACTAATGTAGCAAATTTTTGCTTGTAGAAAACCCGAATAAACGCAACACTTATGTGCGTATATGCACATAAGTAGAAGGTGGGTAGCGTGGCAATAAAATTTGACGACTGGCAAGACGTAAAAGTTGCCTTTGAAGTGGCAAGGCTAGGTACTTTGACCGCCGCAGCAGAGGCATTAAGTGTGCACCATAGCACAGTGCTGAGACGCATAAATAACTTAGAGAAAAACTTAAATGTACGGTTATTTCATCGCCATGCGCGCGGATATAAAGTAACCGAAAGCGGGGCAAAATTATTTGAAACCGCACAAGCAATAGATAACTCACTCGAAGGTTTACATAATGCCATTGCCGCAGCCGATAGTGAGCTCAGAGGGAGCTTGTTACTGACTACCGTAAGTGGTTTTATGGATATGCTAAGCAACGTGTGTGAGCAATTTCAAACATTGCATCCGCAAGTGCAGCTAGAAGTGATTTTAGAGCAAAAGCGCTTAAGGCTTGACCACGGACAAGCTCATATAGCAATACGTGTAGGCCCCAAACCTGATGAAGGCGACTATATAGCGCAGCACTTAGCTAAGCTATCGGCCGGCCTATATGCGCACAAACGTTATATTGCTAAACACGGCATGCCAAAAACCTTAGATGACTTAAAGCAGCATAATTTTATATCGGGTATTGCGGGATTTAATGCGCGTGTACCGTACTTTAGCTGGGTTGATGAGTTTATTCCTCAGTCGCAAATTAAATTAAGAGTATCAGAAACCTCAGAAGCGGCGCGCGCGGTTATTAAAGGCTTAGGCATAGGGGGGTTGCACCAAAGCGCGATAGAAAATAACCCCGACGTAGTGCCTATATTGCACGACAAATTACATTGGGAGTTTGACTCTTGGTTGGTTACTCACCATTTAGTACACCGCACCGCGAAAGTACAAGCTTTTGCTGGCTTATTAAAAACCTACTTTAGTAACATGCCACACGTTAAATAGTTTTTTTAACTTTAATGCCTAGGCGTTTGGCAAGCCTAACTAGGTTGGCTCTGTCGAGTTCAAGGGTTCGTGCAGTAGCTGCCCAATTATAATTATGCTGTTTTAATTGCTCGGTAATAACCGTAAATTGCAAAGATTCAACGGCCTGTTTTAAAGGCTGATGATGGGCAGTGTGGGCGGTAATTGGCGTGCTAACGTGCGCGTTGTTGTTTGGTTGTTGGGTTAAATCGCAGTGCTCGCTTGTAATTGTTATTATTGGGTTTTGCCACTGGCTTTGTTTAGCTTTTAATGCGCTGCGGCTAATAACATGCTCAAGCTCGCGTACATTACCAGGCCAACTGTATTGGTTGAGCAATACTTGCGCTTCAGTGCTTAGCTTTAATTGTTTAATACCTAATTTACGGGCAGTTTGTTCAATAAAATAACCAGCCAGTAAAGTTATGTCGTGCTCGCGTTTATTAAGTGGCGGCACGGTAATAGGGTAAACACTTAGCCGGTGATATAAATCGGCTCTAAAGCGGCCTTGCGCTACCTCATGTTTTAAATCACGATTAGTGGCTGCTATTACCCTTACATCCACATATTTTGGCGTGTCTTCTCCCACTGTTTGTATTTCACCACTTTGCAACACCCGCAATAATTTGCTTTGCATAGCCAATGGTAGCTCGCCAATTTCGTCTAAAAATAACGTGCCGCCATCAGCTAGCTGAAACTTACCTTGGCGGGCATTTTGTGCGCCAGTAAATGAGCCTTTGGCGTGGCCAAAAAACTCACTCTCTGCAAGGTTCTCGGGAAGAGAGGCACAATTTAAGTGAATCAGCGGTTGATCTTTTCGGGCAGAATTTAAGTGAATATTACGCGCTACTAGCTCTTTTCCTACGCCCGTTTCTCCTAACACCAATACACTAAAATTAGAGGCCGCTACGAGTTTTATTTCATTTTTAAGCGTTTGCATTACAGGGCTTTGGCCAATAATTTCGCCGCCATCGCGAGTAAGTGCATCACGCGTTAGCGCTTGTACAAGGGCGTTTGAATGCTGTGCATGGTGTTTGTAATGGGCAAGCTCCAGGGCTGTTTTAAAATGCGCACTGCACAGTGTTTGTAAGGTGCTTAGCGTATCCACGCTGATACTGCTAAAGGCATTTGCGTTTAAGCTATCGAATGTAAGCACGCCTAGCAAAGTGCTTTTATCGTAAAGGGGTAAACCTAAGCAAGCATGCACAGGAATATCGCCCGTTTTGGCCAGCAGCAGGCCGTCGTATGGGTCGGGCAGGGGGCAGTCGTGTGCAAACTGTAATGCGTGGTTTGCACTACAAATGGCCGCTAATCGAGGGTGCTCTGCTATTTTAAAGCGCCTACCAAGGCTATCGGGCATCAGACCTTTGATGGCTAAGGGCTTAAGTTGCTCGCCCTGCACCACAAGTAATGCACTGGCATCACTAGGTATTGCACGTTCAACCGTTGCCAATAATTGATCAAAGCTGTGCTCGTGCAGCGTGCTTTGGGCAAGCTCTAAAGCCACTTGGGTAAGGTTGAATTGTTGGTTCATGTCAAAATGACCTATTCGTGTTTTTATGATTTAAATTAGAGTGTGTCATAAAGACTCAATTTGTAAAGTGTTTATATTTAACTTACTGAATATTAGTGTTTTATTTTATTGGCACACTATGTGTAATAGCTAAGTAACGTTAATGGTTGCTGAGGTAGTTATGAACACACTTACACTAAATAATGTAAACAACCAGGTTGAGTTAGGCGCATTTTTTAAATCGCTATTATTTACTGCTAATACAGTATTAGGGCTTAGCGCTATTTGTATGGTTGTGAGCATTTTAATTAGTTACCCGTACGCAGAGCACTTTTCGATGCAGGTACAAATATCAGCGCATATTAGTACGATTGTAGTGGCAGCTATTTTAAAAGTTAGTTATGTGCTGCGTTGTGTTGCTCAACATGGTTTAGGGCAGGAAGTACGCTAATGCGCCCACTAAATTTAACAGAGCCAATGCCAGCGCACATAGCTATTCATCACGTAACAAAATGGCCGTTATGGATGCTTGCATTTAGACCCTACTTTTTAGCAGGCGGTTTGCTGGCATTTTTATCGATAGGGTATTGGCTACTTATTTTAACGGGCTATGCTAGTTGGCACTTAACCATGCCAGCCACACTTTGGCACGCGCACGAAATGCTGTTCGGCTTTGCAGGAGTGGTAGCCGTCGGTTTTTTACTTACGGCGGCACAAACTTGGACAGGCGTTGAAAGTATAAATGGCAAAGCACTTATGCTGCTTACTTTTGTATGGATAAGTGCTCGTTTAGCGTTTTTTATAAAGCTGGCTGATTTTGCTAATGCTAATTTATGGCTTGTTACTGTGCTACAGCTAGCATGGTGGCTAGGGGCAATTACGGCACTGGCTAATATGCTAATAACAGCACGCAGTAAAAATAATTACCCTTTTTTAGTTATTTTAAGCGTGTTGTGCGCCCTTAATACTCTTTATTTACTACTTGTTTTAAATAACAACATGCAGCTTGCATTAGCTGTGGTTGACACTGCGGTACTGGTTGTCAGTTTACTGGTCGGCATTGTAGCAGGGCGGGTTATTCCTTTTTTTACAGCTAAAGGCTTAGCGCTTAGCGAGCAAGTACGCACTCATAAAATTGATAAAGCACTGCTGTATTTATCAATATTGGCAATTACTTTATTTTTTATCAGTAAATTATTTTTAAGCTCAATTAGCCCTGCATTAATTGTTGCAATAGTGGCTGCGCTTCACTTAATTCGCGCAAAACTTTGGTGGCATGCAAACGTGCTAAAAGTGCCTTTATTATGGTCTTTGCATTTTTCTTATTCTGCTTTAGGTGTTGGCTTAATGATGATTGCACTGAGCTTTTACACAAGCGAAGTACATTTTAAAGATGCGCTCCACCTTATCACTATTGGCACAATAGGGATGATGATTTTAGCCATGATGACCCGTGTATCGCTAGGGCATACAGGGCGCACGCTTAATACACCTAAATATATATCTGTTGCTTTTGCGCTTGTGCTGGTGGCAGCTATTACTCGCTCCATACTCCCTTTAATTATTGCGCCACACTTTGCTTGGCAGATCAGTGCCTTGCTGTGGTTAGTGGCTTTTTTGTTATTTTTAATTTACTGCACACCTATATTAACGCGGCGTCGTGTTGATGGGCGCCGTGGTTAGTTTACCTACAGGACTACATTATGTTATCTGATAAAACCATTGAGATTGTTAAAAGCACTGTTCCGTTATTAGCGCAAGCCGGCACGGTTGTGACCGATCATTTTTATAAGCGACTATTTAGCCATAACCCAGAGCTTAAAAATATTTTTAATATGGCTAACCAAAACACCGGGCGCCAGCAATTTGCTTTGTTTAACGCCTTAGCGGCATACGCCCAAAATATTGATAACTTAGCGGTGTTAAAAGAGGCATTAGCGCGCATTAACCATAAGCACACCAGTTTAAATATTTTACCAGAGCACTACCCCATTGTTGGTGCTCACTTAATTGGCACCTTAAAAGAGCTAATACCAGAGCAGTTCACGCCGGATGTAGAATACGCTTGGCGTGAAGCTTACACACTGCTTGCTGATATTTGTATTACCGAAGAAGCGGCTTTATATGAGCACAGTAAAAATAAACACGGTGGTTGGGCGGGCACGCGCCAATTTGAAATAACCAACAAACAGGTTGAATCAGCACTCGTAACAAGTTTTACACTAACGCCTATAGATGGCAAAGCGGTGATTACCCATAAACCAGGCCAGTATTTAGGGGTTAAAGTTAAACCAGCGGGCGCTGAATATGAAGAAATTCGCCAGTATTCTATTTCACAAAAAGCCAATGGTAAAAACTACCGTATTAGCGTTAAAAAAGAGCTACAGCCAAAGCCTGGCATGGTGTCTAATTATTTACACTCACTAGCTCAAGGCGACGTAGTTGAACTGTACCCGCCGGCAGGTGATTTCTTTTTACGAAATAGTAAAAACCCAGCGGTACTTATTTCAGCAGGTGTAGGGCAAACCCCAATACTTGCGATGCTCGAAACGCTATTAAGCGATAACCCTAAGCAAAATATTATGTATTTACATGCGTGCGAAAATACGCAGCAGCACTCGTTTGCACACTATTTAAATGAATTAAGTACGGCTTATAACAGCTTGCAAACTATTACGTGGTTTAATCAAAGTAGTGAAGGGGCTGATTTTACAGGGTTAATGGACTTAACCGCCATAAAAACACAGTTACCTCTTACAAATGGCGATTTTTACTTATGTGGCCCCGCTGGGTTTATGGCGTTTGTGAAAAGCCAATTACTGGCACTCGGTGTTAAAAACGAGCATATTCATTACGAAGTGTTTGGTCCGCATCAAGACTTATAAACCAAGTGAAAAACGATAAAGGCACACAGTATTAATGCTGTGTGCCTTTTTAATAGTATTTTATTGTGCTTTACAACTTACGTTTTTAAGCTCAATAGACATATCTTTTTTAGGATAATAAAGCACGCACTGCTTGTCGATTATTTGTAAAACAAACTTTTCTGGCTTGATATTATGCGCGCCCATTATGGGCATACCATTTGAGTCTTTACTATTTCCATGGCTTAATAATAGCTCGCTGCGTTTAGTAAAAACGGTGTCGGCCAGTGTAACTAGTGTGCCGCCCTTTGCTTTTATAATCGCTTGCTGGAGCGTGGCTATAACGCCTGGGTTTACCTCGGTTAGTAGTGCAGGCTTAGCAGTGGCATTATTCATACTGTTACAGCCTCCAATAAATAATAAGGTTAATATTGCCAGTAGTTTAGCCATTACTTATCCTTATTTAACGTAGGCCATGTTAAATCCATATTGCCACGGTTAACGTTATTAGGTGCGTTTAAAGGTAATAGCTGCTTGCTATCGCCAGCAGCGCTTTGTACTTGCGTTTTAATACTCGCAGAGGCGGTGCTAACAGGGCACGTGCCGTTATTATCAATATGATAAAGCGCAGTAGAGAGTATCCCTTCGTTTGGATCGCCTAATTGATTATCAAAGTCGTCACTGACTACACAGCCTTTTACATCAGCATCAAACTGCGGTGTAGGCGTTGGCGTAAAGCCTGCTGCATATTCACCAAACCCTTTACTGTTAATACCGCTAAATTGAATGGTGTAATAGGTGGTGCCACAGTTATGTGTTGGGGTAAAACCGTATGGTTTACCGCAGGTTGTGTCGCCAATGAGCACAACTTCGGCGTCAATGCCTTTTAAGCCATTAATAAAGGCTTCTGATGCCGAACACGTACCCGATGTACTAAGCACATACACCTTAGATAGGTTTAAATCGGGGAGGCTTTCGCCAGTGCTAAAAAAAGTTGAGTAATCAATTTCTTCATCTATAAACGGAAAAGGCGACTCTACCGGTTGTTTATCGTTTTGCTGAGTTTGGTAATAAATACGGTTTTGAATGTTGGCGCTGCCCGCCACCATGTAAGCCAGCTGCGAAGAAAGCGCTAATAAACCGCCTCCGTTATATCTAAAGTCGATAACAAGCTCTTCTACGTTATCGGTTTTAAATTTATTAACTGCAGCAATTAAGCCTTCTTGGGCAATACCTATATGGCTATTAAACTGCATGTACCCTACGCTAGTGCCATTTGCAGTGGTAATGGTTTTTACGTTTTGTACAGGTGTTTGCTCTATGTTGCCGGCAGTTACGTTAAAGGTTTTTTCAGCGCCATCGTTACTGCGCACAACGATGGTGTGCGAGTCGCCATTAGTGGGGCTAAATAATCCTTCGTTTAAGGTATCTACGCCTGCTTGTGTGCTGGTATTAATGCTTACGCCATCAACTTCAAGTACGGTATCGCCACGTTGAAAACCAATTTGGCTTGCTGGTGAGTCGTCTTCTAGGTAGGCAACACGTAAAATTCTATCAGCTGGGTCGCCAATAAATGCCCAATTTATACCATAGCCTGAGGTTACACCTGATTGCGCTTCTTGAAAGTAGTCCTCAGAAGGCTCTGAAAAATGAAAATTATCTTTTTTATCACCAGAGTCGGTTAGTTCTTCGGTTTTTAGTTGGGCAAAATAATCGGCCACTGTAGCAAAGTTTTCAGGGTCGTTATCGGCTATTTCATCATACCAAAGGTAGGTTTCGTCGCTCCACGAGCGAAGCCAAAGCTTTTCGTAAAGTGCTGAGCCTGCTTGGTCAGGGTAGGGCTCATTATTATTAAACGGATCGTTACCTGTGCGTGGGTTTTCGCAAAAGTTTTTTAACTCCTCCGATGGCTCAAATACACCTGCCGTCCATGTCGGGGCTGTGTTTGCAGGAGGTGTGACGACTGGGTCGGGCGTTTCATTCATGCTGCTACCACCGCCACAGCCCACAAGCGTTAGGCTTGAAAGTGCAGCAATAATAGCGAGTGTTGCTTTATTATTTTTAAACATACAAAACTACTTTTTGTAAATAAGTTGTTTAAAATACTACAACACCCGCTCATTTATTCAACGTATTAGGTTCTAAATTATGTAAATGAGTGTATACATTTAGGTGTGCTACAGCTTACTTGCGCTGCTTTTATCTGCAAATGCTTGTTTTTGCCAGGCATCAAATAGCTTTTGTTGTTTAGCTGATATTTTTAAGCCGTATGTTTTTTGCATATAGGCGTAGGTGTCGGCAATGCGCTTACGGGCATAAAAAGGAGGCTCTACAACGCGTTGTTTAAAGTTAACCTTTACTTGGCAGCGGCCATATTGGGTAGCGTTTTCGCTAAGCATGCCAAAGCGATAGTTAGAGCGATCTGCGTTAATTTCGCCAATAGCAGGGGCTAAATTGTTTATATCGGCTTCCATTTTTCTAAATTTAGCACTGACCTTGCGACAGTTTTTACGACCACCGTTTTGCCAGCATTGTAGCTGGTGACCAAATTCCCACGCCGGCACTATATGCTCCCACTCTATACGCAGTGCACGTACATTAACCTTGCCAGAGGAAGTTAACGTATTACGTGGAATATAACCACAGTTGCTAGGGTCGGGGATTAGCTTTTTACCTTGTTTTTTAATGTTGCAGCCGCAGTAAAGGCTTTTGGCGTTTTCGGGTAGGGTTTTAATTAAGTGCCTTTTAGCCGTTGAAAAACGGGTAAATTCTTCACTCGATGCAGAAAAACAAATACAACAAGCCACAAAGGCCAAAATAAATTTAAGCATATCCATCACATACGTGAACTACAGGAGGCGCTAGTCTAAAGTTTTGCTGCTAAAAGATAAAGCCTGAACAAATTTGAATCCGCAATGCTTAGTACACTCTATACTGATATAAAAATAGCGAGGAGATGACTATGCTAGGTGCTTTTTCAATAAGTTTAACAGTTAAAGATATTAGAGCCTCAAAAGCGTTTTACGAAAAGTTGGGCTTTAGCGAGTTTGCAGGTGAGATAGAGCAAAACTGGCTAGTGATGAAAAACGGTGAGCATTTAATTGGTTTGTTCTCGGGTATGTTTGATAAAAACATGCTGACCTTCAATCCTGGCTGGGATCAAAACGCACAAACCGTTACAGAGTTTAAGGATGTTGATGCGCTTAGCGAATATTTTCAAAACGCTCATATCCAGGTTGAACCTGTGGGTGATAAAAGTTTTATTATTACCGACCCAGACGGCAACCCTATTTTGATTGACCAACACGTGTAAGTTTTTTTAGCCTAACGTTTTGTATTAATAAAATAATACCGCATAAACAAAATAGTACGCTGGTGGCTGCAAAACTGATGAGAAGCGGGTTGTTAAAATCTTCACGCTCGTCGTAATCCATTATGTGTAGCATCCAAAAAAAGTCGAATATGTGCCATAGTGTGCTGCGAACGGTGATAACTTTGCCGTTAATTGCATTTAAATACAGCGTAGTATTAAAGGTGTCGTTAAATTGTACTTGCCACACATTTGTTTTGTATCCCACCTCTCGAGTGCCTTGTTTTAAAAGCGTTGTGCTAATTGGCTTAGCATCGATGAGTAAATGCGCTTGTGCATTAGCGGTAATTTGTATTTTAGTCGGTGGCTGAAAAGGGCGGCCCGTTAAACCATTAAAGCTTTGCTGCTCGCCACTATTAATAACAGTAATAAGCGGGGTCGTTAAAAAGTGCTCAAACACTATTTGCGTGGGGTTAGGCACTTGCGCAGTAATATTATCGAGTGATGTGGGGTAGTCTGCTTGAGTAAATGGGTTTGTAAGTATGCGCTTAGCAAGGTGTTTACCGTGTACGTATTCAAGTGGTATCGCGCTCATTACTAAGCCGCCTAAAAGCCAAGCTAAAATTTGTAAGGCAAGTAAATAGCCTAGCCACTTATGTAGTTTTCGAGCGCGCTTAAATAGTTGTTTTCTCATTTTGTGCTTCTTATTATTTTTAGCGTTAGTGTATTACAGCAGCCCATGCTTTTACTGCGGCATTTTGTCGCAGTTATTCATAAGCTTACTCTAACTTTATAAAAATAATAAAAAGGAGCGGTAAAAAATCAGTGAGGCTGTGTTTAATGCTCACGTAAGGCATTTATTAGCCCTTGTTTGCTCATTTTTGAGCGGCCGCTAATGCCGAGCTCTTTAGCTTTATTGTACAGCTGCTTTTTAGTGCGCTGCTCATACTTTGAGGCTTTGCCGCCTTTAACTGCGGTTTTATGAGTATTGCTATTAGCAATGCGCGCGGCTTTTTGTTTGCTCATGCCTTCATCTCGAAGCGCATCGTACTGATCGTCGTTTTTAATTTGCGGGCCATGATCTGCCATAATTGTCCTCCTGAAGCGTTTAATTACACAGTGTGTGTATAACTTTCATACATAAACGGTAAAATTAAGCGTAACTAGCCTAACCCGTTTTATAAGGCAAATTAGATGCCAATGGCGTTTAAACAGGTATTTTCTATTAATAAAGCCATGTTTAGCGCTTAGTTGATTTGGTATAAAAGTAAAACTGCGTTAAAGTTTGCGATGAAACTATAAGAGGGTAAAAAGCAGACAATGTCGGAAATTCAATTTTTAAATGTAGATCTAGAGCTTGAGTCTAAACAAGATATTAGTGCCCTAGTGGCAGACTTAAAGAAAAACGCGATGGTTTTGCATTATGACAAAGACGAATATCGTCAATTGGCGCGTATTGAAGCCTCAGGTGATATAACCACGCCAGACAAAGCAATCAACCACTTATGTGAATTAATAGAGTCGTGTTCACGTAATGCGCTTAAGCAGTGGCTAAGCTGTTCGCGCAGAACGTTTGATATAGGCTTTGAGTCGGGCACGTCACCTAAGTGTTTTAACCAAGCTCTACATGCAGATACACTGCTACGTATATCTGCAATTGGCGCTGGTATGGAAATAACGATTTACCCTATCGAAAAGTAGCCATAGTTAATTATTTGCGCTCGACAACCGCTGCGGTCATTTTTGATACGCAGCAAAGCTCGCCGCGGCTATTGGTTATTTTTATTTCCCATACAGAACTGCGCTTACCAATATGAAATGCACGAGTAACGGCGGTTAAAGTGCCATTTCGAGAGGCCTTTAAGTGGCTGGCGCTAATTTCCTGTCCAACACAATAAAATTTTGTAAAGTCCACTACAAAGTTAGCGGCGTAGCTTGCTACGGTTTCAGCAAGTACCACATTTGCGCCACCATGTACCATACCAATAGGATTATGATGCTCAGGAATAGCAGGCATGGTAGCCACTAGGTAATCATCTCCTATTTCGGTTATTTCTATGCCCATGGTTTTCATCAGCGTGCCTTGGCCGTTTATTCCCTCATCTAACTGTTTGCAAAGCTCTAATGTGATGGGTTGATGCCAAATACTCATAATTACTCCTTTATATTGAAAGCAAATTTATAGCATTTTAAATACTGAACGTCTGTAATTACCTAAAATTTATCCAGGTGCGGTGTATTTAGCTATTTTAAAGCACAATTTAAATTTGCGATTTTTATTTAACTGTATATACTCACAGTTAAATGTACTGTATGGAAAACCAGTTGTATGCGACCATTAACTAAACGCCAAGCTCAAATACTCGAACTAATAAAAGTTTTTATTAAAGACACTGGTATGCCTCCTACACGTGCCGAAATTGCGCAAACACTCGGTTTTAAAAGTGCCAATGCCGCAGAAGAGCACTTAAAAGCGCTTGCCAAAAAAGGTGTTATTAAAATGAAACCAGGCGCAAGCCGTGGTATTCAATTGGTTGAAGAAGAGGAGCCTGAGCAACTAGGTCTACCATTAATAGGTAGAGTTGCAGCGGGTTCGCCTATTTTGGCGCAAGAACATGTTGAGAGTCACTGTAAAATAGACCCACTTATGTTTAAACCAGCCGCCGACTTTTTATTGCGTGTTAACGGCATGAGTATGAAAGATATAGGTATTATGGATGGCGACTTACTTGCTGTACACCGTACTCAAACAGCAGAAAACGGCCAAGTTGTGGTTGCACGAGTAGATGAAGACGTAACCGTAAAACGCCTAGAAAAAGCAGGCCGAAAAGTATTATTACACGCCGAAAACGAAGAGTTTACGCCAATTGAAGTAGACCTTGAAAACGAATCTTTTAATATTGAAGGGTTAGCCGTTGGCGTAATAAGAAATGCCGACTGGATGTAATTTTTAACTGTTTTTAAGTAATATCTATAAATGCGCACTTTTTAGTGTGCATTTTTGTTTTAAAAACAGACCTTCCACCATCTCAAAGCGCCCTAAAATTATTTAGGCTGTAAACTTTTTTTCACTCATACTTTTATCTTCCTAGGCGTGTTACATCCCTTAATTTTGCTCGTATCTTGGCTGTTAAATAACAATTTAATACGCCGTCATTTAGTCAATTTTAAAATATCACTTGATTGTTTTTTATACTAAAACTTGCTTGTTGTACGTTTTTTAGCTAATCATTAATGTGCTGGACTAACAATAACTCACAGCTTTTTAGTTATGAGAACACACAATATACACAAACCTTTTGTTGTCCTAGCGATACCAATTAAAAATAAGATTGGTTAAAAAATAAAAATAACGAATTGGCGTTTAAGCCGTATGCCTCTTCGCTTTGCATTCGCAATAGCATCAAAGGAGCCGTCACATGGGTAAACTGACCTCTACCTTGTGGCTTGTGTTGATTATGTTCCCGCAGCAAGTGCTGGCTAATAGCCAATACAATATGCGCAAGGGCGTAACCGATATAAGTAATAATGTATATCAGCTACACATGACCATATTTTTAATATGTTGTGTGATTGGGGTGATAGTGTTCGCAATAATGTTTTGGGCACTGATTCATCACCGTAAATCTAAAGGGGCAGTTCCTGCCCAATTTCATGAAAGTACCAAAGTAGAAATTCTTTGGACTGCCATTCCGTTTGTTATTTTAATTGCCATGGCAATCCCTGCCACTAAAACCCTCATTGCGATGGAAGATGCCAGTAAGGCTGACTTAACCATTAAAATTACAGGGTCACAGTGGAAGTGGCATTATGAATATATGGGCGAAGACGTAGAGTTTTACTCTATTTTATCTACCCCTCAAGACGAAATAGCCAACCTTGCTAATAAAAACCCTAATTACTTACTTGAGGTTGATAAACCTTTAGTACTGCCAATTAATCAAAAGGTGCGTTTTTTAATGACCTCTGATGATGTTATTCACTCTTGGTGGGTACCCGATTTTGCCGTTAAAAAAGATGCCAATCCGGGGTTTATCAACGAAACGTGGACCAACATTAACGAAGAAGGTATTTACCGAGGACAGTGTGCAGAGCTGTGCGGTAAAGATCATGGTTTTATGCCCGTGGTGGTTGAAGCTAAATCGCAAGAGGACTTTAACGCATGGCTTGCAGATGCTAAGCAAGCTAAGCAAAAAGCCGCACTTGCTGATGAAGCACTGCTTGAGACAACAATTCCTAAAGAAGAGCTAATGACACTAGGTGAGCAAGTGTATATGGCAAGTTGCGCTGCGTGTCATCAACCTACAGGTATGGGCTTACCGGGCGTATTTCCTGCGTTAAAAGGCAGCCCCATTGTTTTGGGTGATATAAAAGATCACATTGATGTAGTGATTCATGGCCGCCCAGGAACTGCAATGCAGGCATTTGCAAAGCAGCTCTCAATTAAACAACTTGCAGCGGTAATTACCTATAAACGTAATGCGTGGGGTAATGAAACGGGTGATGTCATCCAACCTAGTGAAATTCAGGCAGCACTTGATGCGGAGGCGAACTAATGAGTAGCATAGTAGAACAACCTAACGCCAATGACGCTCACCACGGCCACCACCCAGCCAAAGGTTTTAAACGTTGGTTATACACAACAAACCATAAAGATATTGGCAGCATGTACTTAATTTTTTCGCTGACTATGTTTTTAATTGGCGGTGCAATGGCCATGGTTATTCGGGCTGAGTTATTTCAGCCAGGATTACAATTGGTAGACCCACACTTTTTTAACCAAATGACCACAGTACACGGTTTAATTATGGTGTTTGGTGCTGTAATGCCAGCCTTTACGGGACTTGCTAACTGGATGGTACCGCTCATGATTGGCGCGCCAGATATGGCACTGCCTAGAATGAACAACTGGAGCTTTTGGATTTTACCCTTCGCTTTTTTAATTTTATTGGCCTCGTTATTAATGCCTGGAGGCGGCCCCGCATTTGGCTGGACGTTCTATGCGCCGCTTTCAACAACGTACAGTAACGACAACACCGCAATGTTTGTGTTTGCAGTGCACATTATGGGGATTAGCTCAATTATGGGCGCAATAAACGTAATTGTGACCATTGTTAATTTACGTGCCCCAGGCATGACATGGATGAAACTACCATTATTTGTTTGGACATGGCTAATAACCGCATTTTTATTAATTGCTGTTATGCCCGTACTGGCCGGAGCGGTCACTATGGTGCTCACCGATAAATACTTTGGAACCAGCTTTTTTGATGCGGCAGGCGGCGGCGATCCGGTGATGTTTCAGCACATATTTTGGTTTTTTGGCCATCCCGAAGTGTACATCATGATTTTACCCGCCTTTGGTATTATTTCGACCATAGTGCCTACATTCTCACGTAAAAAACTATTTGGTTATGCTTCAATGGTTTACGCAACCTCCTCTATTGCATTACTGAGCTTTATAGTGTGGGCGCATCATATGTTTACGACTGGTATGCCCGTTGCTGGCGAGCTATTTTTTATGTACGCGACCATGCTGATATCGGTGCCTACAGGGGTAAAAGTCTTTAACTGGGTAGCCACTATGTGGCGAGGGTCAATAAGTTTTGAAGTGCCCATGCTATTTAGTATTGCCTTTATTGTGCTGTTTACTTTAGGGGGCTTTTCGGGGCTGATGTTGGCTATAACCCCTGCTGATTTTCAGTATCACGATACTTACTTTGTGGTGGCGCACTTTCATTACGTGTTAGTTACGGGGGCAATATTTTCGATTATGGCGGGGGCTTATTATTGGCTGCCTAAGTGGACGGGCAACATGTACAACATTGCCTTGGCTAAGTGGCATTTTTGGTTATCGCTGGTAAGCGTAAATGTATTGTTTTTCCCTATGCATTTTGTAGGGCTGGCAGGCATGCCGCGCCGTATTCCCGATTACGCCCTGCAGTTTGCTGATTTTAACGCAATCATAAGCATAGGTGGGTTTGCCTTTGGTTTATCGCAGTTACTCTTTGTGGCGGTGGTAATTAAATGTGCCCGAGGGGGCGATAAAGTCCCTGCAAAAGTATGGGATGGTGCTGAAGGTTTAGAGTGGGAAGTGGACTCTCCTGCGCCGTATCATACTTTTTCTACGCCGCCGGAAATTAAATAATGACACATGCACCGCTATTAAAGCGCCTAATTCTTATTTGTATAGGTATGTTTGCTTTTGCATTTGCCTTAGTGCCCTTATATGACGTGTTTTGCGACATAACTGGGCTTAATGGCAAGCCGTCGCTTGAGCAAGCTAAACAAAGTACACAGGTTGCACAAAACCGAGAAATAGGTGTGAGCTTTACAACCCATGCGCAAAGTGGTGCGCCGTTTATTGTTAAATCTAAAGAATACAGTGTTGATGTGAAACCAGGTGCCATGCGTGAGGTAATGTTTAGCGCAAAAAACACCAGTGATATTGATAAAGTAATGCAAGCGGTGCCTTCTGTATCGCCCGGAAAGGCAGCCAAGTACTTACATAAAATAGCGTGCTTTTGCTTTGATCAACAACCGCTAAAAGCGGGTGAAGAGCTTGAGTTTAAGCTGCTGTTTTATGTTGATACTGCACTGCCGAGTGATGTAGAAGAGCTAACTTTATCGTACACCGTATTTGATATTAGTGAGCAGCTAGTAGCAAGTAATAACTAGCCTGCATGTCTAGTGTAAAACTAGGAGCAAGTAACATGAATCAAGATTATGAAAACTACTACGTACCCGAGCAAAGTCCTTGGCCCATAGTGGGCGCGGTGGCGTTATTTTTTATTGCAGTGGGTGCGGCTTTAACAGTCATGAACTTAGAAAGTGAAGGGGGCAGCGGTGTGTACCTGCTGTATGCAGGCATTGCAGTGCTGCTGTATATGATTTTTAGCTGGTTTAAAAATGTAATTAGCGAGTCTGATCAGGGCTTATATTCAGCGCAAATGGACCGCTCATTTCGACAAGGAATGAGCTGGTTTATATTCTCTGAAGTTATGTTTTTTATGGCCTTTTTTGGCGCATTATTTTACGCCCGCATACTGTCGGTGCCTTGGCTTGGCGGCGATGGGAATAATGCGATGACCAACGAGGTGCTTTGGCCTACCTTTGAGGCCGTATGGCCACTACTAACCACACCAGCAGGTGAAACCACGCAAGCTATGGGGTGGCAAGGCTTACCCCTTATTAATACGCTTATTTTATTAGCGTCTTCGGTTACTTTGCATTTTGCTCACGTAGCCATTGAAAACAATAAACGTAAACCGCTAAAAGTGATGCTAGGGGCAACCATTTTATTGGGTGTGTGCTTTTTAGCATTGCAGGTAGAAGAATATATTTATGCCTACAACGACTTAAACTTAACACTAGATGCAGGCATTTACGGGAATACATTCTTTTTGCTGACAGGTTTTCATGGCATGCATGTGACCCTTGGTGCCATTATTTTGTTTGTTGTATTTGTGCGTATTTTAAAAGGCCACTTTACGAAAGATAAACATTTTGCGTTTCAAGCAGCGGCTTGGTACTGGCATTTTGTTGATGTGGTGTGGCTGTGTTTATTTGTTTTTGTGTATGTGTTGTAACGGCTAATGGTGAGTGATTAGCCTTTATAAAACCAAGTTTTACAGCGGCTATCACCATCACCAAAACCACCACAGAAAACAGCACGCGACGGCCTAAAAAATGCGACATAGGCCGACCGCCAGATTTATCGGTCACCATAATAAATAGCGCTCTAAACAAGTTGAAAAGTATAAATAGTAACAGCAGCACAATAATAATTTTAATAATCACTGGGTTGACCCTTTATGCAGTTAATTTTAAGGCGTAAACAAAAGCTTAGCTCATTTATCGCACTTTGCGTTGTGGTAGCTGTGGTGCTGGTATGTGTACGTTTAGGGTATTGGCAATTAGCAAGGGCTGAGCAAAAGCAGCAACAGCTAACAGCTATAGCTAACATGCAAACCCAAGGCGTTATGAGCTGGCAGCAATTACAGGCAATGCCTTCAAAGTGGAATAAAACAGGTGTAGTGGTTGAGCTTGTCGGAAAAATAATAAATCAGCAATACTGGCTTTTAGATAACCAAGTTTACCAAGGGCAAGTCGGTTACGATTTATTGGTGTTATTTAAGCCAAGCCAAGCAAGTGACGCTTTACTCGTTAATTTAGGGTGGGTAAAAGCGCCTATTTCACGCAGCGAATTACCTAACATCCAACTTCCTAAACGTAATATTACGTTTAAAGCGCAGATAAAAGAGCGAAATTTAACGAGCTTTAACTTACAAACCAATGCGACAAAACAAGACCTTCAAAAACGAATCCAATCAATAGATTTACAAAAGCTAAGTGAGCAGAGTAATCAATCGTTATTTAATTTTATGGCTTATCGTCAAGGTGCAGGAGATGCGCTAGCTATACCGCATTATAAAGCGGTGGTGATGAGTCCGCAAAAGCACCAAGCGTATGCAGTGCAATGGTTTTTAATAGCCTTAGCCTGTGTAGTGGTGGCCATTTTTGCCAGTAAAAAGAGGACTAACAATGAAAAATAACCCCTTAGTTTTGTTTGTTGTATGTTGCGCTGTACCGCTAATACTTGCATACGGTGCGCTAAAGCTAGACTGGTTGCCAAGCGCTATTACCAATAATGGCGAGTTTTTACAGCACGAAGTAAAGCTTGAAAACTGGCAGCAACATAACCCTAAGCAATGGACAATTGCGCTTAATTACTCCAATAAATGTAACGCTTCGTGCAATGAGCAGCTCAATGCGCTTAATAACTTATATATCGCCTTAGGAAAAAATCAGGGCAAGGTTGATATGGCTGTAATGGGAGCGCCTAAAGTTAAAAACATTCCTTGGAAAACCTTTAACGCGCAACAAAATTTGCAGCCCGCTAGCCTATATTTAATCGATCATATGGGGTTAGTGGTGCTTGAGTATCCGTTTAAAGAGCAGCCACAAGAAAACCGTTTAGTGCAAAAAGGTTTATTAAAAGATTTAAAAAAACTACTTAATTATTCTCGTTCAAGCTAATTAATAGCGCATTGTTAATGGGAGATTCCTATGTATAAAAATTATAAAAACTGGGTACTTGCAACGGGGTTACTTGCGCTGCTGGTGGTAGGGCTAGGTGCTTATACACGTTTAAGTGACGCAGGTCTTGGTTGCCCTGATTGGCCCGGTTGCTATGGCTTTTTAACTGTACCAAAGCATGAAGCCGATATCGCATTGGCTACCCAAAGTTATCCAGATATGATGTTTGAAACCGCCAAAGCGTGGAAAGAAATGATCCACCGTTACTTTGCAGGCGCGCTGGGGTTGCTTATTTTAGCGCTATTCGTATTGGCTTTTGTAAAGCGCCATTACTCAAACACGCCGGTTAAATTACCGCTAGCCTTATTATTGTTAGTTATATTTCAGGCTGCGCTGGGTATGTGGACCGTTACTATGAACTTGCAACCACTTATTGTGATGGGGCATTTGCTGGGGGGGTTTAGTATTTTATCGCTAATCACTCTTTTATACCTACGTTTAACTACTAAACCCATAGAGGGCGGAGATAGTAGCGCTAAAGGCTATTTTTCATTGAGCTTAGTTGCATTGGCTGTGTTGGTTATTCAAATTGCATTAGGAGGATGGCTTGCAGCAAATTATGCAGCGCCACACTGCAATGGCTTACCGCTGTGTAGTTATGCGCAGCCATTTTCACTCAGTAGTGTGTTTCAGCTGCCGCTTGAGCACAGTAATTATGAGTACGGAGTGCTATCGCAACAGGCGCGTATGTCTATTCATCTACTACACAGAATTTGGGCGCTAGTTACATGTGTTGTGTTGGCGCTAATTATGTGGCGTATATACAGTCAGGCGCAATCTGCAAAAATAAAACACTGTACTGTCAGCGTGCTTGTTGCGCTACTTTGCCAAATTAGTTTGGGGCTTGCAGTGGTGCATTGGCACTTTCCGCTTGGAGTGGCGCTGGCACACAATTTAATGGCAGCTATCTTGTTATTGACTATGGTTAGGTTGTGTTACTACCTAAAAGCACGCACTTAAAGGGGAATAATTATGGCACTCACACTCGACAAAAAAGAACTACAGGTTATTAGCGCACACCCTTTTATTCAACGTGCTTATAATTTACTGCAAGATTACTTAGCTATTAGCAAGTTTAAAGTAGTGGCTATGTTGGTACTTACTGCCTGGGTTGGCTTGGCACTGGCGCCTGATGTAGGGCGAGGCATTGCAGTACAATTTATTAGTTTATTAGGCATTGGTTTGCTCTCTGGCGCTGCGGCGGTAATAAATCATGTTGTTGATAGCGAAATAGATACAAAAATGGCGCGTACACGCCACCGCCCTGTAGCCAAAGGCCGGCTTAGTAAAACCCATGCGCTAAGCTTTGCAGGCGTGATAGGGGTTGCTGGTTTTATAATGCTAATGCTTTGGGCAAACACTCTAACAGCCGTACTTACTTTGTTTGCATTAGTTGGGTATGCTTTTATTTATACCTCTTTTTTAAAGCGTGCCACACCGCAAAACATTGTGATTGGTGGCTTAGCTGGGGCAATGCCGCCTTTATTGGGTTGGGTTTCTGAAACCAATCAAATGGCAGCCGCGCCATGGTTACTCGTAATGATTATATTTACGTGGACCCCACCGCATTTTTGGGCACTGGCAATAGCACGCAAAAGCGATTACGAACGCGCTAAAATTCCTATGCTGCCAGTAACTCACGGTATCGACTTTTGTAAAACTTGTGTTGTGGCTTACACCATATTACTGGCGCTTGTATGTGTATTACCTTATTTAATTGGTATGTCGGGCGGTATTTATTTAGTAGGCGCATGTGTACTCAACGCACTCTTTTTGTATAAAGCGGTTAAGCTTAAATTAGCCCCTCGCGATGACACCGCAATGGACTTATTTCGCTTTTCAATTGTGCATTTAATGGTACTCTTCGTGATCTTATTTATAGATAAATGGCTCCCTTTATGAAGCAGTTACGGATTAGCTTAGTTGTAATTTTTTCGTTTTTATTAGTCGCTTGCTCAGAGCAAAATAGTGCACCCGATGTGCAAGCCTTAGTGTATGAGCAAGCAAAGCCTCTTTCTGATTTTACACTTAACGACCAAAACGGTGAGTTAGTCACCAAAGCGCAATTTTTGGGGCAGTGGAACTTAGTGTTTTTAGGCTATACCAGTTGCCCAGATATTTGCCCATTAACGCTTGCTAAACTAAACAGCGTGTATAAAAAGTTACATAACGAATACCCACTGCAAATTTGGTTTATGTCGGTAGACCCTCAACGCGATACGCCGGAAAAACGCAAAGCGTATATTGATTATTTTAACCCTGACTTTTTAGCTGTTTCGGGTGAGCACAAAAACCTATTCCCGGTGGTTAGAGAGCTTGGCCTAATTTATGCCATTAGTGACTCACAAGAATCAGAATATGCGGTCGATCATAGTGCTTCTGTGGCTTTAGTTGATGAAAATGGAGCGGTAAGAGCCATATTTAAGCCTGAGTTCCAACAAGGAAATGTGCCCCTTATTAATACCACTCAACTCATTAGCGAATTTAAACAAATAGCGGATTACTATAAAAACTAGTTTTAAACTTTTCACGCATTTTAAAAGGAGCTTAGGCTCCTTTTTTGCTTTTTAGCGCCACTTTTAAAAGTTTTATTAATTTTTTTGAGCCTTTTATGGCAATTTTAATAACTAAGGCTAAGCTTTTGTTATGAATTGAATTGACAGGGAAAGTCCTGAAAAAATGCTAAAACTTCCAAGCGAACTTGCGATTATGCAAGTAGAGACTCTTCACCAAGATTTATTACAAGAACTCAATAGTAACAACGATATTTGTTTAGATGTCAGTGAGGTTGTTTCAGCCGATACCGCGTCAATTCAACTTTTGTGTGCCTTACAAAAACACCTACTTACCATACACCATAAAATTGTATGGGTAGGCAGCAGTGATGCACTTCAAAACGCCATTAATCAACTTGGCTTAAGTCAATATTTAACACTTGAAAGTAAAGGTTAGAGGTTTATATGAAGAAAATTTTAGCGGTTGATGATTCTGCGTCAATGCGTCAAATGGTGAGCTTTACGCTTAAAACCGCAGGGTTTGATGTTACCGAAGCAAAAGATGGCAGCGAAGCCCTCGCGATTGCCAAGCAGCAAAGTTTTGATGCGGTAATTTCAGATGTAAATATGCCCATTATGGATGGCATTACGCTTATCAGAGAGCTCAGAGGCCTTCCTGATTACAAATTTACGCCGCTACTTATGCTAACTACAGAGTCAGGATTAGATAAAAAAGTAGAAGGTAAAGCAGCTGGCGCAACAGGCTGGATTGTAAAGCCTTTCAACCCGGATCAGTTACTAGCGGTACTTAAAAAAGTAATTCGTTAACTGAGGAGTGCGGCGTGAGTATAGATTTAAGTCAATTTTTTGAAGTGTTCTTTGAAGAAAGTTTTGAAGGCCTAGATACAATGGAGGCCGAGCTATTAAATTTAGAGCCCGGCGAAGAAGACTTAGAAACAATAAATACTATTTTTAGAGCTGCGCACTCAATTAAAGGGGGCAGTGGCACCTTTGGCTTTAACTCTGTTGCTGAGTTTACCCATGTGCTAGAAACCCTACTGGATCAAATACGCCAAGGTGAGCGCGAACTCACCACCGAGCACGTTAATTTATTGCTTAAAGCTGTTGATTGCTTGCGTGGGTTACTCGGTGAGCTGCAAGCAGAGCAAGAGCCTGATTTATCACACGCTACAACCTTAAAAAAACAGTTTGAAATTGTACTCGAAATGCAAGCCGATTCAGCCCCAAGCGAGGCAAGCGAAGTAACGGCTGCTGCTGAGGTAAATACCTTTCAAATTGATTTTAAACCGCATCATCACCTTTTTAAAACAGGCAACGAGCCTTTATTTATGATCAGCGAATTAGCTGAACTCGGTGAGCTTGAAACACAGGCATTTTTAGACGATATCCCAGATATTAAAGATTTAAGCAGTGACGAGTGCTACTTACACTGGCGCTTTTTTTTAAATACCAGCGAAAAAGAAGCCGCCATTAAAGAGGTATTTGAATGGGTAGAAGATGATGCCGATATAAAAATAGAGCTTTGTGGCGGGTTATTTGATGAAGACACTTCTCACACCGCAAACGCTGATGAAAAGAGCAACGATAGCACAGCTCAAACACAGCCTATTAGCGATGCTAAAAAAGCACCCGACAAACCTAAAAGCAAACCCACAGCCGATAAAAAGCCAACATCAGCACCAGAGTCTACCTCCATAAGAGTAGGAATAGACAAAGTAGACTCGTTAATAAATATGGTTGGTGAGCTGGTAATAACACAAGCCATGTTAAATCAGTTGAGCGAGCAAGAAATTAGCGAATCAACCATTACGTCATTACAAGAAGGTTTGGCACAACTGGCGCACAATACCCGAGACCTGCAAGAAAATGTTATGCGTATTCGTATGTTACCGATTAACTTTGTATTTAGCCGGTTTCCGCGTTTAGTGCGCGATATAGCGCAAAAACTAAATAAACAGGTGGAGTTAAAATTATTAGGCGAGCAAACCGAGCTAGATAAAACGGTAATGGAAAAAATATCTGACCCCATGGTGCACCTAGTCAGAAATTCGCTCGACCATGGCCTTGAAACAATTGAACAGCGGGTTGCCGCAGGTAAAGACCCAGTGGGCACCGTGACCTTAAATGCCTTTCATCAAGGCGGCAATATCGTGATAGAAATAATGGACGATGGGCAAGGCTTAAATACGCAAAAAATTAAAGAAAAAGCCATTGCTAATGGGCTGATCACCGCTGATTGTAATTTAACAGATGATGAAATTAACGAGCTTATTTTTATGCCCGGCTTTTCTACCGCCGATGCGGTTAGCGACTTATCTGGGCGTGGTGTAGGAATGGATGTTGTTAAGCGCAATATTCAATCTTTAAATGGCTCGGTTGAGGTTTCATCAGCGCCTGGCGTTGGCTCTACCTTTACAATTAGGCTGCCCCTTACACTTGCCATTTTAGATGGTCAATTAGTTAAAGTTGCCCAGCATACTTATATTATTCCGCTTATTTCTATTGTTGAATCACTACAGATTGATATCACTAAAGTAAGCCGAGTGGGTAAAGACTTAGATGTACTAAGGCTGCGTGACGAATACATTCCTATTTTACGCTTATATCAAATTTTTAATCATCAAAACGCCATAGAGTCATTAGACAAAACCTTGCTGGTGGTTGTTGAAACCGACAACCAAAAAGTGGGTTTGCTGGTTGATGACTTACTTTCGCAGCAGCAGGTAGTCATAAAAAGTTTAGAGGCCAATTACCAAAAAGTAGATGGGGTGTCTGGAGCAACTATTTTAGGCGACGGGCGTGTATCGTTAATTGTTGATATTAGCGGCTTAATAAAATTATCAGGGCTTAAAAAACCAGGTAGCCAAGAGCTAATCATAGAATCAAAAACACCTCTGGAGGCTTCATGATTAGTGAACAAAGCGAGCTAAACAACAAAATTGATTTAGGGCAACAGCAAGGCGTTAAGCAGTTTTTAACCTTTATTATGGCTGGCGAAGAATACGGCGTAGATATATTAACCGTGCAAGAGATCAGAAGTTGGGAAGAAATTACCGTACTGCCCAACGCGCCGGATTTTGTTAAAGGAGTGATAAACCTTCGCGGCACTATAGTGCCAATAATAGATTTACGCTTACGTTTTGGCCTGCCAAGCACTGAATATGGGCCATTAACGGTTGTTATTGTTGTAAAAGTTATTTTTGAAAACGATTCAAAAATAATGGGCATCGCAGTAGATGCGGTGTCAGATGTTTACAGCATTGCAGAGCAAGACGCCAAGCCCGTCCCTAGCCTGTCTGATTCGAGTAATTGTGAATATGTCGCAGGGTTGGTGAACGTGGGCGAAAAAATGGTCTCGTTAATTGATTTACAAAGAACAATGGATATATAGCCACAGCGCTATGTAGCAACAAAAACAAACATAAAGGTGGTGATGGGCATGGGATGGTTTAGTAATCCGAAGCAGTCAGAATCAAGTAATGACTTAATCGTTAATGCATTAAATAAATCATTAGCGGTTATTGAGTTTGAACCCAGCGGCAGAATAATTACGGCTAATTCAAACTTTTTAAATGCAATGGGATACCGTTTAGAGGAAGTGCAAGGGCAGCACCACTCTATGTTTGTTGAACCAGATGAAGCACAGAGCAGCGAGTATAAAAATTTTTGGCAACGCTTGCGCGGTGGTGAGTTTATTTCTAATGAGTTTAAGCGTCTTGCTAATGGAGGGCGAGAGGTATGGATCCAAGCTACCTATAACCCAATTATTGATAGCCAAGGGCAAGTGCTAAAAGTAATTAAATTTGCTACCGACATTACCGAACAAAAGAAACAGGCCGCTGAAGCGCAAGGCCAACTTGAGGCAATTAGTAAATCTCAGGCGGTGATTGAGTTTAATCTTGATGGCACAATCATTACTGCCAATGACAATTTTTTAAATGGTTTAGGCTATCAACTTAGCGAAATAAAAGGCCAGCATCATAAATTATTTGTCGACCCAGAATACGCTAAAACAAACGAGTATAAACAATTTTGGGATAAGTTAGGACGAGGCGAGTACGACTCGGGCGAGTACATGCGAATAGGCAAACAAGGGCAAGAAATATGGATTCAAGCCTCTTATAACCCTATTTTCGATTTAAACGGCAAGCCTTATAAAGTTATTAAATACGCCAGTGATATCACCGCGCAAAAACAGCTAGAGCGCGAGTCTAAAAAGGCTGCCGATTTAGCAAGTGCGTTAACTGTTTGCCAAGCTAATGTAATGATTGCCGATAAAGACCTAAATATTGTATTTGTAAACGATCAGGTTAAGTTAATGCTCAAAGCGCGAGAAACTGAGTTGCAAGGTGTGCTACCTAGTTTTTCTGTTGATAATTTAATAGGCACGTGTGTTGATGATTTTCATAAGCACCCAGCTCATCAACGCGAACTATTAAAAAACTTAAAACAACCTTATAAAACTGAGTTACGTTTAGCGGGGCTTATTTTTAGTTTAATTGCTACACCGTGGATAAATCATGAAGGTAAGCATTTAGGCACCATTGTTGAGTGGGAAGATATTACCGATAGCGTAGCAAAAGCAGAGCAAGAACGTGCTGAAGCACAAGAAAACTTACGAGTAAAACAAGCGCTTGATACCGTAGCAACAAACACCATGATAGCCGATGCTTCAAATGTAATTGTATACATGAACAACGCGGTTAAATCGATGATGAGTATTGCCGAAGATGATTTGAAAAAGGAGCTGCCAAACTTTGATAGCACCAATTTAATGCAGCAAAACATAGATATATTCCATAAAAATCCGGCTCATCAACAAAACCTACTAGCTAAACTTACAGCAACTTACCGAGCCGAAATAAAAGTAGGCGGGCGCACCTTTGGTTTAGTTGCAAACCCTATTTTTACACCAGAACAAGAACGCATAGGCACCGTAGTTGAGTGGGAAGATAGAACGGGCGAAGTTGCAATAGAAAAAGAAATTGCACAATTAGTCAGCGATGCAGGAAATGGCGATTTAGAAACCCGAGTAGATGAAAAAGGTAAAGAAGGCTTTTTCTTACGCTTAGCGCAGGGCTTAAACAGCTTAGTTGAAATTGTGGATGATGCCGTTAGTGATACCGCGCAAATGCTTGATGCAATGGCCAATGGCGACCTATCAAAACGCATAGAAAAAGAGTATCAAGGCTCGTTTGATAAGCTCAAGCAAGATGCTAATACCACAGCAGATAAATTGACCGATGTGATTAACCGAATTAACTCATCGGCCACGTTAGTGGCCAGTGGCGCAGAGGAAATTTCGCAAGGCAACGCCGATTTAAGCCAGCGTACCGAAGAACAAGCTTCATCACTTGAAGAAACGGCGTCAAGTATGGAGGAAATGACCAGTACCGTAAGGCAAAATGCAGATAACGCAAAAGTCGCTAACGATTTAGCCGAAGAAACCTGTGAGAAAGCAATTCAAGGTGGTGAAGTAGTTAATAGGGCTGTAACGAGTATGTCGGCCATTAACGAGTCGAGTAAAAAAATTGCAGACATTATTGGCGTGATTGATGAAATTGCCTTTCAAACTAATTTACTGGCACTTAACGCCGCCGTTGAAGCAGCCAGAGCGGGTGAGCAAGGCCGTGGCTTTGCCGTTGTTGCTGGTGAGGTGCGTAATTTAGCGCAGCGCTCAGCTGGAGCAGCCAAAGAAATTAAAGAGCTTATTAGAGACAGCGTTGCAAAAGTTACCGATGGCTCTGTGCTTGTAAATGAGTCGGGCGAAACACTCAGAGAAATTGTTTCAAGCGTACAACGTGTTACGCAAATGATTTCGGATATAACCGAGGCCTCTGAAGAGCAAAGCGCAGGCATTGAGCAAGTTAATAAAGCGGTTGCCCAAATGGATGAAATGACCCAGCAAAATGCGGCGCTTGTAGAAGAAGCGTCTGCGGCGGGCGAGTCAATGGCTGAGCAAGCAAACGAGATGCGTCAGTTATTGCACTTTTTTTCACTCGGGCAGCAAGGCATGAACACATTGCCAAATACGCACTTTGAACGCTCAGCGCCCCCTGCGCGCCAACCTAGTGGCTATTTAAAAAATACCCAACCCAAAGGCGAAAACTTTATAGACTCAGCAGATGAATGGGAAGAGTTTTAGTCATTACTGGCTTGCTAGTTAATACCCTAGCAAGCCTGCTTTACAAGGGATGGTATGACAATGAAAGAATTTTTATGTACCGATAAAGATTTTAAAGACATTGCCACTTTAGTTTATAACGCGTGCGGAATTGTGCTTGGCGATCATAAACGCGAAATGGTGTATTCCCGCTTAGCAAGAAGGGTAAGAGAGCATAAACTTAAAAACTTTTCTCAATACTTAGAGTACTTACACAATAATAAAGAGGCTGAGTTTGACGCATTTATTAATGCTATTACCACTAACTTAACCTCCTTTTTTAGAGAGCCCCACCACTTTGAGTTTTTAAAAAACACCATAGTGCCGCAGTTACTTAGCAGTAACAAAGTAACAAAACGAGTACGCGTATGGTCAGCGGGTTGCTCTACAGGCGAAGAGCCTTACAGCTTAGCAATAACCCTTGCCGATTTATTCCCAAGTTCTTGGGATGTAAAAATTTTAGCAACCGATTTAGATTCTAATGTATTAGCCAAAGCACAAGCGGGTATTTATACCGCGGCTAATGTAAATGGCTTAGAAAACAATGTACTTAAAAAGTGGTTTTTAAAAAGCAAAGACGGGCAAACATATAAAGTAAAACCACAGTTAAATAAGCACATTTTTTTTAAACGCCTTAACCTTTTACAAGAATGGCCTATGAAAGGGCAGTTTGACTTAATTTTATGTCGTAACGTGGTTATTTATTTTGATAAAGAAACAAAAGACACCTTGTTTAAACGTTATGCAAATGCACTTAATCGTGACGGTTATTTGTTTTTAGGGCACTCAGAGAGTATGGGAAAAGAGCATTCTGAGTTTAAAAATTTAGGGAAAACCATGTATCAAAAGCAACACAATGCACGCACAGTTTAGGCCGGTGCTCCCAGGGTTTGAACATATAAAACGTTACTGGGATGCAGGGCGCACAAGCGTGGTGGCAAAAATATTACCTGGCGAATTTTATGTCTCAAAAAATGATGAGCTTATTTCTACAGTGCTTGGGTCGTGCATAGCCGCGTGTGTTTACGATGAAAAAGCCGGTATAGGTGGCGTAAATCATTTTATGTTGCCAGTAAAAAAAGGCCTAGAATTAAACAGTGCCCATAGTTTGAGCTGCCGCTACGGAAACTGGGCAATGGAATACCTGATCAACGAAGTACTCAAAGGTGGTGCTGCGCGAAAAAATTTAAAAATAAAACTCTTTGGTGGCGGCAAAATAATTAGCGCAATGACCGACATAGGGATAGGTAATATTAGCTTTGCCAATGCGTATATTCAGGAAGAGTCGCTCAATCTTGTTGCACAAGATATGGGAGGGCCGTGGCCTCGAAAAATTTTTTTTCATCCGCATACGGGCAAAGTCCACGTAAAAAAGCTGAAGAATTTGCACAACAATACAATTGAAAAACGCGAAGTGCGCTACCTGCAAAACCTTAAGCAACAAGATAAAGCCACCGAGACTAACATAGAGCTGTTTTAGGAGCCGTAATGGTTAAAGTTCTGATAATAGATGATTCACCACTGATAAGGCGTTTGCTGAGCGAAATATTATCTCAGGCTAGCGATATCGAGGTTGTTGGCTGTGCTGAAGACCCTTATCAAGCACGAGAAATGATTAAATTGCTCAATCCGGATGTGCTTACCCTCGATGTAGAAATGCCAAAAATGGACGGCATTAGCTTTTTAAGAAACCTAATGCGCTTAAGACCTATGCCCGTTGTGATGATTTCTACACTAACCCAGCAAGGCTCGCCTATCACCTTAGAAGCGCTTGAGCTTGGTGCAGTGGATTTTATTGCTAAGCCAACGGTGAATGTTAAGCAGCAAATGAGTCAATATGCATATGTTGTGCAGCAAAAAGTGCGTGTGGCGGCAGGTGCAAGGGTAAGAAGTTTTAAAAAGGTAAGCACCGTAAGTGAGCCTTTACCTAGCAATGCACAATTTTTATTAAACAAGGTAATAGCGATAGGGGCTTCAACAGGGGGCACAGAAGCAATAAAAGAAGTGCTTATAAAAATGCCGACCAATTGCCCTGCGATCGTGATTACCCAGCATATTCCTCCGGTATTTAGTACCTCGTTTGCCCAGCGTATGGACCGCACCTGTGCAATTAACGTAAAAGAAGCGCAGCACGGCGACAAGCTAACTGCAGGATGGGCTTATATAGCCCCTGGTGGTTTACACTTAAGCATAAAAAAAAGAGGGGCAAGTTTATATTGCGAGCTTGATGATTCTGAGCCTGTTAACCGCCATAAACCGGCAGTAGATGTATTATTTAACTCGTTACTTGAGTGCGGTGCAAAAAACATTGTGGCAGCGTTACTAACCGGTATGGGGAGCGATGGAGCAAAGGGCTTGCTTAGCATTAAACAAGCGGGTGGCTACACCATTGCACAGGATGAGTTTTCTTCTGTGGTGTGGGGAATGCCCAAAGCGGCGGTTGATTTAGGTGCCGCTCACGAAATTGTTGCGCTTGATAAAGTAACCCAGCGCTTATTGCATCAGGCTATAAAGGTGTAATTGCTACTGAATAACCCATGGCTGCGAAAACCAATAGTAACTACCAGGGAACTCAATAGAAGGGGCGGTACAATTAAAGCGTGAACGGCCTTTATTTAGCGCCTTTGGCGAGTCAATTTTTACAGTTGTGTCGTTTATCCAAGTTAACTTAGCCTGCCCAACACTTGAGACATAACACGCAAACTGACTTTTATGAAAATCACCCATTTCAAATTCAATGCTGAGCGTTGGTGGGTTTTGTGAGGTTACACTGTCTTGGTAATCTAGGGTTTTAATACTAAACGCCCGAGAGTTTAATTTTGTAATTAACGTATCTAATTTACTGTAAAAGCCAGAGGCTGGAAAACGCGGTAAGCGGGTAAAGTTAGCGTTTTTATTTACAGCGCCTGAGTGCTGACCAATGCCAATAAAGCCAAGCTCTTCTACAAGCGCTTGTAGTTTGTTATTAAACTCACCATACGGGTACGCTAGGTATTTATAATCGTGGCCTATTTCTTCTTTAATACGCTGTTGAGAATGCAAAATATCTTGTTTTATACGTGCTTGCCACTGTGCATCGCTCTCATCTTTTAGCTTAATATGCAGGTAGTCATGCTGGGCAGTGTGATTGGCAATTAGCGCCCCTTTGCCTGCGAGCTCTTTTAATTTATCCCACCCCATTACGTAGCCTTTGCCTTCATCAATAAGGGTAGGGTTTACAAAAATAGTATAGGGGTAACCAAATTTTTCTAAAATAGGCGCTGCTTGTTCGTAGTTATTGTTGTAACCATCGTCAAAGGTGATAGCGACTGTTTTCTCAGGTAAGGTTTTGCCTTGTTGTATAGCGCTTATTAGCTCATTTAGTGCAATAACATTAAAATTATGCTCTTTTAAGTAGCTCAAATGCTTGGTAAACGTATTTGCGCTTACACTGGTCACAGCCGGAAGGGTTTCGCTTACATGGTGATACTGTAAAATAACCGCCGCATGAGCACGTACAGATAAACAAATGAGAGTAATTAAAACTAAATGAAACAATTTCTTAAACATAATAAGGCACACCATAAAAGCTTGCTGTTGCTAGCGGGTCCAATGATATTATCAAATATTACTGTCCCACTGTTAGGAATTGTTGATACCGCTGTTATTGGCCACTTAGGTAGCGCACATTACTTAGCGGGTATCGCACTTGGCTCAGCTGTTATTTCTATTTTATTTTGGCTCGCCGGTTTTTTACGTATGAGCACCACAGGGTTAGTGGCCCAAGCATACGGGCAAAATAACTTAACACAGTTAGCAGCGCTTTTAAAACGCAGCTTATTACTTGCCGTGTGTGTGGCGTTAGCGCTTATTGCCTTATCGCCCTTGATAAAACAAGCCATTGCATTTTTATCAGGCGCAAATAGCGAGGTTCTTGCTCAAGCATATCAGTATTTTAGTATTCGTATATTTAGTGCCCCTGCCGCACTTTGTAATTTAGTGCTGCTTGGCTGGATGCTTGGCGTACATTATGGGCGAGGGCCATTTTACTTGCTGTTAGTGACCAATATTACCAACATAGTGCTCGATATATATTTTGTGGTGTATTTAGACTGGGCAGTAGCGGGAGCAGCATGGGCGTCGTTAATTGCAGATTACAGCGCGTTGGCTTTTGCGTTGCTACTAGTGATTAAGCTCGCTAAAAAGCAAGGCGTGGAGCTAAGCGTGCCCAACTGGCTCAGTGTTAGCAAAATGGCAGAGCTACTTAGTTTAAATAGAGATATATTTATTCGCTCTTTAATTTTGCAATTATGCTTTAGCTTTATGACCTTTTATGGCGCCCGCATAGGCGAAACAACGCTTGCAGCAAATGCCGTGTTACTTAATTTTTTAATGTTAGTAAGCTTTGCACTTGATGGAATAGCCTATGCAAGCGAAGCCAAAGTTGGTCAAGCTAAAGGCCAGCGAAGCGTTAATAACATTAGATTGTGGGTAAAAATAAGTGTGTTTTGGGGGATGCTTTTTGGCGTGTTATACAGCGTATTTTTTGCTGTGTTTGGCAGCGCTATTATTAAGCTTTTAACCAATGTACCCGAGGTGATAGAAGCTGCGACAAATTACTTACCGTGGGTAATAGTATTGCCTATGTTAGCAATGAGCTGCTTTTTGTTTGATGGCGTATTTGTAGGGCTTACACGGGCAAAAAATATGCGTAACAGTATGATTCTTTCTGCTGCTGTTGGCTTTTTTGGGGTGTTTTGGGTGTTTATAGAGTGGCAAAATAATGCGTTATGGCTGGCTATGAGTTGCTTTATGCTTATGCGCGGCGTTACGTTAATTATTAAGTATTTGCAGTTAAAAGCAACTAATCAGCTGCTAGATTAAGCGAACATGTCATTTCCATAGGTCGGGGTCGTGATCTTTTGGCCCCATATCTTTTAAAACTTGCGAGAAACGATTGGCAAAAATACCGCTATAACCCCATGCAGCAAAAAATAATGCCGGGATTAAAATAACCACACCTATAATTTGTAAGCTAAAGTGGGTGTAGTAGCCAAGGGCAATAAATATCACGGCTAGCACAAACAGTGCTAAGCCGCGAAAAAAGCGCGTTAAACTCAACTTAGGGTTACTCCCTAAGCGATAAATAAGCGGCTTTAACATTATTGCTTAGTAATAAGAGTGATCGCCCGCTTGGTGCTCGGTAATGTCGGCAACACCGGTGATTTCATCAAACTTTGCAATCATTTCTTTCTCGATGCCTTCTTTAAGCGTTACATCGATCATAGAACAGCCATTACAACCACCACCAAATTGAAGTACTGCAATACCTTCAGCGGTTACTTCAACTAGGCTTACTTGGCCACCGTGGTTAGCTAGCTGCGGGTTTACTTCGGTTTCTAGCATGTGTTGAACACGCTCATTTAGCGATGCGTTATCGCCTAGTTTACGTGCCTTTGCATTAGGCGCTTTTAAAGTTAACTGAGTGCCCATTTTGTCGGTAACAAAATCAATTTCAGCTTCTTCTAAAAAAGGAGCGCTTTCTGTATCTACTACGGCATCAAAACCATTAAAGTTAAGACGAATATCGCTGTCTTCTACGGCGTCTTCTGGGCAATAAGAAACACCACATTCCGCTTGTGATGTACCAGGGTTTACAACAAACACACGAATATTAGTATGTTGTGCTTGATCTGCTAAAAGTTTAGCAAAATGCGCTTGTGCTGTTTCGGAAATAGAAATCATAAAACCGTCTATACTTGACTAAATTACTCGGATACTGCATATCATACTCCGCTCATCGTGTTGCGGCTAGTGTTGAGCGTAAAAAGTTGGCATCTATTTTAAGCAATGCTAGCGTGCAAATAACAAACATTTTTAGAGTGATTTATATGCGCTGGATAGTAACTATAATGGTGGCAATGCTTAGCTTTTCAAGTATGGCAAAACCACTTTCGTATTATTTTGAACAAGATGTAGAGTTTGATAAAACAATACCCACCCCACAAGACGTACTTGGTTACGAAGTAGGTGAGTGGCATGTAAGGCACGACCAACTGGTGCGTTACATGGAAATTCTAGCGCAAAAAAGTAATCGTATAAATTTTGAAGTAATAGGGCGCACACACGAGCAACGTCCGCTTGTGATGCTAAGTATTAGCAGCGCTGAAAAACTAGCTAACTTAGAGCAAATTCGCCAAGCGCACTTAGCCCGTTTAACAAACAGTGAGCAAGCTAAAAACACACAAAATGAGCCTGCTGTAGTTTGGATGGGGTACAGTGTGCATGGCAATGAGTCATCAGGCAGCAATGCCGCTTTATTGGTTGCGTATTACCTTGCTGCAGCGCAAGGCCCAGAAATAGAAAAACTATTAAATAATACCGTTATTTTGCTCGACCCTTCACTTAACCCCGATGGCTTGGCTCGCTTTGCTAATTGGGCTAATAGTAATCGGGGGATGAACTTATCAAGCGACCCTAAAACGCGTGAACACGTAGAAAGCTGGCCAAGTAGCCGTACAAATCACTATTGGTTTGATTTAAACCGCGATTGGTTGTTACTACAACACCCAGAGTCGCGTGCACGCATTGCTAAGTTTCATCAATGGAAGCCAAATATTCTTACCGACTTTCATGAAATGGGCCCAAACAGCAGCTACTTTTTTCAACCTGGCATTGCCAGTCGCAAGCACCCAATTACCCCAGATGAAAACGTAACGCTTACTAAAGCCATAGCCAATTACCATGCTAAAACTTTAGATAAAAATAATGCCCTTTATTTTACCGAAGAAAGCTTTGACGACTTTTATTACGGCAAGGGTTCAACCTACCCCGATGTAAACGGCGGTATAGGTATTTTATTTGAGCAAGCCAGCTCACGTGGGCATGTACAAGAAACCATAAATGGTACGCTTACGTTTCCTTTTACTATTAAAAATCAGTTACTAACAAGCCTATCAACCTTTAAAGCAGCGGTAGATAACCGCGAGGCGCTATTAACCTATCAGGCTAAATTTTATAACCAAGCAATTGATTTAGCACATGATGAAAGTTTTGAAGGCTATGTGGTTGAGGGCGCTAAAGACAACACCCGGATTAAACTATTTTTAAACCTGTTAAAGCAGCATCAAATTAACGCCTATCCACTTACAAAGGCACTAAAAGCCAATGGCAAAAACTTTAGCACCCAGAGTTATTTTGTGCCGTTAGCTCAGCCACAGTTTCGTTTAGTAAAAGCTATTTTTAGTGAGCAAAAAAGTTTTGCCGATAACACATTTTATGATGTGTCAGGCTGGACACTCGCCCATGCTTTTAATTTAGAGTTTGCACAAGTAAAAAGTAGCTGGGGCTTAGAAGTAGCCAGCACTGCGTGGCAAAAAGCAGTTAAACCATCATTTGCTGCGTTAAAGCAAAGTTATGCATTTGGCTTTGCCTGGGACGATTACTTAGCGCCTAAAATGCTAAATAGCTTGCTAAAGCAAGGTATTAAAGCGCGTGTCGCGTTAAGCGCCTTAACAGCTAAAAGCAGCACCACCGAAATAGACTTTGCACCTGGCAGCATTATTGTCCCCGCAGGGCTGCAGACGAACCCTGATTGGGTGGCTATTTTAAACGATGCTCAAACCCAGTTTGGTATTGCGATAAAGCCTATTACCACTGGTCTTACAGGGAAAGGCGCCGATTTAGGCTCGCGCACTATGGCGGTATTAAACGAGCCAAAAGTACTGCTTGTGGGCGGTAAAGGCGTAAGCCAATACGAAGCGGGTGAAGCATGGTATTACCTTGACCGCTTTGTTGGTATTTCTCCGACCATAGTAGAAATGGAGCGTTTAGGTAGCTTAGATTTAAATAATTACAGCCACATTGTACTAGCTAATGGCAATTATTCGGGCTTACCCGATAGTGATAAAGTTGCTATTAAAAGCTGGGTAAGAAAAGGCGGCGTAATTTGGGGCCACAAAGGCGGCGCTAAATTTTTAGCTGATCAGCAATTACTCAAGGCTAATTATTTATCTAGGCAAGATGTAGCCAGCGCTTTTAATACTCAAGGGCTAAATTACGCAGATAAAGATCATTTAGCTGGGCGACAACGTATAGCCGGCGCTATTTTTAATACCGATGTAGACACCACGCATCCACTAACGTTTTCGCTTAATCGCGAAACGCTGCCTGTATTTAAAAATAGTACCTGGTTATTAGAAAAATCATCCGCCCCGTTTGTAAACATACTCACTTACCCGCAAAAACCACTATTAGCAGGGTTTACCGATGGCGTAAATGAGCAGCAAATTGCCGGTGCAGCAGCCATGATGGCCCACTCATACGGGCGTGGCAGTGTTATTGCGATGACAGATAACCCTGTATTTAGAGGATACTGGTACGGCACAAGCCGATTACTCAGTAATGCTTTATTTTTTGGCCACACATTTAGAGTAAGAGGTGATTAACTACCCCTTTAAAGTGGCGTTAAACACGTAGCAAAAGCCCAGACTTGTTTAGCGCCCGCTTGCTTTAATACTCGGGTAGCCGCGTTGAGCGTGGCGCCTGTGGTCATTACATCATCTACAATAACCACCGTTTTACCGCTCATATCTTGTGTGCATACAAAGGCATTTTTTACATTTTTAATCCGCTTAGCTCTAGATAATTGTGACTGTGCTTGCGTGGCTTTATTGCGTATTAGCGCATTACTTATACAAATATGTTTTGCCAAACACGGTTGCCACACTTGGCTTACCTGATTAAACCCGCGCGTTAAAAAGCGCCCTCGGTGCAAAGGTAAAATAATAGCTATGTCGGGCTGGGTAGTTAAATTTTCAAAAAACACCGTTAGCTGGCGTTTAATTACTTGTTGCAGCGCTTTTTTATAGTGAATTTGATTATTAAATTTGAGCCGTTTAAGCCAATGCTCAAAAGGGGGTTGATAAAAAGCACAGGCAAAGAGCTTATCAAACTCGCAATGCGGAAACATTTCTACAATATCCGGGCGGTGCAATAAATTACTGTGCTTATTTAAATCAAACACGCTTAAATCCGCTAAGCAATAGTCGCATAATCCCTCTTGAGCACTAATAACTCCCTGACATTGCACGCAATAAGAGGGAAATAACCAATTAAAAAATGAGTGTTGCATTGGTTGCTCCTTGCGTTGCTTTCGTCAATGTAAGCGTTATGATGTGGCTAAGTTTGGTTAAGGTTAGGCAAATATGCAAAGCGAGTTAGTTTTATTACATGGTTGGGGCATGAACCAAGGCGTATGGCAATTAGTGCAGCCAGAGTTAACGTTTTTATACAGTGGCTCGGTGCGCAGTATTGACCTGCCTGGCTTTGGCAACAGCAATAGCTGCCCAAGCCCTTATAATTTACACGATGCAGCTGAAATCGTAAGCGAGCAACTTAGCCCTGGCTCTATTTTAATGGGCTGGTCGCTAGGAGGATTGTTCGCACTTTATATTGCTAAACATTGGCCAGATAAAGTAGCAAAAGTAATTTTAGTTGCCTCAAGCCCTTTTTTTGCCGAGGCAGATGATTGGCCTGGAATAAAAACCAGCGTGCTTGAGCAATTTAAAGAGCAATTAGTTAATCAGCGAGAAAAAACCATAGAGCGCTTTTTAGCTATTCAGGCCATGGGTAGTGAGTCGGCACGCGATGATATAAAGCAGCTAAAGCACTTGCTAAATCAGTACAACGCGCCTAAAAGTGAGGCATTAAGTGCGGGCTTAAATATTTTACACAATGATGATTTACGCAACGTATTTGCGCATTGCCCAGTGCCTATAAAAGCGATATTTGGCCGTTTAGATGCGCTGGTACCTTACAAAGCAATTAATAAAATGGCAGCACTAAATACTGAGTTTGAATACGAAGTACTAGATAAAGCCTCCCATGCACCGTTTATTTCTCATAAAAAAGAGTTTTTATCTGCCGTTAAATCAATGCTTTAAAATAGCCTAAAGAAAGGTACTGTTTAAAGCTTTATTTTGCCCATGAAGTGAGCGATAATTAAACAATATTTATTTTTGGAGGTACAGCATGGCTATTGGTTCAGTATTTAATAGTGGTGTAGAAGGGTTTAATCGTGCAAGCCAAGGTATAGAACGAGCAAGCGCAGAGATAAACCGTGCCACCATTGAAGAGCAAGACGATACGCAACTAGCCCAACAGCGCCAGTTAACAGCTGCGCGACCTGAAGAGGCTGTAACAGCGCCTGTTGCACAACCAGCTCGGGTTGACGAAGCGCTTGTTAATTTAAAAGTTGAAGAGTTTAATGCCAAGGCAAACACGCAATCTATTCAAACTGCAGATGAAGTGCTTGGTACGCTAATCGATATTAAAGTTTAAACGTTATGAATATTGTCACGCCTTTTCCATCTATCAATATAAACACCGCCAATGTTTATACTGAAACCGCTCGGCGTGACAACCAACTGCGCGAAGTTATTCCTGCCCCTGCACCCAATAGCGCCAGTAATACCGAAACCAAAGCGCAAAGCGATGCTGATAAAGCAAAACTGCCAAGCAGTGCAGAAGCCGCCACCTACGATGCAACCGGTAAACTCAGTGATGAGCAAGCTGTTGAGCAGCGTCAGCAAGGCAGCGAAGATTCAGATAGCGAACAGCAACAAAACCAACAAGCAAGCGAAGACACCCCCGAAGAAGAGCAAGATCAGCAACAGCTAGAATTAGAACAGCAGCAAATTGAAGAGCTTAAAGCGCGCGATACTGAAGTGCGTGTGCACGAACAAGCTCATGCATCGGTGGGTGGGCAGTATGCAGGCTCACCAAGTTATGAATACCAACGTGGACCAGATGGCACTAATTACGCTGTTGGCGGTGAGGTACAAATTGATGTATCTGAAATCCCCGGCGATCCTCAAGCCACTATAGATAAAATGCAAACGGTACGTGCAGCCGCACTTGCCCCTGCTGAACCTTCTAGTGCAGATAGAGCCATTGCTGCTGATGCAACCCAAAAAATGGCCGCAGCGCAAGCTGAATTATCAGCCCCTGCTGACGATGAAGCGCAAGCACAAGAGCCACAAAGTGCGTTATCAATAAACGAAACCAGCACCGCTGAGTCTCAAAGCGATACTAATACAGAGCAAGCACGCGACCCAGAAGTAGACGCACGAGCTGGCCGTATAGCCAATTTTTATCAAATGACTAGCTCACCCCAAAACGAGAGTGGTTTTTCTGCGTTTGGTTAAAACCAAAGCATAATTAAAAAAGCCGCTCAATGAGCGGCTTTTTAGTTTGAGGAGAGATCACTTAATGAAGCAAACGGGTATTATTTTTTTACTTTTGCATTAGCAAATGCATCGGCAAAGGCATTACCCATCATGGCGTTACCGTTATCGCGCTTTGGTTTTGCTGCACGCGGTTGCTGGCCCTGATTACTGCGTTGCTTTTGCGGCGCGGCAGCGGGTTTATTGCTTGTGTCTATTTCATCATCTAAGCGCATAGTAAAGCTAATGCGCTTACGTGGGGCATCTACCTCAACCACTTTTACTTTTACAATGTCACCGGCTTTTACTACTTCGCGCGGATCAGAGATAAACTTATTAGTAATTGCCGAAATATGCACTAGGCCATCTTGGTGAACACCTACATCAACAAACGCACCAAAGTTAGCAACGTTAGAAACCACACCTTCTAAAATCATACCGGGTTTTAGGTCTGTGATTTTTTCTACACCGGCTTTAAATTCAGCAGTTTTAAACTCAGGACGAGGATCGCGCCCAGGCTTATCTAGCTCTTTAATGATGTCGGTAACGGTAGGTAAACCAAACTTCTCGTCGGTGTAGTCATTAGCAACCAGCTTATTTAAAAACTCGCTATTGCCTATTAAGCTATTTACATCAAGGTTGTTACGCTCACAAATAAGTTTTACAACAGGATAAGCCTCAGGGTGAACTGATGAGTTATCAAGTGGGTCTTTACCCTGATTAATACGCAAAAAGCCTGCTGCTTGTTCAAACGCCTTTGGTCCTAAACGCTCAACTTTTTTAAGTTCGCTACGCTTAGTAAACGTGCCGTTAGTGTCGCGGTAATTTACTATATTTTGCGCTAAGGTTTTATTTAACCCCGATACGCGAGTAAGAAGCGGCACCGAGGCCATATTTAAATCAACACCCACTGAGTTTACACAGTCTTCTACTACTGCGGTCAGTGTTTGGCCTAATTGGCTTTGCGATACATCGTGCTGGTATTGGCCTACACCAATTGATTTTGGCTCAATTTTAACAAGCTCGGCAAGTGGGTCCTGCAGGCGACGCGCAATAGATACCGCGCCACGTAAAGACACATCTAAGTTAGGAAATTCATTCGCTGCAAATTCAGACGCAGAGTAAACAGACGCACCGGCTTCGCTTACCATAATTTTGTTTAATTTAAGCTCAGCATTGGCCTTAATCAGTTCGCCTACTAGCTTGTCAGACTCGCGTGATGCGGTTCCGTTACCAATCGCAATAAGTTCTACTTTATGCTGGCGACATAGTTGCTCTAATGTACGTAACGATTTTTCCCAGTGATTTTGTGGTGCGTGAGGGAAAATAGTTTGGGTTGTAAGCAATTTACCTGTGCCATCAACTACGGCAATCTTACAGCCAGTTCGCAAACCAGGATCTAGACCAAGCGTGGTACGCGGCCCAGCAGGGGCGGCCATAAGTAAGTCTTTTAAGTTTTTAGCAAATACATCTATAGCGCCGGTTTCGGCTTTTTCTCGCATGGCTGCTAAAAATTCATTTTCTAGGTGTAGGCCAAGCTTTATTTTCCATGCCCACTGCACAACACTTAATAGCCATGCGCTAGCTGCTTTATATTTCACATCTAAGCGGTAGTGATCAGCAATCATTTGCGCGCATAGCTGGGCTGCATTTTCGCTGCTTGGCTCTGGGTTAATACTCAGCTGCAAAATACCTTCGTTACGCGCGCGCAACATAGCAAGTGCGCGGTGAGAAGGGACCTTTTTAAGAGGTTCCTGATGGTCAAAGTAGTCGCGGTATTTACTACCGGCTTGTTCTTGACCGTCAATAAGTGTGCTTTGTATAGCGCCGTGTTGGCTAATGTGGCTTCTGAATTTAGCTAATAACTTGGCATCTTCTGCAAAGCGTTCCATTAAAATAAATTTAGCGCCATCAAGGGCTGCTTTGGTATCAGCAATGCCTTTGTCGGCATTTATAAACTGCTGCGCTTGTTGCTCTGGCTCTAAGTTTGCGTCGTTAAATAGCGCATCGGCAAGTGGCTCAAGGCCTGCTTCAATGGCTATTTGCCCTTTGGTACGGCGTTTAGCTTTATAAGGAAGGTATAAATCTTCAAGCTCAGTTTTACTTTGTGCGCTGGTAATATCGGCACTAAGTGCTGGCGTTAATTTATTTTGCGATTCGATGGTTGATAAAATAAAGCTGCGGCGCTCTTCAAGCTCGCGCAAGTACGACAAACGTTGCTCTAAAAGGCGTAATTGCGTGTCGTCTAATCCACCGGTAATTTCTTTACGGTAACGCGCAATAAAAGGAACCGTTGCGCCTTCATCAAGTAATTTTGTAGCAGCAACAACTTGTTGCTGTTGTGCATTTAGCTCAGTGGCTAAACGTGCAGAGATATCGCTCATGCATAAACCTTTTAATACAAAAAATAAAACCAGAAAATCCCTCTGGTACTGTTATACCCAGCTTATTAAAGTTGCTATTTAATGAGTTTGGCAGGTATTTATTAGTTGAATAATATCACAGCAGGTTGTAATAAAAAGCTCTTAAAGCAAGCAATTTTGCTTGCTTTAAGATGGTTGGCTTGGCTGAGCTTACAAAGCGTAAAAGCGCGCTTTAGTGAGGGTGCTCTACGCTTTCTAAAACATCACTAAACGTGTGAGCAATTGGAGTAATATGCACTGGAATATGCAATGTTTTAGCTATTTGACGCGCCGAGATTAACCCGCATATTTCGTTATTAGTGGTTGTTGCTAATAAAAACATGCTGCCTTGATGCTCCATTGTTTGTAGTGCATCACCAATACTTGCATAGCTTAGGCTTTGCATACTTACGCCATTAAGTTGGCTAATAGGTGTCATAATGTAGCGTAAGCTCACTTCATTGCGGCTGGTATTTAAACGCTGTGCAATGGCCGTAATTTTAGCGCTTTGTAGGTCAGCACTTGAAACAATACCAATTAATTTTTGCGCATCATCAGTCACCAATACATAGTCAGAGTGCTCTGCTAGTACTTGTTTAAGCGCCTCGCTAATAGGAGTGTCGTATTGAGCGCGAATTGGCGTTTTTTGGGTAAAGTTATTGATTACAGTTAAAGCCGGAGATGTTAAATCAATAGTGGCTTGTTGATCTTCAAACGTGCTTGCAATAACGCCATGAGAAATATTTTGGGTACGTAATTCTTTAAAGTTAGACATAGTAGTCACCTTATTAGTTATAAAATTTAATCAAAAAGTAAAATTGTGAATTAAATTAAATAGCTAGGTGGACCACGTTGATATGCCGTACTAAAAGGACGGTATAGGTTTGTACTTTGGTAAAAAGATGAAACAGCATTAGGTAGCGGTTGAAACAACCTAATAGCAAATGCATTAACATGAGAATCTAAGTCAATGTCGGGGGTTGTTTGGTCAGGAAATTCACAAGCGATAAAATGATTAGATACACTGGCGTTATCTATACTTACTTCGGTGGTATTGGCATGCAGAGTCAAACTCACACTCATTAAAAGTGCAAACAATACGGCATTACTACATATGCGCTGTACTAAGTTTGACATAGCCACTACCTTAAAAATCAGGTTAAAGATAAACCTGCTAAACCAATATATATCCTAATGAGATATATTACACAATAAAAAATTTACCTGATCTGAATCAAAGTAGTTATTTATTAATAATGTTATGGGGGGGCTATTTTTGATATTCAATACTATTTACATACCATTCTTTTTTACCTTGCGGTGTAGGTACCTCAAAATCATCGTCTACTTGTTTTTTTATCAGGGCGCGTGCCATAGGTGAGTCAATTGATATGTAGTCTTTACGGTCGTATATTTCATCAGGCCCTACAATTCTAAATTTTTTAACCTCGCCTTGCTCGTTTTCTATTTCTACCCATGCGCCAAAAAATACTTTACCGTCTTGCTGCGGCGAGTAATCAATAACTTTTAAATCGGGTAGGCGTTTGCGCAAATACCGAACACGACGATCAATTTGGCGCAGTAAGCGTTTATTATATTGATAGTCTGCATTTTCTGAGCGATCGCCAAGGCTTGCCGCCCAACTCACTATTTTAGTGACTTCAGGGCGTTTAACGTTCCATAAATGGTCATGCTCTTGCTGTAATTGTAAGTAACCTTCGCGGGTTATTAAATTTGTTTTCATGGGCTTTTATTCATTAACTCTAATGCTGTGCACGTTATTAAAATTGCTAAAATTTGTCGAGTGTAAACTTTAGGGCGTGTTGTTCTTTGATGGTCGAATTTGCAGCAGTATGTTTGG
>BJUT01000020.1 GCA_007988745.1 Pseudoalteromonas atlantica
GTGGGCACTATGACATTACCAGGATTCAAATTAAAGAAACCCGTTACAGCGGTGTAACGGGTTTTTTACTGTCTGGGGTTTAGTAAATAACCAAGAGCCCATGCCAAACTCAGTAGTTAAACAAAACAGCTCGAAGGCGAGCCCCGGCCAATGATAGTGTAGTATTTGCTATTTGACTCTCCATCGCTGTGGGCACTACGACATTACCAGGATTCAAATTAAAGAAACCCGTTACAGCGATGTAACGGGTTTTTTGCTGTCTGGGGCTTAATAAAAAGCCAAGATCTCATACTAACTCAGTCTCTGTAATGCCCGCCCTTGTAAATTCTTTGAGCCATAACATTCATATCCCTATATAACGCTAAGCTCCTGAAGCAAAGTCACGGCGCACATCGTGCTGAGTGTAATCAGTTTTTTATAGCCTCGCAAAATGATTAAGGCTTATTGCGGATTGGTATTACTTTGATATAGAAAATATCACTTTGAAAATAAACATTAAGTTCATGCTTATCTGCTATTTTATTCATGTAACATAGCTAGGCGTGCAGAAGTTGTGCGTGTTAAAATCAAATTTTTATAAATGCCAAAATAGAGGTGTCAATTGCCCACTGCTGACTACCAAACTGTACTAGATGAAATAGCACACGAAGTGCGCCCTTTGTTATCACAAGGTAAAGTTGCGGACTATATACCTGCACTTGCTGAGGTTTCTAGCGAGCAGTTTTCTATTGCTATTTATACCACTGATGGCGAAACCATTTGTGCGGGTGATTGCTCAAAACGTTTTACTATTCAGTCAGTTTCTAAAGTAATGACACTCACAATGGCGCTACAGCGCTATGGCGATGAACTATGGCATCGGGTAGGCAAAGAGCCCTCTGGTACCGCGTTTAATTCTCTTACGCAGTTAGAGTTTGAAAAAGGCGTACCACGTAACCCTTTCATTAATGCTGGCGCGATTGTGACGTGCGATGCTTTGTACAGTCGGTTATCAGCACCTCGCCACTCAATGCTTGAAACGTTTAGGCTACTTGCAGGTAATAGTGCAATAGTGATTGATAAAAAAGTGGCCAATTCTGAGTACGAGTTTAGGCATAGAAATGCGGCAATGGCGCATTTAATGAAGTCGTTTGGTAATTTTGAGAATGACGTCGATGACGTACTTTGGTCTTACTTCAATTTTTGTGCGATTGAGCTTAACTGTATTGAGCTAGCTAGAGCGTATAACTTTTTAGCGAATAAAGGGGTTGATTACAGCTCGGGTAAGCGAGTTTTGAGTAGTCGCCAGAATAAACAATTAAATTCGATTTTATTCACCAGCGGCTTATATGATGCGGCAGGTGACTTTGGCTACAGAGTGGGAATGCCGGGTAAATCGGGTGTGTCAGGCACTATATTAGCGGTATTACCGGGTAAGTTTACAGTGGCAGTATATTCACCAGGGCTTAATGAATTTGGTAACTCGGTGGCGGGGATAGCAGCATTAGAGCTGCTATCTAAAAAGCTCGATATTTCGATTTTCTAAAATACCGCAATAGGGAGCACGTAAAGCTCCCTATTTATTGGTCCCAGTACACTTGCTCAAGGCAGTCTTCGCGCTCTGGCAGCCCACGTGATAAACGTGGAGAGTGCTGTACTAATACCTCGTAACTTGCGCGGTTAGCGTACTTACTAATTTGTGCAAGAGAAGAGTAGGTAATGGCCTTTTGTTCGTGTTTTGCTGAGTTAGCGACATTTAACTTATGATAAACGTTTGCTGATAAATCGTGTAACACGGCAGCCAACGCACAATCGCCAGCACCATTGGTGTTTTTGATTGAATCAGGCCCACCCATGAATGGCGCCGTATGGCTATACGCTTTTATCGGGTTTTCGCAATCGGATTTTTTCATTGCACGAGAAAATTCATAGCGATTAAAATCGGCAATGGCACCTGGTAATAGTGGGTACTCGGTTGCACGTTTAAAGCTCTCATCAACGTAACCGGCCATAAATAAGCCTTTTTCGCCAGCGGTACAAATAACTAAGTCTACCCAGTCAAGTGCTTTGTCTGCGGCTAATAATGGGTCTTCAAAGCCAGTAATTGCTAGCCCTTCTTCTTCGTTCATGGCAAGTATATCGACATGCTCGTTTACAAAGTTAGCCCACCAGGTTGGATCTTGCTCAATTAAAAACTTAGTGCCGAGTGTTAAAACTACCGGTACACCTGCATCGTTAGCGTATTTAACTGCTTGCATGGTTGCTTCAGTCATTGTTTCATCACCCTGTGTACGCATTAGGTAGGCGCTGATCACAAGTGCTGATGACTGCTCAATTAAGTGTTTATCGATAGACTCAGGCTTTAAGTGATTCATTAAACCGGCGCTAATTGCGAATGTACGCTCGCCTGTTTCATCAATTAAGGTAAAACAACGGCCAATAGGGCCATCTACTGGTTGTAAATAGTCTAAATCAACGCGGCTTGATGTGTTACATAAAAAGCGGTAGGCATAGCTGCCAATTTTTATGTTTTCACTCATAACACCGAGCAATACTGAACGGTCATCTGCTAGTACAGAGTAGTTATGCATTGTGTTACCAATGGTGCCACCGGCAAATTCGTAATCAACCATGTCGTTTAGTTTTAAACGGTCGTAAAGTGCGTTAGTAATATCGCTATCAATAACTTGCGACATTCCTCGGCGAAGTTGAAACTCGTCTAAAAAAGCCTGATCGACTTTGGCCTCAATATCAACAACGATCTGATCGATACCCGTAATGTAGCTACGTTGTAATCGCTCAGTTGCGTTTAGCTGATTAGTAAGTGGATCTTTAGCTTCCACTGGAAAATAATGTTTATGTCTGCGGCGTCCAGGAAATTTCATTTGCTACCTGTGTTGTGAGCTAAATAAAAAAAGCGTGAGATTATAGCGTAAATCACACTCTATGAGCCACGATAAACCACATTATTTTGTTTTATTTTTGCAATAATTTAATCAATTACGCATTTTAAACAGGCAAGTTGATATAATACCGAAAGAAAATTTATTTAAAGTAAGCACTATGAACGATCTAAAAAGCGATGAGTATTGGATGGAGCAGGCATTAGTTTATGCCAATAAGGCGCAGCAATTGGGCGAAATTCCGGTAGGAGCTGTCCTTGTGAAAGATAACACGCTTATTGCAGCGGGTTATAATCGTTCAATTACTGATAATGACCCCTCTGCGCACGCCGAAATGATTGCAGTGCGTGAAGGAGGGAGAGCTTTAAATAATTACCGTTTAATTGATTGCACTTTGTACGTTACGTTAGAGCCATGCTCTATGTGTGCGGGGCTGTTAGTGCATAGCAGAATAAAGCGCCTTGTGTACGGTGCGCCTGATGCTAAAACAGGCTCGGCTGGGTCGATTATGAACTTATTGCAAGAGCCGAGGCTGAACCATCAGGTAGAGGTGTTAGGTGGGGTGCTTGGTCAAACCTGTGGTAGTACTATTTCGGCGTTTTTTAAACAACGCCGAGAACAAATTAAAGCGGCTAAAAAAGCAGCTCGTCAAATTAGTGACTAGTTAGCCTTATCTGAATCTACTTCTATCATTTGCTGCATCGCAAACATGCGACGACGCCAAATAATTTTTTTATGTAAGTTACGTAGCATAATACGACGTCTGGTGGCTGTTGAATGAATAATATTGCGTTTTAGTTTTTGCGTGCGTCTACGTTTTAGCATGTGTTCTCCTAATGCGTGAGAGTGAGAAAGGCACAAGATATATATTAAAAATCAGGTAAATATACTATAAACACACATTAGTGATCATTTCATGACAAGTAAACAGATTTTTAATTTAGTTACTAGAGTGGTTAGGCCTGAAGGGGAAATTAGCGCCTGTTAAAACGAGGAAAGAATCGTTTAATGCCCACATTTTAATGTTTCACAGGCCTGAATAGCCCATTTAAAAACGTAAATATAAACGCTTTACTGAGACTGCTGCGTGTTATTTTCACCTTGCTTACTTTTTTCTTCAGGTGAAGGCGAAGGGGTAGGTTCGGTTTTATCGTTGTTTATAGGCTCTTTGCTTGGTTGAGCTGCTTTTTCAACTTTAGGTGCTTCAGGTTCTGATTCAGGTTTTGGCTCTGGCGCTAGGGCATTATTTTCATCAAGCCATACAAGTGCATCGTAATACCTGCGAATGTTATCAACATATTTTACCGCAACATCGCCACGTGCATAGCCGTAACGGGTTTTACGGTAATAACGTTTTTTGATTAAAAGTGGTAAGCGCTTTTTTACATCGGCCCATTTATCAGGGCTCGCCCCTTGTTGTTCGGTAATAATGCGCGCGTCGTTAACGTGCCCCCAACCTACATTATAGGCTGCCAGTGCAAGCCAAGTTCTATCGGGCTGCGGGATTCTGTCGGGGATGCGTTTAACGAGCTTAGCTAAGTATTTAGCTCCGCCACGGATGTTTTGCTCTGGCTCTAACCTATTTGTTACGCCCACCTGTTTAGCGGTACTGCGTGTCAGCATCATAATGCCTCTTACACCTGTAGGCGATTTAGCGCGAGGGTTCCACATAGATTCTTGGTAGCTAAGCGCAGCAAGTAAGCGCCAGTCAAGGCTACCTGCATATTGCTCAAACCAAGGCCTGTAAGTGGGTAGCGTTTCTTTTATAGCTTCAATGTACGCAAGCGTATTAACGTAGTTAAACTGGCGTACGTGCCCAAAGTACTTTTCTTCGAGCACATACAGCTGGTTACTTTGTTTTACGTCACCAAAAAAGGGCACTAGCAGTGCATAAAGCGAATCATCTTTTGATTTATTAAGGATCCAAGCTATGGGGTCATTTCGGGTAACTGAAAAGCCAATACTTAAATTTGGGTGGTAACGTCTAAACAGCGAAAGCGTGTGTGAGTCGGCGAGGGTGTAATCTATTTCGCCATCGATAACTGCTTGTAAAAGCTCCTCTTCATCGAGTTCTTCGGTTTCTTGCCAAGTTAAATCTGGGTTACTCTTTTTTATTTTTTGTAAGGTTAAAGAGTGGCTACTTTTGGCTATAACTGTAAAGTTTCCATCAAGGTCGTCAAATTCACGTGGGCGAACTCGACCTTGTTTATAAACCAACTTTTGGCTAATTGTTCTGTAAGTGGGGCCATAGCGATATTGCTGTGCACGTACTTTGTTGTAGGTAAGTCCTGAGGCTATTAAGTCTAAATCACCACTTTCAAGGCGCTCAAACATATCTGATAAATTAAAAAACGGAACTATTTCTAGTTCAACACCTAGGTAGTCGGCAAAAGCTTGAGATAGCTCGTATTCAAAACCTTGCTCGCCTTGCACGGCTTGGTAGTAGTTGCTGGCACTGGCAAGGGTACCTACACGTATTTTGTTTTGTGCTTTAATTTGGGCAAGTTGAGTTTGTTGCTCCTGCATATTACACGCACACAACAACATAACTAAAGTGATGATAATTATTAGCTTTTCTTTCAACATTAACCGCCCCATAAAGCTCATACCCCGTTATACCAAAACTTCACTATGGCGTCACTTAGCGTTTAGCTTTTATTGGTAATTTTGCTGGTGTTTATATAAATAAAAAGTTAATTTTCTGAAAAGCGCAATTTGGAGTTAAAACTCGGTGCTACATAGACTATAATGCCCGCCTAAAATATCGTTCAATCCCTAACCCCGGATGAAATTATCTATGTTGATCCTTCGTGGTGCACCAGCACTTTCAGAGTTCAGAGTTAATAAAATTTTAGCGCGTTGCAAACTATCGCAACTTCCAGTCACCAATGTATATGCCGAGTATGCACATTTTGCCGATTTAACCTCGCCTTTGAGTGTTGATGAGCAAACTAAGCTTGAAAAACTACTTACTTACGGTCCAACTATTGCCGAGCATACCCCAGCTGGCACACTTATTTTAGTTACCCCTCGCCCTGGCACCATTTCACCATGGGCATCTAAAGCAACTGACATAGCGCATAACTGTGGCCTTAAACAGGTTCACCGTGTTGAGCGTGGTATTGCTTATTACGTAGAAGGTGAACTAAGTGCAGAGCAGCTTGCTCAAGTAACGGCGTTATTACACGACCGTATGACCGAGGCAACGCATAGCGAACTTGCTTCTGCAGCGCAGTTATTCCGCAATGACTCACCTCGCGAAATGTCATCAGTTGACATTTTAGGTGGCGGGCGCGAAGCATTGGCTGCGGCAAACGTTGAACAAGGTTTTGCGCTTGCTGATGACGAAATAGACTATTTAGTAGAAAACTTTAAAAAGTTAGGCCGTAACCCTAACGACATAGAGTTATTTATGTTTGCGCAAGCAAACTCTGAGCATTGTCGTCATAAAATATTTAATGCTGATTGGACAATCGATGGTATTGAGCAGCCTAAATCGCTGTTTAAAATGATCAAAAATACATTTGAGCACAATCCTGAAAATGTGCTGTCGGCGTACAAAGATAACGCAGCAGTAATGAAGGGCTCAAAAGCGGGTCGTTTCTTCCCGAATGCGCAAGGTGAATATGCGTATCATCAAGAAGACATAGAAATTTTAATGAAGGTAGAAACCCATAACCACCCAACAGCTATAGCCCCATTTTCTGGTGCGGCTACAGGCTCAGGTGGTGAAATTCGCGATGAAGGCGCAACAGGCCGCGGCTCTAAGCCAAAAGCGGGTTTAGTTGGTTTTACTGTTTCTAACTTACGTATTCCGGGTTACGAGCAACCGTGGGAAAGCGACTTTGGTAAGCCTAATCGTATCGTAAATGCGCTTGATATTATGATGGACGGCCCTTTAGGTGGCGCGGCATTTAATAATGAGTTTGGACGTCCTAACTTATTAGGTTACTTCCGTACCTACGAAGAAAAAGTAACAAGTCACAATGGTGAAGAGGTGCGTGGTTACCACAAGCCTATTATGCTTGCAGGTGGTTTAGGTAATATTCGTGCTGATCATGTTCAAAAAGGGGATATTCCAGTCGGTGCAAAACTTATTGCACTAGGTGGCCCTGCAATGAACATTGGTTTAGGCGGCGGTGCAGCGTCAAGCATGGCATCGGGCCAATCAAACGAAGATTTAGATTTTGCTTCTGTACAGCGTGAAAACCCAGAAATGGAACGCCGTTGCCAAGAAGTGATCGATAAGTGTTGGCAACTAGGGGATGAAAACCCAATTGCGTTTATACACGATGTAGGCGCCGGTGGTTTATCGAATGCGTTTCCTGAGCTTGTAGATGATGGTGGCCGTGGTGGTAAATTCCAACTACGTGATATTCCTAACGATGAGCCGGGCATGGCCCCACACGAAATTTGGTGTAACGAATCGCAAGAACGTTATGTACTGGCTGTAGCGGTTGAAGACTTTGATCGTTTTGAAGCCATTTGTAAGCGCGAACGTGCGCAGTACGCAGTAATAGGTGAAGCCACAGAAGAGCGCCACTTAACTGTTGCCGACAGCCACTTTGATAACAGCCCTGTTGATTTGCCGCTTGATGTATTATTAGGTAAAGCACCTAAAATGCATCGCGATGTAACTTCAAAGCAAGTTACCGGTAAGGCAATTGATGCAGAGTCGATTGATATAGCTGAGGCTGCTCAGCGTTTATTACGCTTACCTACTATTGCAGAAAAAACATTCTTAATTACTATTGGCGATCGCTCGGTTACCGGTTTAGTAGCACGAGATCAAATGGTGGGCCCTTGGCAAGTACCTGTGGCTAACTGTGCAGTTACCGCAGCAACGTACGACACTTATCACGGTGAAGCTATGTCACTGGGTGAGCGCACGCCGGCAGCACTATTAAATTATGGTGCATCGGCGCGTTTAGCCGTGGCAGAGTCACTAACCAATATTGCCTGTGCCAACATTGGCAGCCTAGAGAACATTAAGCTATCGGCTAACTGGATGGCTGCAGCCGGTCACCCTGGTGAAGACGCCGGCCTTTACGAAGCTGTAAAAGCGGTGGGCGAAGAGCTTTGTCCTGCGCTTGGTTTAACTATCCCTGTAGGTAAGGATTCTATGTCGATGAAAACGACATGGAAAAACGAGGACGATAGTGCTGAGCAATCAGTTACTTCTCCGTTATCACTTATTATTACTGCTTTTGGCCGTGTTGACGACGTGCGTAAAACAGTGACTCCGCAGTTACGTACTGATAAAGGCGATACATCACTTATTTTAGTTGACTTAGGCGCGGGTAAAAACCGACTGGGCGCATCAAGCCTTGCACAGGTTTACAAGCAGCTTGGCGATGTAACTCCAGATGTTGACAGCCCTGAGCTACTGAAAGGCTTTTACAATGCCATGCAAGCACTTGTCGCGGATAGCAAGCTACTTGCTTATCATGACCGCTCAGACGGTGGTTTATTTACTACTGTAACTGAAATGGCATTTGCTGGGCACACCGGTGTGACTGTTGATTTAGCTGGGTTAACCGGGACAGACCTAGAAGCCCTTTATAACGAAGAGCTTGGCGCGGTAATTCAAGTTGCTAACAGCGATTTAGATGCCGTAAATGCTGTGTTTGAACAACACGGTGTAGCTGCAATTAGCCACGTGATTGGCTCGCTTAATAGCGACGATAGCATTGTATTTAAGCGCGGTGAGCAAACTGTACTTAATCATACTCGTACTGAATTACGTACTATTTGGGCCGAAACAACGTACCAAATGCAAGCACGTCGTGATAACCCTGATTGTGCTAAGCAAGAGTTTGATGCCAAGTTTGATGCAAAAGATCCAGGCTTAAACGTAAAACTTAACTTTGACTTAAACGAAGATATAGCCGCACCGTACATTGCAACGGGCGCTAAGCCGCAAATGGCTATTTTACGTGAGCAAGGCGTTAACTCGCATTTAGAAATGGCTGCTGCGTTTAACCGTGCAGGTTTTGCCGCTGTTGATGTACACATGAGCGATATCCTCGAAGGGCGTTTAACCCTTGAGCAATTTAAAGGCTTAGTGGCATGTGGTGGTTTCTCTTATGGTGACGTATTAGGCGCCGGTGAAGGCTGGGCTAAGTCTATATTGTTTAACGATATGGCACGCGATCAGTTCCAAAGCTTCTTCCACCGTGAAGACACCTTTAGCTTAGGTGTGTGTAATGGTTGTCAAATGTTATCAACATTGAAAGAGTTAATTCCGGGTACTGAGCATTGGCCACGTTTTGTAACAAATAAGTCAGAGCGTTTTGAAGCTCGCTTCAGTTTAGTTGAAATACAAGAAAACCCGTCTGTGTTCTTTAATGGAATGGCTGGGTCGCGTATGCCAATTGCTGTATCTCATGGTGAAGGCCATGCTGAGTTTGCAAACGATGCTGCCACTAAAGCTGCGCTTGAAAGCGGCACTGTTGCGGTTAAATTTGTAGATAACTACGGTAATCCGACAACGCAATACCCGGCTAACCCGAATGGTTCACCAGAGGGTATTACCGGTATTACCTCTACTGATGGCCGTGCCACTGTAATGATGCCGCACCCTGAGCGTGTATTCCGCGCTGTTGCTAACTCGTGGCACCCAGATGAGTGGAAAGAGGATAGCCCATGGATGCGTATGTTCCGCAACGCACGTAAAAATGTAGGTTAAAAACGACATATACAAGTTAGATTCATAATCTAGCTGTAAAATAAAAAAGGCTGCACTGTGCAGCCTTTTTTGATTGCGTAGATTTAAAATTACGATAGTTTGTAAGGTATGAATAAAAGCTTATAAGGACAGTATGTTAAAGCGCATTGGTTTAATTATGGGTGCTGTATTGCTAAGTATAGTTTTGCTTGGCTATATATTTCGTTTGCCACTATTACAATGGGCTGTAGCGCCTGAACTTGAAAAAGCAGGTGTTACCTTAAGCTGCTTAGATTTTTCGCTTACGAGTAAGTTAAATGTGCACGTACAAAAAGCCTGTTTAAGTTACCAAAATCAAGAGCTTGCTCTTACAGGTGTTACTGCTAATACTAAGCATGTTAAAGTTAAACACGCAGTACTTAATGTAAATCCATTTCCTCAAGGTAGTAAAACAAGCACTGCTGCCACAATTTTAGATTTAGCGCTTCCTGAAAAAAGGCCAACAATTACAGTTGAGCATTTAACTATACACAGTGCGCTTTTAAAGCGTCCGCTAATGCTAAATATCACCGAGCCCACGCTTAACCAGTTTGTAGTCAATGGTGATTTAAACGCAAGCGCAACGCTTTACAATAATAAGGTACAAGGGCAGCTTAAAGTTAATGATGGATTATTGAAGCAACTACTTAAAACAGATAATGAGTTATTAAGTGGACTTAGCTTTAATGCAGCGCAGGCATTTAGCTTTAACGGAGTAGAGGCAAGCCTTACTGGTGATTTACAAGCCCAGTATGACTATAAAATACAAAGCTGCGATATAACAAACAGCTCCAAAGGTGTGCTAAGTGCTACCTATAATTTAAATAGCCAAAACCTTGAGCTTGACCCAAGCAAGCTTAAAAACAATGTAAAACTTAGTAATAACTGCCAATCTCTTATTCCTGAAAGTGCCTACAAGTCATTTGCTGTAAAGCAGCTTCCACTTAATTGGCAATGGGCTTTAGCTAAACCAATTAACTTTGCACATAACAACCTAACCTTACCGTTAATAACGCTCAAAAGCGCAGAGCAAGCCAAGCAAAATATAGATATAACGTTTACAGATACGTTTATAAATACTGCTGCACCGTTACAAAGCGCCCGCACACAGCTAAAGGCACAGCTACATACGGATGAAATAGACGCTATAACGCTAAATACGCAGCTTAAAAACGCTCAATTAAGCGGTAATTACGATATTGCGCTTACCGCTTTGCCTGAATTTTTACCGGCTGAGGCTAATAATATTAAAGCCAAGGGGGACTTTACAGTCACTCAACTTATTGACTTTAAGCCAGAAGGTAGCGCACGTATTGAGTTAAGCGTTGATAGCGCAGCTGCTTATGGCAGCACTCTTAACGGCTACACAGGTAACCTTGAAGCAAGTATGAATGAAAAGCTCGATGCAAAAGTAACGCTTAAAAGTAAGCTTAAAAGCGTGCAATACAACGAATATAAACTCACCGGTATTAATAACACCTTTAGTGCAAGGGCAAACTTAGGTGTGGGAGAGTTATTTGCTCACTTAAATGCAAGCACCCAAATAAATACACTCACTAGTCCAAATGTCGATTTAAATACTATAAACGTAACGTCAACTGGGCTGCAAAGTCGCGCGCTTAAAGCGTCTCATCATGTATTTGTAAATGGTGTTGAGCTGGTGGCCAATCACCATGTTTCAAAGGTAGCGCATCCGTTTGAAGTGATTATACCGCAGCAAAGTGTGCTTTCGTTAAATTCAATCGTTAGCCAATTTGAACCGTTAGCTCAGCTAACCCAAGGAAAATTGGGTGGGCGTATAAGTGGTGATGTGAATTTACAAAAAGCAAATTTTACTTTAACGATGACTGATACCAGTGCACTGTATAACGACTACTTAGCTAATCAATTTAGTATGCAGCTAGGTGGGCATTACGATTCAGGGCAGCTTAATGTTGCCCCTACTACCTTTAATCTTAATGAATTACGTGCAGGCGCTGTAGTTAAAAGTATCACGGGTAATATTAAAGTGATTAATAATAGCGCGCAGGCCTTTGATGTTGAAGGCGATATTTTTGGTGGTAGATTTTCTTTAGATAAATACACGCTTTTAAAGCAACAGCAAACAGCTAATGTTACGTTTGAAAATGTTGATGCCAGTAAATTAATAACGCTTGACGATAAGTCGGGTATTACCCTAACAGGTAGGCTAAAAGGGTCGTTGCCGTTTTATTTTGATGACACAGGGGTTGAGGTAAAAAATGGCAGCCTAACCAATCAAGGCCAAGGGAAGCTTGTTATTAGTAATAACGAAGCGTTTGACGCTGTTATGCGCCAGCAACAAGAGTTACAACCTGTGCTTGGGTTGCTCAAAAACCTTGATATACAAAAACTTAATAGTACAGTAGCGCTTAAAAGTGATGGCTGGTTAAACTTAGGTGTTAACTTACAAGGCTTTAATGAGCCAGAGCAGCAACAAGTTAACTTTAATTATAATCACGAAGAAAACGTGTTTACGTTGCTAAGAGCGCTTAGACTGAGCGACGAAATAACGCAAAAAGTTGAGCAGCAATACTCTAAAAAAGGAAACTAATGGTGAAAAATTTGTTGAGCATTAAGGCCGTTATTGCACTTGCTGCTATTAGCGCTTTAAGCGCATGTACCCACAGAGTAGAGGTGGCAGCGAAAGAGCCGATAACGATCAATCTAAATGTAAAAGTAGATCACGAAATTCGAGTAAAAGTTGATAAAGAACTCGATAACTTATTCAGTGACGACAGTGAATTATTTTAGGAGCTAAATGATGACTATAAAAAATAAATTAAGTATTGCCACTCTAGCAAGTGCGGTATGTTTGTCGTTTTCGGCGTGGGCTATTAGTTTAGATGATGCTAAAAACCAAGGCTTAGTGGGTGAAGATAGCTCAGGTTACTTAGGGCTTGTGGTACAAAACAGCGAGGCAAAAGCCGTGGTTGAGGAAATTAACGCTAAACGTAAAGCACAGTATTTAAAGTTGGCTAAAAAGAACGATTTATCGCTGGCACAAGTAGAAGCACTCGCAGCAGCTAAAACAATCGAAAAGACCAAAAGTGGCCACTATATTGAAGTGAATGGTAACTGGGTTAAAAAGTAATACAAGCAGCTAAACATATTACTTAAAAACCGAGCGTTTAGGCGCTCGGTTTTTTTATATTTGCTAAAAGTTGCTGCCAAAAGTCGAATCCTTTGCGCCTTGCAAGCTTTATATTGTGCTCTGGTATAGATTCAGGCTCGTTATAGTTATCAAGCGCTTCGCTCATACTCAGTTCGCGAATTAAATGCAGTGTAGGGTAGGGGGCTCGGTTAGTGTAATTTGCCGCATCATCTTCATCGCTGTCGGCAAACACGTAATCGGGATGAAAATTAGCAATTTGGTATTTACCTTCAAACCCTTGCGCTACCAGTAAGGCATTGGCTAAATCGACTAAATCTAAAAAGTCTTCAAAATCGCTAAAGCCGTTATCAAACAGTATTAATGTGGTTTCGCGCTCTGGGTTTTGATCAAGCTGCACACACTGCTCTAGCATGTCCATTACAGCGTCATCAATTTTTATTGCAGGGCTAAGCACATAATGAATACAGTTATTTTCTACTTCTTTACGGGCAAATGGGCAAAAATTATATTTTACAATAACGGATGATACCCACTCGCGGGTTTGGGCAATTGCTTGATGAGTCATGCTTTTGGCTCTAAATACTGATTTATAATGGTTAATGTTTTTTCAATGGCGCCTTGGTTTTTTACTACACATTGCTGCGCTTTAATACCCAAGCTTTGGCACGCTTTGGTGTTTTGGCTTAAATTAATTAATTGTTTAGCAAGCTCATCGGTATTTTCAACAACGACAGCCCCTTTAAGTTTAATTAGCTCAGGGTAGATATGATCAAAATTATACGTGTGTGGGCCTGTAATAACACCAACCGAAAAAGCAGCAGCTTCAAGTGGGTTGTGCCCACCTCGGCGAATTAAACTACCGCCTATGTAACTTACATTCGCTGCGCCATATAAACACTGAAGTTCGCCCAGTGTATCAGCTAATAGTACCTGCTCGTTTTGATAGTTATTGTTGCTGCGACGACTAAAGCTAAGTGGGCTTTGAGTTAACTTATCGGCTACTTTATCAAATTGCTCTGGGTGACGCGGTGCTATAACTAAAAGTGCATTAGGGTATTTTTTTAATAGCTGCTGATGGGCGTTTAATATCATTTCGTGTTCAAGCGGGTGAGTGGAGCCTGCCACCCATACAAAACGTTCTTTGGTTTTATATTCGGCTTTAAGATTTGCTACTTTAGTTAGTTGCTCATTGCTTGGTGTAATGTCGAACTTTATTGAGCCTGTAACATGGCTTTTTGAAGGGGGTAAACCAAGTTCAATAAAGCGCTTAGCATCATTTTTATTATGACTTGCAAGCACTGAAATTGAACGCATAATTATATGCGTTAACCCTGCCACCTTTTGATACCCCTGTTGCGATTTTTCGCTTAGGCGAGCATTAAGCACTAATACCGGTATATTCTTTTTATGGCTTATTGCCATTAAATTAGGCCACAGTTCAGTTTCTAAAATACACAGTGCTTGTGGATTTACGCGCTTTAAAAATCGAGCGCTCGAACCTGCAAAGTCTATAGGTAAATAACAACACGCCACGTTATTTTTAAATTGTTCACTAATTTGCGCACGCCCGGTAGGAGTATTGCAAGTAATAAGTATATTAAGCTGCGGGTGTTGTTTTTGCAGTGCTTTAATCAGTGGCGTTGCAGCAAGGACCTCACCTACAGAAGCGCAGTGGAACACAACCGGTTTAGCGCTATTATTAAATAAGTGTTTGCTAATAAAACCAAAGCGCTCTTTAAAGTGCGCGCGGTAGCCTTTATTTTTTTCACCTCTTAGTACATACAAGTAAAATACAATCAGTGGGCTAATTAAAATTAAAGCGAGTGAGTAAAAAATGCGTGCCATACTGAACTTTTATTAAGGTAAGTGGCGCTAGTTTAACGCGAAAGTGATAATTTCTGAACATGTGAAGCACTAAATTATAATTCAGTTCAGCTATATTCCCATAAAATACACACAACTAAATAAAACTATGGAATAATGGATTTAATTTTTTCCTGCCATTTCAGTTCCTAGAGGAATTTTTCATGTCAATTATCGATTCTGTGGCAACAAGCTACGTTGAAAGTTTAAACCGTCATCAAGCCTTATTTGAAACGATGGAGGCTTATCATCAAGAGTCTATGCAATTATTAGAAGCGTGCCACAGTGCATTGCAAGCTGGTGGTAAGGTTATTTGGTTTGGCAACGGCGGAAGTGCTGCCGATGCACAGCATTTAGCTGCCGAATTTGTTGTGCGTTATAAGTTAGAGCGTGGCCCGCTTGCCTCTATGGCGCTGACCACAGATACCTCAATACTGACTGCACACAGTAACGACTACCACTTTGATACGGTATTTGAACGCCAAGTTCAGGCTTTATGTAAACCGGAAGATTTAGTGATTGGTTTAACAACCTCAGGTACCAGCGCCAATATTAATTTAGCACTGGAAGCGGCTAACAAGATTGGCGCGTTTACGGTTGCCTTAACTGGACGCGAGGGCGGTAAAGTAAAAGACATTGCTAAATTGCCCATTATTATAAAAAATGATGAAACAGCCCGTATCCAAGAGGCACATATGTTTATTGGCCATTGGTTATGTGAAGCTATTGATATGGTTGTTGCGGAGCAGCAGTAATGGATTTATCGCTATTAAAAAACTTATCTAAAGCGCGTATTTTAGTTGTCGGCGATGTCATGCTAGACCGATACTGGTATGGCGATACAGGGCGTATTTCGCCTGAGGCCCCAGTACCCGTTGTTAAAGTAAGCAAGTTTGAAGATAAAGCGGGTGGCGCTGCAAATGTTGCAAAAAACATTGCTAGGCTTGATGCCAAAGTGGGCTTACTTGGTTTAATTGGTGAAGATGAAAGCGGGCAAATCTTAGAAACCATTTTAAAGGGTGAAAAAATACATTCACAGCTTGTTAGTGTATGCGATTTACCCACTATTTCTAAAATGCGTGTAATTAGCCGCCATCAACAACTTGTGCGCCTAGATTTAGAAGAGACCTTTAGCGAGCAGCATAGCCAGTTGTTATTAAACCGTTTAGAGCTGGTGCTTGATGATTACGACTTTGTGGTATTTTCTGATTACAGCAAAGGCTCGCTGAGCTTGATTAAAGAAATGGTTAGCGTTGCTAAAGCAGCGGGTAAAACCGTGCTTATAGACCCTAAATCGCCCGACTTACACTTATACGAAGGCGCAGACTATATTACCCCTAATTTACATGAATTTAATTTGGCTGGGGGGAAAACAGGCTCTGAAGAAATATTAGCACAAAGCGCGCGTGAGCTAATTAGTAAAAATGGTATTAAAGCCATGCTACTTACACGCTCTGAGCAAGGTATGTCATTAATTAACGCTGATGAAAAACACGACTTTGCAGCGCAGCAGCTAGAAGTAAGTGATGTAACTGGCGCAGGCGATACTGTTATAGCCACGCTTGCGGTGATGCTCGGGGCAGGTATGGAGCCTAAAGATGCGGTAGAAATTGCTAATTTAGCCGCAGGCATTGTAGTAAGTAAGTTGGGGGCGGCAACGGTTTCACCAGAAGAGCTTAGCCAAAAGCTTGGCCAATACTTACACACCAATGGCGAGCACTACCAAACTCCGTTTGACGATGTGCTGCAACATATTGAGTTTGCTAAACAAAATGGCGAAACGATAGTGTTTACCAATGGCTGTTTTGATATTTTACACGCAGGCCACGTACGCTATTTAGCCCAAGCCAAAGCGCGTGGAGATAGACTCGTTGTTGGTTTAAATAATGATGATTCAATTACGCGTTTAAAAGGCCCTGAGCGCCCTATAAATCCGCTTGATGAGCGCGCAATGGTATTAAGTGCACTCGCCTCTGTAGATTGGGTAATTCCCTTTGGCAGCGCGGACGAAAACGACACACCTGCTAAATTAATTGAGCAAATAAGCCCCGATATTTTAGTTAAAGGTGGTGATTACACGGTAGAGCAAATAGCTGGCGCCGATCATGTGCTACGCCATGGCGGCAAAGTAGAAGTGCTGACATTTTTAGATGGTTGTTCAACCTCTAAGGTGATTAGCAAAATAAAGCAGTAATATTTGCTGATTAAATAAAAAAGGGTTGAAAACGCAGTTTTCAACCCTTTTTTGTTATAAATAGCTGGCATTTAAAATGCTATTTTTAAATATACGGTTTAAAAATTATATTCGTACTTAGCAAACGCTGATGTGTCGTTTTCTGCGCCATCGTTGTTTGATGCAAAAGCGCCCAGCGTTAAGCGCCCACCCATAGCCAGCTGCCTGTAGCGTAGCTCAACTTGTTTTGAGTTATAACCGGTTTTGGTAATTGTATTACCTAAATCGGGGTTACTAGGGTAACGGTCAAGATTATCGCTGTTGTAATCTACACTACGTAGTTTTACTTGCCAGTCATCGCCATTTGAAAGCTGACCTAAAAGTGTTAATACCACTGACTGTGCATCATTATCAAAGGTTGAGCCAATAGTGCGGCCGTGGTAACGATAGCCCGATTTATAATCGGAGTGTTCGTAGTAGCAGTTTTCACTGGTTGATTCGGCCGAGCACGATACACCTGTATCTATGTATTCAACGTTAACGAGCACATTTTGATTGTAAATGCGCTGCGTAGTTTGTACGCCAAATAAGTACGCTCTGTCGGCTGGTTTGAATTGCGAGCTGGCATCTTCGCCAATTGTACTTGCGTAGATTGCATACGGGTGACTAAATAAAGTGTCAGACCAACGCACATCTATGCCTGCAAGCTGATTACCAATTTTAGACTCCAGTGAGCTATCACAATTTTCATTGCCATCAATACAATTAGTTTGCCCAGTAATAACATCAATAAAGTCACCTGCTGAGCTTGGTTGGCCTTCACCGGCCCACTGCGCAGACCAACTTAAAGCAATTTCAAGCTGTTGCATCGGGCGAAAGTTAACACGGCTGCTCCAAAGCAGCGCATCAGGAATAACACGGGTCGATTCTAACTTTGCCATTTGCGCGGTAAAGCTCCATTGCCCGAGCCAACTTAACCAAGGCGTTTCAAACGCTGTGCTTTGCTCACGGGTTACACTTAGTGCCGGCAGTGGCTTTGCATTACCCGACATAATTAAACTGTTATCAACACCTGGGCCCCAAAACTGCTCTACGGCACCGGCTCTAAAAATCCAATTGCCCAAGCGGTAGGCTAAGTAGCTATCGTCAAATGAGGTATCGTTACAATCTTCAAGTGCTTGTTCGTTAGTGGCTATATCATCGGTTGTTTTGCCATCAACTAAGCATTGTTTACCATCGTTTCGGTAATTAATGGCTACCTTCGCCGCAAAGTTATCGCCAAGGTAGGCGTAGGCCGCAGAAAGCTCAGATTCTTGTGTGTTGGTTGCCCCAAAGCTGGTGGCTATAATTGGGTCTGATACGGCAAGCGCTGAGAGTTGTACACTGTGCGAGCTACTGTTTTCTGACTTATAACGATGTTTTACACGAAGCAGTGCATCTTGCAGGCTGGGAGATAAAAGTTCAAGCTTGCTCGATTCTAGCTCGCCAATAAAGCTTTTCCACATTAGCGGGTAGGTGGTTACAGGCGCTAAAATAACACCGGCATCGGCCAGTTGTTGAATGTCGGCTCGTAGACCGTAATCGTCTGGCTTTACCCAGGGCTCTGCTGTTACTGATGCGCTTATAGCGCAAAAAAGAGAAGAAAGTAGAAAGATTCTGTTTCGCAAAGTTCAGATCCTTGTGATTAAGATTGCGGCTAAGTTTACCAATCTAACATGGCTATTGCAGTAAATAATCTATTTTAGGGCGTTAAATTTGTGTATAAAAATGTAACCTAGCTATCGTAAAAACAATGGGATTGATATACTGCTGCGCAAATAGGAAATAGAGAATGCAATGAGCAACAAACGACTTTTATTTATACCCGTATCATCGCCACAAGGAATAGGTGAATACATGCGCTCGTTGTTGCTAGCCCAAAGCCTTGAGAGTGAATGTCTAGGTTCACTTACCATCCATTTTGTTTTAAATAAACACACGAACTACGCTAAAAACTGCCCATATGATACCACCTTGCTTGAGCGCTCTGCGACTAAAGAGCGCGATAAAGTGTGTGAAGTTATAGCCGATTTTAAACCTGACATTGTAATATTTGATTGTGCAGGGCGCGCTGCTCACATGAAAGCTGCAAAAAAAGTGGGTGCCAAAGTGGTGTTTATTTCTCAGCATGCGAAAAAGCGAGCGAAGGGCTTAAAACTTAACCGTATCAACTTAATTGATAGCCATTGGGTGGTACAGCCCGATTACTGCATTGAACCTCTGAGCTGGGCTGAAAAAGCTAAAATAGATATGTTTTCTTTAGCTATGCCTAAAAATGTGGGCCCTTACATAGCATTTTCATCAGCGTGTGATACCAAACAGGTGTTAAAAAAATATCAGCTTGATGAACAAGGCTACTTTATTGTGAGTGCAGGCTCTGGTGGTCATGTGCTAGATAATCAAAACTGTGCAGATGTATTTTTTGCTGCCGCAGAGCAAATTTCATTGCAAACAGGGTTAAAGGCGGTGGTGGTATTTGGCCCTAATTATAATAAAGCGTTGCCAGTATCAAATACGGTTATAAATTTGGATACGTTAGAAAATAGTGAGTTTTTGTCGCTTATGGAGCAAGCTAAATTTGCATTGTTAAGTGCTGGCGACACGCTATTGCAGGCGGTTGCTGTTAAAACGCCTGCTGTGGCATGCGCTATATCAAAAGATCAAACACAGCGCCTAGCAAGCTGCGCCACAACTGGCGTGGTAATTAAAGCAAACTTTGAGATTGAAGACATAATAAATAAAGCCAGCGCTTTACTAATAGAGCCGCATTTTAACCAGCTACTAGAAAAATATTCTTTGCTTGAAAGCGCGCATAGCTATGAAGAAATAACGCAAGGGGTTAAAAGCATGCTGATGGTTGCCGATAGATGAATATAGTGATTGTAATAGACTCGTTAGCGGGTGGTGGCGCCGAAAAAGTGATGCTAACCCTTGCTCAGCAGCTAGTAAAAACGCATAGCGTTACTATTTTATCGTTGGCTAATAAATATGAATACACGATCCCTGCGAACATAAAGGTTGAAAGTTTATTCAGTGATAAAGCCACTAAAGTGGATCGCTTTTGGAAAATAAACAAAAGTGTAGCAAAACTAGAGGCGTGGTTTAATAACAAACAAAAACAAATTGGCCCCATAGATTTAGTGCTTAGCAATTTAGATAGAAGCAATAACTTATTGGCTAAAAGCCAGATTAAAAATGTTCACTTTGTTATGCATAACTCTGTTAATGCAGAGCTAGCTAGGCAAAAAAAGTTAGGCCCGTTTTCTTATTACTATCTTAAAAAGTCAAAGCAAAACTTAAATGGAAAATCCTTGGTGTGCGTGTCTAAAGGGGTAGAGCAAGAAATTACCCAAGGGCGTTTAATTAGCCCAAGCGCCATCACAACTATTTATAATCCCTTTAATTTAGTGGATATAAAGCGGCTCTCAAATGAGGTTAATACGCAAATTCCACAATCGCCGTATGTTATTCATGTAGGGCGATTAGCTAAACAAAAGCGCCACGATATTTTATTTTCGGCATTTGCAAAGCTTGATAAAAAATACAAATTAGTCCTTTTATGTAATAAGCCTAGCAAAGCATTTAAGCTTGCAAAAACGTATGGTATTGAGGGACAACTTATAGTGCCAGGGTTTGAGCAAAACCCGTATAACTGGATTAAGCAGGCTGAGGCATTAGTATTAAGCTCTGATTTTGAAGGGCTCCCTACAGTGTTAATTGAAGCATTAGCTGTTGGCACGCCTGTAGTAAGTACTAACTGTACGTTTGGGCCGAGCGAAATTTTAACAAACGACTTGGCTAAATATTTAGCGCCTGTAGGGCATAGCGATGAGCTAGCGGCTAAAATTGAGCTGGTTTTAAACACTAAGCCTAATGTAGATAATGCCGACATTTTACAAAAGGTAACGGCCGAACAAGTTGCTAAGCAATACCTAGCTTTGTGTGGTTAATTGCTCTTTATAAATAGCCAATAAAGTTTGCCAGTCATTACTTTGCCAATAAAAAGCGTTGTTACGTCCTTGCTCTTTTAAAAATGAGCGCTCTAAACGTGCCATATTACTTTGTTGCCATTGCTTGTTAGGTGGTTTTATTTCGCCGCGATCAAAGTCGATAATATAAACCTCGCCCGTTTCATTAAATAAAATATTATTTATATTCAAATCAGCGTGGTACACACCTTTTGAGTGAAATAGCGCAACAGTATTGGCAATGCGCTTGAGCTCATCTTCTGTTAGTGGGCGTTCAATTAAAATATCGAGCAGGCTTTTAGCCCCTTTTACAGCCTCTGTAATTATATCGCCACGATAAATTAAGCCTGTGGTTGTTACCTTGGCGGCAATGGGTTTTGGTACATTTAAGCCAAGCTCAATAAGCCTTATCATTAAGCTGAACTCTTTATACACACGGGTGTTTTTAAGCCCAGGGTAGAGGTACTGATCGCTTAACAACTTGCCAACTAAACCGCCGCGCCAATAGTGCCTAAGTACAGCGGTTAAATCATCGTGTTTAAAAAACCAGGCTGTGGCGCGGCCTTTTTTAGCACCGACTATTTTATTTTGCTGTTGCCAATAATCTGCATTGAACCAGTTTAAATCAACCTCGTTAAAATAATCTGGGTGGCTTAAAATAGTGTGCTTACCTTGCGTTAGTGTTTTAAACATAGCTCGTTAAAATAATTCAATAATGCGCGTATATTAACGTGTTTTATAGCGCAGCATAAGTGCTTGCATTAGTGCGAGTATAATTTAAGATCGCAGTCTATTATTTAAAGCCAAAGTGGAACGCGTGACTCAAGTGCCTAATTACTCCTCAATTTGTATTTTAAGACTCTCTGCCATTGGTGATGTGTGTCATGCCGTTAGTGCTGTACAAGCCATTCAAAAAGCACACCCCAATGCAAAAATAACGTGGGTAATGGGTAAAATAGAAGCCATGTTACTTGCCGATTTACCTGGGGTTGAGCTGGTGGTTTTTGATAAAAAACAAGGTAAGGATGCACTTAAAAAGTTAGCACATTCTTTTAAAGGGCAGCAGTTTGATGTGCTGCTTAATATGCAAGTCGCATTAAGAGCTGGCTTTGTTGCGCGCTGTATTCCGGCTAAAGTAAAAATAGGCTTTGATTGGGCACGTTCAAAAGAATTACATAGCTTGTTTATAAATAAACGAATAGCCCCACAAAAAGAAGCGCATGTGCTAGAGGGATTTAAAGGCTTTGCGGGTGCCATTGGGGTTAAAGACTATTCACCTACCTGGGATATGCCTTATACCTTAGCGGATGAGAACAAAGCAGATGCATTATTAGGGCCTGCATATTTGGCAAATAAGTTATTGGTAATATCTCCTGCGGCCAGTAAAGCACAGCGAAACTGGTTGCCTGAGCGCTATGCTGCCCTTGCTGATTACGCGCATGAGCAAGGCTTTAACGTGGTACTAACGGGCGGCCCAACTGAGCTTGAGATTAATTTAGCTAATCAAATTATAAAACACAGTCACTGCACTATTTTAAACTTAGTTGGTAAAACAAAACTTAAAGAGCTGCTATGTGTACTTAAGCGCGCTGATTTAGTTTTAGCCCCCGATACCGGTCCTGCGCATATGGCGGTAACGGTAGGTACGCCGGTTATTGGTTTATATGCGCATTCTAATCCTGCACGTACAGGCCCTTATTTATATCAAGACTACGTAGTTGAGGTGTATCATCAAAATCTGCTAAAGCAAACGGGTAAAACAGCTCAACAATTGCCTTGGGGTACGCGCGTTAAGGGAGATGACCTTATGAGCCAAATAACCGTAGGCAGTGTTAAAACTATGTTTGATCATGTGGTACAAAAAGAGTCTATAAAATGAGTGTAACAGAAAAAAACAAAGCGCTTTTTTTAGACCGAGATGGCGTGGTAAATATTGATCATGGCTATGTGTATCAAAGTGAAAAATTTGAATTTATAGACGGTGTGTTTAGTACCTGTAAAGCATTTTATGATGCAGGTTATAAAATTATCATAGTGACTAATCAATCAGGAATAGGGCGAGGTTACTACACTGAAGATGACTTTTTAGCTTTAACTCAATGGATGAAAACACAATTTAGTAAGCACAATATTAAAATTACAGATGTGTATTTTTGCCCGCACCATCCCAAAAAAGCGATGGCGCAATATTTAAAACAGTGCCAGTGCAGAAAGCCAGCTCCAGGTATGCTGTTACAAGCTATGCAAGAGCATAATATTGACCCTTCGAGCAGTGTTATGGTGGGTGATAAACTTAGCGATATGCAAGCGGCACAAAAAGCAGCTATTAGCACGCGAGTGCTAGTTCGCTCTGGTCAACAATTTGACGAAACCGCAAAACAATACGCCGATTTAGTGATTGACTCTATTAACGATTTACCAGCACACTACCTGGTATAAAGTGCGTTTATATTTTCGCAACTGAAGTGTTAAGTATTGCTGCCATTACCTGTATTAGCGACGAGCTGCAAACAGTGCATTTTACTTGTTAAACTTTTACAATACACCTCAACATAAACAGTGGCTTTAATGTTGTTGTTTACCCGTTCATTTAATTGGAGACTACAGATGAGAGCATCTGCTTTTTTTAGCCAACTACAAGAGCAAATTGAAGACGTTAAAGCGCAAGGTTTGTATAAAAGTGAGCGTATTATTACCTCGCAGCAACAAGCTCAAATAGAAGTTGCATCTGGCGATAAAGTTATTAATTTTTGTGCTAACAATTACTTAGGCTTAGCAAATAGCCCTGAGCTAATTAAAGCAGCGCAAGGTGGTTTAGATGACCATGGCTTTGGTGTTGCTTCAGTACGTTTTATTTGTGGCACGCAAGATATTCATAAAACACTTGAGCAAAAAATTAGTGCGTTTTTAGAAACCGAAGATACAATTTTATACTCGTCTTGTTTTGATGCTAACACGGGCCTATTTGAAACTATTTTAGGCGCTGAAGATGCTATTATTTCTGACTCTCTAAATCACGCATCAATTATTGATGGCGTACGCTTATGTAAAGCTAAGCGTTTTCGTTATGCTAATAACGATATGGAGGATCTTGAAAAGCAACTTATTGCAGCTGATGAAGCGGGCGCTAAAACAAAATTAATTGCCACCGATGGCGTGTTTTCGATGGATGGCGTAATTTGTAACCTTGAAGCTGTGTGTGATCTTGCCGATAAGTATGATGCATTAGTGATGGTTGATGACTCACATGCGGTAGGCTTTGTTGGCGAAAACGGTAAAGGCACGCCTGAGTACTGTAATGTGCTTGACCGTGTAGACATTATTACCGGTACGCTAGGTAAAGCGCTGGGCGGTGCATCAGGCGGTTATACATCAGGTAAAAAAGAAATTGTTGAATGGCTACGTCAGCGTTCACGCCCTTACTTATTCTCAAATTCATTAGCGCCTTCAATTGTAACTGCATCAATTAAAGTACTCGAAATGCTTGAAAATGGTGGCGAGTTACGCGCTAAACTTTGGTCAAATGCTAAATATTTCCGTGAGCAAATGGAAGCCGCTGGCTTTACGTGTGCGGGTAAAGATCATGCCATTATCCCTGTAATGCTTGGCGATGCTAAAGTTGCTTCATTAATGGCAGACAAACTACTCGCTGAAGGCATTTATGTAACCGGCTTTTCGTTCCCTGTTGTGCCAAAAGGCCAAGCGCGTATTCGTACACAAATTTCTGCTGCGCACAGTATTGAACAATTAGACACCGCAATTGCTGCCTTTACCCGTATTGGTAAAGAAATGGGCGTTATTTAATTTTTTATAAACCGAAGTATTGCTTCGGTTTTTTAGTTGAGTGTTAACTATGAAAGCTTTATCAAAATTAAAAGCCGAAACCGGCATCTGGATGACCGACGTACCCAAGCCTGAAGTAGGGCATAACGATCTACTCATTAAAATTCGTAAAACCGCGATTTGTGGCACCGACGTTCATATTTATAAATGGGATGAGTGGTCACAAAAAACCATTCCGACTCCTATGGTTGTAGGCCATGAGTACGTGGGTGAAGTGGTTGATATGGGCCAAGAAGTACGTGGCTTTGCAGTAGGTGACCGCGTATCTGGCGAGGGACATATTACGTGTGGGCATTGTCGTAACTGTCGTGCTGGTCGTGTGCATTTGTGCCGAAATACAACCGGTGTGGGCGTTAACCGCGAAGGCGCATTTGCAGAATATTTAGTTATTCCGGCCTTTAATGCGTTTAAAATTCCCGACAATATTTCTGACGAGCTTGCGTCTATTTTTGACCCATTTGGTAATGCTGTGCACACCGCTTTATCGTTTGATTTAGTGGGCGAAGATGTGCTTATTACAGGGGCAGGTCCAATTGGTATTATGGCGGCGGCCGTTGCTAAGCATGTGGGTGCTCGCCATGTTGTGATTACCGATGTTAACGAATACCGTTTAGAGCTTGCGCGTAAAATGGGCGCTACACGTGCCGTAAACGTTGCGAATGATAAACTTGAAGATGTAATGAATGAGCTAGGTATGACTGAAGGCTTTGATATTGGCCTTGAAATGTCAGGTGTGCCAAGCGCCTTTAATTCTATGTTAAATAACATGAACCATGGTGGCAAAATTGCCATGCTGGGTATTCCGCCATCAGATATGGCCGTAGATTGGAATAAAGTTATATTTAAAGGCTTAGTGATCAAAGGTATATATGGTCGCGAGATGTTCGAAACGTGGTACAAAATGGCAAGCTTGATTCAATCGGGCCTTAATTTAGACCCTATCATTACACATCAATATTCGGTAGATGACTTCCAAGCTGGCTTTGATATGATGATTTCAGGTCAATCTGGTAAAGTAATTTTAAACTGGGAATAGTTTAAAGTTTGCATACAGAGGCGGCTTAAGCCGCCTTTTTATTATATTTTTAAAAGAGATTTCAATGGCATTTAAACATATATCTATAGCACAAACGCACGAACTGCTTGATAAAGAAGATGTAGTGATTGCAGATATACGCGATCCTAACTCGTACCAAGCAGGGCATATTCCTGGCTCTGAAGCGCTTTCAAATGCCAATATCGCTCAGTTTATGATGGAAAAAGAGTTCGATCAGCCCATTATTATTGTTTGCTACCACGGCATGAGCTCACAAGGTGCGGCTAGTTATTTAGTAGAGCAGGGCTTTGAAGATGTATATAGCATGGATGGTGGCTTTACGGCTTGGGAAGCGGCTTACAGCGAGAAAGTGGAACGATGATTGAGCTAGGTAGTTTAAATAATCCTCGTGCCGCACAGGGCTTTATAGATTATTTAAAAAGCCAAGGCTTTGAAGGGCAACTGCGCAGTGCTGATGGCAGTAATGTTATTATTTGTGTTGCGGGCGAGCACTTTCATCAAGTGCAACCTTTGTGGGCTGAATTTGTACAAAACCCCAATCATGAGCGTTATCAACAAGCCTCCTGGGATGTGGGCAGTACACAATCTGGCTTAACGTATCAAGGACAGTCGCTTAATTTAGTGGCGCGCTTTAAAGCACTAAGCTGGCTAAATAAAACCGTAAGTATTGTAAGCGTTGCTATTTACTTTGCATTTTTATTGGGTGGCTTTGAGCAAATTTATACTGCTTTGCAGTTTAGCCCGAGCCAACCACTGAACTGGTTAACGCCGGCACTTGTTCATTTTAGCGCAATGCACATCGTATTTAACCTAATTTGGTGGATGTCGTTAGGTGATAATATTGAAAAGCAATGCGGCAAGCTGAGTTTAGGTGGGCTATTTGTGGTTACTGCACTTATTAGTAACTGGGCTCAGTTTTTAATTGTGGGACCTAACTTTGGTGGCTTAAGTGGCGTTGTGTATGGTTTATTGGGTTTTTGTTGGATTCACAGCTATTTAAATCCTAAGCAACCTGCGCTAGTAAGCACTGCCATTATTGGCTTTATGTTAATTTGGCTGGTACTCGGTTTTGCTGATGTGTTGTTTGTTGGTATGGCTAATTGGGCGCATTTAGGTGGGCTTTTAAGCGGCATGGCTTATGCCGTAACCGCTAATTTATTTAATGCTAAAAAAGCGTAAGCTTAGTGGTATAAATACTTAGTAAATAATACTTCACGAATAATCTCTTGGCCTGTTTCTTCTTTTAACAGGCTTTTTAATTTTTCGGCACACTTTGCTCTAATTTCTTCACGCCCAGTAAGCGACTTTATTTTTTCTTCAGGTTCTTTAGATAGTATTTCTACTAACGCATCGCGTAAAAGCGGAGTATGGTGCTCTACAATAGCAATATCTGTATTATTGCTAAGCATTAAATCTATAGTCACGCGTACATAGCCCATTTTTTTACTTGAGGCGCCTATGTAATTGGTAATAATGTCTGGCTCAAAACCAAAATAGCCCACTGTCGATTCCGCTTTTGCCGAGAAGCTAAAACAGTTTAGGATCAGTGCTAAAAAACCTGCGTATACTATTTTTTTCATCTTTAGTGTGTTTCCATTTTCTTAATACAAATAGTTTATACTTAATAGCGCCTAATAAACAGCTCCTGCAATTATTTATCGGCAGTAAAACATCACTTTTTCAAATGCTTTGGCAATGTTATCATCGTCTCGGTTTTAATTTTATTGAGCTATTGTGATTACATTTCCGCTTTCTATATCTGCCAATTGGCAATGTGCTTCTTTGGTAAATAACTTATCTGCGTTAGAGCAAGAGTGGCTATTTGAGCCACATTCATTAACCGCTAAATTAAAAAGTAATGCACAAACTTTTAGTGTAAAAGTGCTTAATGAGCAAACTTTTACTCTAAGCGATGCACAGCAACAACTACTTGGCTCAAATACAAATAAAGCACTTAATCGTGAGGTGCTTTTATTGTGTGATAATACGCCCATGGTGTATGCCCAAAGTTGGTTGCCCAGTACACAAACGCAAACAACACTGCATAATATGGGCGCACGCCCTTTAGGTGATGTTATTTTTCAGCACCCTGAACTTACCCGAAGTAATATTGAGGTAGGGCGCTTTGACTCAGAACATGCGCTGCAGTCACTTGTTAAAGAGTTGAATTTAACTACGCACCCTTTATTAGGTCGTCGTAGTGTGTTTTCTATTAATGATTATCACTTTTTAGTGTGCGAAGTATTTTTACCCGGAGCCTATTTGTACTCATGAAATTAGCCCCTTTGCAATTACAGCATAGCCCTTTTTATATTCAGCTCATGCGCATTGACAAACCTATCGGTACATTACTATTACTGTGGCCTACTTATTGGGCTTTATGGCTTGCAAACGGTGGTATGCCAAGCTTAGTTAACTTTATTGTATTTACCTTAGGCGTAATTGTTATGCGCAGTGCTGGCTGCGTTATTAACGATTTTGCAGATAGAAAAATAGACGGCTCAGTTAAGCGTACAGCAGGGCGGCCTTTGGCCACCGGACAAGTAAGTGCAGGTGAAGCACTGAGTTTATTTATATTACTGATAGCCATTGCTTTTGTATTGGTATTACTACTTAGCATCAACACTATTTTATTGTCATTTGGGGCGTTGGCACTGGCATTTTGCTACCCGTTTATGAAACGCTATACACATCTTCCGCAGGTAGTCTTAGGCGCTGCATTTGGTTGGGCGATACCTATGGCATATATGGCATCAATAGACTCATTACCGCTGCAGGCGTGGCTGTTATTTGTTGCAAATATTTGTTGGACGGTAGCGTACGATACTATGTATGCCATGGTCGATAGAGATGACGATGTAAAAATAGGGGTTAAATCTACTGCTATTTTATTTGGTAAATACGACCGCCATATTATATTTTTGTTAAACGCTAATTTTATAGCGTTGTTGGCGCTTATTGGCTTAATTAACCAGCTAGGCTTGGCGTTTGTTGCAGGTTTATGTACTGCCGCTGGGTTACTTATTTATCAGCAAGTGCTTATTCATAAACGTGCACGTGATGCATGTTTTAAAGCGTTTTTAAATAATCACTATGTGGGGTTAGCTATTTTTGTTGGCTTGTTCTTGTCATTTGTATTTGCGCGTTAATTTCATCTCAACGCTATTAATTTAACCTCAGCATAGCCACTAGTTGTTGTGGCTATGTTGGTTTTATCGTGGCGGGTCAATTACTCCACTTATTGAGGCGTTTTTTCTAAACCAGCCAGCAATAGAGTAGCGCTCATTAATGGCAGGTAACACCTCGTGTGCAAAACGCTCGCTTTCAAACATAACGAGTGTCCCCGCGGTGGGTTTAATTATTATCTCTACTTGCTTACTTTTTGGCTTGTAAATAACAAGCTCGCCGCCTTGCTCGGGCGTATTTAAATAAAGGATTGTTGTAAATACGCGGTTAGATCGCCCTTTAAATGCATCGAAATGCTTTTTATAAAAGTCGCCTTGGGTGTATTTAGCGTAGTGGCACTCATAATCAAATAAGCCCATAAAAAACTGCCGATTAAGTGTGGTTTTTATACTTTCCATTGTTGCTTGATAAGTTAGCTGTGCTTGTGAGCTGCCATCAAACCAATAGGTTTTATCTTTACGAATGGTTTTATCTATTTGTAAGTCATTAAAACGGCCAATACCTGCAGCGCTAAAATGCGGGTTAATACGGTGGCAATCGGTGATTAAACTCTCTACTAGCTCGCTAATAAGTGCGTTAGGTATAACAACATAACCATGGGTTTCTATTGCATCTAAATAAACATCAGAACTAAAAAGTGTGTTCATTTATGTCTGTTGATTAAAAAAGGTGCGACAGTGTAGCCTAAAAAAATTTAATAGCTAGTGGTTTGTGCTCCGCTATTTAAGCAAATAAAAACCTAACGCGTAAGCATAAAAACTAAAAGGGCTTTTTAGGTTAAGCTGCTGTGCTGCAGGTTTTGGTAACAAGAAGAGTAAATCAGTAAGGGCTATCTAAATTGGTTGCCCTTAAAAGGTTTAAGGGCAATGCGGTATGCTATTTTTATCTTGGCTTAAGTAATAGTCGTAGATGCTTTTTTGATAAGAGATAATAAATGGTCAATGTGTTCGCCAACTGCTGCTTGTTGGCTTGTTTGTATAACAAGTTGTTCGTGACTTAAGTCTTTATTTGTTTTTAGCTGTACAAGCTCTGTGTGCTCTGCAAGAGTGCTCGCGTGTTCAATACTTGCAATAGCAAAGTGATCTGATTTAACCAGCCCTGACATTACTTGCTCAATGCTGCCTACCTTAATGCTAGCCGATTTGTTGAGCATATCGATGGCTTCGTTAAGCATGCTTTGTACTTGTTTAGACTGAGAAAAACAGCCGTACATAGGGTAGCTATCTAAATCGTGTTTGCTGATATCGCTTTTATTTGCTAACGGATGATGTTTAGAAACAAACAATACCAGTTGGTCTGGCAGGTGTATGTCGCTGCCGATGCTGTTAATTGCCTGCGAATAAACACTGATATCAATCTCGCCCTCTTGCAGTTTGCGTGCAAGTTCGTGCTGCTCTTGCAATTGCATTTCTATTTTAACATGGGGGTATTGTGCTAAAAATTGCCCGCATGAGATAGGTACTACACTGCTGGCTTTGTTGGTATAGCCGATGACTAACTTTTCGTCAGTATTGCCGTTAACCGATTGAGAAATTCGTTTTTTTGTATGCTCAAGTTCGGCAAGGGTGTTTTTGGCGTAATCAAGAAATAGCTCGCCTTCGGGTGTTAACTTTACTGAACGTGTTGAGCGTTTCACCAGTTCGTACCCCATTTCGTCTTCTAGGGTTTGAATGCTGCGCGTTAGCGCTGATGTACTAATTTGAGTTTGTTCGGCTGCTTGTCTGAAGTGGCGTAACACACCAAGCGCTACAAATTGTTCTAACTGTTCAAATCTCACTTTATAGTCCCTTTTTATAAGTAAGTCGCGTGTGCCGCGAACATCAATAATATTAGATTCGAGCTTTCAAAAAGCGAAGCCTAATATGTAACTGTGTTTGCAAATTTATGACATATTTGCCTCAGCATATCCCTCTTTTAGTATTATTTAAAGAGAAGACGCATTTAAAAGTATTACCAATTAGGCTTATTTATAGTGATTTATTACTCTATTTAAAACTAAGCTATGTTAGCAAGTAAGACTAAATACAATGACTTAGGTGCTTTGATGCTTTTAAAAGTAATACTTTAGACATAATTTAGCATTAATTAATAAAAAAGTATGCCAGAAAAAAGGCTATAGGAGAATCCTACGTAGTGATTTGTAATGAAGTGAGGCATAAACGCTTATAGTTTTAGGTTATGCCATCGCTTTATTATTGTTTAAGATTTTAGAAAAATAAGCCGCTAAGGCTTATTACTTTTGTTAGTAAAGTTTTTAGTAATGCGGTTACTTAAGGGTTTGTCTTCAATACTTTGTAGCTCTATTTCTATGGCGTCGCACGAAATATGAATTTCAAATAACGATGTTAATAACGAAAGGCTTAAGCACGCTAAGCTCACCCCAAACAAAATAATGCCTGTGGTATTAAATTCTATAAATAAGGCAAACATTGATAGCGTACACAATAAAAAAGACGCCACACCATACACTTGCATGGTACGTATTAGCTTAATGCGCTTTCTTAAGTTTGTTATTTGAGCCACAACAACGGGGCGAATAGATTCACCTTCTCGTGAATTTAATTCTCGGATTAATTGCGCTAGTACTAAAAAGCGGTTTGTGTAAGCAAGCAGCAACAGTGAGATTGCTGGAAAAAGTAAACCTGGGGTAGTAAGTGTCATTGTTTTATCCTAAAAAGTTACCTGCTATACACTTTAGTAGAGTATCGTAGGATATTGTAAACACAAAATAATTGAGGTGATAATTGCAAAATATTAATACTCATAGTACTCAGCAAGCTTTTCAGTGGGTAACGCTCTACAAAGCAGATAACACATTAGAGGCAAATATAATCAAAGGGCTGTTATTAAGCGCGGGAATTGAGTGCCAAATTCAAGGTGAAATGCTTCAAGGCGCCTTAGGCGAAATCCCCTTTGAACAAACCCAAGTAAGTGTGCAGGTTTATTCGATAAAAGAGCGCCACGCGCGCGAAATATTGGTAAACTACCAACAAGTAAAACAATCCGCTCCAGATTGGGTATGCCCTAACTGTAATGAGCATAATGGATCAACATTTGATTTTTGTTGGTCATGTGAGACGTTAAGAAATGACAAAAGCGAATAACTTTCAGCGTATTAGAGAGCTAAACTACTTACAAAAAGCGGTGTTAGCAAGTGCTTTAATTGAGCGTATGTTACCTAATTATGGTTTATTTAGTGAAGCCACCGGTTTTGGTGATGAAGCCTTATTACGCAGTGCGTTAAATGTTTGCTGGGAAAAAATATTACTACCAAAAAGTAAAATAGATCTCGAAAAACAAGTAGAAAAAATTGAGCCAAATGTACCTGAACTTGCCGACTTTGATATGTTTGGCACTTACCCCGCAATAGACGCTGCAACCTCGCTTTTGAGCCTAATGCACGGCTTGATGGGGCAAGACGAGCAAGAATTTATAAGTGTTAGTAAAATATCGCAAGCAACGGTGGCGCGTTTTATTGAATACCAAATGACGGTTGAAGGTGAAGTGGCTGACAATAAAGCCGTACGAGAACACCCATTAATGCAATACGAAATTGAAGTTTTGAGTGAGCTAATCGACTTTGTAGAAAATATGGGCCGCGTGACTTCTGAAAACGTTAAGGCACTTAAAAAGCAGGCCGTTGCAGATGGACAAACCAATATTGGTTTAGCGTTATAGTTGTAATTATTAACTGTGGTTAATTAATCGCTCTCTAGCAATTTTAGCGTTTATTACGTTGAACTTAGTAAAAACCTTAGCTAGAGAATGATAAAATAGTTTTAAATATGTGTGTAAATCTCTTAACCACAATGCAGGTTAAGCAGTAAATAAAGGCAGGAGAAGTAAAGTGCGAATTTTAGGCATTGAGTCATCGTGTGATGAAACCGGTATTGCAATTTACGATGATGAAAAAGGCTTATTGGCTCACCAGTTATACAGCCAAGTAAAAGTACATGCAGATTATGGCGGTGTTGTACCTGAGCTTGCATCGCGCGATCATGTTCGTAAAACCCTGCCACTTATTGACGCTGCGTTTGCTCAAGCCGGTTGTGGCCCTGAAGATTTAGATGGCATTGCATACACCGCAGGCCCTGGTTTAGTCGGGGCGTTACTGGTAGGTACCTCTATTGGCCGCTCTTTAGCCTATGGTTGGGATATTCCAGCTGTTGCCGTGCATCATATGGAAGGGCATTTACTTGCTCCTATGCTTGAAGAAAACGTGCCTGAGTTTCCCTTTATTGCTCTGCTCGTGTCGGGCGGCCATACCATGATGGTAAAAGTAGCCGGTATAGGCCAGTACGAAGTATTGGGTGAATCTGTTGATGATGCCGCAGGTGAAGCATTTGATAAAACAGCTAAACTGCTAGGGCTTGATTACCCAGGCGGCCCTCGACTAGCTAAAATGGCTGAGCAAGGTGTTGCAAAACGGTTTGTTTTTCCACGCCCTATGACGGATAAGCCAGGCCTTGATTTTAGCTTTAGTGGCTTAAAAACAGCAGCTTCTATAGCGATTCGCGAAAATGATGATGACGCACAAACCAAAGCAGATATCGCCCATGCGTTTCAAACAGCAGTGATTGATACATTGGTTATTAAGTGTAAGCGTGCTCTAAAACAAACTGGGATAAAACGTTTAGTGATTGCCGGCGGAGTAAGTGCAAATACACAGCTGCGCTTACAGCTTGAGCGTGTTATGCAAGGGATGAAAGGACAGGTTTACTACCCACGTACTGAGTTTTGTACTGATAATGGCGCAATGATTGCCTACGCTGGTATGCAGCGCTTAAAAGCAGGCCAGTTCGCCACACTCGACATGAAAACCAAACCGCGTTGGCCAATAGACAGCTTAGAAGCGATTTAGCATCAATAATTATTGATTTTTTTCATTAGTGGGTGCTTTTTTGGCGCCCACTTTTGGTTCTTCACCTTTAAAAAGGCGCATAATATTAGTGCGATGACGAAATATAATTAGCACGGTAATAAAGGTTACCGGTAGGGTGTAAAGCGGTTTAATCAACCACGTATACAGTGGAGCAAGCGACACCGTGACCAAAGCGCCTAATGAAGAAAAGCGCGTAATAGCTACCACAATAATCCAGGTACTTATTAACAGACCCGCCAACGATAAACCAATCGGCAATAAAGAGCCAAATGCAGTAGCTACCGCCTTTCCGCCTTTAAAGCTAAAAAATAGTGGGTACATATGCCCTAAGCACGCGGCAACGGCGACCAAACCAAGCGCTAAAGGCGTTAGATCTAAAAAATAAGCCCCCCATACGGGGATGGTGCCTTTTAAAATATCAAACACTAATACTAAGCACGCAGGAAATGCTCCACCTAAACGATACACATTGGTGGCACCTGGGTTATTTGAACCGCTGCTGCGAGGGTCTGGCAGTTTGAATAGCCGAGACACTAATATAGCCGATGAAATCGACCCTAATAAGTAGGCTAAAACAAACAGTAAAATGGCTAACACAAAGTCCCTTATTTTTTAATTGCTATACCCATCGATAGCACTTTTACGCTATTATTGGCGGCACAATTTATCGTGAAAATTATTAACTGCTGTATTTTGCAGTTAATCTAGCTATTTGGCTATTGTAGAAGTAATTTTTACATATTTAAACACTGCTTAAAGCATATACAGTATTAATTTAATCAATGCATTGTATGCTTAGAGAGTGTTTATAGTTATTTGGAGTATCAATGGATAAGGTTTTTATATCTCAACTACACGTCGACACAATTATTGGAGTGTACGACTTTGAAAAAGAAAGTAAACAAAGCCTTTATTTTGATATTGAAATGCTCAGCGATATAAAGCCTGCAGCAGCAAATGATGACATTAATTTAGCACTCGATTATGCAAAAGTAAGCGAGCGAGTGATTGAGCACACTACGGCTAAGCCGGTTGAGTTACTTGAAACCTTAGTAGAGCAACTAGCAACTATTATATTAACCGAATTTAATACACCACAAGTAACAATTAGAGTGAGCAAACCGGCCGCTGTAGCGCAAGCAAACACCGTAGGTGTAGAAATAACACGCACAAAGGCTATGAGCTAAATGGCGCAAATTTATATCAGCTTAGGCTCAAATATAAATAAAGCGCATTATATTCGCTGTGCGCTTGATGCACTTGAGCACCACTTTACAGATATTGTGCATTCATCTGTTTTTGAAAGCGAAGCAGTAGGGTTTAAAGGTAATAACTTTTATAACTCGGTGGTGGCTGCTACCACATCAATGCCGCTTGAGCGTGTATGTAAGTTATTAAAACAAATAGAGCGAGATAACGGGCGTAAAGCGGATGATAAAAAATTTAGCCCCCGTACATTAGATTTAGATCTGCTCTTTTACGATGACGTTATTTGCGACTCGCCAGCACAATTACCTCGCGATGAAATTACCAAAAACGCTTTTGTACTTCAGCCTCTTTGTGAAGTCGCCCCCAATTTTTATCACCCCGTTGCTAAGCAAACCATTTCTGCGCTATGGAGTGCTTATAACAACCCTCAACAAAAACTATGGAAGGTGGAGTTTTCTTACCCATGAGTATTTTAGAAATAATTATTTTAGCCCTGATACAAGGATTTACTGAGTTTTTACCTATTTCGAGCTCAGCTCACTTAATTTTACCTTCGCAAATTTTGGGATGGGAAGACCAAGGCCTTGCTTTTGATGTGGCTGTGCATGTTGGTACGTTAATAGCGGTTGTTATTTATTTTCGTAAAGAAGTGGCTGATATTCTTAGCGCCTGGTTTAAATCGTTTGGCGCCCAAGGCACCACCGACGACAGTAAACTTGGCTGGTGGATTATATTGGGCACTGTACCTGCTGCGTTATTAGGCTTATTGCTAAAAGACGTTGTTGAGCTGTACCTGCGCAGTGCGTGGGTTATAGCAGCTACGACTATTATTTTTGGTTTATTACTTTGGTACGCCGACGCCAAAGGTAAGCAAATGAAAACAATTTATCAGCTTAACTGGAAAACAGCGCTGCTTATTGGCTTTGCTCAAGCGGTGGCTATGATCCCAGGTACCTCTCGCTCTGGCATTACCATGACAGCGGGTTTACTGCTGGGCATGAACAAACAAAGCGCAGCGCGTTTTTCATTTTTACTCGCTATACCTATTATTTCTATGATGGGCCTTTACTACACGATAGAGCTGGCTTTAGGCGATCATGTGGTTGATTGGAGCACATTAATTTTAGGAGTAGTCCTTTCGTTTTTATCGGCGTACGCCTGTATATTCATGTTTTTAAAAGTGATAGAACGAATGGGTATGCTGCCGTTTGTAATTTACAGACTTTTACTTGGCGTAGGCTTAATTGTATTTTTAACGCTGTAATTTAGCTTATTGTCAGCAAGCCCTCTTACTTAGGTAAGAGGGCTTTTTTATTTTATTAACGCTGTTTTAGCATCAGTGAATTGACGAGACGTGCATAGTCACGAAGCCTAAAATTTGGCATTATAGCGCCATTAAACTTCACAGACGTGCGAAGTACGAAAGGATTTAAAAGTTATGCATATTCATATATTAGGCATTTGCGGCACCTTTATGGGCGGTATAGCGGCTATTGCTAAATCGCTTGGTCATAAAGTGACGGGCTCTGATCAAAATGTTTACCCGCCAATGAGCACTCAACTTGAGCAGCTGGGCATCGAGCTAACCCAAGGTTACGACGTAAAACAGTTAGAGCCAAAGCCAGATATGGTGGTTATTGGTAATGCCATGAGCCGAGGCAACCCCTGTGTAGAGTATGTGTTAGATAAGGGCTTGCCGTATACATCGGGTCCAGAGTGGCTTAAACATAACCTATTGCAAAATGCTTGGGTGCTTGCGGTGGCAGGCACACATGGAAAAACAACCACAGCAAGCATGCTGGCGTGGATTTTAGAGTATGCAGGTTTAAAACCCGGGTTTTTAATTGGTGGTATAGTTCAAAACTTTGGTGTGTCAGCCAAAGTGGGCGAAACCCCATTTTTTGTAATAGAAGCAGATGAATACGATACCGCTTTTTTTGATAAGCGCAGTAAATTTGTGCATTACTTACCACGTACGCTCATTTTAAATAACCTTGAGTTTGACCACGCCGATATTTTTGACGATTTAAATGCAATAAAAAAACAATTTCATCACTTAATGCGTACATTACCTCATACTGGCAAGGTAATTTGGCCAAAAGACGATGTCGCACTTGATGATGTTATTAAGCAAGGGCTCTGGAGCGAAAGTGAAACCCTAAATGGTGATTGGCACTATGACTTGTTAAGCGCTGATGGTAGCCAATTTAATGTGCTTTTAAACAATGAGCTTCAAGGCACAGTTAATTGGCAGGCAATAGGCGAGCATAATGTTAAAAATGCGATTATGGCTATCGCGGCAGCGCGCCACGTAGGTATAGCCGTTGAGCATAGCATTGCAGCGCTTGAAGAGTTTATTAGCCCTAAACGGCGTATGGAGCTTAAAGCCGATATAAATAACATTAAGGTGTACGACGATTTTGCGCACCACCCAACAGCAATAAAAACCACCCTTGCGGGGTTACGTGCAAAAGTGGGTGATGAAAAAATTATTGCTATTTTAGAGCCTCGCTCAAACACCATGAAGATGGGTGTACACCAACATACGCTACTTGCTTCGTTAAGTGATGCCGATGACGTGCTGTTATTTGAGCCCGATAACCTAAATTGGTCTCTTAAAGCGCAAGCCGATAATGCCGGTATGCAGTGTTTTAATAGTACGCAAATGATTATTGACACTGTGCTTGAAAATATAATGCCAAATCAGCACATATTAATTATGAGCAATGGCGGTTTTAATGGCTTACATCAACACTTAGTTGATGGTTTAGCTAAAAAATACAGCGGAGAATAATGTGCAGTTTAAAGATAAAATTACACTGGCGTTTAGTGGTGCTTCAGGCGCGCCTTACGGTTTAAGATTGCTTGAAGTATTACTCGCGCAGCAATTTCAAGTGTATGTACTTATATCAAGTGCTGCGCGCGTGGTGCTTGATACAGAGTCAAACATTAAACTCTCAGCTAATGAAGATAAAGCAACCGAGCAGTTAAGCGCTTTATTTAATGCCAAGCCAGAGCAGTTAAAAGTATTTGGTAAAGATAACTGGTTTAGCCCTGTAGCTTCAGGCTCTGCCGCCCCTAAAAAAATGGTAGTATGCCCGTGCAGCGCAGGGTCCGTGTCTGCTATTGCGCTCGGAGCATCAGATAACCTACTCGAGCGTGCAGCCGATGTGGTTATTAAAGAGCGAGGGCAATTAATTTTAGTGCCACGCGAAACGCCCTTTAGCGAAATTCACCTTGAGAATATGTTAAAGCTTGCGCGTTTAGGGGTCACTATTATGCCCGCTGCGCCTGGTTTTTATCACAAGCCACAACGTATTGAAGACTTAGTTGATTTTATGGTGGCGCGAATTTTAGATCATTTAAACATTGAACATAACCTAACTAAACGTTGGGGTTATGGTGAGGGTAAATAATGAATAAGCAAAATGTTGCTTTAAATATAGAAGGCCTGACCAAGGTTTATAAAAACGGTGTAGAGGCCGTGAAAGGTGTTGATTTACAAGTTTTTGAAGGCGACTTTTTTGCCTTACTTGGCCCAAATGGTGCCGGTAAGTCGACCACTATTGGTGTTATATCGTCCTTGGTTAATAAAACACAAGGTAAGGTGGAAGTGTTTGGTCACAACATCGATACCGACCTTGAAGCTGCTAAAGCGCATTTAGGCCTTGTGCCACAAGAGTTTAACTTTAGTCAGTTTGAAACGCTTGGCCAAATATTGGTAAATCAAGCAGGCTACTACGGTGTTACTCGCGCAGAAGCGCATAAGCGTGCCGATAAATATTTAACTCAGCTTGGCTTATTAGAAAAAAAAGACAAGCAAGCACGTACGCTTTCTGGGGGCATGAAACGCCGTTTAATGATTGCCCGTGCATTAATGCATGAGCCAAAGCTACTAATATTAGATGAACCCACAGCAGGGGTTGATATAGAGCTGCGCCGCTCAATGTGGGACTTTTTACGCCAAATTAATGAGCAAGGCGTAACGATTATTTTAACCACGCATTACCTTGAAGAAGCTGAGCTTTTATGTAAAAACATCGCGATTATTGATACTGGTCGTATTGTTGAAAACACCACTATAAAAGCGTTACTAGCTAAGCTTGATAAAGAAACCTTTGTGCTTGATTTAAAACAGCCAGCACAGCCAGTCACCCTTGAGGGGTACTCGTTTAGCATGCCTGATGAGCACACCATAGAAGTTGAAGTGGCTAAATCTCAAGGGTTAAATGCAGTTTTCAGCGCGCTAACCGAGCAAGGTAACACTGTTTTGAGTATGCGTAATAAAGCAAACAGATTAGAAGAGTTATTTGTAGGATTACTAGAGCAAGGGCGGGGCGAATAAATGTTTAAATATGGCGTAGCCTTAAAGAGTTTATGGATTAAAGAGTGTATTCGTTTTTTACGTATTTGGGTGCAAACCTTAGTACCGCCGGCGATTACGATGAGTTTATACTTTGTTATTTTTGGTAATTTAATTGGCTCACGTATTGGTGAAATGGGTGGTTTTAGCTACATGGAATTTATTGTTCCGGGGCTAATAATGATGTCGGTTATTACCAACTCATATTCTAATGTTGCTTCTAGTTTTTATTCAACCAAGTTTCAAAAAAGTATTGAAGAGCTATTGGTTGCGCCTGTGCCTAATTACATAATTGTACTTGGTTATATGGGCGGCGGTATGACCCGCGGCATGATGGTGGGCTTTATTGTTACCTGTGTATCGCTGTTGTTTGTGGATATTCAAATACACAATATATTTGTAATTATGGCAACGGTAATTTTAACCTCAGCCGTGTTTGCACTAGGTGGTTTAATTAACGCTATTTACGCCAATAGTTTTGACGATATTAGTATTATCCCAACCTTTATTTTAACGCCACTAACATACTTAGGCGGCGTATTTTATTCAATTACGCTACTGCCAGAGTTTTGGCAAAATGTATCGCAAATAAACCCAATTATTTATATGGTTAATGCGTTTCGTTATGGCTTTTTAGGCGTGTCGGATGTTGATTTAAGTGTCGCGCTTGGCGTTATATTAGTATTTATTACGGTGCTATTTACTTTAGCGCTAACGTTAATTAAAAAAGGTGTGGGGCTTAGACATTAATGAGCGATGCAAATTCACGCAGTATTGTATCTAATCAGGCGGGTATACACGAAAAGCTTGATGAAATCGTTAACAAGCATTTAAACGCAGAGTTTAAAAAGCCTATTGCTGAGCACACTCAACAAGCGTTTGATGAAGTCAATGAGCAGGTTCAAGCTTTTAATGGACCGCTTATTATAGACTCATGTTGTGGAGTAGGGGAGAGCTCGGCTAATTTAGCTAAGCGCCACCCAGATGCATTAATTATTGGTATTGATAAATCGTCACACCGCTTAGATAAGCACGATGTTGAATATAAACAAACAGACAGCGGCCAGTACATTTTGGTACAAGCTGACTTAAACGACTTTTGGCGTTTAGCTGTGGCTGCTAATTGGCAGCCTACTCATCATTATTTGCTTTATCCTAACCCATGGCCTAAATCTAAGCATATCCAACGTAGGTGGCACGGCGCGGCTATTTTTCCGTTTATTGTTAAGCTAGGCGGTCGCTTAGAGGTGCGCAGTAACTGGGATATTTATGTAAAAGAGTTTGCCAGAGCGCTTGAGCTATCGGGACACCCTTGTGAGGTAACGCTGTATGAGTCAAACGAAGCAATTACTCCGTTTGAGCGTAAATACTGGGCCAGCGGCCAACAAAGCCATCGTTTAGTGATAGATCTTTAAACTGCCACTTCCTCTTGGCTTGATGAGTTAACATGTGGCGCTGGGTAAGCAAAGTAATTGCCTTGCATCAGCGCCACATCTACATTTTTAAGCGCATTTTCAATACTTATATTTTCTACCGACTCTGCCATGAGCGTTAAACTAAGTTGCTTTGCAGCATGAACTGTATGCTCAATAAATAAGGCTATATTTTCATCACTTACTGCTTGTTTTACTAATGCGCCGTCGAGTTTTATACCGTTTACTTCAAGCTTTAGCGCATTCGAAATATTTGAATAACCACTACCAAAACCAGTAATAATGACATTCACCCCTTTGGTTTTTACCATAGAAATAAACGTTTTAACCTCTAAAAAATTAGTAATAGCGTGTGACTCTAAAAGGCCAAGCGTTATGTTTTCTGGGTGCGGGTAGCGCTTAAGCTCGCTAGCAATGTATTCACTCAAACTAGGGTCGAGTATATCTTTATCGCTGATATTTAAGCTCCAGCATATATCTGTTTTTCTAAACCGCTCTATACATTGGCTAAATAGCGTGCGCGTTAGTAGTCCGCCCATTCTTGAGCGGCTCACTACATTTAAAAATGAGTCGGGTTTTAAAATTTCGCCATTTTTAGTCACCATTCTGGCTAAGCATTCGTAATGTACAACTTCATTATTGGTGGTGTTAAACATAGCTTGAAAATAAGGCACTATGCGGTTGTTATCAAATGCTTCTTGAACCTCTTTGGCAAGGCTTACATTGTATTGATACTGGTTTTTTACATCGCTCATTACTTTTGAGTAGCTAACAACCTTACCGCGGCCGTGTTTAGCCTGAAGCGTTGCAATGTGCGCGTTTTCAATCAGTAGTGATTTATTACCACTGGCGATACCTGCGCAGTAAGTTATATAAATAAATGGGTTAGTTAATACCGGGCTGTTTGCGTTATACGACTCAACTAAATCGCTCAGTTCGCTGCTTTTAAAGCTTTTAGGGGTAAGAACGGCAATTTTATTAGTAGCAAGGCGATACACCTTACAGCTTTGCGGGCTGCGGCTTTGATAATGACTGAGCAAGTTTTTCATTACGTTGTCGCCAACTTGAGTGCCATAAAAGCTATTAATATCTTCAATTTCGTTCACCCAAATAATGGCAAGTTGCATGTGGTGTGAATTACTCTTTTTGATAAAGTACTCAAGCGCAATATGATTGGCAAAGCCCGTACTGGCATCTGTTGCTAGGGTACGCTTTAACAAATATATATAAATAGCTGCAACCAGTACCGCAATAAAAAAGAAAAAACACGCCGTTATTATGGCTTTAGTGACGCTGTATTGAAGCTTTTTATTTAAATCATCTAAGGTTATGTCGGCACCCGTAATGTAGGTGGTACCATATTTATCTACAAAGGGAATAAAAACAGTTTTAAAATCACCCCATTGGTCGCTAGATTGCTCAAAAACAGGCTCAGTAGAATAAAACGCGCCCCTGTTAATGTCGGTGGCCTCTGGGTATAAATCAAGAAATTGCGTAACACGTGCGTTTTCTTGATCGTCTTTAGTGTAGCTGGATGAGGTAAAGTAAACTTTGTTATCGCGCATGATCATCGAATAGACGTAAGCTATATCAAGCGCTTGTGCAAGCTCTGAGAGTTGTTTGCTTTTAGTTTGGTAAACCGAAAAACCAATATCGTAGCCTTGGCTAATTCTATCGTGGTAACGCTGCCCTAAAATATGTTTTACGCTGGTGGCTGCATTTAGAAGGCGCTCATCGACAGCGTGCATTATTTCGCTACGCGCTGAGCTATAGGTGTAATAAACATAGACTAATAAACTGACCAAAAACAATGTAAAGCCAGCTATAAACCACTTCCCTTTTAATTTCCCTGTGAGCATACTTGTCCCTTATTGTTACACATATTAAGTATACGCATAAATGTAATTTGCCCAAAACTAAAATGTGACTTTTTAATAAAATCCTATTATTGAAATTTTTTTTACAATATTTGTCATCCGTTTAGTCGCTTTTATGGCTTAAAGGGAGACATTTTACTTATATTGCAGTAAAGTTAGCGCAATTTTTAAAAGAAGCACGCTCCTTATAATAGCGCCATAGTTTGGCATTTTTAACTGTTAAACGCGTGTTTTAGCTACACACACACTAGGTATAAAGATGGATCAAAAGCGTTGTGCCGTCGCCTCTAAAGAAAGCCTTAAGCGTATATTTACTGTACCTGAAGCGCCAGACTCAACTTTAAGCAAAATTGAGCTTGAAATTTCGAGTAATTTAGCAGGGTTTTTAAACGAAAATATAGCGGCAATTGAAAAACCATTACACGAAATTGAAAAAGATTTTCAGGCTGCGGTGATCCCAGAAAACCCAACGTTTGTATCTGCTTACGCCCAAGATATTATGGAGCAGCTAGTTGCCCATTCTGTACACACGGCTGCGCCTAGCTTTATTGGGCATATGACATCGGCTCTTCCGCATTTTTTACTACCGCTTTCAAAGTTGATGGTGGGGCTTAATCAAAACCTAGTAAAAATAGAAACCTCAAAAGCATTTACGCCCCTAGAGCGCCAAGTACTAGGTATGATGCATCATTTAGCTTACTCGCAAGATGAGTCGTTTTATTCTAAATGGATGCACAGTGCTAAAACATCACTCGGTGCTTTTTGTTCCGGTGGTACAGTTGCAAACATAACGGCATTGTGGATTGCGCGTAACCGCTTATTAAAACCCGACGGCAGCTTTAAAGGCATTGCCGCTCAAGGGCTCGTAGCCGGTATGCTGCATTATGGCTACAAAGGGCTGGCCGTTTTAGTGTCGGAGCGAGGGCATTACTCTTTAGGTAAATCAATTGACTTACTAGGCATCGGCCGTGAAAATTTAATTGGTGTAAAAACCTGCGAAAATAACAAGGTTGATGTGAATGCCATGCGCGAAAAAGCCTTAGAGCTTGAATCGCAAGGCATAAAAGTTATGGCAATTGTAGGGGTTGCTGGTACAACCGAGACCGGTAATATCGACCCTCTTGATGATATGGCCGATTTAGCTCAGCAAATAAACTGCCATTTTCACGTTGATGCAGCGTGGGGTGGGGCAACGCTTTTATCGCAAACGCATCGCCCATTATTAAAAGGAATTGAGCGCGCAGATTCAATTACTATTGATGCACACAAACAAATGTATGTGCCAATGGGCGCAGGCTTGGTGTTATTTAAAGACCCAACTGCTACGGATGCAATAGAGCACCATGCAGAGTACATATTACGTAAAGGTTCAAAAGATTTAGGAAGCCATACACTTGAAGGCAGCCGCCCAGGTATGGCTATGTTAGTACATGCTTGCTTACGCGTTATTGGCCGCAAAGGCTATGAAATGCTTATTGACCGTAGTATCAAAAAAGCACATTACTTTGCTGATTTAATTAAAGCCGATGAAGACTTTGAGCTGATTTCAGAGCCTGAGCTGTGTTTGCTTACATACCGCTATGTGCCTAAACAAATTAAACAAGCCATAGCCCAAGCAGATGCTGCAACACGATTAGAAATTTTCGCGTCGCTCAATCGCTTTACTGCCAGTATGCAAAAACGCCAACGTGAATCAGGGCGCTCGTTTGTATCGCGTACTCGCTTAACACCCTCAAAGTACGATAATCAACCGACGGTGGTATTTAGAGTGGTATTGGCTAATCCGCTCACATCGGGTGTTATATTAAAAGAGATTTTAGCTGAGCAAAAAGAGCTTGCTAAAACAGACCCTGTATTTAAAAAGTACTTAAGTAAGTATATGCAGTAACGCCTAGGTATAAACTAAAACAAAGGCGCCAATGGGCGCCTTTGTTATTTTTGCTGTGAGTTTTAATACAGTCTTCTTTTTAAGCGTTAAAGCAGTTTGCCCTAATAATGTCAGTTATAATTTTTTGCGATGGGTTTATTTTCTCCATTGCTAAAAATTCATCAGGTTGGTGGGCTTGATTAATTGAGCCAGGCCCCATGACTATTGTTTCACAGCCAAGTTGCTGAATAAACGGAGCTTCTGTGCAGTAATTTACTGCAACGGCTTTTTCTCCTGCAATTTTTTCTGCCATTTTAACGAGTGCGCTATCAGTGCTGCCACTAAAAGCTGGAATGGGCTCGTGTAAATCAATTACGCTCACTGCGCTTGGGTATTGCGCGTTTATATCGCTGGTGGCATCAATAAGTAAGGCTTGTAAGTCTTTAATGCTTAACCCTGGGAGCGGGCGCATGTCTATGTGCATTTCGCAGCAGCCACAAATTCGATTTGCGTTGTCGCCACCATGAATATTACCTAAATTTAAGGTAGGGTAAGGTATTTCAAAATGTTCAACTGAATATTTATTCTTTAACTGCTCTTTTAAGATCAGCAACTTTGTAATCACTTTATGCATGACTTCGATGGCGTTAAGACCACGTTCGGGATCGGAACTATGACCGGAACGGCCAATCACTCTTATAGCCGTGCTCATATGTCCTTTGTGAGTAAATACAGGAGTCATATCAGTAGGTTCACCAATAATACATCGCGCAGGTTTTAAATTAGGATGCTTACAAATTTGCTGCGCTCCCGCCATGGTGGTTTCTTCATCGGCAGTGGCGAGTATTAAAATAGGTTGTGTTTGCTGTTTTATATCAAGCTCACTAATAGCTTGTAATACAAAAGCAAAAAAGCCTTTCATATCAATACTACCTAACCCATATAAGTTATTGTTATGTTCAGTGAGTTTAAATGGGTCGTGGTTCCAGCGGCTATCGTCAAACGGTACGGTGTCTGTATGGCCTGCAAGCATTAAGCCGCCATCGCCTTGCCCTCGCTTTGCAAGTAAGTTGTATCGGCCTTTTCCACCTTCTAACTCTATAATTTCGCAAGTAAAACCTAAACTTTCGCACCAACGTGCTAGCAACTCTATTACCCCTTTATTACTCATACAAAGCTCATCTTCTATTGCACTAATAGAGGGGGCTGCAATGAGTTGTTGGTACATAGAGATAAATGACGGCAAAGACATAAAGAAATCCAAAATAATTATTCAATTTAATTGCATAACAATATAAAAGTATTTATGATGAATATCAATTCACTTTTTAAGCATAAATATATTAAGTATAGCCATGAAGATAATGCGACGATAATCAACAATTCATTGAGAAAAGTATTAGCTAGCATCTAAGCTAGTGTAAGCGAACACCACACCTATTTAGTAGTAAATTTATAAACGAGTAAAAAATGAATGTAGCGATTATTGGCGCAAGCGGTTATAGCGGCGCAGAATTAGCAAGCTTAGTTGCTAAGCACCCTAATTTAACGTTATCGGGCTGTTATGTCTCTGAGGGAAGTTTAGATAAACATAAATTATTAAGTGATTTATACCCAGAACATAGAAACCTTCTTGATATTCCTCTACTACCACTGAGCGAATCAGCGTTTGATGACATAAATTCGAGTGCCGATTACATCTGCTTATGTACTGATCACAAAGTAAGTGTTGATTTAGCCCCGCAGTTTTTAGCTATGGGTAAAAAAGTATTCGACCTATCAGGTGGTTACCGCCTTACTAGCAACGACGACTATGTTACTTACTATGGTTTTGAGCACCAACATCCTGAGTTATTAAACGAAGCAGCCTACGGGTTAGCAGAGTGGAATAGCAGTGCAATTGCCAATGCAAATCTTGTGGCAGTAGCCGGCTGTTACCCAACCGCTGCGCTTAATGCGTTAAAGCCGTTGCAACAGGCAGGCTTGTTGAGTGATGAAAAAGTGATTATTAATGCTGTTTCAGGTGTTACTGGCGCAGGGCGTAAAGCCAGCGTAGGTACTCACTTTTGTGAAGTATCGCTTGCCCCGTATGGTTTATTTAACCATCGTCATGGTCCTGAAATTGAACAACACCTTGGCCACAAGGTGTTATTTACACCGCACTTAGGTAATTTTCCGCGTGGAATTTTAGAAACTATTTATGTACAGCTTAAGCCAGGCGTTACCAAGGAAAACGTATCTGATGCTTATCAAGTACTTAAGAACGAGCCGTTGATTCGTTTGTTAGCTGATAAAGTGCCATCTATTAAAAGCGTGGTAAAACAACCCTATGTTGATATTGGTTGGCAGCAGCAAGGCTCTCAACTGATTGTTATGGCAGCGATAGATAATCTATTAAAAGGCGCTGCGGGCCAAGCCTTGCAATGTATTAACTTATCAATGAATTTAGATCACACCACTGGCTTAAAAGGAGCCTTTTAATGAGCACTAAAACGTGGGTAATTAAATTAGGTGGTGCTGTACTTAATACTGAAAACGCGGCAAAAGCTTTGTTTAATGTATTAAACGCTGATCAAAATAATCAGTTTGTTATTGTTCATGGTGGTGGCTCGTTAGTTGACACTTGGCTAAAACAAGCAGGCTTTGCTAGTGCAAAGCACCAAGGACTGCGTATTAGCCCAAGTGAGCAAATGCCTTACATAGTGGGGGCGCTGGCTGGCTGTGCAAATAAGCAGCTGGTAAGCCAAGCTATTAATGCAGGCCATAAACCTGTTGGCCTTTGTTTGTATGAAGCCGGAGTTATGGCGTCTCAAAAGCTAAAAGCGCTTGGGCAAGTAGGTAAGTGCGAAAGTAATGATGATTCAATTGTTAACGATTTACTTAAGCTTGGTCGGTTACCTATCGTCAGCTCTATTGGGTTTGATGAGCAAGGTAACTGGTATAACGTTAATGCTGATGAAGCTGCCGCAGCGATTGCTAGCAACTTAAATGCAGAACTTATTTTTATGACAGATGTAGAAGCGGTACTTGATGCAAACAAGCAGCCGTTACATCAACTTGACACAAAACACATTGATACTTTAATTGATGAAGGGGTAATTTTGGGCGGAATGGAGGTCAAAGTTAAGACCAGCCTGCACGCTGCCCAACATTTACGACGCGGTGTGTATATTTCCAGCTGGCAAAAGCCAGACAATTTAACTGCTTTGCTACAGGGCGAGCATGTCGGAACAAAAATTACACCATAGGGTTATCATGTTAGAGAATTTTTTAACGGGTCTAGAATTAGACCAACAAGGCGCACTAAATTTACTAAAACTAGCGCGTGATTTAAAAGCAAAGCCAGAAAAGTACAGCCAAGTATTAGCGGGTAAGTCAATTGTTACCTTATTTGAAAAGCAAAGTTTACGTACGCGTTTATCGTTTGATATTGGTATTAACCGTTTAGGCGGCCACGCTGTGTATTTAGATCAGCAAAACGGCGCTATGGGTGCACGTGAATCTGTAAAAGACTTTGCACTTAATATTTCTACGTGGGCTGATGGAATTGTAGCGCGCGTAAACCAGCACAGCACCTTAGCCACCTTAGGTGAATACTCTAGTGTACCTGTAGTGAATAGCTTGTGTGATTTATATCACCCGTGCCAGGCATTGGCTGATTTTTTAACGCTACAAGAAGTACACGGCGATGTAAGCGAGCTAAAAGTGGCTTACTTAGGTGAAGGTAACAACGTTACTCATTCACTTATGTTATTAGCGGCAACGCTAGGAACTGATTTTGTTGCTGTTACACCAAAAGGCAGCTCGCCTGATTCGCAAATTCTTAAAAAGGCTGAGCAAATTGCTGCAATGAACGGCGCATCAGTAATGGTAAGCGACCGTGTAGAAGCCGCTGTAGGCGCTAATGTTGTATATGCAGATACGTGGGTGTCTATGGGCGATGATACGCCTCTTGAGCAAGTTAAAGAAAAATACATGCCTTATCAGCTAAACCAAGCATTGCTAGAACAAACAGGTGCGACTACGGTATTACATTGCCAACCGGCACACCGTGAGTTTGAAATTACCTCTGAGGTAATGGATGGCCCAGCATCAAAAATTATTCAACAAGCAGAAAATCGCATGCATGCGCAAAATGCTCTGCTAGTTACATTACTAAATCCAAATTTTGTTAAGGAACACCTATGAGTTCAATTAAAAAAGTCGTTTTAGCCTATTCAGGTGGTCTTGATACTTCAGCTATCGTGCCATGGTTAAAAGAAAACTACGGTTGTGAAGTAATTGCCTTTGTTGCCGATGTAGGCCAAGGCGCTGAAGAGCTTGAAGGCGTTGAAGAAAAAGCCATCGCATCAGGCGCATCTGAGTGTTACGTAGTTGACTTAAAAGATGAAATGGTAAGTGAGTACATTTACCCAACGCTTAAAACGGGTTCTATTTACGAAGGTACTTATTTATTAGGTACGTCTATGGCGCGTCCTATTATTGCTAAAGCGCAAGTTGAAATTGCACGTAAAGTAGGTGCCGATGCACTTTCGCATGGTTGTACTGGTAAAGGTAATGACCAAGTACGTTTTGAATCATGTTTTGCAGCGCTTGCACCCGATTTAAAAGTAATTGCACCATGGCGTGAGTGGGATTTATCAAGCCGTGAATCATTATTAGATTACTTGGCTGAGCGTGATATTCCGTGTTCTGCTTCAGCAACAAAAATTTACAGCCGTGATGCTAACGCATGGCATATTTCGCACGAAGGCGGCGAGCTTGAAGATCCATGGTGTGAGCCTAGTGACCAAGTTTGGACCTGGACTAATTCACCAGAGCAAGCACCCGATAAAGCTGAGCATGTAACGCTTACGGTTATTGAGGGTGAAGTGGTTGCCGTAAATGGCGAGCAGCTTAAACCTTATGACTGTTTAGTTAAATTAAACGACATTGCTGCGCCACATGGTGTTGGCCGTGTAGATATTGTAGAAAACCGTTTAGTAGGCATGAAATCGCGCGGCTGTTACGAAACACCAGGCGGTACCGTTATTATGGCGGCACTGCAAGCTATTGACGAGCTAGTACTTGATAAATCAAGCCGTAAGTGGAAAGAAGTACTGGGCGGTGAATTTTCGCATTTAGTCTATGACGGTCGTTGGTTTACACCACTAAAAGACTCTATTTTAGCCGGTGCAGAAGCGCTTTCTACACTTGCTACAGGTGAAGTTGTACTTAAGCTTTACAAAGGCCAAGTGACAGCTGTTCAGAAAAAATCACCTAATAGCTTATACAGCGAAGACTTTGCTACATTTGGTGAAGACGACGTATATGACCAGTCACATGCTGAAGGCTTTATTCGTTTATTCTCGCTTTCGAGCAGAATTTCAGCAATGGCTAAAAAGTAAATTATTTATAGCCCCTTGTATAAGGGGCATTACAGGGTTTGGAGAGATTTCATGGCATTATGGGGCGGACGTTTTTCTACGGGTCCAGATGAGGCGTTTAAACAATTTAACGACTCACTTCCGTTCGATTATCAGTTAGCAGAGCAAGATATTATTGGCTCTGTGGCATGGGCAGGTGCGCTTGAGCAAGTAAATGTACTTACAAGCGATGAGCACACCAAATTGGTTGCAGCACTAAATGAACTGCTTGAAGAAGTAAAAGCAGATCCACAAGCAGTGGCAACCTCAGGTGCAGAAGACATTCACTCGCACGTAGAAGCTGCACTAATCGAAAAAGTAGGTGATTTAGCTAAAAAGCTACACACAGGCCGAAGCCGTAATGACCAAGTAGCCACTGACTTTAGATTATGGTGCCGTGATACTGCCGATCATTTGCTTGGTGCTATTGCCGGATTAAAAGCTGAATTTGTTGCCCTTGCAGAGCGTGAACTAGGCACTATTTTGCCGGGTTACACTCACTTGCAACGCGCTCAACCTGTGTTATTTAGTCATTGGTGTATGGCCTACGTTGAAATGCTAGAGCGAGATGAAAGCCGCTTGCAAGATGCCAAAGCGCGTTTTAATTTTTGCCCTCTAGGCAGTGGCGCACTAGCAGGTACTGCCTACCCAATTGATCGCCAAGCTTTGGCGCAAGGCTTGGGCTTTACTGGCGCAACTAAAAACAGCCTTGATGGCGTATCTGACCGTGATTTTGTAGTAGAGCTTTTAAGCTGTGCCTCTATTTCGATGATTCACTTATCACGTATGGCTGAAGATCTAATATTTTATAATTCTGGTGAAGCCGGGTTTATAGAGCTTGCGGATAATGTTACCTCTGGCTCATCGCTAATGCCGCAGAAAAAGAACCCTGATGCACTAGAGCTTATTCGTGGTAAAACGGGCCGTGTATTTGGCGCGTTTAGTGCCATGATGATGACCTTAAAAGCACTCCCTCTTGCGTACAATAAAGATATGCAAGAAGACAAAGAAGGCCTTTTTGACGCCATGCCAACTTGGCTTGCCTGTATTCACATGGCGCAAGCGTGTATTAAAGGCGTAAAGGTAAACGGTGATAAAACGCTTGCAGCAGCAAAAGGCGGCCATGCTAATGCGACAGAGCTTGCAGACTACTTAGTAGCTAAAGGTGTGCCATTTAGAGAAGGCCACCACATTGTGGGTGTACTTGTGCAGCTTGCTATAAGCGAAGGTAAAACCTTAGAGGAGCTTTCGCTTGAGCAGTACAAATCAGTTAATGACGTGTTTGAAGATGACGTTTACCCAGTACTTGAAATAGATGCCTGTATTAAAGCACGTCAAGCGCTTGGCGGTACATCTATTGAACAAGTTACCAAAGCGGTTAAAGAAGCCAAAAAAAAACAGCAAATAACGGTTCGTGATGCAAATTTAGATGATGTTGAAGATATTGCTAGGCTGATACAGCACTGGGCAACTGTAGGTGAAAACTTGCCGCGTGCTAAAAGCGACATGGTGCATTCAATTAACGAATTTGCAGTAACGGAAATAGACGGCAAAGTGTCGGGATGTGCATCGTTATACATTTACGATACGGGGCTTGCTGAAATACGCTCTTTAGGCATTGATCCACAAAGCGCGGTAACTGGGCAGGGTAGGCAGCTTGTAGAGCAGTTATTAGCAAAAGCCAAAAAATTGGCGCTTAATCGCGTTATTGTACTAACCCGTGTGCCGGATTTTTTTGAACAGCAACGTTTTACTTTTTGTAGTAAAGAATCGTTACCAGAGAAGGTAATGAAAGATTGCGAACTTTGCCTTCGTAAAGAAAACTGTGACGAAGTAGCAATGGAATATATTTTAAAGCCAAGTACAGGTGCGGAGATCCCGTGTAAATACGTGGCTTAAATTCCCTGGATATAAAAAACGTACGGTTACCCCTGTGCGTTTTTTTATGTGTATAATAAGCTGGTCAGATGAGTTTGGGGTGGTGTGCGAGTTTTCACTTTAGCTATAAGGGTTAACTTAAGGCTTAGTGTGAATATAATACCTTGTTAGCATATATTATGGGTATGTCAAAAAATCTTGGCACGCTGGTTGCTTTGTATAAGTCAGATAGCAAAATAGCTATCACTGCTTAAAACAGGTAATGCAATTACCTATATGATGGTGTGATTAAAAGTTGCGCCAAATAATATTAAAACTTATACAAGGATAAATCACATGCAAGTTTCAGCTAATAGCCAATTACAAATGCAAGCATACAATAAAACACAACAATTACAGCCTGCAGCGGAACAAATTGCTAGCCCTAAAACCCTACAATCTGATACAGTAAGTTTCTCTCAAGAGGCTATTGCTGCAGCTGGTGCAGAATTACAGCGCGGTGGTGGTATGATACCTATAAAACCTAAGTGATTAATTAAGGTTGTAAATGTTTTTAACTGAGTTTTTTGGCTTTTTTTCGCTTTCAGCATTTACAATGTGGGGGTTTTTAATGGCATTTTTTTTCAATGTCTTTGTTTACTCCCTAAATGTGAAAAGAGATACAACCCTTTTGTTCAGTTCGTTTGTAATGATGGTTTCTTATACACTATCTGATTACTTCTTTACATGGCTGTCGATAAAAACTACTGTATATTTAGATTGGGCAATATATGATGTTCTAACTATATTAATTCTTTTTGTGAGCCTAGCCTGTAAGAAAAAAACTTCCTTTTCATTCATATACTTGATCGTAGGGCTGTCAATAAATTTAACTTTTTTTCTTTTGATGTATTTTGATTTATATGTACATCAAAACAAAGAACGGTGGTTATTATGGGACATTTACGCAGTTTCAGTTAATATTATAGACGTAATAATGATTGTTGCACTTATTGTTGATAGAGATTTTCTCGGTCTTAATAAGTTAAAGAACAAAATCCTTAGCCACTTCAAGTTAAATGATACCCGCAAAGTAACTTAGCTTAAATGTACTTATCTGAAGCCCTAATGGATTATGTAGAGGCTTTCTCACAGTGGGGCTTTTTAATGGCCTTCCTATTTTGTTTGGTCTCCAGAATAAACAAAGAAAATAAGTCACCAGTTTACCTATCTGCGCTAATCCTCTGCTCATATATTTTTGGCGGCTATATAAGATTGTTAGATAACCTATATCTTAATTGGGCGTTCTACGATTTTATTACAATTGTAGCGCTGCTCTCTTTGCAGTACTTCAATGTTTTTAAACGTAACAAAGCTTTCCTGTTCCTCGTTCTGGCTTTAACTGCTAATGCCGTACTTACGTTGCTTTTGTATTATGACTTATATGTTCTATATAACTTTGAGCCATGGTGGTATTGGAGTGTCTACTCCATTGGTGTGAACCTTATCGATGTATTAATGATGCTTTCATTAGTGGTTAACCACCGAATGGTAAATCCCTCTCAACCCGTTATTTTAAATAGAGGGGAAAATGACAGTAAGTTATAATTACGCAATTTATCTTGGAGCAATTGTACAATGGGGTTTTTTGTTTGCATTTTTGCATGCATTAGCAAACTCGATTAACAAGCCAGGTAAAGAGCTTGTGTATATCTCACTTATTATGTGCATTTGCTATTCGGGAAGTTTGTTCACTGATTATGGGCAAACTACTTATTTAGATTTTATTTTATTAGATGCATGTACATTACTTGCTCTACTCTTTTTAAAGCGCTTCAAATTTAAATCATACCCAGTAGCGTATTATTATGTCACTACAGGATTATGCACTAATATTATTTTTAGTTTTTTAATGCACCTAGATATGACTTTTTCAAAATATTATGAATATTGGTGGTTTTGGTCAGTATTTACGGTTGTGGTAGGAAGTGTAAATATTTGCATGATCATAGTGTGCTTTATTAACCGAGATTTTTTAGGTCTTGTTAGGTTTAAAAGTTGGTTTTTTAATAGAACTTTGTAATTAATAATAATTGTTAAAAAGTTTAGTGTTAAGTCAGGTTGTTTAGTAAATGGTTGTTTTAATGAATTTCGAGATCTTTATTCTCCGAGCTTGCTTTTAAGATGGGGTTTATTTCTTTTATCTCAGATATAAGCTTTGCACATACTTTAAGTATTATTATGCAATGGGGATTTCTCATGGCATTTCTATACTCTTTAGTTTCATCTATTAACTCACGCTTTAAAGCATTAGTTATTCTTTCGCTTATAATGGCTGTTTCATATTTTCCAGGAATGTTCTTTAATTTTCAAACAGTTACTTATTTTGATATTGCTTTATTAGATGCTATAACCCTAGTTATATTGGCACTTGTGCAGAACTTATATATTAAAGAAAAAACAATTGCCTTTAACTACCTTATGTTTGGGCTGAGTATAAATATGTGTTTAGCTCTGGGTATGTACTTAGACCGTCATATTTTACAGAATTACACCCACTGGTGGTTTTATGATTTTTATGTAACGGTAGTACTGGTATTAGATTTAAGCATGATTTTAGTGCTGTTTATCAATAGAGATTTTTTAAAAATTATTTATTTAAAAAACCTTATTTACTCGTTCTTTGCTAAGAAACCGCAATAGTGAATAATGTTCTAATCCCTCCTGAAGTGTCAGTTTATATCGGTGTGTTGGTGCAGTGGGGGTTTTTAATGGCCTTTTTATATTCACTAACAACTAGCATTAACAATCCAACAAAACAGGCTGTATGGCTATCTTTAGTTATGGCCATATCTTATTGCTTTAGTTTCTTTATTGATATTTATGATATTACCTACATAGAGTTATTTTGCTATGACGTAGTCACTTTGTTTTTTATTTTTTTTCTGCGGTATTACTTACCTGAAAAGCGCATATCTACTTACTTATTATTTGGCTTGAGCATTAATTCGTTATTATTTTTAGCTATGCACATAGATGTGTTTGTACGTGGTAATTACGAACCGTGGTGGTTTTGGTCTTTTTATACGGTTGTGATTAATATTATGGATATCATCATGGTTAGTATTTTGTTCATTAAAAAGGATTTTTTAATGTTAGTGCATGCTACTGATAAGTGGGTGAGCGGTGTTATGAGATTGAAGCAAAGTGGCTGATATTCTTTGGGGGCTGGTCGATTTAGGGTACAACGTAGGCGTTTTGTTTACGTGGTTTTTTATTCTTGCCTTTTTGTATAACTTATCGGCAAGTATTAATAAGTCAGATAAGAGCAGAGCACAGCTTTCATTTCTTATGATGGTATCCTACACAGCTAGTTTGTTTATGGACCCACTTATTGCAACGCCGCACTTAAACTATTTTTATCATGATGCTGTAACTATCCTGGTTTTACTTCTGTGGCGTAATTTCACCAAACAAACTATACCTACGCCCTTTTATTATTTAATTGTAGGGCTAAGCTTTAATGCCTGCTTATTTTTAGGTATGCATTACGATATCGAAGTGCGTGGCACATTGTATTATTGGTGGTTTTGGAATGTTTATGTGTTTGGCATGTATTTTACTGATTTATTAATGCCGTTGGTTTTAGTTGTTAATAAAGATATTTTAGGTTTAGTAAAGCTAAGTAATTATTTAACTACAAAGTTGAAGCGTTTCCGATATGCATAACCTGTTATGGGCGATGGCTGATCTTTATGATTACATAACCATTTTAATTACATGGCTGTTTGTTTTTGCATTTTTATATTGCTTATCTACAAGCATAAATAAGTCAGATAAAAGTTTAGCCCAAATATCATTTATTATGATGGCTTCATATACATCAAGTATGGTTATGGACCCGCAAACAGCCACACCTCACTTAAACCTGTTCTTATTTGATGCAGTTACCATAATCGCTTTGATGATATGGATGATTTTTCTATCGAAAGCTAAACCGATCGCTTTTTATTATTTAATTGTGGGGCTAAGTTTTAATGCGTTTGTATTTTACGGTATGCATTACGATAGTATCGTTGTTGGGAATATAGAGTATTGGTGGTTTTGGGGGCTTTATGGTATTGGGCAGCTTACAAGTGACTTAGTAATGGCATTGGTTTTATTTATAAACAAAGATATTTTAGGGTTAATAAAAGTCAAAAAATATCTCGTTAAAAAAATGGGTGCTTATTAATGCTCCAACATGTATTTATGGCATTGAGCACAGTAAATGACTACCTAAGTATTTTTATTACATGGGCTTTTGTAGTTCCATTTCTTTATAATTTTGCTTGTACAATAAACTGCCGCAATAAGCATATTATGTACATTTCTTTGGTGATGATGCTCTCTTATACGCTCAGCCTATTTATGTTCAAAGCATCATTTATCCTTACAGGCTCAATATATTTAGATTTAGTAATTGCAGATTTACTTACCATTTTCACGCTTGCTTGCCTCTCCTATAATTATAAACATGCTAACGCCACAGCCTATTATTATCTTCTTTGTGGTTTAACGTTTAATGCAACATTACACATGGCTATGCATTACGATTATGTGGTGTTGGTTAGTTATGACTATTGGTGGTTATGGGGGGTCTATGGGGTTGGCCAGTTTTCGAGTGACTTAATAATGGCAATAGTATTAATTATAAACAAAGATATTTTAGGCTTGGTTAAGCTTAAACGCGCTTTATTTAACCGCAATGAATTACAAGCTGTGGCTAAAAAGTAGTTAGGTATATTAGCGCACCTAAAGTGCGCTAATTGTGTTTATTTAGCTTGCGTCGCAGCCTAACCTTTGTTTTAAAGCATCCACTACAAGTGGGCTTACAAATTCGCTCACATCGCCATTATGGCGGGCAACTTCTTTTACCAAGGTTGATGATATAAACGAGTTGCGCTCAGAAGGTGTTAAAAACACACTTTCTAAATCTGGATTTAGGCGGCGGTTCATATTTGCGAGCTGAAATTCGTAATCAAAATCAGATACCGCTCTAATACCGCGAATAAGCACATCAGCTTTATGATCAAAAGCTAAATCGGCTAGTAAGCCTGAAAAGCCAATCACTTTTACATTACTTAAATGCCCTAAAATAGTGTTGGCTAAATCAACTCGCTCATCAAGACTAAAGCACGGCTTTTTAGAAGGGTTATGAGCAATAGCAACAATAACCGTGCTAAACATTTTAGCTGCGCGCTGAATTAGGTCGGTGTGGCCGTTGGTTAACGGGTCGAATGTACCAGGATAGATTGCCGTAACGTTCATAGATTTCACTAACTATTATTTTTTAAGTAGTCTATCAGTGTTTGTTCTACAAATCAGCCTAGGAGATCAGGTTGAGCTTTTATGTTTGATATTTAATCAGTAAAAGTGCTTTAAATGAGTTACCATTTTTTTAAAGTGTAATTACGCTGCTTAGGCTTTGCGTTAGCTAACAGCACCGCATTTATGCAAATGCCCGTGTGCAGTATAATCTGACCCTCGTTTTTAAAATAGTAAATTATGATGGTATTTAAACCAGCCTGATTTGTTTATACTGCAAGGCTGATATTTAGTGTAATGTAGTTTATAAGTTAATTTGAGTCGTCGCATATGAATACTAAGGATAAAATAATACACACCAGTATTTCGTTATTTAATGAACATGGTGAGCGTGCAATATCAACCAATCATATTGCATCACATTTAGGGATGAGCCCGGGTAATCTTTACTATCATTTTAAAAATAAAGAAGACATTATCCGTCATATTTTTGCGCTTTACAGCGAGCATTTACATACTCATTTTAAACCTATTGAAGCAAACGATGATGCGTTTGATCATTTAACTGCTTATTTAGATTCATTATTTGAGCTAATGTGGCGCTATCATTTTTTTTACGACAACTTAGGCGACATCCTCTCCAGAGATGAAAGCTTAAAACAAGCCTACATTGGTTTTCAGTCAACTTTATTAGAGCAGGTTCGCCAAGTTATTTTAGGCCTTCGCGATAACGAAATGATTGCCATAGAAGAGCAAGATGCGCTTGAACTTGCCCATACTCTTAAGCTAACCGTTAGCTTTTGGACTCCGTATATTAAAGCGCGTAGGCTCAGTGGTAATTTAGCTGAGCAAGATATTTATCATGGAATTTTAAAAGTATTAGCATTATTTAGGGCTTACAGCACCGAAAAAAGCATACTTAAAATGAATCAGTTACGTGAAAAATACACCCAACTTGCAGAGCAAGCGCCAGCGCTTGCCTAACTGCTGTTAGTTGGTTAGTTCCTAGACGCAAAAATTTTTGCTATAATCGCGCGCCCAATGCCTGGGAGCGCGAATTCCCGCAGTCTAAGAGTGAACTATGCTTAAATTTATCGTCAAACTACATCCTGAAATTGCCATTAAAAGCCGTTCGGTACGTAAACGCTTTACTAAAGTGTTAGAAAATAACATTAAAATTGTATTGCGCCGTGTTGACGAAAAAGTACAAGTAAGAAACAACTGGGATAATATTTCTGTTGTAACTAAGCTTGATGATGCACAAACACGCCTAGACTTTATCGATAGCTTGCAGCGCATTCCTGGTATTGTGCAATTTATTGAAGTGACCGAAACTGACTTCACAACGCTTGACGATATCTATAAAAAAACCATAGACCTAGTAGGGCACACTATTGTTGGTAAAACGTTTTGTGTACGCGCAAAGCGTATTGGTCAACACGACTTTACTTCTACCGATTTAGAGCGTTACGTGGGTGGTGGTTTAAACCAGCACGTTGAAGGCGCTCGCGTTAAGTTAAGCCGCCCAGAAGTAACTATTCGCTTAGAAGTAAAAGACGATAAAGCCTACATAGTTACGCAAACTCACCTAGGTATGGCAGGCTTTCCACTGCCAACACAAGAAGACGTGCTTTCGTTAATGTCAGGCGGCTTTGACTCTGGTGTAGCAAGTTATCAGATGATCCGTAAAGGCGCTCGCACGCACTTTTTATTCTTTAATTTAGGTGGCGCAGCACACGAAATTGGTGTTAAACAAGCCAGCTACTACTTATGGAAAAAATTTAGCTCTACTCATAAAGTTAAATTTATCACGGTTGATTTTGAACCGGTTGTAGCCGAAATTTTAGAGAACGTTGAAAACAGCCAAATGGGTGTTGTGCTAAAACGTATGATGATGCGTGCTGGCAGCCAAGTAGCCGAAAAATTAAATATTCAAGCCTTGGTAACAGGTGAGAGTATAGGCCAGGTTTCTAGCCAAACTTTAGCTAATTTAAGTGTAATTGACCGCGTAACAGAAACCCTGATTTTGCGCCCACTTATTCAGCACGACAAACAAGAAATTATTAATATTGCCCGTAAAATTGGCACCGCAGAAATGGCCGAAACCATGCCTGAATACTGTGGCGTAATATCTAAAAAGCCAACAGTTAAAGCTAAACTTGACGTTATTAAAGCCGAAGAAGAAAAGTTCGACTTTGATGTGCTTAATACTGTTGTTGAAAACGCTCGCATTATGGATGTGCGTGATATAGACGTAGAAGCTAAGCAAGAACTTAAAGAAGCTGAGTCGGTAGTTGATTTACCAGCGGGTGCAGTGGTTGTTGATATTCGCTCACCAGAGGAAGAGGATGCAGCGCCGCTTGAGATTGACGGTATAGATGTAGTGCATTTACCGTTTTTCCGCTTAGCGACTAAATTTGGTGATCTGCCAAAAGATAAGGATTACTACCTGTATTGTGAAAGAGGGGTTATGAGCCAGTTACAGGCGCTTATTCTTCATGAAGCAGGCTTTACGGGTGTAAAAGTTTATCGCCCGTAAAGGTTAACCGTAATTTAGAGCGTGGTTTATACCACGCTTTTTTTTGCCTTAATTTTAGCAAGTAGGGCATCGTTTAGCGGGGTGCTGATATTTAATCGCTTACCTTGCTGGCTAATATAGCCACAAATGGCGTCTATTTCGGTTTGTCGGTTATGCGCTACGTCTTGATGCATTGATGAGTAGTTTTCAGCGGTTAGCATCATTACGTTATAAGCGTTGTTAAGCGCATCGGCAAGTTTAATATCAAGCTTTAAAGCATGGGCTATTTGGCATGCCTCAGTTAATAAGTTAAAAATAATGCTATTAAAATAAGGGGCACGTAACTGACCATTTTTAATATCATACAGTGCGCTTAATGGGTTTATGGCAATATTTACTAATAGTTTTTCAAACCGTAGCTGCTCAATATTAGTACAGTAGCTTAGCTGCGGCACGTTTTGCAATTGCTCACACATTGCTTGGCAATAACTGTGCGCGCAAGGATTGCAGGCACCTAATACGCTTTTACCTTCACCGGTGTGCTGTACTATAAAGTCGTTTGTTTTAAAGCCAGCCATGCTGGTGGTTAAAAAGTACAACGCTTGTTGCTTATCGAGTTGCTCATTGAGCGTTTCAACATTACCCATCCCGTTGTGCGATACAACAAGTACACTACTTGGCGATAAAAAGGGTTTAACTTGCGTAAAGGCCGATTGCACCTGAAAAGCCTTTACAGCAAAAATAACAATATCAAACGCGGGCTGTTCATTAATTTGCTTAAGCGTAATAAACCGCGCATTAATTTTTTGCGAAGGCTGTTTTGCTTTGCAATAAAAGCGTGTATTTGCAGTGGCTTTGCGTGTTAACACATGAACAGTGTGAGCTTTAGATAAAAAATGGCTTAGCAATAAACCAATAGCGCCGTCGCCAATAATAAGAATATTAGCCATAAGGGTTCTTTTTTCGAGGAGTAAAAATAGTTCTTAGTAAAAAGTACGTGGCTGCACCGGCAAAATCAGCAACAAAATCACCTAACGAGGCCTGCCTGTAGGGAAGCGCATCTTGCATTATTTCTATTGCTGCACCGTAGCCCGCAAGCAAAAGTACTTGCGTGTACAGCGGTAACTTAAAGGCTTTATCCATAATGATGGCGAGTATAAAAAATATCCCAAAGTGGGCAACTTTATCAACATGTGGAAATAAGTTCGTAACGCCGCCTTTTATTTCTTTGGCAAATAAGAGGGTAAACACCACAATACTAATCAAAAAAACTGCTTGGTAAACACGCCTTGTCACGATAAATCCTAAAACCGCTTAAAAAAGAGGCTGCAGTATATCAAACTAAATTAGTATCGCACCTGAACAACTGGCAGAAAAATGTAAAGATTTATAATTTTAGCGTTATAATCGGCGCATAAATTTAGATTTAATAGTTAGGAGAACCCAATGCCTTCATTTGATATCGTATCAGAAGTAGAAATGAACGAAGCTAAAAATGCAGTAGATAACGCCAACCGTGAGCTAGAAACGCGCTTTGACTTTAGAGGTGTTGACGCATCAATTGAGCTGAACGACAAAACAATTAAACTAAAAGCAGAAGCTGACTCACAAGTTATGCAATTGTTTGATATTTTAGCAGGTAAAATTTCTAAGCGTGGTATGGACGTAGCAAGCTTGGAGCTGCAAGACATCACTCGTGCTGGTAAAAACGTGTTTCGTAATGTTGCACTTAAACAAGGCATTGAGAAAGACATGGCTAAAAAAGTAGTTAAAGCCATTAAAGACTCAAAAGTAAAAGTACAAGCTGCTATTCAAGGTGAAGAAGTACGTGTAACGGGTAAAAAGCGTGACGATTTACAAGCCGCTATGCAAGTCGTTCGCACTGCAGATTTAGGCCAGCCTTTCCAGTTTAAAAACTTTCGCGATTAATTAGCTAAGTGTCTTTAGTATTTTAAAGTGAAAATTTAAATGTGTGGTTATTAAATATATTAGCCACACATTTTACCCCGCCCTAATTACAGCCTTTATTTACTCGCAAGCCTAACCCCCTTTTACCTGCGTAAAATTACTCCACTGTTATTCCATACTCTTTTAACGTTATTTAAATGCATTATTAAATCTGCTTATCACGCAGTTGCGTATATTAGGCTATTCTTAATATCAATATTACTTAATAGCGACTGTTAAAGGCTTTAAATGCTTAAGTTTCTTGTTTTTATAATTATTATTGCGTGCAGTAAGTTTAGCTTTGCCAAGCCAATAAATGTAGATGTGTTGGTAGAGGATGGTTACTTTCCAATTATTATTAATGCCGAAAAAGAGCAAGGGTTAGCGCCTGAGTTTGTAAAAATACTCAATGACTCTCAAAGCGAATATAAATTTACTCTTAACTCTTTGCCTGTAAAAAGGCTCAAAAAGTGGGTCGAATGGGGTGAATTCGATATGTTGTTTTTAATGGCTATGCAATGGGTGCCTGAGGTAGCAAGAAGTCCCTTACAGGAAACGAGCTTTTATGTTATTGCTAAAAATGAGTTGTATACGCTGGCACAAAACACCCAAAAGCAAAGCTATTTCGATGACTTACATGCTTTAACAAAAGCGGGGGTATTGGGGTATTCCTATCGTTTTGCTGATTTTAAAACCGATGCACAATATTTAAGTGATGAACACCAAGTTAGTTTAACAATCGATGAGTTTAACGTTGTTAAAATGCTGCTATTAAAGCGTGCCGATGTAGGGGTGTTAAATAACATAGCTTATCAATACTTTAAAAAGAACAACATTTTTAATATGAACCTGCTTTATAAGAGTAATACCCCAGATGCTATATACGATACTCATTTTTTAGTTAATCCTGTGCGCAGTAAAATTACGGTAAAACAAATGGATAAGCTTTTAAATTCGCCTGAAATAAAACCTAAAATCACAGCGCTTTTAAGTTCATACGGCGTAACATCCAGCTTTACTGAAAATAAATAATTTAACCTTTAGCTATATAGACGTCCGTTGACATTTGTAAACAAACTGCTCACAATAACCGCCTATTTTCAAGGTGCTTGCTGGTTGCTAAATACAGGGTTTAAAGTATTAAAACTAACAGCGAGATAATCGGGAAGTTGGTGCGCCTTTATGATAAAAGCAATCCCAACACTGCCCCCGCAACGGTAAAGTATTAACGCATCTATGTGTTTACTGAGTCCGGAGACCGGCCTTGAAGTAATCTTACTTACTTAAATCTTTGCGGTGGGCAAAGATAGGGAACATCATGCTAAATAAAACAACTCTTGGCGTTGCTATCTCGGCTGCGCTGTCTTTTTCTGTATCTGCTGCACAAAGCCCAATTGAAAAAATCACTGTTACCGCTAATAAATTTGAACAATCAATAAGTAATGTTTTAGCGAGCGTTAATGTAATTGATCGCGCCGAAATAGATGCAAGCAATGTACGCGATTTACCAACCTTACTAAGCACACAAGTGGGTTTTCAAATTAACCCTAATGGTGGCTTTGGCCAAACGTCGGGCGTATCTTTACGTGGTACAGGTTCTGGCGATACGCTAATTTTAATTGATGGTGTACGCACGGGCTCAGCCACGCTAGGGCAAAAAGCATTAAGTAACGTGCCGCTAAATAGTATTGAGCGAATCGAGATCATAAAAGGCTCGCGTGCAGCTGTGTATGGCTCAGATGCATTAGCTGGGGTTATTAATATAATAACGCGTGAAGCGAGCAATGTATCTCTTGATGCCACATTTGGCTCTAACGCTTATCAAAACTATCAGCTTGCAGGTTCAGTAAAAACAGATGAAGTGGTTAGCGCATTTAATGCAGGCTTTGAAAAAACCGATGGTTTTGATGCGCTGCAAGGTATAGCGCCCGATGACGACAGCTATGAAAATAAAAACGTAGGCTTTAAAGTAAACTATGCAGATGCACATTACGGTAACTTTAAGCTACTAGGCCAGTACAGTGAAGGTTACGCGGATTACGATAGCAGCTTTAGCCCGGCAACGAGCACAGTTGAAAGAGGGGATTTTAAAAACTATCAACTGTCGGCGAAGTGGAGCAAAAACTACACTAACCAATCTCATGCTATAGATGTTGCTTTTGCAACCGATGATTCTGACAGCACATATGTGGACTTTTATACCGGCGGGCCAATAACCAATACATTTATTACTAAACGCTCGCAAGTAGATTACAGCGGCCAATACCGCTTAACAAATGCGCTTAATATTAGCGGCGGCGTTAATTGGTATAACGATGATGTATCGCACAGCTCGCAAGCATTTGATGAGGATAGCCGCGATGTATTGGCAGTGTTTGTTGGGGCTTATTACGACACCGACACTGTGCTTGCCAATTTAACTCTTCGTCAAGACGACGATGAACAGTTTGGTGATGAAACAACCTATACTGCGGCGGCTGGTTATCATTTATCTGAAAATTCAACATTTAGAATTAGTCAAAGCACAGGTTTTAAAGCGCCAACATTTAACGATTTATACTACCCAAATTTTGGTAATCCAGATCTCCAACCTGAAAAATCAATAAACCGCGAGCTTGGTGTAAATGTTAATTTTGACAGTGCACAAGTCGATTTTGCAATTTTTAGAAACGACATCGAAGATAAAATTGATTACGATGAAAACTTTGCGTTAGCTAATATAAACGAAGCTCGCTATGAAGGGGTTGAGTTTAGCCTTACACAACAAATTTTAGGGTTTGATAGCCACTTTAATTTTGCATACTTAAGTGCCGAAAACAAACAAACCGGCGATGAGCTACGCAATGTTGCCAAGCGCACTGTTAATTGGGAGCTCGCAAAGCAATTTGGTGATTTTGATGCTCGCATTGATATGCAATACCGCAGTGATCGACAAGGTGCTGTAACGCGCCTAGGATCGTATACACTTTGGAACCTAGCGGGTAACTATCATGTAAACGATAATATTGAGCTGTCGCTGCGTGTAGAGAACCTATTTGACAGAGATTACAATATGGTTGACTCAAGAGCTGACTTTACAAGCGGTGACGTATATTACTACAACACCCCAGAGCGCCGCTTTTTTGTAGGTGCAAGCTATCAGTTTTAATAGCGTTTTTTAATATACAAAAGCCCGATTTATATCGGGCTTTTTAATGTGTATTTATACCAATTCGCATTAATACTTAATCATTTTCAGGGGCTAAATGTGTCGCTATCTGCGTTAAAAAATTCTCATTTAGAACAACTAAATAGCG
>BJUT01000021.1 GCA_007988745.1 Pseudoalteromonas atlantica
TGGCCCCTAGATTGAACAAATTTTAATCCTGAAAGGTTATCAGGCCCTAATTAAAAGGCTAAATACGGAGCATTAATGAAATATATTTCTCATGAGGGTGGCACCCTTGCATTTAGTGAAACCGATAAACCGGTTTTAAAAAGCCACGAAGTGCTAGTAAAAGTGTCTGCTATAGGTGTAAATCGCGCTGATTGCATGCAGCGCCAAGGTAAATACCCAGCGCCAGCTGGGGATAGCCCCATTTTAGGTTTAGAGTGCGCAGGCACAGTGGTTGAGCTTGGTTTTGATGTTGATAAAAGCTGGCTTAATAAACGTATTTTTAGCTTGTGCGCAGGCGGGGCTTACAGCGAGTACGTTGCCATAGATGCTAAACAATTAATGGTATTGCCAGATGATTTAACCATGGTAGAAGGTGCAGCTATTAGCGAAGTGTACCTAACAGCATTTGGTGCGCTTTTTAAACTTGGTAAATTACAACAAGGCCAAACAGCGCTTATTCATGCAGGGGCAAGTGGTGTAGGCGGTGCGGCTATTCAAATGGCTAAAAGTGCAGGTGCAACGGTGGTTATTACTGCCGGCTCAGATGAAAAATGCGAGCATGCAAAAGCCCTTGGCGCCGATCATGCCATTAATTACAAAACAACTGACTTTGTAGAATATATGCAAGCAAATGAGCTTTCAGCAAATGCAATTGTAGATCCCGTATCGGGCAGTTATTTAAATAAAAATGTGGCTATTGCTGCCATGGATTGCCAAATTATTATGCTCGCTTTTTTAGATGGGCGTTTTGCTGAGGTTGATTTTGCAGCGCTATTACGCAAACGTATTTCGTTTCATGCATCAACACTTAGAAACCGTAGCATTGAGTTTAAACGCCAATTACGCGATGACTTAGTTGCGCGTTTTTACAATGATATTGCAACTAAAAAGTACGACTTTAACGTGTATAAAACACTACCGTGGAGCGATGCAAACGAAGCGCATGCTATTTTAGAGCGTAATGAAAATGCCGGTAAAGTGGTATTACTTGTAGAATAACCACCCAATGTAACACTGAGGCGTGTGTTGGCGTTGTTAATGCATGGCTCAGCTAATATAATTTAGTAAATATAAAATACGTACAAAACACACAAGGTTAAAAATGAACCCAATACTAGCAATACTTAAAGAGCACAATGTAAGCGACGAAAAAGTAAAAGCATTGTTCGAGGCCTTTACACAAAACCCAATGATGGCAATGGCATTAGTACAAGAACTTGGTATTCCGCCTGAAAAACTACAGCAGTTAATGGCCGTGGTTATGACTCAGCCGCACTTAATTAAAGAAGCCACCGACGAACTCGGCCTAGACTTTGAAAAAGTAAAAGAAGCGAAAGACAAGCTAAACCAACAATAAGCTTCACAAATTACTCCTTACCAAGGCATAAGCCTTGGTAATTCTACCTAAAATCACCACACTTTTTGTTACATTATTGATTGAACTGCTTGGTATTAAGCTAGTCATACTATTACTTATGATAGGTAGGGACTAGGTATGAAGCCACTTTATAAATTTTGGAAAAATAACCGTTCATTAATTTTATTTATTGCGCTGATGAGCGTGTTTAGAAGCGCAGTTGCCGATTGGTATGAAGTACCAACAGGCTCGATGAAACCGACCATTTTAGAAGGCGACAGAATATTAACCGATAAAATGGCTTATGATATACGCATCCCTTTTACGCATATTCCTTTAGTTAAATTAGCCGACCCACAAACAGGCGATATTATTGTATTTGACTCACAAGCTGCTGATAACCGGTTAATTAAACGCGTAATTGGTGTGCCAGGCGATACGGTAGCGCTTTATAACAACGAGCTAGAAATTAATGGCGTTAAACTTAAATACAATAACTTGCAAAGCAATATTGACTCTTTAGATAAAATAGAAGATTTAAATGGCCACAAACACACCATTCGTGTTGCGCATACGCCTTCACAGCTATCGGGTTTTAATAAAATAACTATTCCTGAAGATTATTATTTAGCAATGGGTGATAACCGCGACCACAGTGCTGACTCGCGTGTTATTGGTTTAATCCCCCGCAGCGAACTACTTGGCAAAGCAGAGCGTATTATTGTGTCGCTTGATTACGACGATTATTACTTACCTCGTAAAAACCGCTTTTTAAAACCCTTACTTTAAGGCGGTTTTGGGCGCTAACCACACGCCCGATGTTAATCGCTTAGCTCTACAATTTTTTGCGCAATATTATAAAGCGAGCAGTGCGAGTCCATTGCTTGCTTTTGCAACTTTTTATGAGCTTGCTCTTCGCTAAGGCTTAGCTGCTCTATTAAAATATACTTTGCCTGATGTATTATTTTTTGTTCTGTTATTACCCGTTTAGCATCAACTAAAGCCTGATTTATTTGCTTAATATGTTGGCTTTGCTCCATGATTAAGTCGTACATGCTTTTATTACTATTGAGTTTATTAGCAGCGGTATTTTGGGGGGTATTTTGTTTAAACGCGAGTTGGCCGTCGGTCATTGGCATGTATTGTTCTTCAAGGCTGCTTATAACCTGTTTATTTGAATTTAAAGTGCGCTGCGCCTGAGCAATTTGCATTGCTGCAGAGTCAATAAGGTAGTCACTGAGGTTTTGCTCAATTTTGTGCATAATATCGATACGCGTTGTTGTTACCTCGTACCACACCTCACTAAGCTGAGAAAGCGGCTGCGCATTTTCGTCATCTAAATTTTGTAAAAGCCCGCGTAGCTGATCCACTTGCTTATTTACGGGGTGATCAGTTAACGAGCGATAGCATTTTAATACGTGTTCGTCGGCGTATTCGTTAAAAAACGTAAAGCTGTGATGCTGTTGTTGAACAAAATGAGCAAGCTGTTGTTTTTGCTCCACGGTAAACTTACTTGATGCAAACGCTTGCGCGCCACAGGCACGTTCTTGTCCGGCGTATTCTTTACCTTGCATAAAATTAAAATAAGCCACTAGCAATCGTGTAACGCGCGGGTCGCTTGCGCCATCGGCGGCTTCTAAAATTATATTTAGCAAACACGAAATAAGCTGCGTATACGATTGAGTTGCATGCACTGGGGTAATTTTTTGATTTGCTATTTGTTGTCGCAGCTCTGGCAGCGCCTCTAACGATTGCAAACTATGGGTAATTAAATTGTACAAACGGGTGTGGCCCGTGTCGGCGTTATCGGTAATAAAGGTCGTTTTAATTGAGTGGTAAAACTGCGTTTGGGTTTGCTCTGTTAAGCTAATTTGTTGTTTTAACTGCGAGGCAAAACGTTTGCGATTAGAGGCTAAATAAATATTGCTCATGCCGCGCTCTTTTTGTAACTGATGTATAAAATCACCCAGTTTAGTAAGCGATGCACAGCTTTTTTGAAGCTGCTTTAAGGCATGAATTTCTTGGTATTTTGCTGCTAATAAAAACTGTTTTGTGAGAGGATTGCTCGATAACATAGGACTTGTTCCACACTTTTTTGTATATAAAGTGCAACCACTGTTCCAATCATTTAAAAATTTTTCGATTGAATTTAAAATTAAATTAAAACAGCCGCTTAAAGCCATACTTGTTATTTGTTCCCATTTTAAATTATCTGTCCTTATTACAGGAATAAACCTTTTTGGTGCAAAAATAGTTGTTTTTGCACTCGATTGCGCCCTTCATGAATTAGGGGAAAAAAGTGTTTACTCTGTAAACTGCACAGAGCAAACACCAGAGGGGGAATTTATGCGTTGCTACATTGCAGCAACGCTGGGCTGATAGCCATTTGATGATTTATTACCTCGCCAACCATAATTAGCGTAGGGCCTGTTAATGTATGCACCGCACTTTCGCTAATAATTTGCCCAAGCGTGCTGGTTATTATTTTTTGCTGGTTGGTGGTGGCATTTTCTATCAATGCGATAGGGGTTGTTTTAGGCCAGCCAACCGATTGCAAACCAGTACTTAATGCGTTTAAACGTCCTAAACCCATATAGACGACTAGCATGGGGTTGTTAGAGCCTTGTACATAGGTGTAGTTGTGCCAATTAGGGAGTTTATTAGGATCGGCAAATTGCGCCGTTAAAAATGTAACACTTCGGGCCACATCACGAGCAGTAAGCGGTATGCCGGTATAAGCCGAGGCTGCACACGCGGTGGTAACGCCTGGGACAATAGCAAAATTAATATTATGCTCTGATAGGGCGTTGGCTTCTTCATTAATACGCGCAAAAATACTCGGATCGCCACCTTTTAAACGAACAACTTTAAACCCTTGTTGTGCGTATTTTACTAATAGGTCACTAATGGCAGCTTGTGGCATAGAGTGCTTGCTTGCGCGTTTACCTACATACACTCGCTGCGCATGTTTAGGCAGTGTATTTAAAAGCGCTTCACTAACTAGGCTGTCGTACAATACCACGTCGGCTGCTGCAATCAGGCGCTGCGCTTTTACCGTTATAAGCTCAGCATCGCCCGGGCCTGCCCCTATTAAATACACGTGGCCGTTTTTTTGATGTTTAGCTTTGTGCTTTGCATCTTGAGTGAGTTTATTAACAAACTTGTTTAGCCATGGGCTTTCAATACCCGAAAAATACGAAAGAACACTCATTTTATTGCTCCTTATGCTAACGCTGTAATGGCTTTTGGCTCAGCGCTAACAAAGACATTGCCATTGTCTATTTTGGCTTCAAATACGGGGAGCTGTATTGCCTCTGCTTCTAGGCATTCGCCAGTATTTAAACAAAAATGTTGCTTATACAAAGGGGAGGCCACTACTAATTTTCCATCAATAGAGCCAATAATGCCGCGCGATAGTACATTGGCTTTGCCTATCGGGTCGTAGTTGCTAATGGCTAACACAGGCTCACTATTTTGTGGAACATAAAATATGGCCACTTGCTGGTTGTTTACTAATGCGCATACGCCACTATTAGCAACTAGGTCGTCGGTTGTTCCAATTTTATGCCAATACATCAGCTTGCTCCTGCTCAATTTCCATTACGGGGATACGGTTTGTCGAATTTTGCTGGTTACGTTTTTCAGACTCAGTGGCGGGGCGAATTTGGTTGCGCTCTTGTACAAATAAAATATTGCTATCGGCATCTGGGCTATTAATAAATTGGCGGAACCGTTTTGAGGCTTCTGGACTTTCGACTGCTTTTTTCCATTCGCAGGCATAAGTTTTAGTTATAAGCGCCATTTGCGTTTCAAGCTCATGGCAAATACCTAGGCTGTCGTCTATTACTACGCTTTTTAAATAATCTAACCCGCCTTCTAAATTTTCCATCCACACTGAGGTGCGCTGCAGTTTATCGGCGGTTTTAATGTAAAACATGATCACGCGGTCAATGTATTTAATGAGTGTTTCGGTATCTAAATCGGTAGCAAATAAATCAGCATGGCGCGGGCGCATACCGCCATTTCCACATACGTATAAGTTCCAGCCATTTTCGGTTGCTATTACGCCTATATCTTTGCTTTGTGCCTCAGCGCATTCGCGGGTACAACCCGATACGGCCATTTTAAATTTATGCGGGGCGCGTAAACCTTTGTAGCGGTTTTCAATCGCAATCGCGTGGCCAACACTGTCTTGTACTCCATAGCGACACCACGTACTGCCAACGCACGATTTAACAGTTCTGAGCGATTTACCATAAGCGTGACCGGTTTCAAAACCGGCTGCAATAAGTCTTTCCCAAATAATAGGGAGCTCTTCAAGGCGTGCGCCAAATAAGTCGATACGCTGCCCACCTGTGACTTTACAGTACAGGTTAAAGTCTTTAGCAACTTGACCAATAACAATAAGTTTGTCGGGGGTAATTTCGCCACCCGCTATACGGGGCACGACAGAGTAAGAGCCATCTTTTTGCATATTTGCAAGGTAAGTGTCGTTGGTGTCTTGCAGGCCAACATGAGCGGGTTCTAAAATAAACTCATTCCACGTTGAAGCTAAAATAGAGGCCACGGCAGGTTTGCATATTTCACAGCCGTGATGACCGCTGCCATGTTTAGCGAGCAAATCATCAAAAGTTTTAATGCTTTCTACTTTTACTAAATGCAGTAACTCTTGGCGCGAAAAAGCAAAGTGTTCACACACATGGTTGTTAACTTCAACCCCACGGCTTTGAAGTTCACTGTCGACTACCGATTTTAATAATGCGGCACAACCACCACAGCCGCTGGCGGCTTTGGTACAAGCTTTAACTGCAGATAAATCGCATGAGCCGCCATCAATTGCACCCACAATGTCGCCTTTGCTTACATTGTGGCACGAACAAATAGTCGCAGTATCGGGCAGGGCAATTCCCGCTAAAACAGGCGCTCCTTCGCTATCAGGTAAAATGAGGCACTCAGGGTGTGCGGGTAATTCCATGTCGTTTAACATGTACTGCAACAGTGTGTCGTAATCGCTAGTATCGCCAACAAGCACTGCGCCTAATAACTTATTGCCTGCCTCATTTAAAATAATTTTTTTATAACAATCACGAATAGGATCTTGATAAATTAACTCTTTGCAATCGGGGGTTTTAGCGTGGGCATCGCCAATTGAGCCTACCTCTACCCCGAGTAGTTTTAATTTTGTGCTCATATCGGCGCCTAAAAACTCAAGTTCGCCGCCTGTAAGTTGGCTTGCAACCACGCGAGCCATGTTATAACCCGGGGCGACTAAGCCAAATAGCTTTTTGTCCCATAAGGCACATTCGCCAATAGCATATATATCTGGGTTTGATGTTTGGCATTGGTTATTTATTACAATGCCGCCACGTTGCCCTAATTCAAGTTCGGCCACTTTGCCAAGCTCATCGTATGGGCGAATACCGGCCGAGAACAAAATTAAGTCGGTTTCTAAAAACGTGTCATCTGAAAAATTTAATCTGTAACGGCTTGTTTCGCCTTTTACTATTTCGCTGGTGGCTTTAGCGGTATGCACGCTTACGCCCAATTTTTCAATTTTGTTTTTTAACAGCGTACCACCTTGTTCATCAAGTTGTACCGCCATAAGTTGGGGTGCAAACTCAACTACATGAGTATCAAGCCCAAGTTGCTTAATTGCATTGGCTGCTTCAAGCCCTAATAAGCCGCCACCTATCACTACGCCACTTTTACTTTGTGCAGCGCTAGCTTTTATTTGCTCTAAATCTTCTAGGGTACGGTAAACCAAGCAATGGGGTTGGTCATTCCCTTTAATTGGCGGCACAAACGGGTACGACCCTGTTGCTAAAATAAGTTTATCGTAATTAAATTTATCACCGGTTTGAGTGCTAACTACCTTGTTTGTTTTATCTATTTCATTAACCCACTGGTTAGTATGCACATTTATATTTAACTGCTGATAATTATCAAAGGTGGTTAGGGCTAAATCGGCGGCTGTTTTACCATCAAACACGCTGGATAAGTAAACACGGTCATAAGCTAAATTTGCTTCTCCACACAGTACGGTAATGTGCGCGTTAGCGTCGCTTTGGCGCATTTGCTCTACAAAATGGTGCCCAACCATCCCATTCCCAATAATGAGTATTTTTGTTGGTGTTTGCATTGGTATCCCCTCAATGACGGTTTAATTTAAAAACAAAAAAGCCCGCCACAGTTACAAATTAATGCAACTGCGAGCGGGCTTCTTTGCCTGTGGTCATAACAACCTAAATGTGTGTCGTTTTAATAACGAACGGTATGGTTATCATATAAGCAAAAATGCGGCCATTTTTATAAGTGTTTGTTTTTTAATGGCTATATTGATTTTGAATGGTTTTACTTACGCATATTTGAGTTGTTTTGGTGCGGTGCCAGCACTATGGGAGTGCACAAAATGAGGCTACAATGTGCTGCTTAGTCAGCAAAAGTGCATTTGTGCCGTTAACTAATAACGAGGGGTAGGCGTTTAGGCTATAAATAAAAAATGCGCTTTGTTATTTTGAAATAAAAATAACAGTAAGCGCATTAATTCTGTAAAGCGGCTTTACTTGCTTTGTTTTGCTAGGGTTTCTACATCGGTATCTTCAACAGGTTTAAAGCTGCCCGTTGCTTCATCGTAGGTTTTAATTTCTGCAGATTCTATATCATATACCCAGCCGTGTAGCTTAACTTGACCGGTTGCAATTTTTGCAGCCACAGCAGGGTGTGTTTTTATATGCTGTAGTTGTTGTACTACGTTTTCTTCAATTACTAAGCCTAGGTGGTCGTTATTGTTTAGCTCTGCGCAACCGCATTTTTCTTTTACAACTTCAGTTGCTACGCGGCTGTGGCCAAGCCACTCTTTAACGTGCGGTAAGCTCGATAAACCTTCAGTATTTATAGCGCCTTTCATTGCGCCACAATCCGAGTGTCCACAAATAATAATGTGCGATACGCCCAGTGCAGCCACCGCAAATTCAATTGAGGCTGTCATACCGCCGGTTTGATTACTATGTGGCGGGATAATATTGCCCGCGTTACGACAAATAAATAATTCACCGGGTTCAGTTTGAGTCACTAAGTTAGGATCGATACGCGAGTCGGCACAGGTGATAAATAACACTTCTGGGTTTTGACCATTGGCTAGTTTTTGAAACGCTGCTTTTTTTGATGGGTAAACTTCTTTTTGAAACTTAGCCACGCCCGAAATAATATGTTCCATGTACAACTCCTATTGGTGTAATTTAATCGTGTTATTTATAGCTTTATTCGCCTGACAAATTAGCGCCATTATAACTTTGTTCTTGTTTGTTTTGTACTATTACACTGTTTAATAAATTTCATACTCGCGAACAAAGGGCGACACACGTGCATGAAGTTATTGGCGAATACATGAGCGTACCTAGCAGAGACTTCGAGTAAAATAAAAGGCGGTAAGTGGCGAAAAAAGGGGGTTGAGAAGGTTAGTAGCTTAACTTGCTTTAAGTTTATGGGCTGATTTTAAGTTATACATGCGCTGATCCGCTAAGGTTAAACACTCGGTATGGCTTTGGCACTCATCGCTAGATGCTATGCCAAAACTAATACCAGATTGCGGCCATTGCTGCTGAATAGTGCGATGTAATGCGGTGAGCTTCTGGGTAAGTGTGGTTTTTAGTTGGGGAAGGTGTGATTTGTTTTTGACTTTACATAACCAAATAAATTCATCGCCCCCGGTTCTAAATACGGTGCCGTCTTGCGCTAGATGCTGTGTCATTAATTTTGCTGCATTTATTAAAAAAGCATCACCTTTAGCGTGCCCAAGCGCATCGTTTATTTTTTTTATTCCATCACAATCTATAAACACAATGATGTAAGCACTGTGTGCAAGTTTAATCAGCTCATCATTTAATAGTAGCCGGTTGCCAACTTGGGTTAGAGGATCAAAGCGAGATTCATGTAACAAGGTACTAAATTCGTGCTGTTTTAACTTTAGCCACTCAGACAAAGACAGCACAATACACACACAATCTATTGCTAAGGCTAACAGCACAAGTATTTCTGATGAGGCCGCATTTATTAAATCAAAATGAAACGCAACGAATACTACTAATGACAGGCTATAGAGCATATTTCCAAATAAAAAATACTTGGCTCTAAAATCGTTCAGGCTAAGCATGGCAAACCCGGTGGTTAAGCTGAGCATAACCCATACGGCTGCTAAAAAGTGCGCGATATAAAACACTAAATAAAAGGGCATTAATAGGCTGCAGATACCGCATATAAATGCACTAACGGTAAAGTATTTTAAAGCACTCCCAAGCTTATTGGCTTTTTCTTTATCGAAGTTAAACAGGTAGTAGGTAAATGCTGCTGCGCAACTTACAGCAAAGGCAAATAAATACCTAAGTAATGTTTATTAAAAGAGGGGCTGGCATAAATTGTATTTACAGCGCCCGAAGCAAACGCCCAGCCAAGACCGTGCAAACCGACATACCCAGCACAAAACAAGGCCACTTTTTGCTTTACTCTTAAAAACATTACAAAGGCCATCATTGCTAAAGTAAGCATGACAGAAATTGCAATAAGGCTTAATAAGTTTATATAAAACTGATGATGCAAAAATGCACCTTCGCTTAAAATACTTAAATCAACCGGCGTTGGATAGTGTTTGGCTTCTAAATATATCCATAAATAGCCACTGCTTGGCGCATAGAAGGGCAGTTTAAATGCTTGTCCATGCATTAAAATAGCCGGTTGATTAACGTGAGACTGCGAAAAATCAGCAAGCTTAACTATATCCCCCTGTTCGGTTTGCCAATAGGCTAAACCAACGTCGATAAAATTGGCTTGCGGCAGCACATACCAAGCTCCAGTGGTGGGGTTATTTAACGCAATTTTTGTTATTACAGCGCCACTTTTACCGAGCAGGTTACTCGTTTCACTAGCGTTTTTATAAGATGTAATTACTTGCTGTGCAGAAGGAGGCGCATTGAATGCTGTGACAGGGCGCCACAGGTTATCATCCTCTAGGGTAATGTTGTTATTAAGTGTATAAGCATATGTTAGCGGGCTAAACAAAGCACAGAAAAAGAATACTGTTAATATACCAACCCGCACCATACCTAAACTCACTTTAAAAACCCACTAAGCGATTATAATCAAATTGTAAACAAATAGTATATAAATCAAACAAAATTATCGCCTTTAAGTAATGGCTTAATTTGGCTTTAAATAACAAACTGCATTAATAAATAAATAAATAAGTAAGTAATAATGAATATGCAATTAGCTCGCAGTTAAGTGGTTTGTGCATGCAGATTGAAAACGCCAGTACAAGTAATGGCGCTAAGTTGGAGCAGTGGGTTTGTGATCATGCAAAAGCCAGTCAACGCTTTACTCTCAATAGCACGGGTGATGACTACTTCGAGCTCAAATCAAGTTTAAGTAATAAATGTGTTGATATCGCAGGTAAACTGCAAACATATGGTGCTGATATTGTACAGTGGCAGTGTTATAACGGCGACAATCAACGTTTTCAATTTATTGAATAATACAATTAGCAAAGTTTTTTACACTAATTCAAATTGTTGACAATTAATTGTTATTTATTTTGTGTTGTGTAATTATTCAACATAGTACCTAACCGCTTTTTTACAAAAGCGGTTCTTTAATAATAAAAGAATAGGCTTGCTATGAAACACACACATAAAACCATTTATATCCCAATAGCTCTATTGTTAAGCACTGGGCTTGTCGGCTGTACTAATAATCAACCAGAACAAAGCATACAGCTTAGTAATACTACACAAAAAGAACACATGCTGTGGGATTTTGAAAAAGCTGACTACCAACCTTTTTTAAAAAGCCACAATGCCACTACAAGTCTAATTGAACAGCAAGGCAACCATAAATTAAAGGTTACATTTGCTGCAAAAACGCATCACGAAAGTGATATTGAATTTGTAAATAACCAAACTTGGAATTGGCAAGCTTTAGGTAATTTCGCTTTTGCTTTAGATATTGAAAACCCTGATAAAGTGTCTACCCAGTTATATATAAAAACAATTGATAAAACTGGCAAAGCACAAAGCCGCAGTGTAGTGGTACCCAGCGAATCAACTAATACTTATTATATTGAATTAAAAGGCGCTGATTTAAATATAGAGTCGGGTATACGCTCTAATCCTCCAAGTTGGAAAAGCAGCTACACACCGGTATTGTATCGAGGTGGTGCAAAAAATATTGATGTCAGCCGAGTAACAAAAGTGAGCTTTGGCACAAAGGGCTTATTAGAAGACAAACACTTACTCATTGAAAATGTAAGGCTAATAAAACCGACAAACTTTGATACTGAGTACCTAGCAGGCTTAGTGGATAAGTTTGGCCAAAACGCCAAGCGTGATTTTGCCAATAAAGTATCTTCAACTGAGCAGTTAATTGCGGTTTCAAAACAAGAGCAAGCCAACCTTAGCAAAGTCCCTTTAGCTGGTCGCTCTAAGTTTGGTGGATGGCAGGATGGGCCAAAACTTAAGGCTACAGGCTACTTTAGAACCGACAAGTACAATGGAAAATGGAGCCTAGTTGACCCACAAGGCTATTTATTTTTTTCAACCGGTATCGCCAATGTACGCTTAGCCAATACCACTACCATTACAGGTTACGATTTTGATCAAAAATACATAGTACAAAGAGAGCCCGGTGATTTAACCCCTGAAGATTCGATTGGTTTAAACCCTGCACCGAAATCGGCATGGCCATCACGTTATATTAGCTCAGAATTAAGAGCAAATATGTTTAATTGGCTACCCGCTGTTGATGATCCGCTCGCAGATAATTATGGATATCGCCGTGAAGTTCACAGTGGTGCGTTAAAAAAAGGCGAAACATTCAGTTTTTATAGAGCTAATTTACAACGCAAATATGAAACCCAAAACGAACAGGTATTGATGCAAAAATGGCGAGATACCACCATTGACCGTATGCTCACTTGGGGTTTTACCTCGTTCGGTAACTGGATTGATGAGGGTTTTTACCAAGAAGATCGCATACCCTATTTTGCGAATGCGTGGATCATTGGTAACTTTAAAACCGTTAGCAGTGGCAACGATTACTGGAGCCCACTACCAGACCCCTTTGATCCCGCCTTTATTAAACGCGCTGATGTGACGTTAGCAACGCTAGCCGCACAAGTTAAAAATAACCCATGGTGTGTTGGTGTATTTATAGATAACGAAAAGAGCTGGGGCATGATGGGCTCAGTTAATTCGCAATATGGTTTAGTGATTAACACATTAACTGTCAATGCAAAACAAAGCCCGACAAAAGCTGAATTTGTGTCCCTGATGAAAGAAAAGTATCAAGACATATCAGTATTAAATGTAAACTGGAAAACTAATATTTCATCTTGGCAGGAATTTGCCTCAGGGGTGGTTATCCATGATATCAACGAGGCAGTACAAGCTGATTTTTCCGTGATGTTATACCACTACGCAAAACAATACTTTGCCGTTGTTGAGCAAGCGACAGCCAAGCACTTGCCTAATCATCTATACATGGGCGCGCGATTTGCTGATTGGGGCATGACACCTGAAATTCGCCAAGCTGCGAGTGAGCACGCAGATGTAATGAGTTATAATTATTACCGTGAAGGCTTAAATGATGATTTTTGGGATTTTTTAGCCGCACTTGATAAGCCCAGTATTATTGGAGAGTTTCATAATGGGGCGTTAGATTCAGGGCTATTAAACCCAGGCCTTATTCATACTCAGTCACAACATGAGCGTGGCGTTAAATATCAACAATACATGAAGAGTGTGATCGATAACCCATACTTTGTTGGCGCACATTGGTTTCAATATATAGATTCGCCGTTAACTGGGCGCGCTTATGATGGCGAAAACTATAATGTTGGCTTTGTTAATGTCGCAGACATTCCCTATCAGCCGCTTGTCAACGCCGCTAAAGAAGTTAATCAGCAACTATATCAACGCAGGTTTAGTCATGAAGATAACTAAAAGCTTGGCCTTTAGCTTATTTTTAGTGATTACCTTATCTGTATATGCAGAGCAACACGAGGTTAAGCCGCTTATAAAGCAAGGCCCTTATGAGATATACAATAAAAAAGCGTTACAGGTTTTAGATTTAGATGCAACGATTGAGACACTCGCATCAGGCTTTGATTGGTTAGAAGGGCCTGTGTGGGTGAATGATGGCCAGTACTTATTGTTTTCAGATATTCCCACGCACCGTGTGTATCGGTATCAAGAAGGCGAAGGAGTGCAGCTATATTTAGCACACAGTGGTTATTCAAATGGTCTATTGCTGAATCAGCAGAACGAGCTGGTGTTGTTGCAATCGCGCTCACGTCAAGTAGTTAAAATGGTCGCGCCATTAACGTCAGCTAAGGCAAACTATCAACAACTTGTTAGCCAATATAAAGGCCAGCGGTTAAATAGCCCTAATGACGGCGTATTTAATCGCCAAGGCCAGTTGTTTTTTACCGACCCTCCTTATGGTTTAGCCAAGCAATTGGACGATCCCGCTAAAGAGCTAAACTTTCAAGGTGTATATAGCCTAACAACGACAGGGCAGTTACAGCTGTTAGACAAGACACTGATTTACCCAAATGGCATTGCGTTATCAAAGGATGAAAGCACCTTGTATGTAGCCGCATCCAATCCGCAAAAGCCTGCATGGTATCAATACAAATTGCATAAAGACGGGACGGTAATAAATAAAACGTTACTGTATCAATTGCCTGCTGTTACATCAGATAGTCATGGTTTGCCAGATGGCTTAAAAATACACGCAGCTAGCGGGATTATTTTTGCAACCGGGCCAAATGGACTTTGGCTATTTGATGAACAAGGCACGTTATTGGCACGGGTAAGGCTGCCTCACATCAGTGCCAATTTAGCCTTTAATGCTCAGCAAAATCGGGTGTATATCACTGCACATCAACACTTGCTGGCGCTCTCATTAAAGAATTAAGCTAGTAGGGTTCACCATTACAACTCATCGAGCAAGTCAAATCAGTTGATTAACTTGCTCGCGCTTTACTTCAAAGCAAATTTCCGCGTTAAGTTATTTTCATTTTATTAACTATATATCCTTTACAATAAATTTGCATTGTTGTAGATTGTTAACAATAGACAGTATCATGTAAACTAATTTGGTGGCTAGATGAGAAATTCATTACTAAAAATAAAAAGCGTAAAGGTGGAGTATTATCAAATTCCTCTGGCTGAGGTGTTAAGTGATGCTAAACATGGAGATCATACCCATTTTAAAGTGATTGCTGTGCGCATCATGACAAACGACGGCTATGAAGGCATGGGTTATACCTACACCGGTGGCAAAGGTGGCCGTGCTATTTATTCATTATTAAATGATGAAATTAAACCTGGCTTAATTGGCGTCGACTCATCAGCCATCATGTCAATTTGGGATAAATTACAGTGGGATCTGCATTATGTTGGTCGCGGTGGTTTATTAAGCTTTGCTATTTCTGCAGTTGATATTGCGCTGTGGGATATCAAATGTAAGCGGTTATCAGCACCACTGTGGCAAGTCGCTGGTGGTCATAGCGATAAAACAGCGTGCTACGCTGGCGGAATCGACCTTAATTTTGATCAGAAAAAGCTGCTGGCGAATATTCAAGGCTATCTAGATCGTGGCTTCAACGCCGTTAAAATTAAAGTTGGTAAAGCAGACAATAAAGAAGACGTAGCTCGTGTTGAAGCTGTCAGGCAGTTGATTGGTGATGATAGAACGTTAATGGTCGATGCTAATTACTCAATGAACGTAGAGCATGCAATTCGTTTTGCCAAAGCGATTGAAAAATTTGATATTACGTGGTTTGAAGAACCAACCATCCCTGATGATTACAAAGGTTTTGCTCGTATAGCACAGGCGACATCTATTCCTTTAGCGATGGGCGAAAACCTGCACACTTTACATGAATTTGGCTATGCAATTGATCAAGCCAAATTAGGCTTTTTACAACCTGATGCCTCTAATATTGGCGGTATCACTGGCTGGCTGCACGTAGCAAGTCAAGCTTATACCCACAACTTACCTATTTGTAGCCATGGTATGCATGAATTACATGTATCGCTTCTGGCTTCACAACCTCATGCGGGATTTTTAGAAGTTCACTCGTTCCCGATTGATGAATACACAACGCGACCGTTACAACTTGATGATAACGGTAAAGCCTGCGCCCCAGATATTATCGGTACTGGCGTAGAGTTTGACGCGCAATTAGTTAAACCACATTTAGTAAAACAATCATAAGGTATCACTATGCAAGCAGCAGAATATATTGGTAATAAATCGTTTCGTATCGTTGCAGGTCAAGCGATAAAGCCACAAGCAGATGAAGTTCGTTTAGATGTTGGTTTTGTTGGTATTTGTGGTACCGACATGCACATTTACCACGGTGTAATGGATCAACGTGTAAACCCACCACACACCATAGGACATGAGATTTCAGGTGTTGTCGCCGAGCTTGGCAGTGAGGTTACTAACCTACAAGTAGGTGATCGTGTTGTTGTACGTCCACTTGATTATTGTGGTGACTGCCCAGCCTGTAATGCAGGCCATAGCCACGTGTGCCATAACCTTAAATTTATGGGGATTGATTCAGTTGGCGCATTCCAAAATTCATGGACCGTAAAAGCCCGCACTATCCATAAACTACCAGAGAATGTATCACTTGAGCAGGGTGCACTGATTGAACCGTTATCGGTTGCATGCCACGATATTTCGCGTTCTCGTTTAAAAGCAGGCGAAAAAGCTGTAGTGATTGGGGGTGGCCCAATTGGTCAGCTTGTCGCATTAGTGGCAAAAAGTGTGGGTGCAGAGGTATTGATCTCAGAGGTTAATAACGAACGACGTAAATTTTCGTCACGTTACGATATTGAAACAATTAATCCGCTGGAACAAGATTTACAAGAATATGTGTCTAAATGGAGCGATGGAAAAGGCGCTGATGTTGTGTTTGAAGTATCTGGTGTGCAGCCTGCAGTTGAAGCCATGACCCAAATTGCAGCTGTGCGTGGCCGTATCTGTATGGTTGCTATCCACTCACAAAAACCGCCAGTCGATCTATTTCAGTTTTTCTGGCGTGAGTTAGAGCTGGTTGGTGCACGTGTATACGAAGATGCTGACTTTGAAATGGCAATTGATTTGGTAGCCAGTGGCAAGATTGACTTAGCACCATTTATTACATCTGTGAGTGAACTTGCTGATATTAGCTCTGCATTTGCCAGTATGGATAACAATCCAACGGGTATGAAAGCACTTGTCTCTTGCCAAACTAAGTAATGGAACAAATTATGTTAGATAAATTTAGCCTAAAAGGTAAAACAGCGTTAGTCACAGGGTGTAGTCGTGGTATTGGTAAAGCAATGGCACTGGCATTAGCAGAAGCGGGCGCCGATATCATCGGCGTATCAGCAAGTCTAGCAAAGTCTGGCTCAGATGTTGAAACCCAAGTCTTGGAGCGCGGTCAGCTATTTCATGCTTATCAATGTGACTTTTCATCACGAGAAAGCTTGTATACTTTTATTGAGCAAGTGAAAAGTGATCACCCTAAAATAGATATTTTAGTGAATAACGCTGGCTCAATCTTGCGCGATCCAGCGGTTGAGCACAGCGATGAATATTGGGATAAAATCATTGAGATTAACTTAAACTCACAATTTATCTTAAGTCGCGAACTAGGAAAAGAAATGGTCTCGCGTGGCCAAGGTAAAATTATCTTTACTGCGTCATTATTAACCTTTCAGGGCGGGATCACCGTACCTGGCTATGCGGCAAGTAAAGGGGCAATAGGCCAATTAACTAAAGCACTTGCCAATGAGTGGGCGAGTAAAGGTGTTAATGTAAACGCTATTGCACCGGGTTACATTGCAACAGATAATACCGAAGCACTCAGAAATGACCCAGAGCGTGCAAAATCGATTTTAGAGCGTATTCCGCAAGGTCGTTGGGGAACACCGGATGACTTTAAAGGGCCAACTGTATTTTTAGCATCAGACGCCTCAAACTACATGAACGGCAGTGTATTGCTAGTTGATGGCGGCTGGATGGGACGATAAAAAATGACAATTAAAAATAACGTAAACTTTATCAATGGTGAGTATGTAAGCTCATCAAATAGCGACACCATCAGCGTGCTCTCGCCAAGTACCGGCGAGCAGGTGGGTGTTATTCCTAAAGGCAGTGTTGAAGATGCACAAACAGCTCTTGAAACAGCGACTGTTGCACAAACTGCATGGGCACAAAAAACGCCACGTGAACGTGCCACAATCCTACGCCGTTTTGCACAAGGTATTCGTGATAATAATGAGCGCCTAGCTGAGTTATTAGTACAAGAGCAAGGTAAGCTGATTGATGTGGCTCGTATGGAAGCCAATGTCACAGCAACGTTTATCGAATATGCATGTGATAATGCCTTAACAATCAAAGGGGATATCATTCCTTCAGATCACGAAAACGAAAAAATCTATATTCATAAAGTGCCACGTGGTGTGGTTGTGGCAATCACAGCGTGGAATTTTCCGCTGGCGTTAGCTGGTCGTAAAATTGGCCCTGCACTAATCACCGGTAATTCTATCGTTATTAAACCAACGCAAGAAACGCCATTAGCAACTATGGAACTCGGTGAAATTGCTAACCAAGCGGGTGTTCCTGCTGGCGTACTTAACATTGTTAATGGTACTGGCTCTGTGGTGGGTCAACATTTATGTGAAAGCCCGCTGACAAAACTGATCACCATGACCGGAAGTACCCGTGCAGGGCAAATTATTCATCAAGCCAGCGGTAAGCATTTAACTCCTGTTATGCTTGAGCTTGGCGGCAAAGCACCGTTTATCGTAATGGAAGATGCAGATCTAGATAAAGCTGTTGACGATGCTGTTACAGCACGATTTGCAAACTGTGGTCAAGTGTGCACCTGTGCAGAGCGTTTATATGTGCACAGTGATGTATACGACAGCTTTATTGAAAAGTTCATCCCTAAGGTTAAAGCCTTAAAAGTGGGGGACCCGATGGATCCAACATCAGAGATGGGTCCTAAAGTAAACCAGAGTGAAATTAATAATATTCACTCAATTGTTGAAAAAGGCATTGCTCAAGGCGCGAAGCTTGCCACTGGCGGCAAAGTCGCGACGGTGGCAGGATTTGAAGGCGGAAACTGGTACGAACCCACGGTACTTGTGGATGTTGACCAAGATAATATTTTAGTGCACGAAGAAACCTTTGGCCCAATATTACCTATTATTAAAATCAATAGTATTGATGAAGCGATTGCATACACGAATGACAGTGAATACGGTCTATCAGCTTATTTATACACAAAAACATTGGATTACATTCACCGCTCTATTGCTGAAATGGAAGTAGGCGAAGTGTATGTAAACCGTGGTTTAGGTGAGCAGCATCAAGGTTTTCACAATGGTTGGAAACTAAGCGGTATGGGCGGTGAAGACGGCCAGTACGGGTTAGAGCAATACCTTGAGAAGAAAACAGTGTATTTAAATGAGAAGTAATTAGGCAGGGTGGATTCTCTCACATTTGCCCACCTAAAGCCGATGCAGTGCATCGGCTTTTTTGTGCTTGTGTGTTTTTTAACAAAAAACAAATAGGACATGAAATTACCATTTTTAAGCGTTAGTTGTGTATTTTGAGCAAAAATAACGGACTAGTATGGTTCATCAAATTTATATTTTACGGTGAAGGTATTAAGTCATGACAACAAAAAACACAAAGGTGAGTGAATTTGCCGATGCATTTAAAGGGCAACGTACCGCAACAGGCATAGGCCAAATGGATGACCAAAATGATCCCGTAAATATGATATTAGGTTTAAAAGAAGTACGAAAAGCCGCGCATAATTGTACCCTGTTTCAATCAGGTGCCAAACCTGGCCGCATTGTTATTCCTTCTGAAGTTGCAATTAGAGAAACCCGGCAAATTCCCTTTGAAGTTGACCCACCTGAGCATGGCGGTGTTCGTGAGTTATTAAACCCGTGGTTCAAACGTCCGTTAGAAGAGCAATACCAAGCGCGTTTACAACAAATCATAGATGACACTATTGAACATGCTCTGAATACCGAGACGATTGAAATTGTCAGTGAATTTGCACTGCCACTGCAATCGAAGGCACTGACATTGTTACTTAATACCCCAATGGATACAGCACAAACATGGATTGATTGGGGAACACATGTATTTCGCAGTGAAGACAGTAATCTAGATGGCGATAAAGCCAACATTCTGTACGACTACATAGATCAACAAATTGATAAAGCAGTGGCGCAACCTAGTGATGATCTGTACTCAGTATTACTGGCAGCCAAGGTCAATGGTCAAACCATGACCAAGGAGCAAGTTAAAGGGGTCATGATCCTAACTTTTGCAGGTGGCCGCGATACCGTCATCAATGCTATCACTAACTCAATGGCTTACTTTAGCGAACACAGTAGCGATTTACAGCGTATTTGCAATGAACCAGAAATCCTTAATCGTGCGGTGGAGGAGTTGCTTCGTTATTTTTCACCCTTAACGCATATGGGGCGAGTATCCACACAAGATACACAGGTTTGTGAGCATGCGATAAAAGCTGATAGCCGTATCTCTTTGTGCTGGGCATCAGCAAACCGTGATGAAAACATCTTTAAAAATCCAAACCATGTAGATTTTGACCGTAAAGTAAACCCTCACGTCAGTTTTGGCTTTAGTCATCACAGCTGTTTAGGAGCCACTCATGCGCGACAAATATTACGTCAATTGGTGTTATCTCTGGCTAAAAAAGTTGCCAGCATAGAGACAGTTAAAGCCGACGAAAATATTGAACAGCTTGGTGAATTTTCAAGAAAAGTCGGCTTTAACAGCCTTCACGTTCGTTTAACCGCTAAATAATTAATCGATAACAAAGCGCACTGTAGCAAGTGTCAGTAAAAAGTAGAGGAATAATCATGGCTAAAGTAATTTTTATGACCCAAAGTAATGGCGCAATTGCAGTGGAAGGAAACGGTGGTTCGTTAATGGAACTTGCGGTGGCAAATGGTGTATCAGGCATTGATGGTGATTGTGGCGGAGTGTGCTCTTGTGCAACCTGTCATGTTTATGTTGCCCCTGAAGATTTTGAGAAAGTGGGAGCCGCGGATGAAATTGAAAGCGACATGCTCGAACTTGACGATAACGTGACTGAATATAGTCGGTTATGCTGTCAAATTGAGGTATCTGATGACATAGATGGCATGACATTTGTGGTGGCAAATTAATTGGTAAATTCTTATGCAACATATAAATACAGAGCAAAACGACATTGATTTAAATGTAGTCGTCATAGGTGCCAGCCACGCAGGTGTTAACTTCGCGTTTAATTTACGCCAACAGGGCTGGCTTGGCGCTATTACACTGATTGATAGCGACCCTGAATTACCTTATCACAGACCGCCGTTATCAAAAAAAACCTTGCAAGCAAGTGACACAATTGCCAGCCCATTGAAAGCAGAAAAAGCTTACAAAGATAACAATTTATCGCTGTATTTAGGGCAAACTGTTACAGCCATCAACAGTGAAACAAAAACAATTACATTAGCATGTGGGCGGTTAATTACCTTTGACAAACTTGTTATTGCCACGGGCTGCTCGGCGTTTATTCCTGCGATTAAAGGCTTAAATGAGACTGTTGATGCTCAAGGAAGTCATCAGTATTTTTCTATGCGAACCTTTGTTGATACAAAGGCGATAAAAGCTGCGCTTAATAACAGTCGCGATAAACAAGTCGTGATTATTGGCGGCGGGTATATTGGGCTTGAGTCAGCATCGTCATTTGTTGCATTAGGTGCCAATGTCACTGTGATTGAAAAGCATGACAAAATATTATCCCGGGTGACCTCTGCGGTGATGTCTGACTTTTTAACTGATTTACATCAAAGCAAAGGGGTAAATTTACAAACCAGCAAGGATGTAGTCGAAATAAAACACCAAAGCAATAAACACATCGTGGTATGCAGCGACGGCAGTCAATACCCCGCTGATTTTATTCTAGTGGGCGTGGGTGTAAAGCTAAATACCCAATTGGCAAGTGCTGCGGGGATAGAGGCCGATCAGGGAATTAAAGTAAATGAGGCTTGCCAAACATCCCATCCTGATATATTTGCTATCGGTGATTGTACTCGTCATTTTAGCAAAATTTATCAGCGATGGATCCGTTTAGAATCAGTCCAAAATGCGGTTGATCAAGCCAAATCGGCGGCCATGTTTATTGCTAAGCAAGAATACACGCCCGCGGCTGTGCCTTGGTTTTGGTCTGATCCATATCAATACAAGTTACAAATTGTGGGTTTAGCAAATGGATATAATGAGCTAATAGTGCACAAAGAAACACCAGAGCAGTTTTCTGTTTGGTATTTTCATGATGACACCTTGTTATGTGTTGAAGCAGTTAATAGTAGCAAAGCTTATGTACTTGGGACGCAAGCGATAAAACAAGGGCTATCAGTCAATAAAGCGTTATTAAGGATCACAACAGCATTAAGTAAAACCTTATTACAGAGCACATAATTGCGCTTATTAGCGCAGTTGTTGACGATACTGTAGCGGCGTGACTTTGAAGTGAAACTTAAACTGTTTAATGAAGTAGGAAGGACTGGAAAAGCCTAAATCATAAGCAATATCTGTGACTGATATATCAGTTTGACCCAATAATCGCGCAGCGTTATATAACTTATGTTGAATAAGGTAATCGGAGTAGGGAACACGAAAGTGTTTTTTAAAAACCCGAGAAAAATACGACGGCGATAAATGACACATATCAGCGGCTTGCTCTAACGAAACGTTAATACCGTTATGGGTCTTCAATTGTTCAATAATAGGCGTTAACTTTTTAAAGCTTGCTAAGCCAGATCGCGGTTTATTGAGCGTTGCCGCGCCATTTTTACCGTACTCGCAAACGAGTGTTATAAGGCTATTAAACAACTGTTTACAGGTTTTGCTTTTAGGGTTTTGGTTGTATTCGCTTAGCATCCAGGCTAATAAGCAGTGCAGCTTTTGTTGTATTTCGACACAGAAACTAAGATGCATACCCGATTTAAGCAGCTCGGTAAATTCGTTTAAAGCCGGGTCATTTAGTTGCTCAGGCATAAATTGCACTATATACCAAGATTTAGACCGCGGGTTTAACTCAAAGTCATGGGTTTGCATTGCTGGTGTAAATACGGCCTCATAATCAGATAGCTTTGACTCGCCCTGATGATAGAAATAAGTGCCATCGATGTGCTCAAAAAAGATGAATTCATGGACCTGATGAAAGTGCATAAAACAGGAATAAGCATCGTGCTGCAAGTAACTGACATGATGAATTTCAAAATCGTAGCCATCCTTTATGGTAAATGGCTCGCAATAGATTGCAGGCTTAGACATATGGTTTATTGTTAACAAAACTTAATTGAAGTGTATCGCGCCTTATTAAAAGCTGCAATGTCTGATAAGCCAAATTGAATATTAGATACCCTAAAGGAGAAAATATGGAATTAAAGTTTTTATGCCCTTACTGGGGTTGTGAAGGAATAGCCGCAGAGCAGTTTGTTGCCCGCGTACTCGCTGCGGGTTTTGATGGGGCTGAAATTAACTTCCCTGATGACGATGAATTTATTGCAACCATTAAACGTGCGGCTCGTGAAGATAACTTTGCTGTGGTTGCTCAACAGTGGCTGGCTGCTAAAGCAGAATCGTTTGCACAGTACCGAGCTAGGTTTAATGCGCGACTACGCTTTCTTGCTACTCTTAATCCTGTGTTTATAAATTCACATACAGGGAAAGACTTTTATAGTTTTGCGCAAAACAGCTTATTACTAAAAGATGCGTTAGCGTTAGAACGTACTTTAACAGTGACCATTACGCACGAGACTCACAGAGGGCGCTTTAACTATGCCGCTTTTGCTACTGAGCCTTACCTCCAACAATTTCCAGAGCTAAAATTAAATGCTGACTTATCCCATTGGACTAATGTAAGTGAAAGCTTGCTTGAAGAGCAACAAGATGCCCTATTAGCAGCGCAGCTGCAGAGCTACTATATTCACGCAAGAGTCGGGCATACTCAATCCGCGCAAGTAAATGATCCCTTTAGTAGCCAATGGCGTGACACATTAAACCTGTATGTACAATGGTGGCAAACGATCATCGACTTAGTAAAAGCACGAGGTCAGCAAACATTTTATATTTGCCCAGAGTTTGGTCCTTGGCCTTATATGCCGAATGAACTCAATTCTAATAAACCAATAACAGAGCAATGGCAACTGAATGTTGCTATGAAAGATTACCTAAAGCAGCACTTGGTTGTGTAACTAGAGGGGATATTTTATAACCGGCTTTAACTTAAAAAAAGCCGGTTATATCAGCGTTTGTACTATTTACCGTAGCGTTTTTCGTACATGGTCGATGTGACGTCTTTTACCGCCTCAATCATTTTAGGATAAGGAATATCGGTGCCCGTGACAAAGCCGATATTGGCATTTTCACCATCAAAGGCTCGCCCAGATACTGGTTCATCAACATACTGAAACCAATGCGCGCCTACCATGTAAGGTTTTTCGAGAACGCTTTGCATGTATTTTTTATACATGGCTGCACGGTCAGTTTGATTCGCTGCATGGACAATGCCTGGGTTGAACAAGCCAGAGTCGGTTGCAGTTCCGATATGAAACTCGCCAATAACAACAGGTAAATCAACATTTTCTAAAAATTTCCAATAATGATCTTGCATGCCTTCTTCGTAAATATTAAAGCTTAAAACATCTGAGTATTTTACAGAGGCTTTAATAATTTCATCGGGCATACCCCAATTAGCCATACGAGCGCCCATATATAAGTGATTAGGGAGTTTTTTAGCTAAGGTGCCATTAACCACTTTAAAGTATTGCTCGCCGAGCATTTCTAGCATTTTAGAAATATCAGCTATTTGTGCATCGCTGTAAGTGGTAAATGTTACGCCCTTGTCGAGCTCATCCCAGTTAGCGATATCACTTTGCCATGCTTTATTTAATGCAGTAATTGAGCTGTATTTTTGTTTAAGGTGCGTAGTAAAAGCATGCTTAGCAGGGCTATTCGCTGCATTTTTAGAAAGTGCATCGAGTATGATCCCATAACGCTTTTCAACACTGCCTTCACGCTCGCCCCAACTTTTCTCGTTATCTATAAAAATACCGATACACCAAGGTGATGCTTTAATTTTTTGTGCTATAGCATCGATTGTTATTTCGGCGCGTTTTTTAAATTCAGGGTCGTATACGTCAGGCATTAAACCCCAGTGGTTGGTGTGGCCAGAAAGGGTTTTAAAATCACCAATAATCCAACCGTTGGCAAAATAGGGCACCGATTCTTTATCATAAAAAGCCGGGTCGACCCAGTTACCAAACGATGTAAACCCCCAATCCTTCATGCGGTCAAGTGTTACATCATGCCATTTATCTATGTACGATTTAGGTGATGTTTCGCCGTAGCGACGTTGTAAATTTGCACGATAAAAGCTATATGTTTCGCCATGTGCCACAGGGCCTTTATGGGTTGAGCGTCGGTAGCTGTAATGCTCGCTCAGTGGCTCATTGTAATCCGGCAGCCATTGGAACATATTATGACGCAGCTCAGAAGTAATAAAGCGGCTCTGGCGAGCTTGCTCTGAGACTTTAACAATGCCCATAGAATCTTCGGGGGTGATCTCATCACTGCTGCGATTACGTACTGAGTCGTCTTTAAAGTCTACCCCGGTAATTGTTGTTAGGTTAGCCATACGGACATTAGCGGGACCATGAGAGAAAAATAAATACCCTTCAGGGTCGACCATCCACCATTTACCGTCTACTTTTTCAGTTCTGAAATAGCCTGTAGCCTCTAACTTAGGACCGTTGGCGTAACCACCAAATCGTGAGCGGTCGCTCATGCCTTTGGATTTTGCAAGTTCAGCTAGTTCAATATCAGCCAAACGTTTAAGCTGCTCATCTGATGTGATTGTCAGTGCATTGGTTTGTTTACTGTATTGACCATATTTGTCGATGATATTAACCATCCAATTTGGATCAGACGGTGGGTTTTCTCTTAGTTTTATGTCACCAATCAATACCGACTTATCTTCTAAAATGCCAATGGTAAATAAGTTCATTGCGCTAATTTTAGTAAAGTCGCCACCATCATCACGCCAAGAGCGCCACACCATTAAGCGATCTTTTGTTTGCCAAGGTGGCGCATCTCCCCACATACCGGTATTTGTTTGTGCTTCTTTGCCAGCTAAAGGAAAATACACCGTCCCTTGGTAATTAGCAGGTAAACTCACTGAGCGACTTTGTAGCTGACCGTGTGGGTTTTCTAATGACAAGTAAACATGTATAGAGTCTGAGCTGATGTTTTGTATATCAAATGCCAAATTATAGTTATTATATGCCGATACGTCCCACGGGCTCGGTGGAGCTATTTTTAGCTCAGAAATATTTCCCTGAGCTGAAAAATTTAACGCTAATTGTTTATTATTTGCTGATTCAATCAGTTGATGAGATGTGTGACTATCAAAAAGCCAACTTTGCTGTTGTTGATCTGAAAAATCAACCAGCTTGGTCAGTGTTTCTACCTCAGTAAATGGATCTGCTTGTGAGTTAACTGATGGCTCTTGCACAGGCGCTTTATGTGTATCGCTGCAACCATTGGCAAACACACAGGCTAAGCTTAGCGCAATTAAATTAAGTGTCATTGAAGGGCGAGGTGCTGTCATTATAGTTTGGTCCTGTTGTAAACTAGAATGAATAACATACGATCATTGTTAACAATAAACAATGATCGTGTTCATATTTATCACTTTTAATTTTGTTTTATTAACTTCATTGGGTAGCTGTTGGACGAATTCCATTGGCCAACATATAAATTGTCATCTTGATCTACACAAATACAGTGCACATGATTAAATACTTGCCAATCAGTTTGCATCGGTTGTAGTTGACCGTCCTGATAAACAGGTTGTGGTGCACCCACGTTAGCGATGATTTTATTTGTTTCGTCAAAAATACTAATAAAACCTGAATCATCGGCATTGTGATTATCAACGTGTGACCAACACACCGGCGCATAAAAAACGGATCCCTTGAATACGGGGCCACCAATGTAAGCGCCATTAGCACTGATTGTTTTAAGGTATTGGCCATCTAAAGAAAATACTTTTAAACATTGCTCAAACCGAGAGCTTACGAGTAAAGTCGGGTTATTTTCATCACGTAAGTCAATTTCAATTCCGTGCGTATTTTGTAAGTTGTAGTGGCTATCGCTGTTATCGTGTCCTCCCCAGTGTTTTATATAGCGGCCTTGTTTATCAAAATTAAGTAAAAAGTCGCTACCGTAGCCGTCGGTTACATACAAATCGCCATTCGGTGCAATGGCGATATCAGTGGGACGAAAAGGTTGCTCAGGTGAATAAGCGCCATAAGTTTGTGGGTGGCCAATTGTGTAAATGAGCTTGCCGTCTAGGGTCATTTTGGCAATAAAACCAGCTTGTGGTATTACATTGTTGGTAGGGCTATCCCATTGTTCTTTGCTGTGACCATCCCAATGTCGGTTAACGACCCAGCCACTATCGACAACATATAAATACTCTTGCTCGCCTTCTTGCATAATTTTAATGGCATGGCCACCTGGGAACAGGGTACCAAATGCATCCAGTAACTCACCTTGTTGCGAGTAAACTAAAATGTTATTGCGGGTGTTATCAGTGATCATAAAAATACGCCCTTGCGAGTCCATCACCATGGCGTGACAATTTTCGATAGGGTAGTCTTTGGGGTCTAATTTACCCCAGTGCGCATCTATCTTGTATTGGTAGTTACCATGACCCACTATTTTGCCATGCGGGTCTTGTCCGTTTTTTGGTATTGCGTGAGCAATTTGTTGTTTTTGTTGTAACGTTAGCTGTTGGATCATTGTAATTTCCAAATAAAAAACCAACTCAAAGTAAGGGCTAACAATCTTTGAGTTGGTTTGGCTAGAAAAGGGTGGCTATCCTGGGTGATTTAAAATCGCATCATCATCAACCCGATCGAGAGGATAGTAAATCGCTTCATTTTCTTTAAATGATTGATTGCTGACGGCATTATAGGCACAAATCATTGACCAACGTGGCTCAGACGCTCTATTTTGATTAGATTTATGTAGCAAATTACAGTGGAAAAACAACACATCGCCAGGCTCAAGCTCAACGTTAACCAGCTCATGATATTTCATGGCCTCTTCGACAAACTCTAAGCACGCGCCTTTTTGATCGCCAGTTTTGCTGTGATCTAAACGCCCTAAATGATGAGAGCCTTTTAAAACTTGTAAGCAGCCATTTTCAATCGTTGCTTTATTAATCGCCACCATACAACTGATTGCTTTAGGGTAAAGCATATAGTTATCACGATGCCAGTAACCAAAGTCTTGGTGCCATTCCCAAGCACCGCCTACAAAGGGTTCTTTCATCATAATTTTGGTGCTGGTATGGTAAACCTCTTCGTCGATGAGGGTTTCACAGATATCTACTAAACGACGGCCACGGGAAAACATACTGTAAAAGTCATCTCCCGTTTTTTGCCATAAACACACTTTACTTACTGCACCATCAGCATCTTTTTTATGCCATGCTCGCTCGTATAACGAATCGTCGTTAAATGCGGTTTGTTGTAAGCGCGCAATTTCTTGCTCATTATAATAGCCTTTTGCAATAACGTAGCCGTCTCTATGAAAGTCAGCAATTTGTTGTGGTGTGAGTTGTCTGTTGTTCATAACTGGGTGTCCTGTTAGTGACTATTTGTTGTAAATTGTTGACAATGATGTATCGGTTTATTTAACCGGTCAAGCTGTAATTTATATGAAAATATGGTATTTATATATGAATGCTAGTGAAATTAATTAACTAATTGTTTCTACATAAATTCATTGTAAATACGGTAGAAAAATTATTTTTTAATTCATATATGAAGATGAAAAATTGGTTAATTTTTGTGCTGATGGTGGTTTATGAACACAAAAGTAAAAAATAAATACGCAGTACCCGCGTTAGATAAAGGTCTCGATATCCTTGAGTATTTGGCGCATAAGGGCAGTGCATGTTCACAAAGTGAAATAGCGGCCGGGCTTAATCGCAGTCCCAATGAAATTTATCGGGTTTTGGTAGGTTTAGAGTCTAGAGGTTATTTAATTCGGGATGAGTTTTCTGGCCGGTATAGTTTATCGCTAAAGCTTTTCAATTTATCCCGCTCTATTTTGCCGGTGGATCAAGTACGCCAATGTGCCATTCCTTATATGGAAGATTTAGCGGTAAATTTAGGGCAGTCATGTTACTTAACTATGCTGTATCAAAGCCAAGCCATGACAGTAGCTCAAGCACGTAGCCACAGTGAAATGCATTTAAGCATTGCTGAGGGATCACTATTTAAGTTGTGTCAATCAACACCTGGCAAACTGCTGTTAGCAAATAGTAATAGTGCAGTACGAGAGATGCTTATTGATCATGATGACGTTTACAGGGAATACAAAAAGCAAAATGAAATTTTAAACGATTTAAATATAATCCAAGAACAAGGATATATAATACAACGCAACCCACTTATTAATGGTGTTAACGACTACAGCTTTTTAATAGGGAAGCCTGAAGCAACGTTAATAGCAGCACTCACAATATCGTCATTCGAAACCCCCTTTTACGATGCGCTTAACCAGCAAAGTATTATTACTGAGCTAAAAGCGGCCGCTAATAGCATTACTTCTATATTAATAAGATAAAGCGATTAACTTATATCACACCTTTTGTGATAAGCAGTTTGGCAAAGTTATTTCATTACTTATTGTGTAACAATAAAACATAAGCATTAAGCACCCATGCTCTATAAAGAGTATTTGTTACTCAATTAAAAAATCCTAGCTTATATCACTAATTTTTAGCGCTATTAATATTACTGGGCGCTCAACTTCTTATTTTTATACCTCCAGTCCCCGTATTTGCTCAATAAGGCACTTTCTGTATTTGCTCTTAATTCACGATGATTAAAAAACGCCCATAAATTGTAAAATAAATACGCAATTTATTTGACTTATGTAGCAAAGTTACTTTACTGTAAAGTTAATTGTTAACAATGTTATGGTAACAATAAGGCATCTCGTTAAATATTAAACAACAATTACACTCTACAAACACATTATTTAGGTGCAAAAATGACTCACACACAATTTAAATTAAATGCGATTTGCGCAGCTATGCTACTCACATCCACATTGGCTAATGCTGAGCAACAAAACGATACAGCAGCGCAAAATGATTTAGAAGTTATACAAGTAACCGGTATCAGAAGTGCTCTTAGTAAATCTGCATCAATCAAACAAACTTCATCGGGTGTGGTTGATGCCATTTCGGCAGAGGATATCGGTAAATTACCTGATACTAATTTAGCAGAATCATTACAACGTATTAGCGGCGTATCTATTGATAGAGCCAATAACGAAGGTAACCAAGTAACAGTGCGTGGCTTTGGTCCTAGCTTTAACTTAGTGACTTTAAATGGCCGCCAAATGCCGAATTCGTCGGTATTACAAGAAGCCGGCGTGTCACGTAGTTTTAATTTTAGAGAAATTGCAGCTGAAAGTGTCTCTGGTGTAACTGTTTATAAAACAGGTAAAGCGAATGTCGCATCGGGTGGTATTGGTGCAACCATTGATATTAATACCGCCAAACCATTTGATTACGACGGCTTTAAAGCGTTCGCGAATGTTAAAGCGATAAAAGACACCAGTTCAGAAAAATCCAATGTTACACCTGAAATATCCGGCATGATCAGCCAAACATTTGCTTATGATATGTTTGGGGTATTGTTGTCAGTTTCTCACTCAGAGCGTGAAAGTGGTCGTGAACGCGTTGGTACGTCGCAGGGGTGGGTTAAAAATCGCGCTAACCCAGATGGTGTAGATAGCAGCGCTATTGACACATCAGTAAACCCCACAGGGACCTATTGGGTGCCTTGGACCCCAGAAATGGAGCGTTTTGAAACGGAGCGTACCCGTGATAACGCTCAATTAATATTACAATTTGCCCCTACAGATAATATAACTGCTACGTTTGACTACACTTTATCGCGTTTTGAAGAGATCAGTGAAACCAATAAAATGTCGTTTTGGTTTGATAATCCAGGCGGTACAGCAGATCAAAATGGTACTTTAGTGGATATCACCAATGCCAATGATGAGCTTAACTTTTGGGCATGGGAGCTTTACGAGAAAAAAGAAAACGACTCTTTTGGTTTAAACTTAGCGTGGCAAGCATCTGATTCACTTAAATTAAGCTTTGATACCCATGATTCAACCTCTCATTCGAACCCTGACGGTACAACGGCCGAAACAATTGCAAATTTAAAAAATGTGCCTGGTTCAGTTGATTTGATTGGTGCTAACTTCGCAACTGAAGTGCCCAGTATTACTATTGATGACTCATCATTATCGGGCGGTGCTTATAATCCTGATAATATCGTATCTGATTTATATCAGCGCCGCGGCTACGAGATGAAAAACAATATCAAGCAATATCACGCCAGTGGTATGTGGGAAAACTTAAACAGCGGTGCAATTTCAGCGATTCATTTTGGCGCTATGTACACGGATTATCAAATTGATACTTATTTATCCGAGCAATTCTCATTTGTAGATATTCCGTTAGATAGCTTAGGGTTGACGTTTGATGACGCAGCAGGTTTTGCTGATGGTTTTTCAGGTTCTGATCAGCTATTTCCTTATATGCCAAGATACAGTGCCCATGACTTTGTGGATATTGTTAAAAACGAAGGTCTATTTTTAGAGCCTAATGTTTCTACTAATGGTGTACAAGAACAAACACTAGCGTTTTATGTGTCATTAGATGTAAGTACCGAGTTTAATAATATTCCAATTGATATGAATGTTGGGGTACGTTATGAAAGCACGGATGTAACCGGTTATTCTGTGAAACCAGCGATCATCGCGCTTAACTATCGCCATGCTGAAGAGCTACGCCCTGTGTATGCAGATGAAGCCACACCCCAAGAGCTGGAAGGTGAATACACGCGTATTTTACCAAACCTTGATTTAAGTGCTGATCTAGATAACGGCTATAAAGCACGTTTTTCATACAGTAGAACGTTAGCTCGTGCAGGTATTGATGCTATGTTCCCATCTACCACAATTAATGCACGTCCTGGAGGTCCATTTGATGCCTCACAGGGTAATCCAAATCTATTACCTATTACCTCAGATAACTTTGACTTCTCGTTTGAGTGGTATGGTGATGATGGCAGCTATGCATCTGTAGGTTACTTTAAAAAGTTTGTTGAAAACTTTATAGGCGCAGGGGTGGTACAAGGCACACTTGATGACATTAACGGTGAGCCGCTGCGCGACCCAAGTGTAAACCCGCGTCCTGGCTGCCCTGACAGCAGCGATGAGCCTAACCCAGATTGTTTGAGCCAACCGTCTGATCCGGTTGTTACCTTTGATATCTCAACACCTGATAACCTACAAAATCGTGAAGTAGATGGTTGGGAATTAAATGGTCAGTACATGATTGAAGATACAGGTTTTGGTGTTGTTGCTAACTATACCATAGTTAATAGTGATGAAGAGTTTGATCCGTATAACTTTGATCAAACTATTGCACTGGCAGGCTTGAGTGACTCTGGTAATCTTGTTGGTTTTTATGAGAATGACGACTTCGAAGTGCGTCTTGCTTATAACTGGCGCGACGAGTTTTTACTTTCGCTTGGAACAGAGCCTACGTTTACTGAAGCCTATGGTCAGCTAGACTTCAACTTTAATTACACCATTAATGAATCGTACTCAGTTAATTTCGATGCGTTGAACTTGACTGACGAAACCGTTCGTCGTCATGGTCGCTTTAGCGAGCAATTGATCTCTGCTGAGCAATATGGTCCACGTTATAGCATTGGTTTCACGGCTAAGTGGTAATAAGCTAAATTTAAAGAGCAAGGCACTGCTAGTCTTGCTCTTTTTATTGGCTATATAGCAATAATAGAGGTTGCTATGAATGACACATTAAAATCAATTGTAATAGTCGGTGGTGGAACCGCTGGTTGGTTAAGTGCAGGGATTATTGCAGCCTATTTAAAAAAACATCACAGTCTTAATTATCACATTACATTAGTTGAATCAGCTGATATAGCAACGGTTGGCGTCGGTGAGGGCACATGGCCGACCATGCGCAGAACGTTACAAAATATGGGGGTTGATGAAGCACAGTTTATTAATCAATGTAATGTATCATTTAAACAAGGTGCCAAATTTGCCAACTGGCATAGCACAAAAGAAAACGACTTTTACTACCACCCGTTAATGATGCCACAAGGGTTTGCAGATAATGATTTAGCGGCAGCTTGGCTTCGCCAAGACACTGACTCAGCAGCACCGCATAACCATTTTGCAAATTTTGTTTGCCCACAACACGCATTGTGTGAGCACAACCTAGCGCCTAAAGCCCTAACAACTCCACAATACAGTGGTGTGGCAAATTACGCATATCATTTAGATGCAGGCCTATTTGCCACATTTTTAAAAAATCATTGCATTAACCACTTAAACGTAACACATGTAGTGGCCAGTGTTTTATCGGTAAATAATAACGCTAATGGCGATATACACTCCTTAAGTTTGGATAATAACACGGCGCTTTGCGGCGATTTATATATAGATTGCTCAGGGTTTAAATCTTTACTATTAGGTGAAAATTTAAAAATCGGCTTTAAATCATGCAAAGACATTTTGTTTGCTGATAGCGCATTAGCAGTACACATGCCGTATGACGATGAAACTCAGGTGATTAGTTCACACACCATCTCTACAGCACAAACAGCAGGTTGGATATGGGATATTGGCTTGCAGACACGTCGTGGAGTAGGGCACGTTTACTCAAGCCGCCATATCAGTGAGCAAGAGGCCAAAGAGCAGCTTTTTGATTACTTAAACATCTCGCCCGCTAAGCGGGCTGACTTTAATGTGAAAAAAATTAGTTTTGAACCAGGACACAGAGAAAAGTTTTGGCACAAAAACTGTGTGGCAATTGGTTTGTCGGCTGGATTTTTAGAGCCATTAGAGGCGTCGGCCTTATTGCTGGTGGAAATATCCGCTAACTTTATAGCAGAGCAATTACCAGCTAACCGGCAAGTCATGGATATAACTGCCGCACGATTTAATCGCACCTTTAGCTATCGTTGGCAGCGTATTATCGATTTTTTAAAGCTGCACTACATGTTAAGTGAGCGAACCGATAGCCTTTTTTGGCAGCGACATTGCGCTGAGCAAAGTATCCCGCAAAGCTTACAAGGTAACCTAGCATTATGGCGAACACATATCCCTAATGACAACCACTTTGATTATTCTGTCGAGGTATTTCCGGCAGCAAGCTACCAATACGTACTGTATGGCATGGGCTTTAAAACGGCGACGACCCATTATGGTAATCATCCTCGCGCGATTAAAAAAGCGCGCAATCTAGCAGCTAAAAATACCAAAGACACGGCTGAATTAGTGAGTAAATTACCGGATAACCGCACATTATTAAAACAAATCAAGCAGTATGGTTTACAAAAAATTTAGCTAAATCACCGCATTTAAATGAGCAACTTTACGATGACAAACGCAACATTATTAGATAAAAAAACACACGCAAACTTATACATAAACAATGCGCCAAGTGCTGAATTTGGTGACAATATTAATTACATTCCCATAGTGGCTGATGAGCTAAAACAATTGGTGCTAGATTACCCTGTGTATTTTATGAAAAACCCACAGACAGGCCAGTTTGAACTGTTTGTTTTAACCGGCTTTACAGCGGGAGAGAACCTATTTTTGCAGCAAGGACGTTGGCGAGCGCAATACATTCCGCTGCACATCAAGCGCCAGCCGTTTAAACTAGGTCTACGTGATGCCACGATAACCGAGCCTACGGATAACGATTTAGCGGTGCTTATTCACCAAGATCACCCACGGGTTAATGAAAACACTGGAGAGCGGATTTTTGATCAGCAAGGAGAGCCCACAGCTTACTTGAATGCTGTTTGTGAGCAGTTAATGACATTAATGCACGGTAATAAGCGCACTAGCGCGTTTATTACAACCTTGCTAGAGCATGAGTTGCTAGAAGCCGTACAACTGAGCCTGACTCAACATGGCGAAAAGCAAACTTATAGTGGCTTATACGCCATTAACGAACAAGCATTGGCACAGCTTGACGCACACGCGCTTAAGTCATTACACGAAATGGGCTATCTCCAAGCCTGTTATATGATTATCGCTTCAACAGGGCATATACAAAAGTTAATCGGCTGGCTTAACGAAACACCTTAAAACAACCGAGCATATAGTGGTGAAAGCTCAATTGATGGCTTGTTAAATTAATTGAAGTTTCAGCCTATTAATAATCTATAGCTAAAGGCAATAGGACTAGATGAATAAAAATAAAACAGTATGTTGGGGAATTGCCGGGCTTGGTAGCATTGCGCAGCGTTTTGCTTTCGATTTAAAAAATAATGTAAATAATGCCGAGTTATATGCTGTGTCATCGCGCTCTCAAGAAAGAGCAGATAAATTTGCCAATGAGTTCGCTTGTCAGGCTGCGTATGGTGATTATAAATCGCTTGCAGAAAATCCACACGTCGATGTTGTTTATGTGGCGACTATTCATCCATGCCACAAAGAGTTGGTAGCTTTATTTTTAGCCCATAATAAGCATGTTTTTGTAGAGAAGCCAGCCTTTACTAATGTCGAAGATTGGGATGAAATGCTCAATTTAGCAAAGAGTAAAAACCTTTTGCTTATTGAGGCAATGAAATCAGTTACTTTTCCTGCTTATCGTGAACTGCTTAAATTTATTAAAAGTCATAATCTGGCAATTACTCGTATTGAGGCTTCATTTGGTACTAAGAATGAGTTTAATAATACTAATCGTCTATTTGATCCAAAAAAGTGTGGAGGTGCCACATTAGACGTTGGGGTATATCCTCTATGGCTATATGTCGATATTTGTCGCCAGTTAAATATTCCTCTACAGAAACCCTTAGTAAATATTACGCGAGATAATCCAATATCAGCCGTTGATGAAATGGTCTCCTTTGTATTTAACACCAAGGTACAAGGTAATCTATCAGCTTCAATAACCAGAAACTTACCAAGTAAAGCTGTTTTATCAGGCCCAAATGTTGAGATTATCATCCATGAGAAATGGTGGAACCCGCAAATTATTGAGATCACACACTATGGAGCCAAACAAAAAATTGAAATTGATAGTACAGGGGAAAGCTTTGAGTTTGAGATAGAGCATATTTCAACGCTTATCTTAACGAACAAGTTAGAATCTGATGTGATACCTCATGCTAACAGTCGCGCAGTCATTGAGATAATGGAGCAAGCGTTGATAGCCAATGGTTATCAGCATTTGGTTACTGCTCAGAATGTTTGACGCTACTTAGCTTTGAGCGAAACGATAAATCAATATTATGAGATTCAGGTTTTATTGGCGGATGCTATAACCATGAGTAGTGATGGCGAATGAATTATATGGTGGGTTTAAATGTCTTCTCTTAAGCGCAGCGCCTCATAATCTCTTTGTGAATAATAACTTAAAGGGGTTTTATTGGCTTTAAAACTAAAAAAGCCACTTTGCAGCGGCTTTAATTCAGCATAAAATTTATTTCATTACTTGATATTGTGTTTAATCGCTTTGATTGCAGTGGCGCTATCTTGGGCTTTTAGGGCTTCAAGAATTGCACGGTGTTCGTTAACACACTCAGAACTTGAGGTAATACGTTTGTAATTTAAACGCATACGCATGACATACGGATACCAAATATTAACCAGCTCTTCACCACCGGCTTGGTAAATTAAATATTGGTGAAACGAGATATCGATTTTTGTGACTTCAGTGTAATCTTCACGTTCCAAGGCATCTTGTAACGAAGCTAAGATATCTTCTAAATCTGCAAAGTGTTGCTCATTTAAACTGCCGTTTAACTCGGTTACGGCATATTCTTCGATACTGCGGCGAAGTTTGATCATTAGCTTTTGCAGTTTAGGGTCGAGTACACTGTTTACTGATGCGCCACAGTTATTACGTGAAATCAATAAACCTTCTTTCGTTAATTGCAGTATAACATCGCGGATAGGGCCACGAGATAGGCCAAATCGTTCTGCTAATTCTTTTTCATTTAATTTAGTTTGTGGGGGCATCTCACCAGAAATAATATCTGAACGTAGCTGCTCAGCTATCTGATCTTTTACAGATAAAATTTTTGTTGGTTTAGTTGCGGCCATATTTTTTCCTACGTTTATTTTATGCTTTGTTTTTCTTTACTTAGTGTATATAAAAAAAAGCGAATGGTCTATTGTCAACACATTACAATAGACCACTATTTAAGCTTATTTTTTAAATCGACGCTCGTACATTTCGTTGTTTATAGTTTTTGCCGCTTCGACCATTTCAGTATAGGGGCGATCTGTGACTGTAATAAAGCCAACGTTATAGTTTTCTCCATCATAAGCTCGTCCTGTAATAGGTGAGTCTATGTATTGGAACCAGTGAGCACCAATAAAGTATGGGTTATCAATCACTGAACGCATGTAATCTTTGTACATTTTAGCACGGTCTTGTTGATTTGACGCATGGATAAGACCTGGGTGGAATAGGCCAGAATCTGATGCGCCTACATGGAACTCACCAATAATAGTTGGCTTGTCGAATTCGCTTAAGAATTCCCATTTTTTAGGTTTAATGCCTTCTTTGTATGCATTAAAGCTTATCACATCAACATGCTTTGCTGATGCTCTAACGACTTCAATGGGCATTCCCCAATCAGGAAAACGTGCGCCTAAGTACAAGTGATTAGGTAAGTATTTATCCATAGCTGCATCAACAACGCTAAAATATTTATCGGCGTAAGCGCTTAGCATAATTGAAAAGTCAGCCAGTTGGTCGCTGTTTTTAACATCCACTTTCACGCCTTTATCAAACTCTTGCCATGAGGCTAAATTTAAATGCCACACTTTATTGAGTTCGTTTATGTCAGTGTATTTTTGTTTCATTAAACGTGAGAATTCAGCTTTAGTTGGCACTGTGGCGGCGTCTCTGCCTAGGGTGTTGATCACGATACCATAATGGCTTTGCACTGAATCAGGGCGACCAAAGCTTTTTTCGTTATCAATAAACACGCCTACTGCCCAAGGAGAGTTTTTTACCTCTTTAGCCACATTTTCTACTGTAATATTGGCACGCTCTGTAAAATGCGGGTCGAATACGTCAGGCATTGCACCCCAAAAGTCATTACCGCTCGAAACGGTTTTAAAGTCGCCGATGATCCAGCCATTGGCAAAGTAGGGAACTTGCTGATTATCGTAGTAGCTTGGATCTGTCCAGTTACCTAGTGAAGTAAAGCCCCATGTGATCATGCGTTTTAAGGTTACTTCACGCCATTTTTGCATATAGTCGTTATTGTTTTGACCATATTTACGCTCAAGGTTGGCAGAATAAAAGCTGTAAGTTTCACCATGAGCGAGTGGACCAGAGTGAGCACTCTTACGGTAACCATAGTGTTTACCCATTGGCTCATCGTAACTGGGCAACCATTCAAACAGGTCTTTACGTACTTTTGATGCGACAAAGCGACTTGCTAGGGCTTCTTTATTCACTTGGTTTAAGCCTTTAGAATCTTCCGGTGTTAAACCTGATTCATTGGCACTTTTGAATAGGGATTGGTCAAAATCATAGCCAGTTAAGGTAGTGGAATTGGCAAGACGAATAATATCTAAACCCGTTGCCAAATAAAGGTAACCGTCTGGGTCAACCAGCGACCATTTACCCTTGTATTTTGCTGTTCTGAAGTAGCCTGTTCCTTCAAGTTTTGGCCCTTGTGCCCAACCGCCAAAGCGTGAGCGATCTGCTGGACGCTGTGATAGCAGCTGTTGCGCTTCTTGTTTTTTATCTGCTATTAACTCGGCTTCAGAGTCTACTTTGTAGGCAAAGTCTTGTTTTGCATTTTGACCAAATTTATCAACAATGTGGGTTAAAAATTCTGTATCGAATTCTGGATTGGTACGTAAATCGATTGATTTTATTTGTAAAGCTTTATCATGCAATGCGCTTTGTACACTCAAAGAAATTTTAGTGATCCCTTTAAGGTTTAAGTTCTTTTTGCCCCACATAGAGATAAACTGAGTTTCATCGGATTGCCATGTTGCAGGGTTAGAGCGTAAGCCTGAGGTAAAGTTAAGCTCTACATTTTCTTCTCCTTCAGGAGTAGCTAAATCATGACCATCAAGTTTGGCATAATAAGTATTAAAGCCGCCGATAGGTACATTCACTGTGCGGGTATAATTAGCACCATCAATATCTGAGATATCTAAGTAAATTTGTACTGAATGTTGGCCTGGGTTTGCAAGTTCAAAGGCAATATTGAAATCTTTGAATTGGCTCCAATCCCATGGGGTATCTGGGGTTAATGTGATACCTGAATAGAGGTTTTGCTCTGAATCAAATGCAACATTAATCACATCGGCATCATTGGTGACTCTTGCGCCGCTGGTTTTTATTTGTACGGCGGTGTTAGCAGTATGCTGGGCATCATCTAACAGCTGCAGTAGGGTTTTGCTGGTGTTTGTTGCTTGGGCTGCCACAGGCTCTGACACGCTGTTTGTCTGCTGATTACATCCTGTGAGAGCGAGTAGGAATGCAGTTACAGCTAGATTTTTTTTATGTTTCATTGTTGTCCAACCTTATTTAAGTATTTAACACACCATACACGAAAAACAACAAATTGAAAATTGTTAACAAAGTGCAATTTATTGTGTTGCCGTTATTCTATTATAATTTATTGATTTTAAATGATTTAAAAGTTTCAAAAAAATATAAGCACAAATCGAATTTGCTAGTTTTTTCAAAATATATGTTGCATACGAGTTAATTATGAAATAACCTCAAATGAATCGCTCATGGTTAATTGTTAACAATTTTAAGGGTGGCATACTTTGATTGTTAATTTCTCAATTAATACACACAATGATAACAACAAAATTGGATAAAGATGTATGAATGGTAGCAACCGTAATGTGTTCTTTTTCGCCTTGGTGGTCGCCTTTGGCGGTTTTATTTTTGGCTTAGATGCTGCTTTGATCTCAGGAACGGTTCGTTTTGTCTCTGCTGAGTTTAATTTAACTGATATACAAATAGGCACTGTGGTAAGCGCTCCTGGTTTTGGCGTGTTATTCGCTTTATTGATCACCGGGTACATATGTAACGTATTTGGTCGTAAAAATACACTGATTGGCATTGCATTCATTTATATATTTTCAGCTATTTCTTCGGTATTAGCGCAAAGTTACGAAGCGTTAGTGATTGCACGTTTTATTGGAGGGTTGGCATTTACGTCTTTATCAGTGGCTGCAATGTATATTGGCGAAGTAGCCCCAGCTAAGTATCGTGGCAAGCTGGTTTCTATGATCCAAATAAATATTGTTGTCGGTTTATCTGCAGCCTATTTCGCAAATTACTTACTCGTTGAACTTTCGCAAAGTAGTTATCAATGGGTCAGCACTTATGCAATGCAAGATAACTTATGGCGTTGGATGCTGGGTGTTGAAGTTATTCCTGCTGTTATTTGGTTTTTATTGTTATTTACCATTCCGCAAAGCCCTCGCTGGTTAGTAATGAAAGGCAACGAAACACGTGCAAAAGCAGTGTTATTACGCTTAACCAAATGTAGTACGCTGGCCGCTGAACAACTGCAGACTATAAAGTCGAGTTTAACCGACTACTCAGATAGCGGTAGCTATCTAGCTTCATTCAAACAGTTACTTGATAGTCGTGTTCGTGCCGCTGTGATTATTGCGTTAACAATAGCATTGGTACAGCAAGTCACTGGGATTAACGCCATTATGTTTTATGCGCCAACCGTGTTTGAGCAGTTGGGTGTGGGGACTGATGCGGCATTTTTAAATGCGGTGTTAATTGGTTTGGTTAGTATTGTGTTTACAGTGGTGGCTATTGTTTTGATTGATAAGCTTGGCCGTCGACCTTTAGTGATTGGCGGTTTAGCAACAGCAACGTTGAGCTTATTTATGTGTTATATCGGCTTTAGTCAGGCCGAGTATAGTCTATCAGCAGAGCATATTGCTGAATTTTCGAGCTTAAATACAGTGACTGGGTTAGAGCAATTAATTGGTCAGGTATATCACAGTGATGTTGAGTTTAAACGTGCTTTGGCCACGGTGTTCTCTGCAACCCAATTACAAGGTTTTGAAAGTGATTTAATTCAACGTGCGGCAACAATTAATGCTCCACTTATTTCACTCGGTATTGCAGGTTTTATTGCCGCGTTTCATTTTTCAATCGGGCCTATAATGTGGGTGATTTTTTCTGAAATATTTCCAACCCGTATCCGTGGTGTTGCAATTCCAACGTTTGCCTTTATTGCAAGTGTTGTCAGCTACTTAGTTCAGCAGTTTTTCCCTTGGCAATTAAATAACTTTGGTGCGGCGAATATCTTTTTGTTTTATAGCATTAGTGGCGTGATTGGTTTTGTCTTACTTTATAAAATTATGCCAGAGACGAAAAACAAGTCGATTGAAGAAATTGAAGAGCAATTAGCCGGTGTATCAGCTAAAAAAGTATTGGAGGGTGTGTGAGTACTTTATTAGCGATAGGCGAATGTATGGTGGAGCTGGTTCCTCAAGGGATCAGTGAATGCAAGCAATCGTTTGCCGGAGATACGTATAACGCTTTAGTTTACGCCAAGCGTTTTGCACAGCAGCTAAATTGTGAATTATTTACAGCGGTTGGTGAAGACGTATTAAGTGTCAACATGCTGAAAAAATGGCAACAAGAAGGCATTAGCGCTCAGCAAGTAATAAAAACGGCTACGCATAATGTGGGGATCTACGCGATTTCAACAGATCAACAAGGTGAGCGTGGTTTTGATTATTGGCGCAATCAATCTGCTGCTAAACATATGATGCAACTGTTTGCTGCCAAGCCATTTGATTTAGGTTTAGGCGCGAATGATTGGGTGTTTTTTAGTGGTATTAGTTTAGCCATTCTTGATGATGAATCTAAACAAGCATTGCTCGATTTATTAGCTAGTTTAAAACGACAAGGCTGCACCATTGCGTTTGACCCTAATTACCGTGCCCGTATGTGGCAATCAAAAGAGCATGCAATTGACTGGTTAGAGCGCGCATACCAAATCAGTGATCTCGTATTGCCTGGGCTTGATGACCACCACACCTTATTTGGCCACACGGATATTGGCGAAATAGTCCAGTATTGCCAACAATTTGCTGTTAATGAAGTGATAGTAAAAGCCGGTGATAAAGGCATGCAGGTGTTTTGCGAAAATAGCTTAACGGCACAGTGCTCATTTAATCCTGCGCCACAGCAAGTTGACAGCACCGCGGCAGGCGACTCTTTTGCCGGCACTTACTTAGCGGCCAGAATGACTCTTCATGAACCACAAACCGCATTACACATGGCTGATAAAGTTGCCTCACACGTTGTGCAACATCAAGGCGCCATTTTACCTTTTGAGGTTTACCAAGCGCTTAAATTAAACAGTGCAAAGTAAGGAATAGACATGTCTGATAATCAACAAAAATTAAGTTTAGCGAGCCGCCGAGCAATCGAAAGAGGCTATGACAGCCGAGGTCCTCAATGGTTAACAGAGTTTGATGTAACACCATTAAAAGGTGATTTTGCTTATCAAGAAGGGGTTATTCGCCGTGATCCGTCATCAGTTTTATATATAGATGGGCTTTACCATTGTTGGTACACCAAAGGCGAAGGCGAAACGTTAGGTTTTAATGCAAATGATCCCGAGGCAAAAGTATTTCCGTGGGATTTAACACAAGTGTGGCATGCCACATCGAAAGACAGTATTACGTGGCAAGAGCAAGGCGTTGCTATTGCACGTGGTAAAGCCGGTGAATATGATGATCGTGCCGTATTTACACCTGAAGTATTTGCTCATCTAGGTAAGTATTATTTGGTTTATCAAACAGTTGAAACACCTTATACCAACCGTCAATACGAGCATATTGCCATTGCTCAGGCCGATTCTCCTTTTGGCCCATGGTACAAGTCAGCTGCGCCAATCGTTAGCCCAAGTAAAGATGGTGTGTGGTCTGGGTATGAAGACAACCGCTTTGCCGTTAGTAAAAAAGGCAGTTTTGATAGCCATAAAGTACACGATCCATGTTTAGTGTTTTTCCAAAATAAATTTTACTTGTATTACAAAGGTGAAACGCAAGGAGAGGGGATGAACTTTGGCGGGCGTGAAATCAAACATGGTGTTGCAATTGCTGATGACGTAATGGGCCCGTATGTAAAATCAGAGTTTAACCCTATCTCTAACAGTGGTCATGAAGTGGTGGTATGGAACTTCAGAGGCGGAATTGCCAGCCTGTTGACAACCGACGGCCCTGAAAAAAATACCATTCAATTTGCAAAAGACGGTATTAACTTTGAAATAATGGCGCATATTAAAGGCGGGCCTGAAGCCATTGGTTTATACCGCCCAAGCAAAGGTTTTGATGAAAACCCTGCGCCAGGTCTTAGCTGGGGGCTGTGTCATAAATATGATGCTAGTTGGAATTGGAATTATATTTGCCGTTTTACACCGCGTAAGCAAGTGCTTGATGCCGGCACATTTCAAAATAGTAATTAAGGCTTTCAGTAATGAATAATCAAAACAGCCAATTTGACCCTACTGAACACCCACACCGCCGATTTAACCCTTTATTAGGGGAATCCGTATTGGTCTCACCGCATAGAGCTAAACGCCCTTGGCAGGGCCAAGAAGAGAGTGTCGATCATGAAATCAAACCTGCCTATGACGAAAACTGTTTTTTATGTAAAGGCAATACTCGGATCAATGGTGAAGTAAACCCTGATTATGAAGGGACGTTTGTTTTTACCAATGACTTTGCTGCACTACGTGAAGATGTACCTGGTGTTGCGTTTGATGATCCATTATTTAGTATGCAAACTGAGCGCGGTACTGCACGAGTAATCTGCTTTTCGCCGGATCATTCGAAAACCTTGCCTGAATTGTCTTTGGCTGAAATTACCAATGTGGTGGCAACGTGGCAGCAGCAATGTAAAGAGCTATCACAGACCTACCGCTGGGTACAAGTGTTTGAAAACAAAGGCGCTGTAATGGGTTGCTCTAATCCGCACCCGCATGGCCAAATTTGGGCGCAACACCAGCTACCTAGCTTAGTCGAGCGTAAGCAGGTTAACTTACAACAATACACCCATCAGCATGGGTCAAACTTATTGCTTGATTATGCCAAACGAGAAGTGGAATTACAGGAGCGCGTTGTCTGCATCAATGATGACTGGCTAGTGGTTGTGCCTTATTGGGCTGCGTGGCCATTTGAAACGCTTCTATTACCGCGCTTTGCGATAACCAGAATGACTGATTTAACAACAGTCCAGCAAGCGAGTTTAGCTGAGGTGATCAAACAAATCACAGTCAAATATGACAATTTGTTTCAATGTTCATTTGCTTATTCAATGGGTTGGCATGGTGCGCCATATGATGACCAAGATGACTCATGTTGGCAATTACACGGCCAGTTCTTCCCGCCACTGTTACGCTCTGCAACTGTTAAAAAGTTTATGGTGGGTTATGAAATGATGGCTGAAGCGCAGCGCGATATAACCCCAGAGCAAGCCGCAACTATATTAAAAAAACAATCACTCACTCATTATAAAGAGAACAAGAAATGAATGTTGAGCATAGCGTACGTTTAGCTTTTATTAATCACTATGGACGCGAAGCAGACTTTATAGTTAAAGCTCCTGGGCGTGTCAATTTAATTGGTGAACATACAGATTATAATGACGGGTTTGTATTACCTTGCGCTATTGAATACGCCACTTTTATTGCGGTGTCGGCGCGAGATGACGATAAAGTAAATGTACTTGCACTAGATTGTAATAATCAAACAGATTCGTTTTTTATTAATACTGAGCTTAATAGCCACAGCACTCAAACGTGGAGTAACTACGTGCGCGGTGTAGTAAATGAATTACAAAAAAGCGGCTATACACTAAGTGGTAGCGATATCTGTATCAGCGGTGATGTACCCCAGGGCGCAGGCCTTAGTTCTTCGGCCTCCCTTGAGGTGGGTATTACCTATGCGTTTAATCATTTATGTGATTTGTCTATTGAGCGAAAAGAGATAGCCAAAATTGCGCAAGCTGCAGAAAACAATTTTGTGGGATGCAACTGCGGGATAATGGATCAGCTTATTTCAGCATGTGGTAAGCGGGGGCAAGCACTGGGTATTGACTGCCGCTCACTTGATTTAATTGAAGTGGGTATTGACCCAAGCATGAGCATTTTGATGATTAACTCTAACGTTAAGCGTGGCTTGCTAGATAGCGAATACAACTTACGCCGCGAGCAGTGTTATGAAGGTGCTGAGGCCTTAGCTAAATCAAGCTTACGTGAGGTTAGTATTGAGGAGTTTGAGGCGCAAAAGCATACCTTAAAAGCAGATGTTGCAAAACGTGTTGAGCATATAGTGTATGAAAATGCGCGAACTCTAGAGGCAATGGACGCGTTTAGTAATAACGACACCACAGCATTAAGCAAACTGATGATGCAAAGCCATGAATCCATGCGTGATTTGTTCGAAATCACGACACCAGAAATTGATTTTCTTGTGGATATTATTGCAAATGTAATTAATACATATGGCGGCGTAAGAATGACGGGCGGTGGTTTTGGTGGGTGTGTGGTTGCATTTGTTCCTAAGGTTTTAGTAAAGGATGTAATTTACGCTATTGAATCGCAGTACGAGCAGCAAACTGGATTAAAAGAAACAATATACACAAGCGTACCTTCAACAGGTGTATCACTTATTAGTGCATAAGGAGAGCCAAATGGACAAAGTACTGGTAACAGGTGGGGCGGGCTATATTGGCAGCCACACTGTTTTAAGCTTATTAAGAGATGGTTTTGATGTAGTTGTAATAGATGATTTAAGTAACTCAAGTCGTGAAGCGCTTACTCGCGTAGAGGCCTTAGCAAAGCGCAAAGTAGAATTTATTCATGCTAGTTTACTCGATACTGACAAGTTATCTGCCACGTTTTGCGAGCACAAGTTTGATTCCGTTATTCACTTTGCTGGCTTAAAAGCGGTTGGCGAATCAATAAAAAAACCACTTGAATATTACTATACCAACTTGGTATCTACCTTAAACTTATGCCAGTGCATGCTTAAATATAACGTTAATAAGCTAGTTTTTAGCTCTTCAGCTACGGTTTATGGTCAAGGTGCTTCTGTCCCGTATACCGATGATTTACCGCTTGGGCGCGCGGCAAGCCCATATGGGCAAACCAAAGTAATGATCGAACAAATTTTGCAAGAAATCGTTGCCTCTAACACAGCTCTCCAAGTGGCAAGTTTGCGATATTTTAATCCTATAGGTGCAGATGTTAGCGGCCAAATAGGAGAAGACCCATTAGGCATTCCCAATAACTTAATGCCTTTTATTGCTCAGGTAGCTGTAGGTAAACTTGATAAACTCGCTATTTTTGGTGGTGATTATCCTACAGAAGATGGTACATGTGAACGTGACTATATACACGTTAGTGATTTAGCTAATGGTCATATTAAAGCTCTTAAGTGGCTTGGCGAGCAACACCACAGCTTATATGAAGCGTTTAACTTAGGCACTGGTATTCCTTATTCTGTGCTTGGCATAGTAAAAGCGTTTATTGAACATACCGGAGTTGATATAAACTTTGAGATCGGAAAGCGCCGCGATGGCGACTTAGCATCTTTTTGGGCTGACTCATCTAAAGCCCAGTCTGTTTTAGGCTGGCAATGCAAATATACTCTCGAAGATATGATGAAAGATACATGGCGTTGGCAAAGCAATAATCCTAATGGCTATTTAGGTGTATAACTCCCTTTTGTATAAACACTTTTTATACAACGCAGTTTAACTCACACGCAATAATACAGGTGATTAAATGAAGCGTAGAAGTTTTTTAAAACTCAGTGCCGGCTTAATTGGCTCAAGTATGTTAAATGGCTGTGCTGGGCTATTTGCCTCCTACAGAGGAGATTTAGTATCAACAGCACCTATAGATAACAACATGCTGAGTAAGCAAGTATGGTTAGGAGCGCATTTTTGGGGAAACAGACTTCAAGATTGGCAGCGCGAAGGGAATGAGCTCATATGTATACGAGAAGGTAAAAGCTTTGAAGCACGCACCGTCTCGTTATTAACTAGGCAGCTCAATAGCTCTTTACAAAGCGCTCGCCTAAAAACCACCGTACGTAATTTAACCCCGGGTGAAAATGGGTTCTGTGGATTTTTACTTGGCGTTGGAAAAGGGGAGTTAACCGCTAAAGGAGCTGCAGTGGTTCAGCGAGCGGGAGGAGTCAATGGCGGGATAATTGCAGCATTTGAAAGCAGTGGTAAGCTTTCGTTTCGTCGCTTTGATGATGAAAATAAACCACTTAAATTTGAGACAATTAATAGAGACCTGTTCACCTTAAAGCAGTATCAAGATGGAAAGAAAATAACGCTTGATTGCCATATAGATCCCATAGAAAGCGAGTATTTTGATATACGTTTAGTGGCTACTGATGCACAGAGTGGTCAAGAGCTTGGTTTTGCTTTACTTCACAAAGTACCAAGCGAGCAATTACAAGGCGGCATTTCTTTATTAAGCTCCTCTGAACCCCTAGGAGATGGCGCGCGTTGGGGTTTTAGTGAGATTCAAACTGGTGGAGCAAAAATAACTAAAAATATTTGTAATACATTAGGACCCGTTGTAGGTTGCATGTATACAGTAAATAAGGAGGTACTAAAGTTAACGTGCCAATTAATGCCGCTTGATACACAGGCTTTGCCATCCGTAAGCTTAGAATATAAAACGCAAGGTGATAAAAATTGGCGATTAGCTGCCAATGCAAAGATTGAAGATGGCTACGTAGCGCGCTTTAGAGTCACTGGCTGGGATTATTTGCACACTCACTCATACCGTATAGTTGACCCAAATAATGCGCGCGATAGTTTATACCACGGCACCGTGGCGAAGGACCCTCAAAATAGTAAAGAGTTTGCTATTGCACTGTATTCTTGCATTATACCTACATCGAAAAGCCTTGATAATACCTATTACACTAAGCTTATCGCCACAGAGCGAGAACTTGGACGCTACACTAAAGACAATATTTTATTTCCCCATACTGAACTGATAGAAAATACTGCTTATCATAATCCCGATATGTATGTCTTTTGTGGTGACCAATACTATGAAACTTACCCAACTCGGTATGGCCGCCACACACCTGATGCCAAGCTAGATACCCTATATAAATGGTATTTATGGTATTGGGCGTTTGCCGACAGCATAAAAGACAAACCAACCATCATCCTTGCTGATGACCACGACGTATTGCAAGGTAACTTGTGGGGAGATGGTGGTGAAAACTCAGATAAAGCAAAAGAAGAAGATGGTGGCTTTAAATGGGATAAAGATTTGATCAGAATGGTTTATCGCATTCAACATGGGCATAACCCGGATCCGTACGACCCTACACCAATTAAATATGGCATTCCAGTGGCTTACGCCACATTTGAATATGGTGGAATTAGTTTTGCCATTGTAGAGGATCGTAAATTTAAATCTCCACCGGATTATAAAGCAGACAAACTTGCAACAACGGGTGAACTATTAGGTCAACGCCAAGAGGAATTTTTAAAAGCTTGGCAAAGCATGCACCCAGGTAAACCTAAAATTTGTATTACGGCATCAATATGGGGGTCACCACAGACAGATGAAAAAGGGGAAGCTCTTATTGACTTTGATTCAAATGGTTACCCAGCGGATGGTAGAACCAGGGCAGTTAAGTTGGTCAGTGAAGCCAATGCGTTGGTTATTGCCGGTGATCAGCATTTAGGCTTGTTAGCTTATCAAGGCATTGAAGATTACGATGATGGTAGTTTATTTTTTGCCGGTCCTGCCAGTGCCGCATTTTGGCAGCGTTGGTTTGAGCCTAAACCAGCGCTCACAAATCAACGCAATAAGGATAGAAATACGGGAGAATTTATTGATACCTTTGGTAATAAAATGCGTGTATTAGCGGTGGCAAATCCAAAAATTAGCCACCTAGAGTTTGCTAAACAAAATAACAGCTGGGGCAAATTTTTGGCCGACCGAGAGCTCAAAAGTGAAGGCTATGGCATTATCAAGGTCAATCACAAGCAGCAACACTATCAATTAGAGTGTTGGGAGTGGCGCACCGACCCTGCAACGGGTAAACAATTTGCAGGTTGGCCTTATGTTAAAAAATTTAACAAATAATTTAACTGACTTTATAAATAACGTTGAATCCCTTTAATTTAGCGAAACCGTGATAAAGAGTGCGAAGCAAGCGTGAAAGCAGCTTCGCTTTTTTAGAATTAACTTTATATTGTTAACAAAATACAGTTGACAATGAGTTGCTGTTCATACTATGTTTACAAAATAACAATCTGACAACATAATAAATCCTTCAACAGGGAACACACACATGACGATAATAAAGAAGACATTTAAACTCAGCGCATTGACAGCAGCGCTATTTGCTTCGAATTTGATTTATGCACAACAACAAGAAGATGAAAAAACAAAAGCTGAAGATGATATTGAAATTATTGAAGTAAGTGGATTAGCTGCAAGTGTAAAAAATCAATTAATGATAAACGTTTTGCTGAAAACGTAGTTGATTCAATTAACGCTGAGGATATTGGTAAATCGACAGACCAAAACATTGCCGATGCACTCTCACGTGTAACGGGTGTGTCAGTACAGACAGTAGATGGTGAAGGCGCACGAGTGACTGTTCGTGGTGCTAACTCTCAGCAAAATAATATTAGTATGAATGGTGTACAGCTCGGCTCAACGGGCTATAGCCAAGGTGTCGATTTATCTCAGTACTCATCAGATATCTTATCAAAAATCGAAGTCGTAAAGACCCCAAGTGCAGATCATGAAGAAGGTGCATTAGGTGCGAATATTAATTTGACCACAACCAAGCCACTTGATTTAAATTATGAAATAAACACCATGACGCTTGAAGGTCGTTATAACGACTTATCAGAAGAAGATAACTATAAAGTCTCGGGCACATTTTCAAGAAAATTCTTTGACGATACTTTTGGTTTTGTTTTTACGGCTGTCAAAGAAACCAATGCGTATCGTAAAGATCAATACTCTGCAACACAGTGGTTTGCAACAGAGTCGCCTCTTGCAACAGATACCAACGGTAATATTGTCGAAAATGTTGTAGGTATAGCGCCTCAAACAACGCAATATGAATACCATGAAAGTGAAAGTAATAGAACTAATTTTAATATCGGATTGCAGTGGATAGCTTCAGAAAAAACGGAGTTTAATTTTAATGCGATTATCGGTAACCAAGATATAAAAAACTCAATGCATGGCATTAATACTCGCTCGAATCAGTATGGAAACTTAGTGGAAGGTGTTGATCCAGGCTTAGGTGGCACAGGTCCTGCTATATTCACAGATCCAGAAGCAGATTGGCGTACCATTGATTTAGAAACCAATACATTCACAAAATTTGTAAATCGTTTTGGAGATGGTGGCTTAGTACAATCTGAAGGTGATTTTGAAAACAAGAATCAAATATTCTCTTTAGATATGAAGCATAATTTTAGTGACTCCTTGACTATGGATGCGGGTGTTGGTTACTCAAAAACAGAGCAAATTCCAAATAACTCTGTGTATGTGGCATTACAAAATTTTGGCAATATTAATGCGTGGATAATAAATAACGTACCGCCAGAAGATATAGAGCCTGTGGGCTATGATTGTACCAGTAGCTCGGTATGTACTTTAGTTTCAGGTGAGGGTTTAATTGATTATGGCCCAAATGATAACTTTGGTGATCCTCTAAATGTGTGGGATAACTATAGTACAACCGGCTTTAACCCGGATGAGTTAAGAGCCCAGCATCTTTCATATATGAGCCGTACATTAAATGAAGTTGAAGATACACAAAAATCATTATTTATCGACTTTGACTACGTGCTTGATTCAGATAATTTTCGTTCGATTGAGTTTGGTGCTAAGTGGTCTAATCGTACTAAGTATGTCGATGCGCAAGTAGGTTCATTTAGTACGGTAGGTGAAGGGGTCGTAGTATTGAATCCTTACACTGGCAATCCTGCAGTACTGGGAAGCGGCTTGCGTGATATTACTGGGGAAATGATAACCGATGGTGGAGAATTCCCTGTTGATGACTTTATGGCGGGCCTTGGCTATGGCCGTGATAGCATTACAGATGGTTGGAATCAGTTTTCAGCATTTAAGGCATTTGAAGTTGCTCAAGGTAGTAGCGAAGTTGCATTTAATACAGATGATTCAAATACCCGTAATACAGAATTAGATAATTTAGCGCTCTATACAAAGCTAAACTTTGAGTTAATGGACGGCAAGATTACTGGTGATGTGGGTGTTCGCTATGTGAGAACTGAAGTTGAAGTACAAGGCGCTTCAGGTGTGCAATTTGCGTTTGACCCGTCAAATGCTGGTCGCTTAATGGACCCATTTAAATTAGCTGAGTTACGTGATACCAGCCTACCACTATGTGAAGCTACGCGTTTTTATGGTACTAACTATGATGAAGAAGCACGCTGGTCACGGGTTGATGGTTTAGGTTATGATACATTAGGTACAAATGACAAAACAGATGATGTTGTTATTGCTGACCAAGGTGCATGCCATGATCCAAATGCTATTCAAGGTAATCCGAATGAATCTGAATGGTGGTTATGGCGTCATTCTGATGTATCAACAGAGAAGAACTATGTGTATGGCGAACGCAAGTTTGATGAAAATGGTAATTTATTACCAACTGAGGACCGAAGCTTACGTTCTTTCAGTGTAACTGATGAGCACGAGTATGATGTATTTTTACCAAGCTTAAATGTTAATTACTTATACAGTGAAGACACTATTATTCGGTTCGCGGCATCAAAAACCATGGCACGCCCACAAATTGATTCGCTTCGCCCTGGCTTTAAAGTATCCGAAACCCAATGGGGCGGCGATAATCGTAATAACTCGATCACCCTGACTAACCCTAAGCTAGATCCCTTAGAGTCAATTAACCTCGATTTATCTTATGAGTGGTATTTTAATGACTCAGGTTTATTAGCGGCTACTTTATTTTATAAAGATATGACGAACTTTGAAGAGTCAGAAACTATCGTTACTTACATGGATGATTTACGTGATGTAGGTTTAACAGAAGGCGAAACCTATGATCCAAATGATCTCGTACTGATTGCTGGTCAAGATAGCTTAGAAGGGTGTATGCCTAAGCGCTTTCAAGGTAGCACAGATTATCAAGAAGATTGGATGTACTCAGGTGATTTAGAGCAAATGTGTGCCAAGTTTAATACAACACGTATTAAAAATGGTAAAGGTGCATCAATCAAAGGTCTTGAATTACAGTACATGCAAACATATGACTCACTCCCTGGGATTTGGTCTGGTTTAGGTCTACAGGCTAACTATACATATCAAGACAGTGAATATGAGCAAGAAGTGTCGTCAATTGACAGTAATATCAAAGCTCCATCACTTGCGGTGGCTTATACCCCTGAGCATAGCTACAACTTAACCGGCTTTTGGGAGAAAAACGGTCACCAGTTACGTTTATCGTATCAAGGTACAACTGATCAGTTAGTTCAACGCTCATGGGAGAATGGTTCGCTTTGGGAAGAAGGCCGTCAAACACTTGATTTCTCAGCTAGTTATAAAGTGAATGATAATATCAGTGTTTCTATTCAAGTCGCTAACCTAACAGATGAAGGCGTTAGACAATATTTCACTAGCCGTTTCTTACAAGCGGGTGGTGTAACCTTTGATGAAGGGAGCCCACTTGAAGGTGAAGCCACTAAATCACGTACGGTTTATCAATACCATACCGGACGTACATTTAGACTTAATACCCGTATTAATTTCTAACTATTTTGCCTAAGTACGTAGCCCGCAGTATTGCTGCGGGTTTTTTGGTTTAGTTATAAAAAATAGGGTTGTAATGTTTTATCAAATGAAATTAATGATGCGTGCGACAATAATGTCATTTATCTTTGTCGCGTCGATTAACGCGCAGATTGAGCAGCTGCAAGTTTACGGTAATTATTATCCCGTAAAAGCAAATCAAAAACCGAGTTCACTATTCGTACTCGAAAAGAGCCAAATAGACACTATCGCAGGGTTGTCGGCACTCGATATATTAACCTTGGTGCCAGGAATTCGAGTTGAAAAATCAGGTGTAAGCCAAGAAATTTTTTACGTGGTGCTGAAACAAACTTCGTTATTGTTCAGATAGATGGGGTGCAAATAAATAACCCATTGGACAGTCGTGGCGGCAGTTTTGATTTAGGTACGCTATCGAAAGACTTGATTCAACGTGTAGAAGTGATTAAAGGCGCACAATCGTCAATTTATGGTTCTGATGCCATTGCTGGTGTGATCAATTTTATTACCTATGATGCTGATGCCAGTAACACCTTGGTTTCGGCCGGTGCCTTTGATAATGGTTCACAAACCGCGACGGCGACAGTCGCGTTCGATAGCGCAGAAATAGGTGTAACGGCAATCAATAGTGACGACTCGACTACTGGTGATGAGCAAGAATCTATTGAACTGAATGCACACAGTGTCATTAGATATAATAACGACAGTGAGACTAAGTTGAGTGTTCGTTTCAGCGATTATCAACAAAAAGCGCTTGCAGACCAAAGTGGCGGCATTTTATATGCTCAAGACTCGATAAAAGATGACAAACAAGGCCAAGTATATTCAGGTAGTGTACGTCATAATCAAGTGCTTTCACAAAGTCATAAGTTAGCATTGCAGGCAGAAGTTTTCAGCTCGTCAGATAGTTTAAAATCACCAGGTATAGCACCTTATTTTTCAGCGCCACCAAGCTACTCTGAGAACGACTACTCGTACTACAAATTACGATTTTTAAATGGGTTGCAGTTTAACCATGCTCTGGTCACTGTGGGTATTGATTTTAAATCAGAATCGGGTGAAACCAACGGCAGTACGCAAATGCATACCTTTACTGATATGGGACAAATGGTTGTGTTTGATCTGCCTAGCGAATATGACATAGATAGAGAAAACCTCGCAGGCTTTGTAGATGCCAAGTGGCAAGTGGATAGATTAACGGTTTTCTCAGGTATTAGATACGACAACACCAAAGATTTTGGTAATCAAACGACATGGAAATTAGGCGCAAATTATGAATTCAATGAGCAAGTGTTTGCCAATTTTAACTGTGTTAGCAAGTGCATTTGACGATAAAAAATTCAATGGATTTGGACGCCATGAGCTTGTGCTGATGACGGTCAAGTATCATCAAGGTCGAGTGTTTCACACGACGTTAGGGCATGGCATTGAAGTATTCGAAGATGAGCACTTTATAAATGTTATGCGCCGTGGGGTGGAATGGGCAGCGACAGGCAAGGTAAAAGATTAAGCCAATGCATTGATTATGAAATCCAAATTAAAATATTTGATGATATTTACCTTGTTGCATTAACAAAGGCTCAGCGTAATTTTTATTTGCTTAATAGAGACTTAACTATTATCAATAATCGACATCATTGCTTTGAAGGTACTTCAAATTTAAGTTGGAAAAAGTGATAACCCTTATGGGATAAAACAGCTGTTAAATATTATAAAACCCCAAAATTGGGGCTTTTTATCAGTATTTTATATTACCTATATCGATTAAACGGTCTGCGGGTTGATTACGCAATACTTGTTTGCTGCCATCACGCCAAATGACATTAATCGCCTTGATGTTAGCATCACTCCCTAAGCCAAAATGGGTAATGTTCATTAAACTTTGTGAGTGGTTTGCACTGTGCGAACCGACAACTTGATATTGGGTCGTTTGGGCCGTTTTTATTTCAACCTTAGCCCCCATTGCATCAATCCCTGATGGCGAATATCCGATACGCACTAAGCTGTAATGGTTATTAAGCATCGCTGAGGTGTTTTTATACAAGTGCCAACGACCGTTGTCGTCATCGCCACTGAGCAGATCAAGCTTACCGTCATGGTTGTAATCAAATGCTGCGCCCATATCGCCATGAGAATCTTGATTTAACTCGCTGGTGGCTGAATTTAATAGCTGGCTAGTAAATTGGTTATTGCCTTGGTTAATAAGCATCACATCGGCCACGCGTTGTTTTAAATGGCCAAATCGATACACCACGAAATCAATTAAAGTGTCATTATTAAAATCACCCGGCACCACGCCCCAGTTATTATCAATAGTTTGTTTTGGTAATTGCGCTGATATATCCGTAAGTTGACCTTTATCGTTACGTAGTAAAATATCACTTAATGCCAGATCTTGTGGTGTCCAATCTGTGTTATAGCTAGTGACATTTTTGAACGAAGCGCGCACATCCCATGCTAAATTATCCGCTAAATACCATTCTACCCGCCATTTGTTGTTACCTAAATGACCAATATACCAGCCTGTTTTATTGATATTTTTTGCAAATCCTTGGGCTTGATCTGCAGCGATGCTTTGATCTGAAACTGGCGTATTGATGGGTACCTGTTCGGCACCTAAAAAGACTGGCATAGCTTTCATTTTTTTGCCCCGAGGAAAATGATAAAAATCACTTAGAATCAAATCCCCCTGTGTTGTTAGGCTCAAGCCATCATGACTTTTATTGCCTTCGTCTCGTAAGTCTAAACGCTTTAGTTGGTCATTGTATGAAATACTATTATTGGCGATGGTGTAATGTAATTTGCCCCTAGCAAGGTAGTAGTCCATATCTCCATCATTATCGATATCGGCATGGGCGAGAGTTAAAGTACCCGTTGTATCGAGTGATTGTGGCAACACCTTAGCTGTGACATCGGTAAAACTAAAATCATTGTTGCCTTGTAAAATTACTAACGGGCTGTAACCATTAAAGCCGAAAATATCAGGAATGTTATCGTTATTAAAATCAGTGATCAGCACGCGCTCGCTATTTAAATTTTCAAAGACGGGGGAAGGGTGATAATCGAATTTACCATTGCCGTTATTTTCAAATAAAATGTTACGGGGGCTTTGCTCTGTCACCATTTTTTCAGCGTTAACTTGCATAAAGTCCAAGTCGCCATCGTTATCTAGATCAATCCACCGAACAGAACGTCCTCGCGCTCCCATTTCTGATAAGCCAGCTTGCGCTGTAACATCAGTAAATTGACCTTGGTTGTTTTGTAATAACCGCTGTGGTTGCGGGCTAAGGCCATTACCGCCGCCTAATGATAATAAAATGTCATTATCGCCATCATTATCGTAATCGCCACTGGCCATGCCGTGTAAGTCAACTCGTGAGTAAATATCAGCTTGCTTGGTAAAACTAAAATCACTATTTGATAAGAATAACTGAACAGGCGTAGAGTCATGATTAGTTAGTAATAAATCATAGAGGCCATCGTTATTTAAATCAGATAAGGATGGGCCGCCGTACTTCCAATTTTTATCAGTTGTTAATCCCACTTCGACAGAGACATCATCGAACATTATTTTAGGTTTAGCTTGCATGCTGGTATCTTGATTACTGCAAGCTGTGATGCAAAGTGCAATGGAGATAGCACTGAGTTTAAATACTGTATTGCTCATAGAAAATACTCCTTATAAGGTGTTGGTGTAGGCGTAGCCAAAGTAAACTCATAAATGTAGCTTTCTAAGTTTTCAACAATATTAGCTAAGTTATCGACCGTTTGTAGGTTACTTTGGATAGTACTTGCTACAGATTGAGCATCAGTGTTGATTAAGGTTATTTGCTCATTGATGAAATTAGACACCGATGTTTGTTCTTCTGTGGCTGTGGCAATTTGCAGGGCCATGTCGATCAGCTCTTTAAGTACATTTCAATGGTGCGCTGTTGTATGGCTGACACATTTTTAACAACCTCTGGCCAATAAATGCCAGCGATATTTAGCGGTTTATTGATTGTTTGATAGATGTTTTCACGGGTTTGTAGCGTCACTTCTTCAGACTTTAAATAGCTCACGTTTTGCGTCATTTGAGTAAACGCAGATTGTGCATTTGCAGTGGCAAAATTATAAAATAGGCCATTATAAGTTTGCACTGCGGTCGCACTTCTGAAAATTTCTCCGTATGTGTATACATCTAATTGTGTATTGCTTGCAGTATTTATAAAGCTATCGTGAAATGAGCGTTCGACACTACTGGTGATGACCACAATTTCACTCAATGTCATTAATAGTTTGCGGATGAGATTGTTAATTTCATACATCGTTTCAACTTCTCGACCAAATTGCGCTATGTATGCTTTACTTAGGTGATTTTTTTCATCAGCTACTTGTCTGACTATTTGCAGATCGCTTAATTGTTTATCGATTATTTCTACGTGGTTATTCAAGGTCGGAAATTGCTTAACTGGCTGCTGGTTCTCAGTAATGAATTGTCTAAACTGATTAGTATTTGTTAGCGCGTTTTGTCGATAAGCGAGCCTCTGCTGCTGCGCCAAAGAAGATCGTACTTTTTCAACTGATATAAGCCCTGTAGTTAGTAATGGAATAAGCACTAGCATTAAAATTCGTGTCTTTATTTTATAGTTATTTAGGAATGACATAACAAGTTAAGTTTAATGTTAATTGTCAACAATTTACTTAGGTTACATTTTTTTGTGATCAAATAGCAACCATTAATTAGTGCAATAATAAGGCAAAGCATAAAGTTGGGTGCTCAGCGTTTAGTTAAATGTTTTATCTTGGTGCGTGAGTAAATAGCAAACGTTTTAAATATAAGGGACTAAATCAATGTTGAACCGTGTGTTATTGCGGGTGAAATAGGGTCTTCAAAACATGTAATCTTACATTTGAATGAAGTTTATATAATTTCTTAATGTTTTTATGAAAACAAATGCTGATATTTTTAACGAAAACATATATCTTTTGTTTACTGTTAACAATATTCAATGTGTGAGATTGAAAATTATGAATAAAAATATATCTCGTCGCTCAGTTCTCAAAATGTTTGCTGCTGGGGTTGTTGCAACTGGCGTCTCTGGTTGTACTCGTCATTTAGGTGCTATGACTTCAACCTTTACTCGCGGTAACAAGGCTCACCGTGATAACTGGTATAAAACGTATAATAGAGTTTGGCTTGGCAAACAGTATTGGGCTAATCCGATGGAAGATTGGCGTGTGAATAACGGTGCGGCTGAATGTATAACTCGTGGGGGGAATCGCAGTGTTCATTCTCTAACACATCAAATAACGAATATTGATCAAGCTTTTTCCATGTCAGTGGAGGTTACGCGTTTAGAGCAAAATAATAACGATGGAGGCGCGGGTATTCGTCTTGGCGCTAAAAGTGAGCTCAATGAATACCGCAGTAACTGTTTTGTTCAACAGGGATACGACCTCGGTATCAAAAATAACGATTTAGTGTTGGGTAACAACACTGTGCCTTTAAAAATTCCGTTAGAGAATCAATCCGTTACTTTAACACTTTCTGGGACTCCTCAATCAGGTGCTATGGCGTTAGAGCTAACGGCTCGTTTAACATCAACTGAAAATATAATCGGTACGGTTACCCATTTGGTACCTGCATCAGAGCTATTAGGTAATGTCGCGCTAGTGAGTAATTTCTCAATTCAATCTGTTACTTATGAAAATGTGCCAGAAGATAAATTAGGCGCACGTTATAAATTTAGCCACTGGGCTATGCAAGGTGAAGCGTTCTCTGTTACTAATGAACAGACATTTGGCCCTATTCTTTGGACTATGTATTCGTTGAGCGATACATTAAGTCATGAAGGTTTTGTGATGAAATTGAGTGCTTACACAGGACCAATAGGTGAGCAAGACAATCAACAATTAGAGCTGCAAGTACAACGTGACAATCAATGGATTGCTATCGACTCACAGCGTATTGACCATGATGGCTGGTTGGCGACTTTTCGTATTGCCAATTGGGATGAGAAACAAGATACGCCTTTTCGAGTTGTATATCATGAGAAATTCAGCGATGGTACACACACACCAGATATATATTCAGGGATTATAAAAGCAAACCCAAGCAATAATACGCTACGAATGGCTGCATTGACCTGTCAAAATGATTATGGCTTTCCGTACCAACCTGTTGCGCAAAATGTCGAAAAATTAAACCCCGATTTAGTGTTTTTCTCTGGCGATCAAATTTATGAAAGCCATGGGGGCTTTGGTGTTATTCGTACGCCGGATGATTTGGCAATTTTAAACTATTTACGCAAATTTTATCAATTTGGTTGGTCTTTTAAAGAAGTCATGCGTAATCAACCGACAATTTGTTTACCTGATGATCACGATGTACTGCAAGGGAATTTGTGGGGTGAGGGGGGCGCAAAAATGCAAAATATTGCAAAAGACCCTTCAGCAAGTGTTTTAGGCGGTTACATAGATTCTGCGCGGGTGGTTAATATGGTACATAAAACAACGCTTAACCATCACCCAGATCCTTATGACTCTACACCAACGAATGGCATTATTTCTTATTATGGGGCGATGCTATACGGCGGTGTTGGTTTTGCCATTCTTGCCGATAGGCAATGGAAAAGTGGCCCGGAGCGTATTAATGTTTCGGTAGGAGAAACAGGGCAAGACGAAGATCCGCTTTATTATAACCCGTTATTCAATCCTCCTGGTTTGGATCTGCTAGGAAATCGCCAAGAGAATTTTCTTAAAGCGTGGGGTAATGACTGGCGCGGGCATAAATTAAAGGCGGTATTAAGCCAAACCGTATTCGCTGCTATTTCTACTCATCAGCCTTTGCCAGATCGTTTCTTAAAATATGATTTTGACTCAAGTGGTTGGCCTGCCTCTGCGCGTAACCGTGCAATTGATGCAATGCGTGACTCTATGGCGTTACATATTTGTGGCGATACCCATTTAGGTTCTTTATCGCAATATGGTGTAAATCAACAAAGAGATAGTAATTGGGCTTTTTGTACGCCTGCCATTTCAGCAGGTTGGCCAAGGTGGTGGAAACCTGACTCGATGAATATGCCTTACCAAAACCGCCCTGCACACGGACTTGCCGAAACAGGCGAATATAATGACACCTTTGGCAACAAGATTTATGTCTATGCAGTTGGTAATCCAGAGGTTGGAAAATCAAATAACCGCTATGTGAAAGCGCATGAAAAAGGCAGTGGTTTTGGTTTTATTACGTTTGATTGTGACAATCTCACTTACACAATGGATGCCTATCGATTTTTAGTCGATGTTAACGATGGTAAAGCAAGTAATCAGTTCCCGGGCTGGCCTGTAACCATTCATCAGCAAGAGAACAAAGGTAACAACCTGTTAAGTTAATTCAGGTTAAAATTACTCGTGTACTTTTTAAAACGGCGGTTGATATATTCTATCGCCGTTTTTATTGACGCAATTTTAAGTAAAAAATAATGCCTTAGCTCTTTCAATAATGCGGTTCTGAATTCGGCGCGGGGCATAAAGATTAGGAAGCGCGTTAACCAACTGAGCTGCATTCGTACATATAGGGATTCTTAAATGTAATTTATTCAAAGAAGTCAGAATAAATTTGGTACGACTGAGTGGATTCGAACCAGCGATTTCGGCGTGGGCATAGAGAGTAGGTAGCGCTGTAACCAACTGAGCTACATTCGTACAAATAGTATCTT
>BJUT01000022.1 GCA_007988745.1 Pseudoalteromonas atlantica
GTGAGCAGCTCTTGCCTCGCTATGCGTTGGCGTTCCCCGTCTCAGTGGGGTCGCATTATAGGGAGAACAGATTTTTACGCAAGCAATTTTTTAAAGAAAAACCAAAAAAAAGCACCGTTCGGTCAATATGTGAACTAAACCCTCTATAACTGGTAGTTTTATAATCAAAACAGGCCTTTTCTGGCCTATATTTAAGTGTTGCTGTTACACTCAAGCGACTATAACTGGTATTTAAAAGGTATATATATGGCTATCCGTTCTTATAAAGGTGTGACTCCTTCTTTTAATTCGTCTGTTTATGTTGATGAGTCGTCTGTTTTGGTAGGAGATATTACGATTGGTGACCACTGTAGCGTATGGCCTTTAGTGGCAGCGCGAGGAGATGTTAACTATATACGTATTGGTGAACGTACAAATATACAAGACGGTAGTGTTCTTCATTTATCACGCGCGACTAAAAGTAACCCAGATGGTTACCCACTTATTATTGGTGATGATGTGACAGTAGGACACAAGGTGATGCTGCATGGATGTACGCTTGGAAATCGTATACTTGTCGGTATGGGCGCTATTGTAATGGATAATGTAATAGTAGAGGACGACGTTATTATTGGTGGGGGTTCATTAGTACCGCCAAATAAACGATTGGAGTCTGGTTATTTATATGTTGGTAGTCCAGTAAAGCAAGCCCGCCCATTAACAGAGCAAGAGCTTGCCTTTTTAAAAGTATCGGCAGATAACTATGTGCAATTAAAAGACGAGTATTTAGCAGAGATCAACTAGATTCACTTCTATCTGCCCTGCCGAGTTATAACTTTCATCTTCTATAAGTTGCTCGGCACATTCTTCGTAATCAAATCGGTATTTATCAAAATGCTGCGTTGCATGGCTTTCATCTTGAAGCCCTAGCTTTCGTAAATCTATAATACACTCCACCAGCATCCCTGTTACTTGTGCAAAAAAGACTAGTTGGTGGGAAGGTTCTCTAAACTCGAGTCTATCTATAAACTGTATGGCTTGATTCATTTAAGCATGCCTTGTTTTAGTGCTTTAACAACAGGAAGTATGGCGGGCATTTTATTACGCCATACATAATATGCCTGTGCAGCTTGGCCTACTAACATACCACTGCCATCTAACAGCTTAGCGTGGTTATTATGCTCTGCAACCCAGTTCATAAATACGGTATTTTGCTGGGAGTAAAACATATCGTATGCCACCGCGCACTGGCTTAGGTGTTTTTCGTCAAGTGCTGGTAACTCGTTGTTCATACTGCTAGAGGTAGAATTTACGATAAGTGAGTAATTGCTTACAGGTAATGTATCAAACCCATAGCCTGTTACCTTGCCATATTCAGCGAATAGTTGCGCTAAGTCTTGCGCTTTTTTTGCCGTGCGATTAACAATCGTTATTTCAGCTGGATTATGCTCAAGTAGCGGTAGTATCACCCCTCTTGCTGCACCACCAGCACCAATAATTAAAATACGCTTATTGGTAATTGTCACTTCATTGGCAAGTAAATCATTAACAAAGCCCACGCCATCGGTGTTATCGCCTAACAAAGTGCCATCATCGCGTTTTTTAAGTGTATTAACTGCACCAACAATTTTAGCAAGTGGGGTGAGCTCATCAGCCATGGCATACGCTTGCTCTTTAAATGGCATAGTAACATTGGCACCTATTCCGCCTTGCTCAAAAAAGGTGGTTACTGTTTTTTCAAAGTGATCGATAGGTGCTAATATTGCGCGGTAGTCGATTTGCTCACCCAAAGATACAGCAAATTGTTTATGTATCGCGGGGGATTTTGAATGTTTGATTGGATTTCCAAAAACCGCATATTTGTCCATTTTAAAGCAACCTCTTTGCAGCTATACACTGCCTATTAACGATGATAAGTAATATGATTAAACGACTTTTTTCAAAATCTAAACCAGCTCCTGAGCAACCAGCGCCCACTCCTGAGAAAACACCGTATGAAATTATTGGTGGAGAAGCAGGTACCCGTGCTATTGCTAATAGATTCTACGACATAATGGCCAGCGATGAATACGCCAAACCATTATATGATATGCATCCTCTGCCATTAGATAGAATTCGCCAAGTATTTTTTGAGTTTTTATCGGGTTGGTTAGGCGGCCCTAACCTATTTACTGAAAAACATGGCCAACCTATGCTGCGCAAACGCCATATGCCTTTTACTATAAATAAAGACCTGCGCGATCAGTGGATGTATTGCATGAATAAAACCCTCGATATAGAAGTAGACAACCCCCTACTGCGCGAAGGGTTAAAGCAGTCTTTTGGACAACTTGCCACCCATATGATTAATGAGCACTAATTGTAACTACTTAGCAAAAAGGCGCTGTTAAGCGCCTTTTATTAGGGTTTATTGACCTTTGCGGATTAAACAGCCCCTACCTTAATTTAATATTTATAACTGCCACTCTCTGGCTATCAAATCAGTAGGTTTAGTGCTTAGCCACTCTTGTGGACGTAAATAGTATTGATACAAATTAGCCTCTGCGCTGTCAGGCGCGGGCTTATAATTGTATTCCCAACGCGCCAGTGGCGGCATCGACATTAATATAGACTCTGTGCGCCCACCGCTTTGTAAGCCAAATAAAGTGCCTCTATCCCACACAAGGTTAAATTCTACGTAACGACCGCGGCGATACAATTGAAAGTCGCGCTGCTGTTGCGTGTATTCATCATTTTTACGACGCTCAATAATAGGTAAGTACGCATCTAAAAAGCCATTACCAACCGATTGCATAAATGCAAAGCTCTGCTCAAACCCTAGCTCGTTTAAGTCATCAAAAAATAAGCCGCCTACACCGCGTGTTTCGTCGCGATGTTTTAGGTAAAAATATTCATCACACCACGTTTTGTATTTTGGATACACTTGTTCACCAAATGGTGCACAAATGTCGTGTGCGACTTGGTGCCAATGCTGTACATCTTCAAAAACGGGGTAAAAAGGCGTTAAGTCAAACCCTCCGCCAAACCACCAAATAGGCTCTTCGCCTTCTTTTTCAGCTATAAAAAAGCGTACATTGGCATGACTTGTAGGAACATGTGGGTTTTTTGGATGAATAACTAATGAAACACCACATGCATGAAAGCTTCGCCCTGCAAGCTCTGGTCTATGAGCGGTCGCAGAGCCCGGCATAGATGCACCAAACACATGCGAGTAGTTAACGCCGCCTTGCTCTATTACATTGCCGTTAGTGGTAACACGCGTACGCCCGCCACCGCCTTCGGCACGTTGCCAGCTATCTTCTACAAATCTTGCACTGCCATCGGCCTGCTCTAAACCTTGGCAAATGGTGTCTTGCAAAGCCATAAAATACGCTTTTACTTGTTCTAATAATTCGCTTTGCATATTAACCTCTAAATACTTTGCCGGTCATGGCATCTTTAATTGTGCTTGGCTGCATGTTGCCCCCTAAGGGCTCATCAATGTAACAGCCTACCTTATCTGCAAATTGCTGCTTGGCTTGTTCAATACTTGTTACCGTTGACTGTCCGGTTAAATTAGCACTAGTAGAGACAAGAGGCTTGCCTAATTGCTGGCATAAGCGCTTAACACTTGGATGATCAGTAACCCGTACGGCAATCGTATCAAACTGCCCTGTTAACCATTTAGGCGTATTTTCAGCTGCAGGCATTACCCAGGTAATAGCACCAGGCCAACTAGAGAAAATATCAGCGCGCTTGTCCATTGGCAGCTTTACATCGTCAACATACTTTAATAACTGGCCGTAGTTATCGGCGATTAAAATAAGGCCCTTTTCAACGGGACGCTGTTTTATTTCTAGCAACTTCTCAACAGCTTGCTGATTATCTGGATCACACCCTAAACCATAGACAGCTTCAGTAGGATATAAAATAACTTCACCTTGCTCTAAGCAAGATATAGCCGTAGGCAATGTAGAAAGGTCTGACAAAATATGCTCCAGAAATTTATATTAATCAGTAGTGGTAAGTTTATGCAGGCAACTTTTTTGTGGGCACTGTAGCACAGTACCATTGGCCATTTTTTTCTCAATAACAAGCGGCCAATCGCACTTAGGGCATGGCTTGGCTATGGGTTTGTTATTTAGAGTATATTTACAGCTTGGGTAACAATCGCATGAGTAAAACGTTTTACCAAATTTATTGCTGCGTGCAACTAGCTGCCCTTTTTTGCATTTAGGACACCCAGGTAATTCATCATCGTTATTATTAGGTTCTTCATCGTGAGCGATATAATGACACTCAGGGTACCCTGTACACCCAATAAACATGCCATAACGGCCATTTTTAACCACCAGCGGTTTTGTGCACTGTGGGCAGGCTGAATCTTCAAGCACCTTTATTTCGTTGCTGTCGTGATGCGCTAATGGACGAATAAAGTCGCATTTAGGGTAACTAGCACAACCCAAAAACGGACCTGTTTTAGAGTTACGGATCACTAATTCAGAACCACATTGTGGGCAGACTTCGTATTCTTTTTCTAAGGCGTGTTTATCCGCCGAGAAAAGCGAATGGTCGATTTTACTCATGAGGTTCCTAATGGGTTGCTGAATTTTCGCCTAATATACCCAAACCACTTAAAGATACAAGCTGTGCATATATGTTTAAGTGGTTTGGCATACAATTTTAATGTAGAAGTTCGGTGGGTTCGTCAAATATAAGGTCTTCCATCTGCTCGTAAGCCTCTTCTGAGCCAGGTACGTTAAATAACACCATAAGCACCACCCACTTTAAGTCGTCGAGCGAAATATAAGGTTTATCTAATGCGGCAAGGCGGTCCATAACCATTTCACGGGTTACACTGTTAACCACCCTTATTTGCTCTAAAAACATCAAAAAGCCGCGGCATTCAACGTTTAACATTTTGCATTCGCTATCGGTAAAAATGCGCATTGCTTGGTGAGGCTTTGTAATTAAGTAAGGCGACTCGTCGCTGCGTTGTAAATCGGCCAATTGTTCAAGCCAGTTTAACGCTTTAAAAATTTCGGTCTTATTAAAGCCCGCGCGAAGTAATTCATCGGTAAGCTCGTTTTCTTCAATATAAATATCGGCTTCACTGTGAATGTAGTTTTCAAAAAGATACATGAGAATATCAAACATATTACCTTCCTGTGCTTAGCTTTATATACCCGTCTAACACTCGCTCTATTTCGTCGTCTAACTCTAAATCGAGCAACCTTGCCAGCACTTTATCAATTGGCCACTTGGCGCGACGTACAATTTCATCAACACTGGTTACCTCATACCCTATACTATTTAACACCTCACACTGTGACTGTTTGTTTACAGGCTCCTCTTTATTATATAGACCGCTTTGATAAGAAAAGCTCACCTCATCTAAAATATCTGTTACATTTTCGACTAACTTAGCGCCCTGCTTTATTAAAAAGTGACTCGCTTGCGATAATGGGTTTTTAATAGAGCCTGGTACTGCAAACACTTCTTTATTTTGTTCAATAGCGTAACGTACCGTGATCAACGAACCGCTTTTAATTTCGGCCTCTACAATAACCACGCCTAAAGACAGCCCAGATATAATACGGTTTCTGCGGGGAAAGTTATGCGCATTAGCAGCGGTACCCGGTAAAAACTCGCTTATTAATAAGCCATGCTCTAATACTTGGTCTGTTAATAATTTATGGCGTTTGGGGTAGTAAATATCAACCCCAGTCCCTAATACACCAATTGTTTTGCCATTATTGGCCAATGCCCCTTTATGCGCGGCACCATCAATACCCCGCGCCATGCCCGAGGTAACAGTAATACCGGCTAAAGTAAGCTGATAAGCAAGCTCTGAGGCTATTTCGAGCCCCGTAGGGGTCGCGTTTCTACTACCAACAATGGCCACTTGCGGGCTAGATAACAGCGATATATCGCCTTTACAAAATAACAGTAAAGGGGCACTGGCTATGTGTTTTAGCTCGTTTGGGTATAGCGCATCAAAAATACACACCACTGTAATATTAAGCTGCTGTATTTGTTGCTCGTAATGGTTTACTTGCTGCCAATTGGTATTGAGTAAGTTGCAGGCTTGGTTTTGGGTAAGGCCAAGCTGTTGTAATTCACTTTGGTTTAAATCAAATAATGATTCGAGGGGGTGAGTATGTGATAAGGCTAACAGTGTTTTAATACCTAAGCCTTTACACATATAAAAGGCAAGCCAGTGGGCTAGCTTGCCAGATGACTGATCCATGCTCTCTCCTAGAGCACCGACTCGCTACAACTTAATGAATTACTACACTATCTCCAACGCGAATTGGGTGCTGATTTTTTGTTATTAATGCATAACTCACTTTGTCATACACTTTAAATACAATTAACTCACCCACTTTTTCGTGTGGCATTGTCCATGTTGTGGTGTCTTCATCTGGCTCGCTGCCAAATAATTCACCTGCATCAGATAAAAGCTTTTCAAATTTGCTCGAATCCTCTGGATAACGCGGTCCTCGAGGGCCATCAATAACGGTGGGTGATTGGCGTTCTAAATCGAGGATATGACCAACTTCAATTTGTTGCTCAGCACCTAAGTTTAGCACCACTACATCCATTGTGCTGAATTCTCTTACTTGGCGCGGCGAGTCAATAACACTGCCGGATACACTTTGCTTAGGACGATGCATATTAAAGTACGCTGGTAACATTTGCCCTTGCATAGCAGGGAGTAAAAAATCGCCTTGTTGTATTTCTTGTTTAACTGACTCAACCCGTAAAGACGATGGTACGCCATTGCTTTCATCGCCCGTTCTAAATGCACGAGCCATACCGACATAAGTAGCGCGAGTGGCTAGCTCTTCACCAGTTTGTGTGTCTATGTAAGGTTCGCCTTTGTGATAAATAGCATACGCTTTATGTACTTTTAAATCGCCCTTAACGTATAAAATATGCCCGAGAGTTTGCGTTTTAGTATTTTCGTTTGCCCCTAAAATATAAGGCTTATCATCTATGTCATCGCTGTTAATCGCTTGCTCATAGCTTAAATAAGGTTTAATTATTTCAAGTGGCAAAGTGGTGATGGCGTTATTACCTTTTGGTGTAATACGCCCTTGCGGCGATAATTTTCTGTACGCTTTATTAATCACCAAACGCGGGTTACCGTCGGCGTCGTACACTAACGCGAGTGCATCGCCTGGGTAAATTAGATGCGGGTTATCTATTTGCGGGTTCATTTGCCACAACTCTGGCCACAGCCATGGTTCTTCTAAATAAATGCCGGAAATATCCCAAAGGGTATCGCCTTTTTTTACAACATATTGTTTTGGAGCATCTTTTTTTATTTGTAAAACATCAGCGACTGCAGGAAAAGCAGTACTTAGTGCAAACATAATTGCAGCCAATTGAGATTTCATTGGGCTTCCTTGTATTGTTTTTTCATTATTATTGACCAAAACCTGTTAAAGGGGAACGCGAATGGCTAAAATAAGAGCATACAATACCCTAAATTAAGCACAAGTGTAAAAAGGTAACTATGGCTAGGTTAGAAGTTTTAAGATTTCCAGATGAGCGTTTACGTACGGTAGCAAAAGAAGTTGCACAGGTTGATGACAACGTTCGCCAAATTGTAAAAGACATGCTAGAGACAATGTACGATGAAAACGGCATTGGGCTAGCTGCTACACAAGTTGATATTCATCAACGTATTGTGGTGATCGACGTATCAGAAGAACGCGACGAGCCACTGGTTTTAATTAACCCACAAATTATTAAAAAAGATGGTGCAACAATTAGCGAAGAAGGCTGTTTATCAGTGCCTAACTCTTACGCAAAAGTAGACCGTGCTGAAACCGTAACCGTTGCTGCTCTTAACGAAAATGGTGAAGAATTTGTACTAGATGCAGATGAGCTATTAGCTATTTGTATTCAACACGAACTAGATCACTTACAAGGTAAACTATTTATTGATTACCTATCGCCATTAAAGCGTCAACGTATTCGCAAAAAGCTTGAAAAAGAAGCTAAATTTGCCGCGAAGTAATAAGCACCTTAGGAAAACTCAGTGACAAAACCACTACGCATTATATTTGCCGGTACGCCGGACTTTGCCGCTCGTCACCTACAAGCGTTAATTCAAAGCGAACACCAAATTGTTGGAGTTTACAGCCAACCAGATCGCCCTGCTGGGCGTGGTAAAAAATTAAAAGCCAGTGAAGTAAAAGCGCTTGCGCTTGAACATGAACTACCTGTTTTTCAGCCACAATCATTAAAAAATGAAGACGCACTCACTGAGCTTAAAAGCTTAAATGCCGATATCATGATTGTGGTGGCTTATGGCTTAATTTTACCAAAAGCCATTTTAGAGGCACCACGCTTAGGGTGCTTAAATGTGCATGGCTCTATTTTACCGCGCTGGCGCGGTGCTGCGCCTATACAGCGCGCAATTTGGGCTGGCGATGAAGATACCGGCGTAACCATAATGCAAATGGATGAAGGGCTTGATACCGGCGACATGCTGCACATTAGCCGCTGCCCTATTGCTGCGGATGAAACCAGTGCCAGTTTATACACTAAACTGGCTGAACTTGGTCCCGGAGCACTTGTTCAAACCATTAATAAGTTAGCCAATGGCGAGCTTATAGCAGAGCCGCAAAACAACGAGCTGGCAAATTACGCTAAAAAGCTTTCAAAAGAGGAAGCAAATATTGATTGGACGATGGATGCCGTACAAATTGAGCGTAATATACGTGCGTTTAATCCATGGCCAGTGTGTTTTACTCAAATGGGTGAGCACAGCGTAAAAATTTACCAAGCCTCAGTCGTTGAGCAAACAGGCCGTGCGGGCGTTGTTTTATCAAGCGATAAAAACGGCATTGTAGTGGCGTGTGGCAAGCAGGCATTAAGTATTACACAGCTGCAACCCCAAGGTAAAAAACCAATGGCAATTAGCGACTTTTTAAACGGTCGCAGTGACTGGGTAACTCCTGGTACCGTATTAGGCGAAAACAATGAGTAATGTTCAAAACGTACGTGCGCTTGCCGCTGAAACTTTATATAACGTGGTTGATAAAGGCGCTTCGCTAAATCAAGAGCTACCATTTGCCAGCCAAGGGCTGCCCCCTAAAGACAAAGCGCTATTACAGCAAATTTGTTACGGCGTGTTGCGCTACCTACCTAGCCTTGAAAACTACTGCCAACATTTAGTAGAACAGCCACTTAAAGGTAAGCGTCGTATTTTTCAGTTTTTGTTGTATGTCGGTATCTATCAGCTGCAGCATATGCGCGTGCCACCGCATGCCGCCATTTCTGAAACCGTTAATGCCCTTGGCCAAATGCGTGCATTAGGCTTAAAAGGCTTAATCAACGCTATTTTGCGTAGCTTTCAGCGCCAACAAAGCGAGCTTGAAGAAAAAGCCAAGCAAATACCAGTGTGTTTATATAACCATCCAAATTGGTTTATTAAACAAGTGCAAGCTGCCTACCCAGACAACTGGGAAGCGCTTCTTGAAGAAAACCAACAACAAGCCCCTATGTGGTTACGTGTCAATCAAGCCCAATACAGCACGCAACAATACAGCGAAATGTTAACGGCTAACGATATAGAGCACACGTTAAACCCTGAGTTTGTTGATGGTATTAAACTAGCTAAGCCGCGTGATGTATTTTCGTTGCCAGAATTTGATGTGGGCGCCTGCTCAGTTCAAGACGCCGCAGCGCAATTAGCCGCACGCTTTTTAGCACCTCAAGCTGATGAATACATTTTAGATGCCTGTGCAGCACCTGGCGGTAAAACATGTCATATATTAGAGCTTGCTGATGCAGAAGTATTAGCACTTGATAGTGACGCCACTCGCCTAGAACGTGTTAAACAAAATTTAACCCGTATCGGTTTAGGCGCAGACCTACAATGTGCAGACGCTTCGCAGCCACACACATGGTGGGATGAGCAACAGTTTGACCGCATTTTATTAGATGTCCCTTGTTCGGCAACCGGTGTTATACGCCGCCACCCAGATATAAAATGGCTTCGCCGCGCATCAGACATTGAAGACTTAGCCACACTACAAAGCGATATACTCAATAGCATTTGGCCGCTACTTAAACCAGGCGGCACAATGATATACGCAACCTGTTCGGTACTGCCGCAAGAGAACCAACAGCAAGTCGCTAAATTTTTAGCTAATAATAGTGACGTTGAGCATATACCACTGCACGACAACGACACAGTTACCAACCCTGGTTTACAATTACTACCAGGTGAAAGCGACGGATTTTATTACGCTAAGCTAGTTAAAAAAGCCTAATAGCCGTACACTCAATAGCCATTTATTAAACAGTAAATGGCTATTTTTTTAATTAAACAGTAATTCGGGTAAATAATGAAAATAATCATACTCGGTGCCGGACAAGTCGGTGGTACGCTTGCTGAAAACTTAGTTGGCGAACAAAACGAAATAACCGTTGTTGATATAGACGGCAACCGCTTACGAGAGCTACAAGATAAGTACGACTTACAAGGGGTCACGGGGCACAGTGCACACCCAGATGTGCTCAGACGTGCAGGTGCTGAAGACGCCGACATGATTATTGCGGTAACCAGCTCAGATGAAGTTAATATGGTGGCGTGCCAAGTCGCGTATAGTATTTTTAATACGCCAACTAAAATAGCCCGTATCCGATCAGAGCAATATTTAAAATACCGCGAAAAGCTATTTCATAACGATGACCTCCCGGTTGATCACTATATTGCCCCCGAAGCACTTGTTACCAAATATATTCGCCGTTTAATAGATTACCCAGGCGCGTTGCAAGTGCTGCAATTTGCCGATGGCATGCTCTCTCTTGTGGCTGTAAAAGCCTACTACGGTGGCTTATTAGTGGGTTATGCGCTTTCTGCTTTAAAAGAGCATATTCCGAATGTAGAAACCCGTGTAGCAGCAATTTATCGCCAAGGTAAAGCTATAAAGCCACTGGGCACCACGGTAATAGAAGCGGACGATGAAGTATTTTTCATTGCTGCCACTAAGCATATTCGCGCGGTTATGAACGAGCTACAAAAACTTGAGCGTTCTTACAAAAAAATTATGATAGCCGGTGGCGGTAACATTGGTGCAGGCCTTGCTCGCTCACTGGAAAAAAACCACAGCGTTAAGTTACTAGAGCGCAGTAAAGAGCGTGCTGAGCAACTCTCTGAAATGCTAGATAACACCGTCGTGTTTTGTGGAGACGCCTCAGACCAAGAACTACTATCTGAAGAGCACATAGAACAAGTTGATGTGTTTATTGCTGTAACCAACGACGATGAAGCAAATATAATGTCGGCCATGCTTGCAAAACGCATGGGCGCACAAAAAACCATGGTGCTTATTCAGCGTGGTGCGTATGTAGATTTAGTGCAAGGGGGTGAAATAGATATTGCTATATCACCACAACAAGCAACTATTTCGGCGCTACTTACACACGTACGCCGTGGCGATATTGTTAATGTGTACTCGTTACGTAAAGGCGCGGCAGAGGCCATTGAAGCCGTTGCCCACGGCGATGAAAACACATCAAAAGTAGTTGGCCGTGCGATTGCCGATATCAAGCTACCTGCAGGTACAACGATTGGCGCTATTGTACGTAATGACGACGTACTGATTGCCCACGACGACACGGTTATTATGTCTGGTGATCACGTTATTATGTTTTTAATCGATAAAAAGCATATCAACGTAGTAGAAAAGCTATTCCAAGTTAGCGCTATATTTTTATAGTTAAACACAAAAAAGCCGCTGACTAAGGCGGCTTTAGTGGAGTATGTTTTTTTAATGCTAGGCAACCCTGCTTAGCAGCTTACTAATTACTGTACTTTTGAAAACTCTTGCTCAGAAATTTCACCATTACCATCAGTATCTAGCTGGTCAAAAATTTTCACTAGCTGTGAATTTACCTGCGCTTCTTGCTTTGAAATTGCACCATCACCATCGGCATCAAACGAGGCAAAGTCGACTGCAGCATACGCCGCTGATGAAGAAGCTAATACGATAACGGCAAGTGCTGTATTTAATGTTTTCATAGTTGTGTCCTAATTAAGAGGAAATCCTTTTCTAAGATCCATGGGTTTAAAAATTAACTAAAAAGTGCTTTTGCCAATGTGCATTATTAAGTTTTAATGCACATTGGATTAGAGCAAATGACTCTTTGCTAAGTGAACATGCGCTGTCCTGCGCTCAATTGGCAAAGATCATCACACCCTAGTATTTAGAGAACTCTTGCTTTGAAAGCTCACCATTTCCATCGGTATCAAGCTCAACAAACTCAGCCATTAAATCCGCATCAACCGATGCTTCAGCTTGGCTAATGGCGCCATTGCCATCTACATCTAGCGTGTCAAAATCAGTCCCTGCAAAGGCAGCAGAAGAAGAGGCAATAGCCATAAATGCGAGTGCTTTATTTAAATGCTTCATAATTTAATCCTTCAATATAAACAAATTAGTTAAGTTCACTACGTGGTGTACGCAATCCTTGTAATCCTTTTTCGTAAGCTCCCTTGCCTACTTAGGTTGTCATTGGCAACTCAGGATTGTTACCACACTTTAAGCTTCTGAAAATTCTTCTTTTGATAGCTCACCATCTTGGTCAGTATCTAATTCTGAGAACATGCTCATCAGTTTTGCATCAATTGATGCCTCTGATTTGCTAATCGTGCCGCTGCCATCTACATCTAACGTATCAAAATCGGTTGCTGCAAATGCCGCTGATGATGAAGCAAGGGCGATAAGTGCTAAAGTTTTATTAATGCTTTTCATAATATAATTCCTTCAAGTATATGTGTGCGATTAAGTGTTTTACTTTAAATCACGTTATTGTTCAGTACAGCCAGACTATTACAACTTGAATGCCAAGTTTTAAAAGTTCATTAATTTCAATCAGTTAAATGAGTTCTTGGCTATTTTTGATAAATTTGCGGGGGTTTTATGTTGCAAACTAGCAACAAAGGGTAAAGCTAAGTTTTTAAATGCAATAAAAACAACTAGTTACATAAGAGGAAAAAGCTACAATTTTCGGCGTAAATTGTAAGGATGAAGATTTATCGAAAAAAGAGACTAAATTTTAACCGTGAGGGGAGCTAACACATTAAAATAATTCACTCGTAAAACTAATCTATACAGCTGATTTTTATAGAAAATAAAAATTATTTTTTGAATTTTTAAAAAATATGACTGCCACTCAAGTAAAAAATGGCCATTTGTTGCTATTAAGCGAAAGTGCTTATTCTAATGGCAGCTCAAGCATCGCGGGATCGATAAAGTGCTCTTTCATAAATGCCTTCATTTCATCTTCACTGGCTAGAAGTTTAATACCACAATTAACTCCTGCGGCGTGTTCTTTTACACTGCATACTTCGCCAGTAAATGCTTTATTGTTGGTATCAACCGTCACCGTGCATTGCATATCTTTAATATTTTCATCGTTTTGATCGCCGCGTACATCAAACATCACCCCGGTAAGCGAGATGTCTTTAATCACCCCTTCAAGTACTCTATCGTCACTTAGAGTTAATTTTGCAGGTAATAAGGTAGGTATGCGTGTTTGCGCGCGCAGTGCAAATAACTGCACTTGCGTAGGGTAATTAATAAAAATGAGCCTAGCAGGGTGTGAGGCAACCGACATAAGCTGCTGCCTAAATGCTATTACTTGTCCGCCACTGCCTTCTATAACCGCTCTTACCACCACCATTACACCATCACGTAGGTAATCACTTGCAGCAGGTAAACGCTTTGAACTTGGGTAATTTAAAATAATAAATTTATTTTCTAGCAAGCCAATAAACTCTGTTTTTACGCGTTTACTACTGGTAGGCGTAACAATTTCCAAGTCGACCAATCGTCCTGTTGTTAACTGGTGTAATTTATCTAAATTAGAATGTGGCATGCCTGTTCCTAAGCATCATTTGTATATTATTACCCACGCCAAAAGGTCGGCGTAAATAGCACGAGTAAGGTGAATATTTCTAAGCGACCAAATACCATGGCAATGGTTAATAGCCATTTGGCACCATCGCTCACCGCCCCATAATGCGAGGCAACATCACCTAAGCCTGGGCCTAAATTATTTAAACACGCCGCCGTAGCAGAGAACGCGGTAATGTTGTCCATGCCGGTTCCCATTAGTGCCAGCATTATAATAATAAACACCAATGCGTACGCTGAGAAAAACCCCCAAACCGCTTCAACTACTTTATCGGGCAAGGCTTTACGACCAAGCTTAATAGAGTATATAGCACGTGGGTGCACTAAGCGGTTAAGCTCACGTATGCCTTGTAGGTAAAGTAAAAACACGCGTACAACTTTCATACCGCCACCGGTTGAACCTGCACAGCCACCTATAAAGCTCGAAAAAATAAGCAATATAGGCAAAAACAGCGGCCAAGTAGAAAAATTATCGGTGGCAAAACCGGCTGTGGTACTCATAGACACCGCCTGAAATAAAGCCTGATCGAGGGTTTCATCGCCATCGGCAAATATTTCGTTAGATGAGAGCACCGTAAAACAAATAACCACCAGCGCTAACTGTATCAGTAAAAAAACTTTAAATTCAGGGTCGCGAATGTATACCTGAATATTACGACTCGCTACCGCCGCGTAATGCAGTGAAAAGTTAACCGCAGCAATAATTAAAAAGAAAACACATATAAAGTTAATGACAGGGCTATCAAAGTGCCCTATTGAGGCATCGTAAGTAGAAAAACCGCCAATCGCCACTGTAGAAAACGCATGGCATATAGCATCAAACCACTCCATACCTGCCGCCCAATACGCCAACATACAGGTTACCGTTAACGACACATAAATGTACCAAAGGTGCTTTGCGGTATCGGCAATACGGGGGGTCATTTTTGAATCTTTTACTGGGCCTGGGATCTCAGCTCGGTATAACTGCATGCCACCGACCCCAAGCATGGGCAGTATAGCAACAGCAAGTACAATGATACCCATACCGCCAAACCACTGTAATTGCTGGCGATAAAACAAAACAGACTTAGGCAGGTATTCAATTCCGGTAAGTACCGTGGCCCCAGTGGTTGTAAGGCCAGAAAAGGCCTCAAACACCGCATCGGCCATAGACAAATTAGGTTCTTGTAAAAAAATCAGCGGTAACGATGCAAACGCCCCTAGTACCAGCCAAAACAGTACAACAATTAAAAAGCCTTCGCGTGCTTTTAAGTCGCCGTTTTCATGCCTGTTTGGGTAATAAGCTGTTAAACCAATAACCACACTAAATATAAACGCTAATACAAAAGGAACACCACCACCATCTTTATAAAATAAAGACACCACCGCAGGCGGCACCATGGTAATACTAAACAGCGCAACAAGTTGGCCAAGGATTTTTATGATGGTACGAAATTGCATGTAGCTTATCGCTTTTATTATTAGTAAATATAAGTGTGTAAGTTATTGTCTTACTCTTTGATAGTTAACTCAACTGCGCCATGGCTTAAATCAAAAATATCTTTAATGGCCTGTTTTGCTTGGCGGCTATCAATAGTAATAACCCATTCAATATTAGCAGTAAATTGTTTTTCTATATTAAGTACTTGATAATTGGTTTTTAACAATTGCTCTATTGCGCCCTGCATGCTGTATTCACTTTGGCCTACAATCTCGATACTCGGTACTTTAGTCACCGTTTTTAGCTGCGAAAGTGCATTATTAAGCGACCCACCATAGGCACGTACTAACCCACCGGTGCCCAGCTTTATACCGCCAAAATAACGGGTGACAACCGCAGTAATTTCGCCAAGTCCAGAACCCACCAGCACATTAAGCATCGGCTTTCCTGCGGTACCATTTGGCTCTCCATCATCAGAAAAACCATAAACATGGCTTCCGCCTGGGTTACCCGCTACGTGCGCCCAACAATTATGGCGAGCATCTGGGTACTTTTCTTCAATGCTTTTAATAAATGCTTTAGCAGCCTCTAGGTCTGGCGTATGCGCGATATGAACTATAAAGGTGCTTTTTTTAATTTCTTCTTGATGAAACACATCATCGGCGGGGTATTTATATTCAGACATAATTAAAGCTCAATTAAAAATGGGGCCAAAAGGCCCCTTTGCATTCGCGTATTTTAGCGCGTATTGGCGAGCTCGTCTTTATTAGCTTAGTCGAGCGCTAAATCACGAGTCATATTTTCTAGGCTGTCTTCGTGAACAATAATATTGTCTTCAATACGAATACCGCCGTATGGTTTTAACGACTCAATTTTTTTCCAGTTAATAAACTGCTTACTGTCGGTTTGCGCTAAATCACCTAATAATGAGTCTATAAAGTAAAGCCCTGGCTCAATAGTAAATACTTGGTTTTTCTCTATTTTACGAGTACAACGTAAGAATGGGTGCCCTTCTGGCGATGGCTGGTGGGTGCCTTTATCATCACGCATAAAGCCGCCCATATCGTGCACTTGTAAGCCAAGGTGATGGCCCAAGCCATGAGGGAAAAATGTTGAGGTAATTTTACGTTCCACAATTTCTGTTGCAGGTAAGTTTACAATATTGAAGTCGCTAAGAATTTGCGCAATACGGTTATGGCAATCAACGTGTAAATCGCCATATAACATGCCAGGCTTTAATGCGTTGCCTAGCTCAATTTGTATTGCCGTCATAGTTTGTACTAGCTCAGCAAACTCGCCCTGCTTTTTAAAATCGTACGTACGGGTTATATCTGCGGCATACCCATTAAAGTTTGCGCCAGCATCGATTAAAAACGAATTATGAGTAAGCGGTGCTTTTGGCTCAAAATGCGTGTAATGCAAAATAGCGCAGTTTTCGTTAAGCGCTACTATGTTGCCATACGGCATTTCGTTTTCGCTTTGGCGTGTAGCCATAAGGTACGCTTGCTGAATATCAAATTCGCTACCACCATTATAAAACGTATCGCGTGCTGCTTTATGTCCATCTACCGCGATGCGGTTGGCTTGGCGTAAACATTCAAGCTCGTACTGCGTTTTATAAGCGCGGTTATAATGAAAATAGTTGAGTACTGGCTCAGGGTTCATAATACTAAAGCCAAGCGCTTGCGCTACCTCTAGGTATTCGCCCATGTAAGCGTATTTAGCTTTATCGTAAGGTAATAGTTTTTCAACTTGATCAGGCTGTAGCAATAATTCTATATCAAAGTACTCAGCCCAAAAATCACGCGGCTCATCTGGCACTTTGTGCCAAAAATCAACTGGGCGGTAAAAAATAAGCTTAGGTTTATCGCTACCATTTACCACAATCCAACAATGTGGATTATCAATAACAGGAAGCCATGCTTTAAAGTGTGGATTAACTTTAAATGGGTAATACATGTCGTCTAAAAACTGGCGCTTAGCTTGGCCTGAGTGAATAACTAAACCCTCGAGCCCTTCACGGTCACAAATTATACGCGTACGTTGTTGTAATGTGGCAATATGCTCTGCATATAAAACGGCTAATTTATCCATTGTTAATCCATCTGTTAAATTTAACTTGCTTTGAGTCTACCACTTAAACGTAAAGCGCTCAAAAAAGGGGGATATTTAACATGTAAATATCCCCCTAATACTTATACCCATCGTGTTACGTTATTAGCCCTTTATTTAGCACGCTAGAATGGCTAAATATTTTAGGTAATTGGTATTACATAATTTACCCGCCCATTTTCATGTTGAGTAACGGCGCGAGCACATTTCCTTCTCGGCCCATCCGGGTGTGATAAACCTGGCGATAAGCAAACACATTTTTTACGTAATCTCGCGTTTCTCTATACGGGATCAGCTCAACCCATAGCTCTGCTGGTATGGCTTCGTCAGGTAACCAACGTTTAATACGATGATACCCTGCGTTATAAGATGCCGTAGCAAGTATTTCATTCCCTTTGTTTTTCTTTTTTAAGTACTGCAAGTAACTAGTACCTAAGCGTATATTGGTTTTAGGTTGGTACAAACGCGTACTCGATACCCTTGCTTTATTAACGTATTCTGCCGTACTAGGAAGCAATTGCATTAAACCACGCGCATTTGCATGCGAACGCGCATCTGGTGCAAACGAGCTTTCGCGCCGTGCAATTGCAATACTCCACGCGGGGTCTATTTTGCTGCGTTTACTGTAGCGCTCAAATATATCTTGAAATGCAAACGGAAAACGCAGTTCAACATAATCCCATGCTTTAATTTTAGCTAACGTGAAAATAACGTTATCGTGCCAATTGTTTTGCGCTGCAACCTTTGAGGCAGCTAGTTTTTCTTCATCAGTAGAGGTGTTCGTTAAGTAATTCCATTCTCTGCGAGCAGAGGTAAACCGCTCGAGTTCGTAAAGTGCTTTTGCACGTTTAAAGCCCGGCGCATTCTTCACCTTCTCTACTAATTTTTGATCAACCTGCAAAGGCTGATTATTTAAATCAACTGGCAGCCCTAATCGTGCCGCCGCTAAAAAACCATAGTAATCGCGGTTAGCGGCCACTTTAGTCCAAATTTCGTCTGCTTTTTGTTGCTCGCCTCGCTTAGCATAGCTATAAGCAAGCCAATATTGCTGACCTAAACTTAAATCGTCTTTACCTGTAAAAAAAGCCGCTATGCCTTCCCAGTCTTGGGTTTTAAGCATATTACCAAGTTGCCACTGAATTAACTTTCTGTCTTGTCGCGCTTTAGGCACTTTATTAAGCCAAAAGCTGGCCTGCTTATGCCCACTTGAAGCAAGCGATAAAGCAAACGTGTAATATAGATCTGCTTTTTCTTCATCGCTGTAAGTAAACATTTTTTCTAGCTTTTGCCAGGCTCTTAAAGCCAGCGCTTTATCGCGCCAAATTAAACGCTTAACACCATAAATGGCTATTTGCGCTTCTTTTGCCGACTTAGTTTTATAACGATACAAGCCTGCTGCCGCACTAGGGTCGCGGCGTACTTTTAAGTATAAATCGGCTAAGTAACGCTCGTTTTTAGGTAACAACGTTTTTAAATAAGGGAGTAAACTTTGTGTACCGCCCTGCGCTGCAAGCGTTATGCGCTTCCATATAAGTTCATTATTTAAATAGCCTTTTTTGCGCCAAAGCGAAAATAGCGGGTCGCATTCATTCGGTTGCGACTTACCCACCGTCCATAAATCGGTAACCTGATTAAAAATGGCTTTTTCTGGCGCCCCTAAATCAAGCTGAAAATCTAAAAACGTGCATGTTAGCGCTGCGTTAGACGTTTCTCGGTAGTTTTTTATATAAGCTGCTTTTTTATTGTTTTTTTCAAGATACTCTAACCACGCTTTGCGTACCGGCCACTCAAGCGGGGTATGTTCATAAATGGTTAGGTAATCTTCTATTTCGCTTTGGTATTTAAAATTGGGATGGCGTTGCCAATATGTTTTTTCGACATACGGCTTTAGCGGGTGGTCTAACCCGTTTATTGCTTCTTTAAAGTCTTGGTAGCTTCCATAGCGCACTTTTTTTTCAGCATCTAAAAACGCGTCATTATCGATACTCGCTTGGGCAGAACTAAAAGGAAGAATAAAGGCAGCTGCCACAGCGCTTAATAAAATTTTTTTCATAATATCCTTTAGGTTTAACGACCTGTCAGGGTTAATAATTTCCAGTTTGAGACACTAAAACAATAATGAGAGTGCCTTTAATAAAGTATGAACAACATTTAATTTACGCACTCATAATAATTAATGAGTACCTTTAGCACATTCCAGTACACCTTAGCACCAAACCAGCTATATTTTAACCAACCGTTTGTAACCGAGTTAAATTTTTCGTTGCATTTTAATTTTAAAGCAAGCACACTGGTCGAAATGCAAACTCATCGTACCAGTCTTAGTTCGTCAACTAGGGAGAATAATAATGTTATATAAAAGCGATTCCTTTGAAGTTAGCTTCCTAAAGGAAAACATCGCCGAGTTTAAGTTTTGTGTTGCAGGTTCTGTAAACACACTATCTCAGCAAACTCTTTCAGATTGTGCAGCAGCATTAAAAGAATTAGCGTCTAATTCTGATATCAAAGGCATGATTTTCACCAGTGATAAAGATCACTTTATTATTGGTGCAGATATCTTCGAATTTTTACCAACATTTACTAAACCAGAAGAAGAATTAGTAACGTGGATCAAAAACGCAACCGACGTTTTTGACGCAATCGAAGACTTACCATTCCCAACTCTTAGCGCTATAAATGGCTTGGCACTTGGCGGCGGCTGTGAGTGGGCACTTGCTACCGATTATCGCGTTGCAAGCGAAACCGCTAAAATGGGCTTACCAGAAGTTAAACTAGGTATAATGCCTGGTTTTGGTGGCACAGTGCGCTTACCACGCATTATTGGCGCAGATAACGCCATGCTTTGGATCACTTCAGGCAAAGAAAACCGTGCCACTGATGCCCTAAAAGTAGGTGCGTTTGACGCGGTAGTTAGTGCTGACAAACTTTTAGAGTCAAGCCTAGCAACACTTGAATTAGCAATTGCCGGCAAACTAGATTGGCAAGCAAAACGCGATGTTAAACTTCAGCCACTTAAATTAAACCGTGTTGAGCAAGGCATGAGCTTTGCGATGGCAGAAGGTATGGTAATGGGTAAAACCAAAGGCCACTATCCTGCTCCGGTTATGGCAGTTCGCACTATTAAAGCAGCGGCCAACTGTACTCGCGATGAAGCAATGGCAATCGAAAATGCTAACTTTGCAAAACTTGCGCGCACTAACGAAGCAGCTGCACAAACCGGTATTTTCTTAAATGACCAGTTTATTAAAGGTAAAGCACGTAAACTTGCTAAGCACAGCGATGTTGAAATTAAACAAGCGGCTGTATTAGGCGCAGGTATTATGGGCGGCGGTATTGCATACCAGTCAGCTTATAAAGGCACACCAATCATAATGAAAGACATCCAACAGGATGCGCTTGATTTAGGTATGGGTGAAGCATCTAAACTACTGGGTGCAAAAGTTAAACGCGGCCACATGCCAATGGAAAAAATGCTGGCAACGCTTAGCAAAATTAAGCCGACGCTTAACGATGCAGACCTACAAAACGCCAACATTATTGTTGAAGCCGTAGTAGAAAATCCTAAAGTTAAGCAAGCGGTATTAGCTGACCTTGAAAAGAACATGCCAGAAGGCACGGTACTTACATCAAACACATCGACTATTTGTATCGACTTGCTTGCAGAAGCGTTAGATAAACCAGAAAACTTCTGTGGTATGCACTTTTTCAATCCAGTGCCAAAAATGCCATTAGTAGAAATTATCCGTGGTGCAAAAACCTCTGATAAAACAATTAATGCAGTCGTTGATTACGCGCTTAAACTTGGCAAGTCTCCAATTGTTGTAAACGATTGCCCAGGCTTTTTTGTGAACCGTGTTTTATTCCCTTACTTTGCAGGCTTTAGCAAATTAGTTGTTGAAGGCGCTAACTTTGCAAAAGTAGATAAAGTAATGGAAAACGTATTTGGCTGGCCAATGGGCCCGGCTTACCTGCTTGATGTTGTAGGCATTGATACGGCGTATCACTGTACTGGCGTAATGGCTGACGGATTCCCTGAGCGTATGGCACGTGCAGAAAAAGATCCGGTGACTGTTTTTGCTAACGAAAAACGTTTTGGTCAAAAGAACAAAGCAGGTTTTTACAAGTACGAAACAGACCGTCGTGGTCGTCTTAAAAAATCAACCGATGCAACAGCAGTTGAGCTACTAGCGCCAATTACTGATGCACCTAAAGAATTTGATAAACAAGAAATTATCGACCGTTGTATGATCCCAATGATCAACGAAGTGCTTCTTTGTTTACAAGAAGGCATTGTTGCTTCTCCTCAAGAAGCTGATATGGCCCTTGTATACGGCGTTGGTTTCCCTCCATTTAGAGGCGGCGCGTTCCGTTACTTAGATCAAACTGGTTTAGCTAACTTTGTTGCATCAGCAGACAAATATGCTCACCTAGGTGCGATTTACCAAGTATCAGAGCAAACTCGCAAGTGGGCCGAAGAAGGTCGTGTTTTCTATAAGGTGGAAGGTTAATATCATGAATAATCCAGTAATTGTAGATTGTATCCGCACACCAATGGGTCGCTCAAAAGGCGGCGTATTTAAAAACAAGCGTGCGGAAGACTTAAGCGCTCATTTAATGAAGGGCTTACTAGAACGCAACCCAGCGGTTGATCCAGCATCAATTGACGATATTTATTGGGGCTGTGTACAGCAAACATTAGAGCAAGGCTTTAACGTTGCACGTAACGCATCACTGCTTGCAGGTATTCCACACTCAGTACCTGCTACAACCGTTAACCGTTTATGTGGCTCGTCAATGCAAGCATTGCATGACGCAGCACGCGCAATTATGACAGGCGCTGGCGACACTTACCTAATTGGTGGTGTTGAGCACATGGGTCACGTTCCTATGACTCACGGTAACGACTTTCACCCAGGCTTAGCAACTTCAATTGCACAAGCATCTGGCTCTATGGGTTTAACTGCAGAATACCTTGCAACTATTCACGGAATTAGCCGCCAGCAGCAAGACGAATTTGCATACCGCTCACATCAACGTGCACATGCTGCAACAGTTGAAGGGCGTTTCCGCCGCGAAATTTTAGCAATGGAAGGTCACGCAGCTGATGGCTCTTTAATTTTAGTTGAAGATGATGAAGTAATTCGCCCTGAAACAACGGTTGAAGGTTTATCTCAGCTTCGCCCAGTATTTAACCCTACCTCTGGCTCGGTTACTGCGGGTACATCTTCTGCACTTTCTGATGGCGCATCAGCCATGTTAGTAATGAGCGAAGAAAAAGCAAAAGAGCTTGGCTTACCAATTCGTGCACGTGTTAAAGCAATGGCTGTTGCCGGTTGCGATCCATCAATCATGGGTTACGGCCCAGTACCAGCAAGTAAAAAAGCACTTGCACAAGCTGGTATTACTATTGATGACATTGACGTAGCAGAGCTTAACGAAGCATTTGCAGCACAATCACTGCCTGTACTTAAAGACTTAGGTTTAGCAGACGTAGTTGATGAAAAAGTGAATTTAAACGGCGGCGCAATCGCACTTGGTCACCCACTAGGTTGTTCAGGTTCGCGTATTAGCACCTCACTTATTCACTTAATGGAAGACAAAAATGCAAAATATGGTCTAGCAACTATGTGTATTGGTTTAGGCCAAGGCATCGCGACTGTATTTGAACGTGTTCAAGACTAATTATTAGCTTAAACATGTAAACCATCTTGGTGATTAAAAAGGCGAACTAGCGCAAGTTAGTTCGCCTTTTTTTATGCCACCAGCTTATTGCTGATATGAATAGGGTGTATTAAATTTAAACCAGATTTTTTTTACTGTATTACGCTTACCCGTTATATGCAAAACAGTTAACCAAACAGATTAATTGCGCTAAACTACCCGACCAAACCAAGCCGCGACTATTTTTACAGGTAACTTTTTATGAGCTTTGATAATCCCGATCACCAATTAGACGCCATGGGCCTACGCTGCCCAGAACCTGTAATGATGTTACGCGCTGCAATTCGTAAGATGAACGACGGTGAAACGTTATTAATTACCGCTGATGACCCATCAACCACTCGCGATATTCCAAGTTTTTGTACATTTATGGATCACACACTGGTGGCTACAGACGCCGATGAAGCACCTTATAGGTATGTGGTGAAGAAAGGGCTTTAAGGTTTGAAAGTTGGCTTAGTAAGTTAGGTTATTTTTGAATATTTAACGCATCGTTAAGAACTTAAACCAGATGTAGGTTGGGTAGAGTTTACGAAACCCAACTTGTTTTATAACACCGAAATTTTATTCATCATACAAAGTGGTTGAATCATTATTGCACTCCCAATCTTGGCTTAGTTTTGATTTTTTAACGTATTGATGAAAGCTTGAAAATGGCCAATCACTCACTTTAATAACATGGTTATGTTTCACCGGGTTGTAGTGAATATAATTAATATGATTATTTAAGTCTTCTTCATCTCTAATTTTATGTTCCCAATAGCGACGCTGCCAAATCCCGCGCTCTCCTTTCGCTATTCGACTTTTATTACAAAACTCTGTTGCTGGCAGCTCTCGAGAAAAGCCTGATTTTATAAGTCGCCAACGCATTGCGTAATTACTATCACCTTTAGGTAATTGCCAAATAGCATGAAGATGATCGGGCATGATAACAATTGCAATCGTCTTTATTGGATGCTTTTTTGCCACCTTTGAATATACACGGCGTAATAACTCTATATTTTCCACAAGCAAAGGCTGAGATCTATCTTCTAAATTTACCGTAAAAAATAACATGCGCCCGCCTCTAACATACGTTTATAACGCATATTTTTATCCATAAAATAAACAGATAAATAAGAGTATAGATTAGTTTTGTTAATTATAATCAAGACAAGTTTAAGCCAAGCTTATCCACGATATTGTTGCATACTCTAGCAACCACAAAAGCGTATTCCTGGCGTAGGTTGGGTTGAATTTTCGAAACCCAACGTATTTGATAACCACCAGCACAGTTCTATTCGCCGCATGTGTTGGGTTTCGTTTCACTCTACCCAACCTACTTAAAATCTACTTATCCATTATCGCGCTTTTGGTTTACGACTGTAATTAGACTAACTAAGCTCATTAATTTGATTGTATATTTATAGCAATCAATAAAAATTATTATTGATGTACGTTGGGTTGAGTTTTACGAAACCCAACGTATTTGATAACCAGCAGAACAGTTTTATTCGCCGCACATGTTGGGTTTCGTTTCACTCTACCCAACCTACTTAAAATCTACTTATCTTTTATCGCACTTTTGGTTTACGACTGTAATTAGACTAACTAAGCTCATTAATTTGATTGTATATTTATAGCAATCAATAAAAATTATTATTGATGTACGTTGGGTTGAGTTTTACGAAACCCAACGTATTTGATAACCAGCAGAACAGTTTTATTCGCCGCACATGTTGGGCTTCGTTTCACTCTACCCAAACTACAACGTCCATGTCATAAATCTATAAGCCCACTCGGGCAGCTAAAAGCTGACAGCTCCCAGCTAACAGCTATTTCTTAGTAATCGTCACTTTCGGCTTATCATAGTCACTGTAATCAATACTTACTATGTATGTGCCTTTTATTGCAGGTGAGTAACTAAAGTAATTATAAATAGTATTACAGTCTGCAAGCACGGGTTGGCCGAGCGTTAGTTTTTGTCCTGCTGGTTGGGCATCGCTGTAGCCACAGTTATAGCCTTCACTAAAATCGGCATCGGCTATTTTAAATTCGTACACTTTACCTGGGGTACTAAATTTAACTTCTGCTTGGTAAAGCGCGCCGCCTACTGGCATAAACTGGTACTGAGGCTCTGCATCCCAAAGCGTAAAATCGCCTCTTAGGTAAATTGTTTTATCCAGCTCTTGCTGTGGTAGTACGTCGTTAATAGACACTTGGCTAGTACACGCTGTGAGTAAGCCGGCAATGGCAAGCGTTAAAATTCGTTTCATTGGCATCATTAATGGGTTTCCTTCGTTCTGTTAAAACTAAAAAGCCAGCAATACGCTGGCTTTTTATTGGCTTAAGCGGTGTTATTTTTGTAGTACAGATATATCTGCAATATCTAAAAATAAGCGGCTTAACTGGCTTAATAGTGCGAGGCGATTTTGCTTTACAGCTTCATCGTCGGCCATAACCATGACGTTGTCAAAAAAGTTATCAACACTTTGGCGAATACCCGCCAATTGGCTTAATGCCTCTTGGTAGTTTCCATCGGCGTAAAGTGGTGCAAGCTCAGTTGCAAATTTTGCTACTTGTGATGCTAATACTTTTTCAGCGTCATCGCTTAATAGGCTCTCATCAACATCACCTTCGGTGGTAATGTTATTTTTAGCTAGTATGTTACCTACACGCTTATTCGCTGCTGCAAGCGCTTCTGCGGCGTCTAACGTACGGAAGTGGCTTACTGCTTTAACACGACGGTCAAAGTCAGTAGGTTTAGTAGGACGACGTGCCAGTACTGCTTGAATAACATCTACTTCAATGCCTTCGTCTTGATACCATGCGCGGAAGCGCCCTAGCATAAAGTCAAATACGTCGGTTGATACATTTAGGTTAGTAAGCTTTTCGCCAAACAGTGTTTGTGCTTTTGCTACTAGGTCTAAAATATCAAGCGGTAGCTCTTTTTCTACCATGATACGCAGTGCACCAATGGCAGCACGACGAAGTGCAAATGGGTCTTTGTCACCTTTTGGTGCTTGGCCTATACCAAAAATACCCACCAGCGTATCAAACTTATCTGCAATTGCTACTGCACAGCTGATTAGGTTTGTAGGTAAATTGTCACCCGCAAAACGCGGCATGTATTGCTCGTTTTGTGCAATAGCTACATCTTCTGCTTCGCCATCAAAGCGTGCATAGTGCATACCCATTACACCTTGCACGTCGGTAAATTCCATTACCATTTCGGTCATTAAGTCTGTTTTACTTAATAGGCCAGCACGTTTTGCAAGGTCTTTGTCGGCGCCTAGTTGCTCTGCAATGTAGCCGGCAAGTTCGCTAATACGTACAGATTTATCTTTAAGCGTACCTAATTGCTTTTGGAATAAAACAGTATCAAGTGACTCTAAGCGACTTTCTAGGGTTTTCTTTTTATCTGTTTCAAAGAAGAACTGCGCATCAGCTAAACGTGGGCGCACTACTTTTTCGTTACCAGATATAACCACACTTGGATCTTTACTTTCGATGTTAGATACAAACAAAAACTTATTTAAAAGTTTGCCGTTCTGATCTAATAGCGGGAAGTATTTTTGATCATCCTTCATGGTGTAAATTAGCGCTTCGGCAGGTACATCTAAAAATGCTTCTTCAAATGTTGCCGTTAACGTTACTGGCCACTCTACTAGTGAAGTAACTTCTTCTAATAAGTCTTCATCCATTGCAACAACCGCATTCACTGCGCTTGCCGCTTCTTCTATTTGTGCACGGATTTGCGCTTTACGTTGTTCGTAATCAGCAATAACGTAGGCTGATTTTAATACGTCGAACACGTCATCAGCATGGTTAATGGTGATTTTTTCTGGATGATGAAAACGGTGGCCTTGTAACTGATTAGTTACTTGCTTACCTAAAATTTCGCCTTCAATAAGTTCATCACCAAATAAAATAGTTACGGTATGAACTGGGCGAATAAATTGTGTTTTATTCGCGCCCCAACGCATTGGCTTAGGTATTGGCAGCTTTGCTAACGACTTTGCAATGGCATCGCTCATCAGCGTTTTGGTTTCTTGTCCTGCTACTTTAGCAATATGTAAAAGCCAAGCGCCTTTGTCGGTCTCAAGAGTTTGTGCTTCACTTACGTCAATACCACAACCACGTGCCCAACCCATTGCTGCTTTAGTTGGGTTACCTTCGCTATCGAACGCTGCTTTAGTTGCAGGGCCACGCTTTTCTACTTCTTTATCTTGCTGCTTTGCTTCAAGCGCTTTTACTTGTAAACCTAAACGACGAGGCGATGCATACCAGCTTACGCCTTCATGCCCAAGCTCTAGTGTTTCAAGCTCTGCAGTTAAGTTTGCGGCAAAGGCTTCTGCTAATTTGCGCAGTGCTTTTGGTGGCAGCTCTTCGGTGCCAATTTCTACTAATAAATTTTGTGCTGACATGCTTACTTATCCTTACACAGCGGGAAACCAAGCGCTTCACGTGCATCGTAATAACTTTGTGCACACGCTTTTGATAACGCTCGAACGCGTAAAATATAACGCTGACGTTCGGTTACTGAGATTGCATGGCGCGCATCGAGTAAGTTAAACGCGTGCGATGCTTTCATTACTTGCTCGTAAGCAGGCAGTGGTAAATTTGCTTCAATTAGCTTTTGGCTCTCAGCTTCACACTTATCAAATTGTGCAAATAAGTCATCTACGTTTGCGTGTTCAAAGTTGTAAGTAGATTGTTCTACTTCATTTTGATGGAATACATCGCCGTAAGTTACACGCCCTAATGGACCGTCTGCCCATACTAGGTCGTATATACTGTCTACACCTTGAATGTACATTGCTAAACGCTCTAGGCCGTAAGTAATTTCACCGGTTACAGGAGAGCATTCTAAGCCCCCTACTTGCTGAAAGTAAGTAAACTGCGTTACTTCCATACCGTTTAGCCAAATCTCCCAACCTAAGCCCCAAGCGCCTAGTGTTGGCGATTCCCAGTTATCTTCTACAAAGCGTACTTCGTGCGTTAGGGTATCAATTCCCATTGCTTCTAATGAGCCTAGGTAAAGCTCTTGAATGTTATCTGGTGATGGCTTTAAAACTACCTGAAATTGGTAGTAATGCTGTAAGCGGTTTGGGTTTTCGCCGTAGCGGCCATCGGTAGGACGGCGACACGGTTGTACGTATGCGCTCGACATTGGCTCAGGGCCAATAGATTTTAAGAATGTTTGCGGGTGAAATGTCCCTGCGCCCACTTCCATATCAAGTGGTTGAATAATGACACAGCCTTGCTGCGCCCAATAATCCTGTAAAGCCAGGATCAAACCTTGAAAGGTTTTAACGTCATATTTTTGCATATTTGGCTTTTTACTATCTGAAAGTAGCGTGAAAATTACCCTCAGTATACCTTGTGCACACGCAGGTTTTAAGCAGTTTGTGCGGTTGTTAAAATAAAAAAGGAGCCATTAGGCTCCTTTTAAGATGTAAGTATAATTTTTTACACGTCTAAGTTAACTACGCGAAGTGCGTTGGTTTCTATAAACTCACGACGAGGCTCAACTTGATCGCCCATTAATGTTGCAAACAATTGATCTGCCGCTACAGCATCTTCAATTGTTACTTGTAACATACGACGAGCTGAAGGATCCATTGTGGTTTCCCACAGTTGGCTAGGGTTCATTTCGCCTAATCCTTTATAGCGCTGAATGTAGATCCCGCGCTTAGATTCTGCGATCAACCATTCCAAAGCATCCACAAAGTTATCAACAGGTTTTGTTTTCTCACCACGTTGAACATATGCGCCTTCTTTTAAGATGTTTGCGATCTTCGTGCCTGTCACAGCAATGCGTTGGTAGTCACGTGAGGCAATAAAGTCGTAATGTAATACGTGTGCTTTATCCACACCATGCTGACGAATATTCACAACCGGGAAGTACAAGTTGCGCTCTGCATCATGCTCTGTTCCAGCGTGGAAAATTGTCGCATCTTCATCACGTTCAACTAAGTCGTCAACTAGTTCTTTAGTCCACTCAATTACCTTAGCTTCGTTAGATAAGTCTTCTACTTTTAACTCGCTTTGGTAAATCAAACGTTCCATTACAGTGTTAGGGTATTTACGTTTTAAGCGCTCAATGACTTTAACTGTGTTTTGGTAATCTTGTACTATTTGCTCAAGCGCTTCACCTTCAATTGCACTTGCATCTTCGCTTGTGTAAAGCGCTGCATTATTTAGTGCAAGTGATGTTAGGTACTCTACAAGTGCAGGATCGTCTTTAATATAACGCTCTTGCTTACCTTTTTTCACTTTATAAAGTGGTGGTTGTGCAATATAAATATAACCACGCTCAACAATTTCTGGCATTTGGCGATAGAAGAACGTTAGTAGCAATGTACGAATGTGAGAACCATCCACGTCCGCATCGGTCATGATAATGATGCTGTGGTAACGTAGTTTTTCTGGGTCATATTCATCACGGCCAATACCACAACCTAGGGCTGTTATTAGCGTTGCTACTTCTTGTGAAGAAAGCATCTTATCAAAGCGTGCTTTCTCAACGTTCAAGATTTTACCTTTAAGTGGCAAAATTGCTTGGTTTTTACGATTACGACCCTGCTTGGCTGAACCGCCAGCTGAGTCACCCTCCACTATGTATAGTTCAGATAATGATGGGTCTTTTTCTTGGCAGTCAGCTAATTTACCAGGTAAACCTGCTAAATCCATAGCGCCTTTACGACGAGTCATTTCACGGGCTTTACGCGCCGCTTCACGTGCTCGTGCTGCATCAATAATTTTACCAACAACAATTTTGGCATCCATTGGGTTTTCTAATAAGAAATCAGAAAACTTTTCAGCCATTGCTTGCTCAACCGCAGATTTAACTTCGCTTGATACTAGCTTGTCTTTAGTTTGTGATGAGAACTTAGGATCAGGTACTTTAACACTTACAACCGCTGTTAAGCCTTCACGCGCATCATCGCCCGTTGCATTACTGGTTGTTTTAGCTTTTTTGTTAAAGCCTTCTTTTTCCATGTAGTTATTAAGTGTACGTGTTAGCGCAGATCTAAAGCCGGCTAAGTGAGTACCACCATCACGTTGTGGAATGTTATTAGTAAAACAGTAAATGTTTTCTTGGAAGCCATCGTTCCACTGCATTGAAACTTCAACGCTAATACCATCTTCTTCACGCTCGTGAGTAAAATGGAATACACCTTTATGTACAGGTGTTTTATTGCGGTTTAAGTATTCAACAAACGCTTGAATACCGCCATCATATTTAAAGTGGTCGGTTTTATTTTCTTCGCGTTCATCAGATAAGATGATGCTTACACCAGAGTTCAAAAACGAGAGCTCGCGTAAACGCTTAGCTAAAATATCATAATGAAAATCAAGGTTTGTAAATGTTTCGCCACTTGGCCAAAAACGCAGTTCAGTACCCGTAGTGTCAGCATCGCCAATAACAGTTAATGGAGCGTTAGGTACGCCCATGCTGTAAGTTTGCTCGTGCAATTTGCCTTCACGACGAATAGTAAGGGTTAGTTTTTCTGATAATGCATTTACTACCGATACACCAACACCGTGTAAGCCACCTGATACTTTATACGAGTTATCATCAAACTTACCACCGGCATGAAGTACCGTCATGATAACCTCGGCAGCAGACACACCTTCTTCTTCATGGATAGAAGTTGGGATACCACGACCGTTATCTCTTACAGAGACTGAACCGTCTAAGTGAATCGTTACATAAATATCATCACAATGACCTGCTAAGGCTTCATCGATAGAGTTATCAACGACCTCAAACACCATGTGGTGTAAGCCTGTGCCATCATCGGTGTCCCCTATATACATTCCAGGACGCTTTCTTACAGCGTCTAATCCTTTAAGTACTTTAATACTCGACGAATCATAATTCTCAGACATGGTTAATCCCACTTATCTTGTTATTAGGTTGCCATGTTTCACGTGGAACATTTGTAGTTCTCGTTGCATGGGTTCCACCACAGCAGAAATACTTTCAGACAAAATTGAAGAAATAAAAATTTGAGAACTGCAGTGAGCCAATAATTGTCCCACTTTCTCTTTTGTATCCTCGCCTAACTCTGAAGGTAGATCATCTATTAGCAATATAGATTGCTTATCTGTCTCTGACTCAATTAAACTATTTTGCGTTACTTTTAACGCATAAAGCAATAACTTCAATTGACCGCGTGAAAACGTATTCTCTACGCTGTTGCCAGCGACACTAAAATTAAAATCGGCCTTATGAGGGCCTTTACTTGTAAAACCTTGGCGAGCGTCTCGCTCAAAGTTTTGCTCTAATGCATCACTTAAAGACTCACTGTCTTTCCAACCTGCATTAAAGTTGATTTCTAAATCGCGTATAAGCGTTAATTCTGCACACATTTTATCAAAAAACTGCTGCTTAAACCTACTTATATACGCCATTCTTAATTTATTTATTTGTTCTGCCAGTCTAACAAATTCTTTGTCCCAAAACCTAATTTGGTCAAAATAATTCTTTGGCTTACTTTTTAATAATGCATTGCGTTGTTTAAGCACTTTATTAAACGACTGCCATAAGTAAAAAAACTCATGTTCCACGTGGAACAAACCCAAATCTAAAAACTTCCGTCGCTCTTTTGGGCCACCAAAAAACAATGAATAGCTTTCGGGTGTAATAATTTGCACAGGCATTAACTGTGCAAGTTCAGAGATTTTTCTACTGGTTTTGCCTTGTATTTTTAAATTAGTTTCACCACTTTGGGTTTTACTAATCCCAATAGGAATAGACAAGTCGTGTAGCGCTTTGCGGCCATGTATTACAAACTGATCTTGCTGATGTTGAATAATACTTTTATGTTTAGGTGTTCGAAAAGATTTGCCGTGAGAAAGGTAATAAATAGCCTCTAAAAGGCTGGTTTTTCCGCTGCCGTTTTCACCATAAATTATATTAACGCCGTTGACTGGTTCTAGCGTCAGTGCCTCAATATTACGAAAATACTTGAGGCTCAAGTGACTTAAACTCATTTATAATGGGTATCTTATAATCGCATAGGCATAACCACGTACATTGCTTCTTCATCGCCTGCACCTTCAATAAGTGCACTGCTGTTTGAGTCTGCTAATGTAAATAGTACATCTTCTGTTTTTAATGTATTTAGTACATCTAATACATACGATACATTAAAACCAATTTCTAGCTCATCACCCTCATACATTACTTCTACTATTTCCTCAGCCTCTTCTTGCTCAGGGTTATTAGCCGTAATTTTAAGTAAGCCATTGGCAAGGTTTAAACGCACACCTCTAAATTTTTCGTTAGATAAAATAGACACACGTTGAAACGCATTACGTAACCATTCACGGTTAGCGGTAATTACTTTATCTCCACCACGCGGTAATACGCGGCGGTAATCAGGGAAGCGGCCATCCACTAACTTACTGGTAAAAGTAAATTCCACATCGATAATACGAATATGGTTAGCGCCAAATTGAATTGTAACTAATTCTTCATCGGCAACCATAAGGCGCATAATTTCTTGCACACCTTTGCGCGGTATTATTAATTGGCGCTGCGTATTTAACGATTGGCCTAATTCTTTTTGCGCTATTGCCAAACGGTGGCCATCGGTGGCCACTGTTTTTATGTCGGTATTATCTACTTCAAACGACATGCCATTTAAGTAATAACGAACGTCTTGGTTAGCCATAGAAAAATGCGTGCTTTCAAGTAACTTACGTAACTCTAAACGCGTTAGCTGAAACTCAACCTCGCCATCCCACTGCTCTAAATTAGGAAAGTCTTCCGCGGCAAGTGTAGTAAGTGAAAAGCGGCTTTTACCACTAGTTAAAAGCAGTTGGTGCTCTTGTAAGCTCAATGTAAGCTCAGAACCATCAGGCAGGCTTTTACAAATATCGAGTAATTTTTTAGCAGGTAGCGTTAACTTTGTATCGGCAATATCATCACCAACAAAAACACCTGCAACTAGTTCAATTTCAAGGTCTGTGCCTGTCATTGAAAGTTGCCCGTTTTCTACCACTAACAATACATTAGATAATATAGGTAACGTATGTTTACGTTCAATCGCACCCGATACTTGCACTAATGGCTTTAAAAATTGTTCTCTTGAAATGGTTATTTGCATAATAAAGTCAGCCCTAAGATGACAACGTTCTTATTAAATTTTGATAATCTTCTTTTATTTCGTGGCTTTCATCACGAAGTGATTTAACCTTTCTACACGCATGTAATACCGTGGTGTGGTCACGTCCACCAAATGCGTCACCAATCTCAGGTAAGCTGTGATTAGTTAATTCTTTAGATAATGCCATAGCTACCTGGCGCGGCCTCGCGATAGAGCGGCTGCGGCGCTTAGATAACAGATCTGACACACGTATTCTGTAATACTCAGCCACGGTGCGCTGTATGTTGTCTATAGTGACAAGCTTATCTTGTAGCGCCAATAAATCACGCAGCGCTTCTTTTACAAAGTCGATAGAAATAGGACGCCCGGTAAAATTAGCATTAGCTATTACACGGTTAAGCGCGCCTTCTAATTCACGTACGTTTGAGCGTAATTTTTTAGCGATAAAAAAGGCGACTTCATGCGGTAAATTAATTTTACTCTGCTGCGCTTTTTTCATCAAAATGGCAACGCGCGTTTCAAGCTCTGGCGGCTCTATAGCAATCGTTAAACCCCAACCAAATCGTGATTTAAGCCTGTCTTCTACGCCCTCAATTTCTTTTGGGTAGCGGTCAGAGGTTAAAATAATTTGCTGATTACCTTCTAATAATGCATTAAAGGTATGAAAAAATTCTTCTTGTGAGCGCTCTTTATTAGCAAAAAATTGAATATCATCAATCATTAGCGCATCTACACTACGGTAATAACGTTTAAATTCTTCAATGGCGTTATTTTGTAGTGCTTTTACCATGTCTTGCACAAAACGCTCAGAATGCATGTAAACAATTTTAGCATCGGGCTTGTTAGCCATAATGCCATTACCTACTGCATGTAATAAGTGAGTTTTACCTAAGCCAGTGCCACCGTAAATAAATACCGGGTTAAAGGCAGAGCCAGGGTTATCTGCAACTTGTGTTGCAGCCGCTTTTGCTAGCTGGTTAGATTTACCCTCAACAAAGCTGTCAAAGGTATAGTTATCTTTTATATTAGATTTATAGCCTGATTTAGGCGCTGGCTCTACTGCTGCTTTTTGTTCTACAGGTTGCTGTTTAGCAGGTGCCTGTGAACTAGGTGATGCAGGGGCTTCAACACTTGGCGCCGCCGCTTGAGTATTTAGTAGTGGTTTACTACCTACATCAAAACGCAATTCGGGCGCTTCATCGCCACAAATTTCTACCAGTAACTCATTAATACGGTTTAAATACTTTTCTCTTACCCAATCAAGAACAAAGCGATTAGGTGCGTAAATCGTTAAGGTATCTTCGGTACTTTCTGCTTGTAGTGGTCTTACCCACATACTGAATTGTTGCGAAGGCAACTCATCTTGCAATACATATAAACAACTTTGCCAAACCGACAGATACACAGTTAAACTCCCAGAGGTATAATTTTTATTCCCGCACATCAATAATGATTAAAAATCATGCATTTATTGCGTTCAATTGGCCAGCTACCCGACCCAAGACCGGGTATTATGAAGGCACTTTATCCACAAGTAAAAGATTGATTTTTATAAAATTGTTGATATCAGTGTATAAATATCTTAACAGACTGATTTATAGCGACTTTTATTTTAAAGCCTGATAACAGATCATAACAAAAACACACTGAGATCGCGAACCAATTTTACGATCTAAATGAGTTTTCCCATGCTTTTATTCACTTTTTAAACACCAGCTGTGGAAAACTTCTTAATTATGATGATCCTAGTTGATCACCCTACTTTATTACGATCCACATTCTTTAAGTCACTCTCGGCCATTAATTCGCCTTTTTGCGCAAAAGCAGACCATTTTGCTTTAAAATTAATCCATAAATATCAAGCTAGCGTACAAAAAATGTAATAAACACGGTGTTTACAGCGCAATTATGATTGACTTTAAAGTGCTTAATCTATAATATCTCGCGCTCGCAATGGCACCTGTGCCAGGATCGCGACCTGCATAGGATGTTTTAACTTTAACCGATCGGATGAGATTGTTATGAAAAGAACTTTTCAACCTAGCGTTTTAAAACGCAAACGTGCACACGGCTTCCGTGCTCGCATGGCAACTGTAAATGGCCGTAAAGTATTAGCACGTCGCCGCGCTAAAGGCCGCAAAGTTCTTTCTGCTTAATATATAAGTGGAAGACTTTAGCTTTGGCAGGGAGTTACGTCTGTTAACTCCCTCGCATTACTCTCGCATATTTAATGAACCCGCTCGGGCTGCAACTCCTTTATTTACTCTTTTAGCTAAACCTAATGACCAAGATAAACCTAGGTTAGGACTCACTGTTGCTAAAAAACGTGTAAAAAAGGCATGCCAACGTAACCGTATTAAACGACTCGCTCGCGAAAGTTTTCGTTTAAATCAACACACCATCGATAATATCGATATTGTGCTTATGGTAAAAAGTGGTATTGATGAGCAGTCTAACGAAGAAATAACCAAACAACTTACAAAGCTGTGGCGTAAAATAAATGAACGCTGCAAACCTGGTGCACCTAAACCACCACCTTTTAAAAAACGCCCAAACAAATCAGCTAAATCTAATAAACAAACCCGATAGCAATAGAATTGCAGGGTTAATTAGGGTATCTTTAGCTCACCTTTTAATCATGCGTTTAAAATCTCTAATTGAGCCTTTAAATACATGGTATCTATTCACTAAATATACGCAGGGGTATAAACACCATGAGGTTACTTAAACCACTTGTTGCTATTCCAAAGCGTTGTTTAGTGTTATTTATCCGCGGTTATCAAATGTGGATAAGCCCACTACTAGGCCCGCATTGTCGTTTTAATCCAAGCTGCTCTCATTACGCTATTCAAGCAATTAATTTGCATGGATTTGTAAAAGGGAGTTGGTTAGCACTTAAACGCATATTAAAATGCCATCCTTTACATTCAGGCGGAGAAGACCCCGTTCCTGAAAAATTAACCCGTATTAACCACCAACACGAGAAATAAGAGCTGTTATGGAATCGCAACGCACGTTTTTATTAATCGGTTTAATGTTAGTGTCGTTTTTATTATTTCAAGAATGGAATAATGACTACAACACACCTAAAGCCGATCCTAGTGCCACTACACAAACACTAAACACAACGTCACCAGAGTCAGATGATTATATACCGTCATCGTCAGATTCAGGTTTACCTGCTTCGGCTACCGCTGCTAAGCGTTCAGTTATTGACATTACGACTGACGTTTTCAAAGTAAAAATAGACACCAAAGGCGGTGACATTGTTGAAGCAGACTTACTCCAATACGAAGAAGTAAAAGGTGAAGAAACACCATTTATGCTTCTAGGCGAGTTTGATGGCAATCAATACTTCTCACAAAGTGGTTTAATTGGTTTAAATGGCCCAGACGCATCAGCGAATGGTCGCCCTACTTACCAAGCAACGCAAAAAGCCTACACGCTAAGCGGTGATGAGCTACGTGTACCACTTACCTATGTTGATAGTAATGGCGTTAGCTTCACTAAAACATACGTATTTAAAAAAGGTCAATACGATGTAGGCCTAGAGTACACAGTAAATAATGCTACAAGTGCGCCAGTGCAAGTACAGCTATACACGCAAATTAAGCGTACCGTACAAGAAAAAGGCAGCTTAGTAGATCAAAACTATCTAGGTGCAGCTTACGGTACTGATGAAGAGTCGTACGAAAAATACAGCTTTTCAGATATGGCTGACAAAAACCTAAATAAAAACACCCAAGGCGGTTACGTTGCATTTATTCAGCATTACTTTGTAAGTGCATGGGTACCTAAGCAAGACGAAACACACACGCTTTACAGCTTAATTACTAAAAGTAATGCCGCTATTATTGGTACAAAAGCAGCGCCTATAAATGTACAAGCCGGCAGCGAGCAAACTCTTAATGCGACTTACTACATGGGTCCTAAAGAGTCAGATATTCTTGAAGCGATTCACCCAGATTTAGACTTAACTGTAGATTACGGTTGGTTATGGTTTATTTCGCAGCCTTTATTTGTACTTCTTAAATGGTTACACAGTATTTTAGGTAACTGGGGTGTCGCTATTATTGCCATCACTATTATCGTTAAATCGTTAATGTACCCACTGACTAAAGCGCAATACACGTCAATGGCTAAAATGCGTGCCCTTCAGCCTAAAATGGCTGCCCTAAAAGAAAAATATGGTGATGACCGTCAAAAGTTCGGCCAAGCTACTATGGAAATGTACAAAAAAGAAAAAGTTAACCCTATGGGTGGCTGTTTCCCTATTTTGCTACAAATGCCAATTTTCTTAGCGCTATTTTACGTATTCTTAGAATCGACAGAGCTGCGCCATGCAGAGTTCATTCTTTGGCTAACAGACCTTTCTACAAAAGACCCGTACTACGTATTACCAATATTATTTGGTGCAAGTATGTTTGTGACGCAAAAACTACAACCAATGACGGTTACCGATCCAATGCAGCAAAAAATGATGACCTTTATGCCAGTTATCTTCTCTGTATTCTTCTTATGGTTCCCATCTGGTTTAGTACTTTACTGGTTAGTGTCTAACCTTATTTCTATTGTCCAGATGCTTATCATCTACCGTGGCATGGAAAAGCAAGGTATAAAAGTAAGAGGCTAGCTTAACGGCTACTCATATAAAGGCGACTTAGGTCGCCTTTTTTATTGCCTATTTTTTACCACAGCTATTCGCTACCAATAAATGCATAGGTTACAATAGCGCCATTAAAGTTACTCTCGTTGGCAAATAAATAGCATGATCAATCAAGACACAATTGCAGCACAAGCGACCGCCCCTGGGCGTGGTGGCGTAGGTATAATTCGGGTTTCTGGCAGCCTTGCTAAAAGCGTGGCCGAAAAAATAATAGGTAAAGTACCTAAGCTTCGCTATGCCGACTACGTTCCTTTTAAAAGTTTAAGCGGCGAGCAACTCGACCAAGGCATCGCTATTTATTTTGCAGGGCCAAATTCATTTACCGGCGAAGACGTACTTGAACTGCAAGGGCACGGCGGCCCTGTTGTACTCGACATGCTATTAAAAGAAATTAGCCAAATAGAAGGCGTTCGCTTAGCTAAGCCTGGTGAGTTTTCTGAGCGCGCTTTTATGAACGACAAGCTTGATTTAACCCAAGCAGAGGCTATCAGCGATTTAATTAATGCAACCTCAGAGCAAGCTGCTAAAAGCGCCCTACAGTCGCTACAAGGTGAGTTTTCTAAACACATTGAAACCCTAGTAGAAAAAGTTATTCATTTACGTATGTATGTAGAGGCAGCCATTGACTTCCCTGATGAGGAAATTGATTTTTTATCCGATGGCAAAGTATCGGGCGATTTAGATGCCATTATCAGTCAATTACACACAGTAACGAGCCAAGCTAAGCAAGGCAGTATTATGCGCGAAGGTATGCGCGTTGTTATCGCAGGGCGCCCTAATGCGGGTAAATCAAGCCTACTTAATGCCCTAGCAGGACGCGAAGCCGCTATAGTAACCGAAATAGCCGGTACTACTCGCGACGTACTACGTGAGCACATTCATATTGATGGCATGCCACTGCATATTATCGATACCGCAGGCCTACGTGAAAGCCCTGACCGCGTTGAACAAATAGGTATAGAGCGCGCGTGGGATGAAATAAACCAAGCTGATCGCGTGTTGTTTATGCTTGATGGCACCGACACCACCGATACCGACCCACACGCAATTTGGCCTGAGTTTATGGCAAAATTACCGCAAGGTATGGGTGTTACCGTTATCAGAAATAAAGCCGATTTATCAGGCGACGCAGTAGGTATGGATGAAAACCAACAATACCCAGTAATTAGTTTAAGCGCTAAAAATGCGCAAGGTATTGAGCTTGTGCGCGACCACTTAAAAGCCTGTATTGGCTTTCAGGGCGCAACAGAAGGTGGATTTATGGCGCGTCGCCGCCATTTAGATGCACTTGAACATGCCGCCTATCACTTAGATACTGGTAAAACGCAGTTAGAAATGCACGTCGCCGGCGAAATATTAGCCGAAGAGCTACGCCTAACGCAGCAGTACTTAAACGAAATAACCGGTGAATTTACCTCAGACGACCTACTAGGCAAAATATTTAGCTCGTTCTGTATTGGTAAATAACTCGCTAAAGCAGCATAAAATGACACTCACTTTAGGGCACATTAGTGCCCTTTTTTATGCCCGGTATAAAAATTTAAAAAGCTAAATGGGGTTAAAATTAAATAAAAACGCGCCTGATTTTATCGTATACAACTCCCCTGTTTAATCTCTCACAGTATAAGAACACACCACGTTAAGCGCGTAATTGGCGCTCTACATAGCTTAAAAAAGTACCAATATACCGCTAAAAAGTATCCTTAAGTAGATCGTTTTAACTACAGTTTGTGAATTTATAAGCAAAAGTAACCGGTACTATCAAAGCCAACGCCCTCGTTTTTAATCGATCCACCAGCAAAACTCCTCGCTGAACTTGAAAAATAATAAGACTAATTAAAAAAGGTTATTCACAATCGCCTACTTTATGGCTAATAAAACAAAAATAGCGGCACATTTATAAGCTTAAACCGTCACGATCTATAAAAAAGCGTGGTTTATTACACTTATTTTCACTTTTTTAGGGCAGATCAGCTTAATCGGATCGTTTTTAAAAATTATTTTTGATCGCCTTTTTAAGTTATCAACAAGATTACTATCCACATTATGATCAACAACAGCTTAGCTATATAAAAACGTGGGCTGGTGGCCTCACTTATAATAAAAAATCAATGACTTAGCTATATTTAGATCTACAAAACATACTAGTTAAGCAGAGCTTTCCCCAACCTTATCAACAACTTGATCAGAAGATTACATTTAAATAGTTTTTGTTAATTCATTTATATTCAATAACTTATATAAGTAATTACAACAAAGAGTAAAAACAACTCAAAAATAGTTATACAAAATTACAAAGGTTTCCTTTACTGCAAGCCTAACTCAGTTATCATAGCGGGCAAATAAGTAAAGTGTGATCAGTTTAAATATGAGTTCTGTAAATATAATCGTTGGTAGTCAAATGGGATCTGCAGAATATGTAGCAGAGCAACTATGTGATGAGTTAAATAACCAAGGTATAAGTGCTGAACTACATGATCAACCTAATTTATCTGATATTGATCAACACAATACAATCTGGCTTATATGCACATCGACCTATGGCGCGGGCGATTACCCCGACAACCTTTTACCATTTATTGAGCAGCTAAATCAGCAAAGTGACTTATCTGCAATTAAATATTCAGTCATTGGCTTAGGCGATACCAGCTACGACACCTATAACCTTGCTGGGCGTAATATAAATAGTTTAATGGCAAGCCTTGGCGCAACATGCATAGCGCCAAGGCTTGAATTAAATATTCTTGATGAGGCATTACCCGAAGATACCGCCCTAGAGTGGCTAGACTCGTGGATAGAGAAAACACAATTAAAGTAATGTGATCGATTAAAATGCATAAACAAAGTTACCCACAATTTACTAATAATTTAATAGCTTTTGTGGATAACCGCTGATCAAACTGCGTTTTTAAGCATGCTTATCCATGGGATAAGATCCAATCGATATTGGGCTGTGTATAAACCCCCTTTTTGATCAGAGCTTATTTGCCTGATGATCCGATCATATTAACACCTTTAGATCTGATCTAATTTTATGTTTTAAATGAATAAATAGAGCTTATCAACAGAAAACCCGATCACTAGTAGTAATAGTATTAAAAGATCTCTTTAAAAGATCCTTTATATTATAAGTGATCAGTGACTTAGATCTTGCCCACTGTTTAATCATTTATCTTCTGCTAATTTCTAGGTAGAATACGCTCCCTTTTGAAGTTTACTGGTTTGATTAAGTAGGATCCCATTAATGATTTTTCACGAAAAGTTTGACGTTATCGTAGTAGGTGGTGGACATGCAGGCACTGAAGCCTCATTGGCTGCTGCACGTATGGGGATGAATACCCTGCTGCTAACTCATAATATGGATACACTTGGTCAAATGTCTTGCAACCCTGCAATTGGTGGCATAGGCAAAGGCCATTTGGTTAAAGAAATTGATGCGCTAGGCGGTGCTATGGCACAAGCTATTGATCAAGGCGGTATTCAATTTCGTACCTTAAATTCTTCAAAAGGACCTGCTGTTCGTGCAACTCGAGCACAAGCTGATCGCGCTTTGTACAAAGCTGCAATTCAAAACACATTACAAAACCAAGAAAACCTAAAAATATTTCAACAATCGTGTGACGATCTTATCGTTGAAAACGACAAAGTTGTTGGCGTAGTAACCCAAATGGGATTACGTTTTAGCGCACCTAGTGTTGTATTAACCGTAGGTACTTTCTTAGGTGGCCAAATACATATTGGTTTAGAGAATTTTAAAGGTGGTCGTGCAGGCGATCCCCCTTCAATTGCACTTGCTGATCGTTTACGTGAGTTACCTTTTAGAGTAGACCGTTTAAAAACAGGTACTCCACCACGTATTGATGCCCGTACAGTTGATTTTAGCAAGATGCAAGAACAGCCAGGTGATGCGCCTACACCGGTATTTTCGTTTATTGGTAAACAAAGCGATCACCCACAGCAAATACCGTGCTATATCACCTACACAAACGAAAAAACCCATGAGGTTATTCGTAACAATTTACATCGCTCGCCTATGTACTCTGGCGTAATTGAAGGTATAGGACCACGTTACTGCCCTTCAATAGAAGATAAAATTGTGCGCTTTGCTGATAAAGACAAGCACCAAATATTTGTAGAGCCTGAAGGTTTAACATCGTACGAGCTTTACCCAAACGGTATTTCAACCAGCTTACCTTTTGATGTGCAGTTACAAATTGTGCAATCGATAGATGGTTTTGAAAACGCACATATTTGTCGCCCTGGTTATGCTATTGAATATGATTTCTTTGACCCACGTGATTTAAAACAGTCATTAGAAACCAAATTTATAGACGGATTATTTTTTGCAGGCCAAATAAATGGTACTACTGGTTACGAAGAAGCCGGTGCACAAGGTTTAATAGCCGGTATGAACGCCGCTTTACAAGTACAAGGCAAAGATGCATGGACTCCACGTCGTGATGAAGCATATGTGGGCGTACTGATAGACGACTTAGCAACGCTTGGTACAAAAGAACCGTACCGTATGTTTACTAGCCGTGCGGAATACCGTTTATTATTGCGTGAAGATAACGCTGATATTCGCTTAACAGAAAAAGGCCGTGAACTTGGTTTAGTTAACGATGAGCGCTGGCAGGCATTTAACGAAAAAATGGAAGTGATCGAAAAAGAGAAACAGCGTATTAAAGAAACCTGGATCCATAAAGATCATGCTGTGGTTGATCAAGTAAACGCCTTATTAAAAACACCGCTTACTCGTGAAGCAAGTTTAGAGGATCTACTTCGTCGTCCAGAAATTCGTTACGACGATTTAATGGCTATTGATGGGCTAGGATCTGAGTTTACAAACCAAGCTGCACTTGAACAAGTTGAGATCCATACTAAATACGCAGGCTACATTGCGCGCCAGCAAGATGAGATCAATAAACAGCTTCGTCATGAAGAAACCATTTTGCCTAAAGAGTTCGATTACTCAACGGTATCGGGTTTATCAAACGAGGTAGTTGCTAAGTTAACGGATGCGCGTCCAGACACTATTGGCCAAGCTTCTCGTATTTCTGGTATCACCCCAGCGGCGATTTCGCTATTATTAGTGTATCTGAAGAAGCAAGGCTTATTACGCAAAACTGCGTAATGGTAAAGGTAAACTGTGTTACAGCAACAATTAACAACATTGTTAGCGCAAACTGATATTGCGCTAACCGAAAAACAACAACAGCAATTAGTTAAATACGTTGAGTTACTAAACAAATGGAACAAAGCGTATAATTTAACGTCTGTACGCTTACCAGAAGAAATGATGATTAAGCACATTATGGATAGCTTAGTTGTTGCACCTCATTTACCCGGTCATCATTATATTGATGTAGGCACAGGTCCTGGCTTACCAGGTATTGTATTAGCTATTGCACTACCTGATACGCAATTTGTATTGCTTGATAGCTTAGGCAAACGCGTTCGCTTTTTAATGCAAGTTAAACACGAGCTCGGGCTAAATAATGTCACCCCTGTGCAGTCAAGAGTTGAAGAATATCAACCAAGTGTTAAATTAGATGGCGTACTAAGTCGTGCGTTTGCTTCATTGCAAGATATGGTTGATTGGTGTTCACACTTAATTGATCACTCAGGCAAATTTATAGCGCTTAAAGGTGTGTTTCCTAGTGAAGAGCTAGAGTCGCTTCCTGAGGGTGTAAAATTTGAAGATAAAATCTCGCTAGTAGTGCCTGAACTTGATGCACAACGACATTTAATTATTCTTTCTAAAGACTAGGGATCAGAGACATAGTGGCAAAAGTCATCGCATTAGCAAATCAAAAAGGCGGCGTTGGTAAAACAACAACGGCTGTTAATCTCGCTGCATCTATGGCTGCAACGAAGCGTAAAGTGCTGTTAATAGATCTCGACCCCCAAGGCAACGCTACGATGGGTAGCGGTGTAGACAAATATGGCGATGTCGCCACCATTTACGATTTACTCATTGAAGAAAAACCAATGGATGAGGTGATAATCACTGAAACCTCGGGTGAGTATCATATGATAGCGGCCAACGGCGATGTAACCGCAGCCGAAGTAAAATTAATGGAATTGTTTGCACGCGAAGTACGCCTTCGTAATGCGCTTGAAAAAATACAAGATAAATACGAATTTATTTTTATCGACTGCCCGCCTTCACTAAATATGTTAACAGTAAACGCCATGGCTGCTGCTGATTCTATTTTAGTACCTATGCAATGTGAATATTATGCGCTTGAAGGGTTAACCGCATTAATGGACACTATTACGCAACTTGCAAAGTTAGTTAACCCTAACTTACAAATTGAAGGCATTCTTCGTACTATGTACGATCCGCGCAATCGATTAGCAAATGATGTATCAGAACAATTAAAACAACATTTTGGCGATAAAGTATACCGCACCGTGATCCCACGTAATGTGCGTCTTGCCGAGGCACCTAGTTTTGGTGCACCAGCAATGTACTACGACCGCGCATCAAGTGGCGCTAAAGCCTACTTAGCACTTGCGGGCGAAATGCTACGCAGAAAAGAAAAAACAGCGCCGGTAGTCGCCTAACTTTAAGGTAAAAAAATAACATGTCTGCTAAAAAACGAGGTTTAGGCCGAGGACTCGATGCCCTTTTAAGTTCATCAAAACCAGCGCCGAGCTCAAGCAAGGAACAAGACACAGTAAATGTGACTGAAGCTGTACAAACTGCAGCACAGCCCGTTGCGAATGAATTGCAAAAGCTGCCTATTGAGTTTTTACACTCAGGAAAATACCAGCCTCGTAAAGATATGTCTGAAGAAGCGCTTGAGGAGTTAGCAAGCTCTATCCGCTCTCAAGGCATTATTCAGCCAATTGTGGTGCGCCCTGTTGCAGAAAATAGCTTTGAAATAATTGCCGGTGAGCGCCGTTGGCGTGCTGCACAAATAGCAAAGCTTGAAAGCGTACCTTGTATTGTAAAAGATGTGCCAGATGAAGCCGCCGTTGCTATTGCTCTGATTGAAAATATTCAGCGTGAAGACTTAAACGCTATGGAAGAAGCGATTGCTTTAAACAGATTATTGAATGAATTTGAATTAACGCACCAGCAAGTTGCCGATGCGGTGGGTAAATCGCGCACTACCGTGACCAATTTACTACGATTAAACAATTTAAATAGTGATGTTAAAATTCTGTTAGAGCATGGCGACATAGAAATGGGCCACGCACGCTGTTTATTAGCACTTGAAGGTGAAGCACAATCTGACGCTGCAAGATTAGCCGTAGCTAAAGCGCTAACTGTTCGCGAAACCGAAAAGTTAGTACGCTCAATTTTAGAGCCGGTTGCTGCTAAAGAAGCACCAGAAAAAGACCCAGATGTTAAGCGTTTAGAGCAAAAATTAGCCGACAACTTAGGGGCTAAAGTAGAAATAAATTATAACGCGAAAGGCAAAGGTAAGTTGGTTATTTCTTACACCAATTTAGATGAGCTTGATGGCATTTTAAATCGTATAAATCACAGCAATACCGACCATTAAAATTTTACATGTCCGATAAGAGACATTTGTAGCTATTTTGTGTTACAAAGCGTCTACTCAAGTTGCAAAACTGGTAGGATTAAGTATAATTTCGCCAGTTTTCACACCCTAACAATTAGAACGCCATAAAGGTTAACTAAACGTGACTAATAAGTTAGCAAGACCTTATAGGCTTGCCGCATTTAAATTAATTTGTCTTCAGGGTATCGTAGCACTTGTAGCTGCAGTAATTATTTTTGTTGGTTGGGGAGTAAACGCCAGCGTATCAGCACTTGCCGGTAGCAGCGTAGCAATACTTCCCCACCTAGTATTTGCGCTTTATGCATTCAGATATATGGGTGCAAGCAAAGCAAATCAAGCGTATACCTCGTTAAAACGCGGTAACGGATTAAAATTTATGCTAACAATCGTATTGTTTGCACTGATACTCAAGTCAACCACGGTCGTTTTAGTGCCGTTTTTTTGTGTTTACGTATTTGTGCTCTTTACTGGATTGTTTGCACCCGTTTTTTTTAAACATTAACTTTTGGGATATAACATGGCTGCAGAAGAAGTTACTATATCAAGCCATATCCAGCATCACTTAACAAACGCTAAGATGTGTATGACCGACTCAGGTCTTGCCTTCAACAAAGCGTGTGCAGACAGTGGTTTCTGGACATGGAATATAGATACCCTCGCATGGTCAATCGGACTTGGTCTATTATTTTTATGGACCTTCCGAAGCGCCGCAAAGAAAGCACACACCGGAGTACCGGGTAAATTTCAATGTTTTATTGAAATGATTGTTGAGTTCGTTGGTGACAACGTACGTGACACTTACCACGGTAAAAGCAAATTAATTGCTCCATTAGCCTTAACAATTTTTGTTTGGGTGTTCTTAATGAACTTAATGGATTTAATCCCAGTTGATTTCTTACCTGCACTTGCTGGTTTTGTTGGTGAACAAGCCTTTGGCATGGACTCACACGACGTTTACATGAAAATTGTACCTACCACAGACATAAACTTAACCGCTGCATTAGCATTGGGTGTGTTTATTCTGATGATTGGTTACTCTATTAAAATTAAAGGGGTTGGTGGCTTCATTAAAGAGCTTACACTTCACCCGTTTAGCTCTAATAGCAAAGTGGCTATGATTTTCTTAATTCCTTGTAATTTATTACTAGAAACAATCGCTCTAGTGTCTAAGCCTTTCTCGTTAGCACTGCGTTTATTCGGTAACTTATACGCTGGTGAATTGATATTCATACTTATCGGCGCAGTTGGTTTAATGCAACTTCCGTTGCACTTTGTTTGGGCTGTATTCCATATCTTAGTAATCGTGTTACAAGCATTCGTATTTATGATGCTAACCATTGTTTACCTAAGCATGGCAAGTTCAGACAATCACTAATTTATACACTTTTTATATATAACTTTAACAATTGAAACTTTGGAGAAAAAAATGGAACTAGTATTAGGTCTTAAGTACATCGCAGTTGCTTTACTTATCGGCTTCGGTGCAATCGGTACTGCTATCGGCTTCGGTAACATGGGTGGTAAATTCCTAGAAGCATGTGCGCGTCAGCCTGAACTTGCACCTTCATTACAAGTTAAGATGTTCATCCTAGCTGGTCTAATCGATGCGGTAGCAATGATCGGTGTTGGTATCGCAATGGTAATCCTGTTCGTACTTTAATTTTATTTTTTGAACAGCTTACTATTTTAAGGAGGAGCGGTCGTGAACATAACAGCCACTCTTATCGGTGAATTAATTGCGTTTACGGTGTTTGTACTATTTTGTATGAAATATGTATGGCCACCACTTAATGATGCAATTGAGTCTCGCCAGAAGAAAATTGAAGATGGTTTAGCTGCCTCTGATAGAGCCGAAAAAGACTTAGAACTTGCGCAACAAAAAGCTGCAGAACAGCTTAAAGATGCAAAAGCTCAAGCGGCTGATATCATTGAACAAGCTAAAAAGCGTGCCGTGCTTATTGTTGACGAAGAAACTGTTCGTGGACAAGAAGAGCGTGAAAAAATTATTGCTCAAGGGCACTCTGAAATTGAATCAGAGCGTAACCGTGTAACAGAAGAGCTACGTAAGCAAGTAGCAACTCTGGCAGTGGTTGGCGCTGAAAGAATTTTAGAGCGTGAAATCAATCAAGCCGCACATAGTGACATCGTTGAAAAACTTGTCGCTGAGCTGTAATTAGGAGGGTATGAGCATGTCTGAATTGACTACTATCGCTCGCCCATACGCTAAAGCGGCTTTTGAACTTGCCGTTGAAAAAGGCACGATTGAAAGCTGGAATGACATGTTGTTTTTTGCAGGCGAAGTTGCCAGCAATGAACAAGCATCAGCCATTCTAGCTGGATTGCCTACTGCTACTGCACAAGCTGAGTTATTTATTAACTTATGTGCTGAGCAGCTCAACGAACAAGGTCAGAACCTAGTTAAGGTGATGGCTGAAAATGGACGTTTGATTGCACTGCCTGAGGTTGCTCAGTTATTCGCTGCGTTTAAAGCAGAGTATGACAAAGAAATCGACGTAGATGTGATTTCGGCAACCCCTCTTGCTGCAGCGCAGCAAGAGTCATTGGTAGCGACACTTGAAAAACGTTTCGCACGCAAAGTTAAGCTGAATTGTAGTGAAGACGCTGCAGTTGTTGGCGGCCTTATTATTAAGGCGGGTGACACTGTAATCGACGGCTCAGTACGCGGTAAATTAAACCGCTTAGCCACAACACTACAATCGTAATTGGGAAAAAGAGCATGCAACTTAATTCCACTGAAATTTCAGATCTGATCAAACAACGTATTGAGCAGTTCGAAGTTGTAAGTGAAGCTCGTAACGAAGGTACTATCGTATCTGTTACTGACGGTATCATCCGCATCCACGGTCTAGCTGACTGTATGCAAGGTGAGATGATTGAGCTTCCAGGCAACCGTTATGCTATCGCACTAAACCTTGAGCGTGACTCAATTGGTGCAGTAGTTATGGGTCCTTACGCTGACCTTACTGAAGGCGTAAAAGTATACACAACTGGTCGTATCTTAGAAGTTCCTGTTGGTGCTGGCTTACTTGGTCGTGTTGTAAACACACTAGGTGCTCCTATCGACGGTAAAGGCGCTTTAGATAACGACGGTTTTGAACCTGTAGAAAAAATTGCTCCAGGTGTAATTGAGCGTCAATCTGTAGATGAGCCAGTTCAAACTGGTTACAAATCTATTGATGCGATGATTCCAGTTGGTCGTGGTCAGCGTGAGCTTGTAATCGGTGACCGCCAAACAGGTAAAACTGCACTAGCAATCGATGCAATCATCAACCAAAAAAACACAGGCGTTAAGTGTGTGTACGTAGCGGTTGGCCAAAAAGCATCTACTATTGCTAACGTAGTACGTAAATTAGAAGAGCACGGTGCACTTGCAAATACTATCGTAGTTGTAGCATCGGCTTCTGAGTCTGCGGCACTTCAGTACTTAGCACCGTTCTCGGGCTGTACTATGGGTGAATACTTCCGTGACCGTGGTGAAAACGCATTAATCGTATATGATGATTTATCTAAGCAAGCTGTTGCTTACCGTCAAATCTCATTACTACTTAAGCGTCCACCAGGTCGTGAAGCATACCCAGGTGACGTATTCTACCTTCACTCGCGTCTTTTAGAGCGTGCATCGCGTGTAAACGCTGATTACGTTGAAAAGTTCACTAACGGTGAAGTGAAAGGACAAACTGGTTCATTGACGGCATTGCCAATCATTGAAACTCAAGGCGGCGACGTTTCTGCGTTCGTACCGACAAACGTTATCTCTATCACCGATGGTCAGATCTTCTTAGAAACTGACTTATTCAACTCAGGTATCCGTCCGGCAGTAAATGCTGGTATCTCGGTATCGCGTGTTGGTGGTGCTGCACAAACTAAAATCGTTAAGAAACTAGGTGGCGGTATCCGTCTAGCCCTAGCTCAGTACCGTGAATTAGCTGCGTTCTCGCAGTTCGCGTCTGACCTTGATGATGCAACTCGTGCTCAACTTGAGCATGGTGAGCGTGTAACAGAGCTAATGAAGCAGAAACAGTACGCACCAATGTCTGTTGCTGAAATGTCTTTGTCGTTATTTGCAGCTGAGAAAGGTTATCTTAAAGATATCGAAATCTCTAAAATTATGGATTTCGAAGCAGCTTTACTTTCTTATGCAAGTAGCACATACGCAGAGCTTGTGGCTCAAATCAATGAAACTGGTAACTACAACGCCGAGATCGAAGCGCAGCTTAAAGAACTTCTTGAGAAGTTCAAGTCTACGCAAACTTGGTAATTTAGTTATTAATGGTGCGCTTTAGTTTACTAAAGCACACCTTGATTCGGAGAGAGAGTCATGGCCAGCGGAAAAGAGATTAAAAGCAAGATCGGGAGTATTAAAAATACTCAAAAGATCACTAGCGCAATGGAAATGGTTGCTGCGTCTAAAATGAAAAAGGCGCAAGAACGAGTGGCTTCAAGCCGTCCATACGCTGACAAATTACGCAAAGTAATTGGTCGTGTTGCTCAAGCAAATCTTGATTTTACTCACCCGTTCTTAGAAGAACGTGAAGTAAAACGAGTTGGTTATATTGTTATCTCTACAGACCGTGGTCTATGTGGCGGCTTAAACTCAAATGAGTTTAAAAAAGTTGCATTAGACATTAAAGCGTGGAAAGAAAAAGGTGTGGACGCTGAGTTTGCAACTTTAGGTAGCAAAGCTGCTAGCTTCTTTCAACGTTTTGGCGGTCAAGTGCTTGCTAAAAAAGCAGGCCTTGGAGATAAGCCTTCAGTACAAGACGTAATTGGTCCTGTAAAAATTATGCTAGATGCATTCTCAGAAGGTAAAATTGACCGTTTATTCCTGGTATATAACAACTTCGTTAATACCATGAAGCAAGAACCAACAATTGACCAGTTACTCCCTTTGCCAAAAGCTGAAGAAGAAGTATCTGCCCACACATGGGACTACTTATACGAGCCAGGCCCAGACGCTATATTAGAGTCTTTGCTTGTACGCTTTGTTGAGTCTCAGGTATACCAAGGTGTGGTTGAGAACGCTGCCTCTGAACAGGCTGCCCGTATGGTTGTAATGAAAGCTGCAACAGATAATGCCGGCGACCTTATGGATGAGTTACAGCTTGTTTATAACAAGGCCCGCCAAGCGGCAATCACACAAGAAATTAGTGAGATTGTTTCTGGTTCAGCCGCAGTTTAATGCTTCAGGCAAAGATTAACGAGAGGAATAGACATGAGTTTAGGTAAGGTCGTCCAAATTATCGGTGCCGTTGTGGATATTGAGTTTTCTCAAGACAACGTGCCAGCCGTATATGACGCGCTAAAAGTAACAGATGGCGATTTAGCTGGTTTGACTTTAGAAGTTCAACAACAGCTAGGTGGCGGTGTTGTTCGTACTATCGCACTAGGTACTACTGACGGTTTACGTCGTGGCGCAGCGGTAGAAAATACAGGTGAAGCGATTCAAGTTCCAGTTGGTAAAGCAACGCTTGGTCGTATCATGAACGTACTTGGTGAGCCAATCGATGAAGCTGGCCCAATCGGCGAAGAAGACCGTATGTCTATTCACCGTGCAGCGCCTTCATACGAAGAGCAATCAAGTTCAGTAGAACTTTTAGAAACTGGTATCAAGGTAATCGACCTTGTATGTCCATTTGCTAAAGGTGGTAAAGTTGGTTTATTCGGTGGTGCCGGTGTAGGTAAAACCGTAAACATGATGGAACTTATCCGTAACATCGCAATCGAGCACAGCGGCTACTCAGTATTCGCAGGTGTTGGTGAGCGTACTCGTGAGGGTAACGATTTCTACCATGAGATGAACGATTCAAACGTACTTGATAAAGTATCGCTTGTATACGGTCAGATGAACGAGCCTCCTGGTAACCGTTTACGCGTAGCGTTAACTGGTCTTACTATGGCTGAGAAGTTCCGTGACGAAGGTCGCGATGTACTTTTCTTCGTAGATAACATCTACCGTTACACGCTTGCTGGTACAGAAGTATCTGCACTTCTTGGTCGTATGCCATCAGCGGTAGGTTACCAGCCTACACTTGCTGAAGAAATGGGTGTACTTCAAGAGCGTATCGCTTCAACGAAGACAGGTTCAATTACATCAATCCAAGCGGTATACGTACCTGCGGATGATTTAACGGATCCATCTCCAGCAACTACCTTTGCTCACTTAGATGCAACAGTAGTACTTTCACGTGATATCGCATCACTTGGTATCTACCCAGCGGTAGACCCACTTGATTCATCTTCACGTCAACTTGACCCATTAGTAATTGGTCAAGAGCACTACGATACAGCACGTGGCGTTCAAACAGTTCTTCAGCGTTACAAAGAACTTAAAGACATCATTGCTATCCTAGGTATGGACGAGCTTTCTGACGAAGATAAGCAACTTGTATCTCGTGCACGTAAAATCCAGCGTTTCCTATCTCAGCCATTCTTCGTGGCAGAGGTATTTACAGGTGCGCCAGGTAAGTACGTTTCACTAAAAGACACAATTGCTGGCTTTAAAGGCATTCTAAGCGGTGAATTTGATGACCTTCCAGAGCAAGCGTTCTACATGGTTGGCTCTATCGAAGAAGCTCAAGAAAAAGCTAAAAGCATGTAATTAGGAGGGTAGTATGGCAGCTATGACTGTACATCTTGACGTAGTAAGCGCAGAGCAGAGCTTGTTCTCTGGTCTAGTTGAATCGATTCAAGTATCTGGTAGTGAAGGTGAGCTTGGTGTTAATGCCGGTCACGCCCCACTACTAACTGCCCTTAAACCTGGTATGGTACGTTTAGTTAAGCAACATGGTGAAGAAGAACTGATCTATATTGCTGGCGGTACACTAGAAGTTCAACCGAACATAGTAACCGTACTTGCTGATACAGCTGTTCGTGGTGAAGACCTAGACGAGCAAGCCGCAGAGCAAGCTAAGCGTGACGCAGAAAGCCAAATGGCTAATGCGTCAGCAGCTGAATTTGATTATCAAAAAGCAGCTATGCAACTAGCAGAAGCTATTGCACAACTTCGCGTAATTCAGCAATTACGTAAAAAGTAAGCCTATCCGGTTTTTAAAAGCCCACGTTATGTGGGCTTTTTTGTGCCTGTAATTTGGCTTTACACTTATATCGGTTAGCAAAGCTGGTTACAATAAGTGTAATTATTATGAATAGTTTGTTTATCATAGATTCAGCCATTATTTTTTATAATACGGCTGAGTATGTATACATGGAGTGACATGCGTAATCTAGTTAAGCTACTTTCATTAACTCCTCACTAAAACAACGGAAAAAGGAAATTGTTTTAATGGCTCTAACAACAGTAATTCTTGCTGCGGGTAAAGGTACTCGTATGCGCTCTGCTCTACCAAAAGTACTGCATAAAGTGGCAGGTAAACCAATGGTGCAGCATGTTATAGATAACGCAAAGGCACTTGGTGCAACCACCACTAACTTAGTTTACGGGCACGGCGGCGAACTATTACAACAACAACTTGCCGATAACGACGTAAACTGGGTACTGCAAGCAGAACAACTTGGTACTGGCCACGCAGTAGCACAAGCAAACCCTCATATTAATGATGACGACACTGTACTTGTTTTATATGGTGATGTACCTCTTACAAAGCAATCAACACTTGAGCGCTTACTAGCTGCAACACCTAAAAATGGTTTGGCGGTATTAACAGTTAATTTGGTTAACCCAAATGGCTATGGCCGTATGCTACGAGAAGAGGGCAAGCTTGTAGGTATTATTGAGCAAAAAGATGCAAGCGCTGAGCAGCTACTTATCAGCGAAGTAAACACCGGCATTATGGCGGTTAACGGCAAGCTTTTAAAAACATGGTTAGGCAATCTATCTAACAATAATGCGCAGGGTGAATACTACCTTACAGATATTGTTGCTATGGCGCACAGTGAAGGTGTAGAAATCACGTCAGCACAGCCCGATCATGCAATGGAAGTTGAAGGCGCAAACAACCGCGTACAACTTGCAGGCCTAGAGCGTGCTTATCAAGCATGGCAAGCAGAAGAGTTAATGTTAAATGGTGCCACCCTAGCCGACCCTGCTCGTATTGATGTACGTGGCAATGTTAAAACAGGCGAAGACGTATTAATTGATATAAATGTTATTTTTGAAGGTAATGTAGCCCTAGGCAATAACGTACAAATTGGCCCTAACTGCGTACTTAAAAACTGTACCATAGGCGATAACGTTGTAATAAAAGCGAATACCCTAATTGAAGATGCAAGCGTAGCGGCTAAATGTACGCTAGGCCCATATGCTCGCCTGCGCCCTGGTGCGGTAATGGAAGAAGACTCGCACATTGGTAATTTTGTAGAGATGAAAAAAACCCGACTAGGTAAAGGCTCTAAAGCAAACCACTTAAGTTACTTAGGCGATGCTGAAATTGGTGAAAAAGTGAATATAGGCGCTGGTACTATTACCTGTAACTACGATGGAGTTAATAAAGCAAAAACCATTATTGGTGATAACGCCTTTATTGGTTCAAATTCATCACTTGTTGCTCCTGTAAATATTGGTACAACAGCAACTGTAGGTGCAGGCTCTGTGATCACCAGTACCGTTGAAGATGAACAACTTGCAATAGCACGCTCTAAACAGCGTAATTTAACGGGCTGGAAACGCCCGGTTAAAAAATAGCAACGATCATTACTTATTAAATAATTACAGCGAGTTTAACACTCGCTTTTTTATTGCTTAAATTTTGACTATTATTTAAACTTATAGTTAACGGATTAAAAATTACACTCAAGGAAGTCTTATGTCTGCATATGCTCGTCGTGCTGTCGCCGAAAGGCAGCGCCAAAATCAAATCAAAAACATACTATCAGGTAATAATCACACGCTTATCCAAATGAACTCAGCAGAGTTTGTAGACTACATTATTTCTGTAAAGATGAAGCAAGGTAAATCTCGTTCAGAAGTGGTTGATTGGCTTGATGAGTTACTGGAAGAGCATAATTCACTATCAAGTAAATGGAAACGAATTAAAGATCAATTAAAGACTGGAGGTGGACTCTATCCTTTATTTAATGATGTGAAGGCATTAGCCATTATAGCGGTTGCAATGCACCGCCAAGGTAATGTTTTCGGTAAGTTTAAAATTAAAGTTTATAATGGTTCCCCCGCTATTATAATGTCCTCTTATCCCGGTATCAAAGCTCATTTAACGGGTACTCGTTATTTAGCAAGCAACCCCAAACTTTTTACTATCGGTGTCGGTAAATTAGAAGCTGCAAAAGCTATGAAGGGTGGGTTTGTGCTTACTCTAGTAATTTCAGTGACATTTCATGCTACAGACTATTTATTAAACGATCAAAAAACATGGCATGACTTAGTAGCAGGTGTAGCCGTAGACATGGCTGTAGTTGGAGCTGCTATTGTGACTACTAGTACAATATTAGGTGTTGCATCATCAGCATCAGCAGGTTTAGCAACAATAATTGCTGGTACAGTATTAGTGCCCTTGTTGGTTGTTGTAGTCGTTGGGGTGGCTTTTTCAATTGCATTTTCGGATACCAGTGGTTATGTAAAAGTACTTTCTGAAGAGTTAAGAAATATTGAAAATAAGATACAAAGTGATGTAGTTAAAATTAGGGCTGGAGCGCAGAAAATTAATAACGAATATAAAGAAAATCCAAATGAATTTTTACATGAGTTTTTTGGGGTTCCTATGTTTAAAAAAAATAGGTCTTATAACTTTTGAAGTTTTTAGAATGGAAAAAAGCAGATAAGAAGTTATCTTTTGCAAATATGAAGGAATTAGCATCTGTTTTTTTCTTGTTAATTATTAGTGGAGGACTGTGCTACAAAATAGCCTTAAACTTTTTTTCCGAAGTGGAAACTATATTTTTAGTTAGTCAGCCTCAATTTTTTATCAAAGAGCAGGCCACCATACTATTATCTTTTTTATTATTGCCTTGCTTATTTCTAACGTTTTTATCGACTTTACAGCGCTTTTTGGGGTTTGATATAAAGTTAACTTTAATTAATGCATTTAAAACTGCAGTTGTAGGTTTAATTGTTTTATTAATTCTATCAATCCCGACGAATCTCGTTATAGAGGCTAATTTAAAAAGCAGAGGTTACACTTATTGTAGTTGGTATACTGAACCCTCACTTCGATCGCCTGATGTTTGGCTAAAAAACGATGAGTTATGCTTACAAGATGGCTCTGTCATAATCAGTGATCTAGCCGATTGGTTCGAGCAAAAAAACCAACAAGGTATTGAGCCTTCGGTTGATGAGCTAAAAGAGTTTATAAAAGAAACTCGAAATTAATAGCTTTTAGCTACAAAGCTGCTTTCATGGGTAATAAGCTACTCCTTAGCTTCAAGCGAGTTTAACACTCGCTTTTTTATTGCCGAAATCTAATGAAAATAAAAGTGCCATAGCTTTGTCATACCTGTGTGTTGTTATTTTGTTCAATACCACACTAAGGAAAATAACAATGTTAAAAAGGTCACTTATAGCACTTTCACTCATATCAATATTAACGGGTTGCTCACTAGATGGAGATGACGGCCAAGACGGCACGCAAGGTATCCAAGGGGAGCAAGGCACAGCGGGTCAAAATGGTACTAACGGCACTAATGCAAACTCTGCGTTAAATATAAGTTTAGTAGGCCGCGCTGTACTTAATGCCCAAAGCCCCGAAGGTGCAGCCGAAATAGTCGCTTATCAAGCATCTAAAAAGTGGATATACGCCATTAATAGTTCTGGTGATGAAGCAGTAGTGAATATTATACCCGCCGACACCTTTGATACGGCGGCCCTTGTTCAAGATAACGAAGGGATAGTGAGTGCAACTAACCTAACATCAACCATTACCCTTACCTTAAACGACAACACCCCAGGCGATGCAAACAGCATAGCAATAGATGAAAACAACCAAATGCTAGCTGTGGCTATGACTGCTAAAAATGTGGGCGAAGCGGGTCAAATTGCATTTTACGACATAAGCGGCGATACACCCGCCTTCATAAAAAATGTACCAGCGGGCTTTTTACCAGACATGGTGACTTTTAACCACGACGGTACAAAAGTAGTTGTAGCCAATGAAGGTGAACCTAATGGCGATTACAGTATCGACCCAGAAGGCTCTGTAAGCATAATTAATATAGTAGAAGGTGTAGTAGCTGATACGGCAACTAATATTGACTTTACTACTTACAATAGTCAGCAAGCTGAACTTGAGTCTGATGGATTTGTGTTTGCTAACCCTACAGGGCGCACTATTAACGGAAATGTAATAAATACGACAGTAGCTATGGATTTAGAGCCTGAGTACGTCAGCATTTCTAAAGATAACAAATATGCCTACGTATCAATTCAAGAAAATAACGGTCTCGCTATTATTAACCTAGAAGATAATAGCGTAGAGCTAAAAGCGCTAGGCTTTAAAGACTGGTCAAATTTACAAATAGATGCATCAGATAAAGACGGCGGTGTTAATTTTAAATCGTACCCAGGGCTTTATGGTATGTATCAGCCAGATACAATTTCAAGCTTTAGCTGGAAAGGCGCAAACTTTATAGTATCGGCAAATGAAGGTGATGCACGCGAGTACTTCTTTGATGTAACAGATGAAGCAGACTGCACAGCAAAGGGCGGCCTAGATTACGATGAAAATGATGGCTGTCTTGCCTATATAGATGAAAGCCGTGTTGAAGATTTAACGCTTGCAGCTAATTTTGACTACTTAAATAACGACGATGACGATATAGGCCGCTTGAAGGTAAGCACTGTAAAAGGTGATACGAATGACGACGGTCAATACGAATCGCTTTATGCCTATGGTGCACGCTCATTTACTATTTGGGACAGTAATGGGCTGGTGGTATTTGACTCAGGCGATGACATAGGTCGTATTACCGCATCGGTTCATGGTGAAGCCTTTAATAACAATGAAGATGAAAACGAAGGTGACACACGCTCAGATGATAAAGGCGCAGAACCCGAAGCGCTAACAATAGGTACGATAGACGAACGCACTTTTGCCTTTATAGGTCTTGAGCGCATGGGCGGGATTATGGTTTACGATATTACCAACCCTTACGATGTGCAATTTGAAGATTACTTTTATAACCGTGGTGTAATAGAAGGGGCAGGTATAACCGGCGACCTTGCACCCGAAGGCATGGTGTTTGTAACTGCCGAACAAAGTGCGACAGGCGAGCCACTGCTTATAATCGGTAATGAGATCTCAGGTTCTATAGCTGTATGGCAAATTGCAGCAAATTAAAACCAACAAAGCAGTACAGCGATTACTAAATGTACTGCTTTTTCTAACGCGCAAATATTAGCTGTAAAATAGCGACTTAACATGCGCGTTTTTTAATCTAAAATCAGCCCGTAGGCCTTTATTTGTATGCGTTTCATACTAAATTAATTTATTTGTCAAAAAGCTGAAATAAAACATTGACCCCCGCTCGAATCTCCCTATAATGCGACCCCACTGAGACGGGAAACGCTGAAGCATAGCAAGGCACAACAGCTCAG
>BJUT01000023.1 GCA_007988745.1 Pseudoalteromonas atlantica
CTTATGGCACAGAGCAGACCGCCGGTAATTATTGAGTGATGCAATCCACGGCTATAACTGCCCATGAATACAAGTTCTTTATGTAATGAAAAATAAAGATGCGCTGTTGCTACTCCGCAAAGCATCGGCCTAAATAAACTCTACCTCGAAGTAAACCGATTAGCTTTCGTATAACAGATAGGGCAAATTATCAATTCAAATCACTTACTGTAATAGATGTTTTCAAGCGATTTCTCGTTGTTTAAGAAATTTACCTAATAAAAAACATAATTATTTTTAGAGTGTAATTTAGTTAATAAATCTCAATTTAAGTGCCATATTTCATTATAAATCAATAAGTTCTCAACGCGCCGTGAATTCTCGATTTAAGTGGCACTGATCAATTTTTTGAAAAATAACTAATTTTTATTTCACAAACAATTGATAACCATTATTGTTTAGATTAGTATGCACCTACTAAATGAAATTGAGAGTAGTTTGTATTCATGTATATTTGTCTTTGTCACGGGGTGACTGATAAAAAAATTGAGCAAACAATTGACGATGGTGCAACTACCATGCGTGAATTAACTAAAGAGCTTAAAGTAGGCAGCCAATGCGGTAAGTGTTGTTGTTGTACTAAAAAGATCCTAAATCGCAAACTTATTGAGATTGCAGATATTACCGATCAAGTCGCTTAATTCGTTATTACAAAATTCAAATACAAAAAAAGCAGCTTATAAAGCTGCTTTTTTTATGACCTAAATTTACCTTACAGTTGAGACTGTAAGTAATTTTCAAGCCCTGTATTTTGAATAAGTAGTTGCTGGGTCTCTAGCCAGTCAATTTGTTCTTCCTGCTCGTTCAAAATATTGTCGAGTGCTTCACGGCTAATATAATCTTTTTTGTTTTCAGCTAATTTAATTGCACTGCGCAAATCATCAATTGTATCAAGCTCAAAGCTCATATTTGCGGCAATCATTTCTTCGCTGTTTTCGCCAATGCGTAAACGGCCTAGGTCTTGTAAGTTAGGTAAGCCTTCTAAAAATAAAATACGTTCGATTAAACGATCGGCGTTTTTCATTTTTTGAATTGAAACCTTGTAGTCTGCTTTATCAAGCTGGCTAAAACCAAAATCTTTAAACATGCGGGCATGCAAAAAGTATTGGTTAATACCCACAAGCTCATTAGCGAGTACTTTATTTAAAGCTGCTATAACGTCTTTATCGCCTTTCATACTTTATGCTCCTTACTCGCCCATTTGTGCTTGGTGGTAGTTTTGCGTACCAATTTTATCAATTAGACCAAGTTGTTGCTCTAACCAATAAACGTGATCTTCCTCGGTATCAAATAATAGCTTTTCTAACACTTCGCGAGACTGATAATCTTGCTGCTCTTCACAAATAGCAATTACCTCTTTAACACATGCAACTACTTCAAGCTCTAGTGTTAAGTCGTTTTGCATCATACTTTTTACATCGTTACCAATTAAAAGGTCACGGCGTTTAGTCATGTTAGGCACGCCTTCTAAAAACAAGATGCGTTTGATTAGCCAATCAGCATGATCTTTTTCTTCTTCCATTTCATGGTTAAGGCGTACATATAATTTATCTAAACCCCAGTCATCATACATGCGTGAATGAATAAAATACTGGTCAATTGCGGCTAACTCATTGGCTAGCAAAGTATTAAATGCATCGATTACTTTTTGATTACCTTTCATGATAAATCACCTTAACTATTTTAATTGTGCACAGTGTAGTTAAATTTGCGTATTTTGCAAGTTTTTCTATAAAAATCATTAATTTACAATTGGTTTTGATTCTTATTTAAGTTTGCGTTATTGCTTGGTTTATGTACAGTTTTGCATTTTCATTTAAAGGGTAATGTTATACCCACTTATGCCGTTTGCACCATAAATAAACACCACTGAGTATAAAAAATGCTAACGACAGTGATACTAAAAGCCATACAAATTTTACAATCGGCCCTGCAAATGCGCCAGTATGAAACACATATTTAAAGTTCCATACATGGGTGACTGCATTTGCTTTACTGGCATCATACGCGCTAAGCACTTTAGCGTTGTATGGATTTACCCACACCCAGCTATAAGCATGGCTTTCTCCTGGGTTTTGTAGGCGTAAAGCGATTGGGTCATTGTGTTTTTTAGGTAAGTAAATACGATACAAAATCCCCTCAGGAAATACATCAAGGGCTTTATTTATTGCTTGGTCGTAGTTAATACTTGCTGTTGATTTTGCTATCACTTTTGGCGCTTTAGGCCTATTTTGTACTTGAGAAAATGCCACGGTTTCTACTAATGTTTTGGTCGCGCTTTTCCAATTAAAGGTGATACCTGTGAAGGCTATAAGCAATAGCGGTAATAAAACATAAACACCAAGCACGGTGTGTAGCTGATACATAAGTACTTTAAATTTAGCTTTAGGTTTAATCGCCAGTCGTTTTAGGCGGTTTTTAGGCTTAACCCATAAATAAAAGCCCACTAACACATTTATTATTAATAATAGGGCGCATACAGAGACCACGTTTTTTAGTGGTTTTTCACCAGAGACTGTTTCAAATAATAGCCAGCGATGCAAAGCAAGGGTAAAACCATACAGCGTGTCATTTGTTTGGTATTGAAAAATTACTTTGCCTGTATACGGGTTCACACTGGCGTTACTGCCATCACCTAATCTAAATTGCCAGCTGGCATTAGGGTTACTAAGGGGCATAAAGCGGGTGATTTTTTTATCTGTTTGCTGCTGTACTGCGCGGATTAATTCTGCGTGGCTAAGCGTTTTGGTTTGTGGTTCTATCTGCCATTTATCGGGCTGAATATAATATTGTATGTCATTTGCATAAAGTAAAATGGCGCCGCTAATACTGAGTATTAACAAAAAAAGGCCACTTAGTAAGGCAAGGTATAAGTGAATTCGACGTAACCAGATTTTCAAAAGTAATCTCTATAATAAGCAGTTACAGCGATTGTAAGTGATAGAACAGGTGTTTATCAATTTATAAAATGTGACCCTTTGTGTAAGCAAACTACTGTATATAAAACCGCGAACAACACGCTAAGCTTTAGTCCCTTAAATAAAGTTTAAAAATTTAGTGGCTTTAAGTCAGTAAAAGTTCGTATGAGTAATGCGCTTTAATTTTTATAATAATGAAATAAACACCAGCTAAAAATTAAAATATGCACGGTTTGCGTTCTTGCTTATTTTTACGTGTAAATTTTAATTGCAACTTATTGATGTTTAAACTGTAATTATGTGATGTATTTTAAACGCTTTGCGGGCTAAAACTTGCGTCTTTTAGGTTTTAGTGCATTAATATAGGTAATAAATAATACAATTACAGTTATTGGATATATAGCATGGTTGAAGGAAAAAAGTATGGGCTGCTAAATGGCACAGCTCAGTCTGTGCGTAGTAAGCTGATCATTACTTTTTTAGTTATTGCTATTGTTCCACTTTGCTTGCTGACCTGGTTTAGCTTACAGCACGTTAATAATACCTTGCAAAAAAATGCAAATGCAGAGCTTCATGAATTAAGCTCTATCGCCTCAGAGTTTGCTAATTTATGGTTTGATGATCACCTTACTGATTTATATACCTTTAAAAATCAGCTTTCTAACTTCCCGCTTGAACAAAGCAAATTAATAAATCATTTTGTTAATCAATATGACTTTGTAAACAGTATAGAAATTATCGCTGCATCGGCACTTAAGCAGCCCATTATCTCGCCTTACGGGCAGATAAACAAAGGTGAGCTTAGTACGCTTATAAATTCGGTTAATACCTCAACGCCAGCCGCTTTTGGCTCTGTTATGTTAAATGGCAAACAGTTTAATATTGTGGCTATGCCTTTGCTTAATTCGGCGCAACAACTAGAGGGTGTAATTCTCACAGAAGTAAATATTAATGGCCTTTTAAAAAGCTTAAACACCATTCACAACATGCACAACGAAGTGAGTTTTTTTGTACTACATAATAATAAAATAGAGCGCTCTTCAGTAACAAATGCAGATGAGGCGCCTGTTTTTTCGCAAACGGCACTCACCAGTAAGCAAGTGTTTGATTACGCCAGTGCCAACGGCACGACATACCATGCATATATTAGTGATTTAAATTTTTTAGGTGTGCAAGGGTGGCAACTTTTAGCAGCAAAACCTTTGCATATTATGCTCAAAGACTCTACTTATTATAAGCAGCTGGCTATTTTTACAAATGCAGTTTCTTTACTTCTCATTTTATGCGCAGCGTGGTGGTTTAGTCGGCGCTTATCTAAGCCTTTAATTCAGCTTACCTCAGTAATGGCCCGAATTACCGATGGCGAGAAAGTAAAGGTGCCTACTTTAACTGATAGCCACGAGTTAAATAGGTTATCAGTAGATCTTCAAAAAATGGTGGCATTTAAAGAAGAGCAGCAGAGCATACTGCAAAAGCAGCGCTCTGCTTTGCAAACTGCGTTTAAACAATTGGATGAGCAAAAAAGTGCCCTCGATGAGCATGCCATTGTTGCGGTAACAGATTTAGCGGGCACTATCACTTTTGTAAATAAGAAGTTTTGTGAAATTAGCGGCTATGAAGAACATGAGCTTATAGGTCAAAATCACCGTTTACTTAATTCAGGAAGGCACGACAAAGGCTTTTTTAAAAGCATGTATAAAACCCTTAAACGGGGTGAAGTATGGAACGGCCAAATTTGTAATAAAGCAAAACATGGCGGTTTTTATTGGGTAGACACCACCATAGCGCCATTTTTTGATGAGCACGGAAAACCGCAAAGCTATATAGCCATTCGTACTGATGTCACGCCATTAAAATTACAAGAGCTTGAACTTGAGCAGCACAAAACCCAGCTTCAGTTAGTCATAGATACCACCGCCGTAGGAATATGGGATTGGTTTATAGATACCAGCAAAGTGACTTTTAATAATCGCTGGGCAGAAATAATAGGCTATAAACTCAGCGAGTTAGAACCTACCACTATTAATACTTGGTATAAGTTTGCACACCCCGATGATTTGGTTATTTCAGAGCAAAAGCTAAAAGCGCATTTTAATGGTGACACCGGTTACTATGTCAGCGAAGCGCGAATGAAACACAAAGATGGCCACTGGGTTTGGGTACTCGATACTGCAAAAGTAGTCGACTGGAACCTAGATGGGTCGCCTCGTCGTATGATTGGAACACATTTAGATATTACCGAGCGCAAGCAAATAGAGTCTGAGCTACAGTATAGCCGCGATCGCTTTGCTTCTTTGGTGGAAAATATTCCAGGGGTTATTTATCGATGTAAGTTCGATAAAGCCTGGACTATGTTGTACATGAGTGACCAAGTAAAAGACATAACAGGCTATACGCCTGATGACTTTATTAATAATAAAACACTAAGCTTTGCCGCTATTATTCACGATGGCGATCAAGATGTTGGGCTGCAAGTAAGTACCTGTATTGCACAAAAGCTGCCTTGGTCTATTGAATACAGAGTAAAAAGAAATGATGGCAGTATTCGCTGGGTGCATGAAAAAGGCCAAGCAATTTATGGCGATGACAACGAAGTTCTTTATTTAGATGGCTTTATTTTAGACATTACTGAGCGCCATAATACTCAAGTAGAAATTACCCGCCAACAAAACCTGCTTGAAGCAATGAGTAAACAAGGCCAAATTGGCGCATGGGAAATAAACCTTGAAAACCAAACCATGTATTGGTCAGACGAAGTAAAAGTAATACACGAAGTTCCCGACGGGTTTGAACCTAACATTGATACAGCCATTAACTTTTATAAGCCAGGAGAGCACCGCGATAAAATTAGTACGTTGTTTGAATGTGCGGTGACTTTAGGCGAAAGCTGGAGTGTAGAGCTGATAATTTTAACTTATACCGGTAAAGAGCGCTGGGTTAAGTCGATGGGGCAGGCGGAATTTAAAGACGGTAAATGTGTGCGTGTTTTTGGCTCGTTCCAAAGTATTGATGCACATAAACGCCTAGAGTTAGAAAGCGAAAAAGCAAACGCCTATAACAAAAATTTAGCGTCATTAACGGTTTCGCCTGAGGTACAAAATAGCGACGTTGCGCAAGTTAAAAAGCTGACGATAAAGTCGATGGTAGAGGTATTAAATGTTGAGCGTGCCTCTATTTGGATATTTAACAAACAGTGCGACGAAATGGCGTGCCATGGTTTATATACTCGAAAAGATGGATTTGTGGATTTTGACGGCGTTCTTAAAAAGGCTGATTTTCCAAGTTACTATGAGGCTATTTTTGAGCAAAACCTAGTGGCAATTGAAGATGTATATACGCATAAAGCAACCATTGAATTTACGCAAAGTTATACTCAACCATTAAATATTCAGTCAATGCTGAATGCGGTTATTTCATCAGGCGATGGAAATTTAGGTATTTTATGTGCAGAAACTGTAGGGGCTAAGCACATTTGGACGCAAAGCGAAGAAACCTACTTGCGCTCTTTGGCTACGTTAGTCGGTAGTACCTTGGTCTCGCAAAAGCGTAAAGAAACCGCTGAAAAGCTAAAGGTTGCTTTAGTGCAAGCACAAGATGCTGCTGTAGCAAAAAGCCAGTTTTTAGCAACCATGAGCCACGAAATTCGTACACCGATGAATGGCGTATTAGGCATGTTAGAGCTGGTAGAGTTAGAGCCATTAAGTAAACCAATAGAAAAAAAGGTCGCTATTGCTAAAAGCAGTGCTCATTCTTTACTTGGCGTTATTAACGATATTTTAGATTTTTCTAAGGCGGAAGCAGGCAAAGTTGAGCTTGAGCATATACATTTTAATGCGCGCGACTTAATTGGCGAAATAGCCGAGGCACAGGCCTTTACCGCACAAGAAAAAGGCATTGAGATTATTTTAGATTTAGTCTCCTTGGAGCCTTCACATTTAATGGGCGACCCCGGGCGCATACGCCAAGTGGTAACCAACTTAATTAGTAATGCGGTTAAATTTACCAGCCAGGGTGAAGTGGTGGTGAGTGCATCTATAGAAAAAACCGACCAAGACCTACTGCTAAATATAAAAGTAAAAGACTCAGGAATAGGCATAACCGAAGCAAAACAACAGCAATTATTTACCCCTTTTTCGCAAGTGGATGCATCAACCACGCGAGAATACGGAGGCACGGGGCTGGGGCTTGCAATATGTAAACAGTTATGTGAGCTAATGAATGGTAAAATTTCACTGGCGAGCGAACCTGGCAAAGGCAGCGAATTTACTGCAACCATGCAAGTGGCTGAAGGCATCGAAAAAGAACGTACTATCCCTAATATAAATATGAGTTCGTTAAATGTACTAGTGGTTGATGATAACGAGACAAACCGCTTAGTTATCTCTCAGCAGTTAGGACATTGGGGGGCCAATGTTACGCTTGCTAGTAGTGCAAAACAGGCGCTTGAACTATGTGCACAGCGCATAGAAAATAATCAGCCTATGTTTGATATTGCCGTGCTAGACATGCAAATGCCAGAAATGGATGGAATGGAGCTGTGTAAAGTGCTTAAAGCACATGATGACTATAAAGCCATGCCATTAGTAATGATGACCAGTATTGCAGGTATGGAAGGCGCTCAGCGCTACTCAAAAATTGGTTTTCAGGCTTATTTTCCTAAACCGGTTACAACCGCCGATTTAATTTCTGCGTTATCGGTTATTACAAGTTCAGACAGCACCGAGCCCCTTCCTTTGGTGACCCCAGGGTATATTTCGTCACTCAGAAAAGAAAAATCAGACACACCTGCAAAAATTTTATTAGTTGAGGATAACCCCGTTAATCAGCATGTTTCTACACTGATGCTTAAAAAGCTAAATTGCGAAGTAATACTGGCGCAAAATGGTCAAGAAGCCATAAATACCTTAAGCGAGCATAACGAAGGGTATTTTGATTTAGTGTTAATGGATTGCCAAATGCCGGTAATGGATGGCTTTGACGCCACGGCTAATATACGAGACGGTATGGCAGGGGATGAGCACAAAGCAATAAAGATAATTGCCCTAACCGCCAATGCAATGGACTCAGATAAAGAACGTTGTATTAATGCCGGTATGGATGACTACTTAACTAAACCCATTCAGCTTGATATTTTAAAAGAGAAAATAGAGCAGTACTTGTAGGATTAATAACATGAGTAAGCAAATACAAATACGCGACGCTAAAAAAAGCGATGCGCCAACCATTTTACAGTTTATTACCGAACTGGCCATTTACGAAAAAGAACCCGATGCAGTAAAAACAGATGAGCAGGCAATTATAAAAACGCTGTTTAGTGAGGGGGCAACTGCACACAGTGTTATTTGCCTTGAAGATGATGAGCCTATTGGCTTTGCGGTGTATTTTTATAATTACTCTACCTGGCTGGGTAAAAATGGCTTATATCTGGAAGATTTATACGTAAGCCCCGATAGCCGTGGCAATGGTGCGGGCAAACTAATAATGAAACACCTTGCTAATAAAGCTATAAAAAACGACTGTGGACGCTTTGAGTGGGTAGTACTGGATTGGAATAAACCCGCTATAGATTTTTATAATAGCATTGGGGCAAAAGCCCAAAACGAATGGATAATCTACCGCCTAGCAGGCCAAGACTTACTCGATTTTGCAGAGCAATAGTGATACTAAAACGCTTAATTAAGTGGGTTGGTATAATACTTTTTTAAAAGCAGATGAGTGCCGAAAACGGCCAGTATTTGCTTTAAAAATTGTTATGCTGAGGTACGTTTTATTGATTAAGACCCTACATGAATAATCAGTATTGGCAAAAAGCACGGCAAAGCCGCGATGCACGATTTGATGGCTTATTTTACGTTGCGGTAAAAAGCACCGGTATTTATTGTCGGCCAATTTGCCCCGCGCCCACCGCTCAAGAAAAAAATGTGGTGTATTATCAATATGCGCACAACGCAGCGCAAGCAGGCTTTAGACCGTGTATACGCTGCAGGCCCGATAGTGCTCCGGGCAGCGCTGCTTGGTAGGGGGTAAAAACGACCGCGCTTAGAGCTAAGCAGTTAATTGATTTAGGTGATAGCTGTAATTGCGAAATGCTAGCTACTCGTTTGGGTATTACCAGTCGTTATTTGCGACGCATATTTAATCAGCACTTTGGTGTGTCTGTTACTCAGTATCGGTTATTTAACCAATGTCAGTTTGCTAAAAAGCTCATTCAAGAAACCACATTACCTATAACCGATATTGCATTTGCCGCTGGGTTTAAAAGTGTGCGACGTTTTAACGATGCTTTTTTACAACAATTAAATATGGCCCCATCAAAGCTCAGAAAATCAAAAAAAGAGGCAACCCCTGTGATCGTATTAACTCTCCCTTTTAGACCTCCTTACAATTGGCAGGCTTTGCACAGCTTTTTGTCAAAGCGGTTAATAGAGCCTATGGAGTGGATAACCCCAACCAGTTACGGGCGAACATTTAAGCTAAAAGGGGTGGTAGGTTATTTTAATGCGCACTTTAAGGCGCAAAATAACCATTTTAAAGTTGAAATAGTAATAAATAATACCGAGCACTTACAAAAAGTAATTAATAATATACGCCGTGTACTTGATGTAGATGCCGATATAAACCCTATTGAAAGCCACTTAAAAAACAGTATTAATGGGGCATTTACATTAAGTGAAGGGCTACGCTTACCTGGGATATGGTCAAGCTTTGAAGCGGGGATCCGCGCTGTATTGGGTCAACAAGTTAGCGTGGGGGCAGCGCACACTTTAGTAACAAAGCTGGTTGCAGAGCGAGGCGATAAACACGCAGATAAAGTGTATTTTCCACAGCCTGAGGATTTAGCGACATGCGACTTTGAATTTTTTAAAATGCCGCAATCGCGCAAAAATGCATTAAAAAATTTATCTAAGTACTGCGCTGATAACCCCGATAACAGGGTTTTGGATAATTGGCTCGATATAAAAGGGATAGGCCCATGGACTGTTAACTACGCTAAACTGCGCGGGCAAAGTAACCCAGATATACTATTAGCCGGCGATCTCGGGGTAAAAAAGGCGCTGATCAATGCTAAGCAATTTAACCCAGAGCTGAGCGCTCCATTTCGCTCGTACTTAACGTTTCAACTATGGCAGCAACTTTCATGATTATACAGACCGCAATTTCGAGCCCGATTGACGATGTTATTATTCAAGCGACTGAAAACGGGGTGAGCTATGTTGGTTTTTACCCAAAAACACACTACACCCATACACCCGTTGAGCAAGTAACAAATGAAGCGGTTTTAATCTGCGTAAAGCAATTAAACGAATACTTTAATGGTCAGCGCAAAACCTTTAATGTGCCATTAGATACGCAAGGTACGCCTTTTCAAAATGGTGTGTGGCAAGCGTTGCTCAGCGTCCCTTTTGGCAAAACCATGACCTACGGCGATATAGCTAAACAATTAAATAATCCTAAGGCGGTAAGAGCAGTCGGGGCTGCAAATGGCAAAAACCCCATCAGTATTATAGTGCCGTGCCATCGAATTATTGGTGCAAACTCAAAGCTTACTGGGTACGCCGGTGGCCTTGAGAGAAAAAGTTGGCTACTAAAGCATGAAGGGATAATTTAACTGTTACAGCACTGGCAGCTTTGTTATCACAAGCTACAATTTACATTATTTACTAATAAAAATTATTATGAGTATTAGCAGCTTAAATTATTTATTTATAATTGGTTTGATGTTTTCTTCAGCAGTGTTTGCTAACCCTCAAACGCTTATATTTTGCTACGAAGATAAAGACGTTGCACCTATGTTTTTGGGCATTGGGCAAGAGGTACCTATAGATAACCCTGGCGCCTCAATTGAAATTTTAAAGCAACTGGATGCCGACATACCCAATGTGGCTATTTCATTTGTTAGAAAACCATGGCGCAGATGCCTAAACGATTTAGAACTTAACCGTGTTAATGCCGTTATTGCCAGCTATCGTGATGGGCGTGAACGTTTTGCTGTGTACCCTACAAACGAAAAAGGGGTGTTGCTAGAAAAATTTGCAGTGAGTCGTTTTAGTAGCTGCTTAATAGGGCGGGCTCGTTTTCATAAACAATGGCAAACGCGCGAAGTATTTCAAAATAAAGCGTTTACTATCGCCATTCCTAATGGCTATGGCTTAAACAGCGCGCTAAAAGAAGAGCCTTTTTATATTCATAATACTTTTTCAAAAGACAAAGCATTTGAATTACTTGATAAAGGAGTGGTGCAGGCAAGTGTTGATTTATGCCAAGTAGATGACTTAAAAGTGTCGAGCTATCAACATAAAGGGAGCGATGTAAAACCCCTTTACCCACCTTATGAAACAACAGACGGTTATTTAATTTTTTCAAAGCAGTTTTACCAGCAAAATAGCCAGCTTAGTAAAGAGATATGGCAATGGTTAGCGCGCTTTGACAGTGCACAAATTTATATAAAATACTTGCAAGCTGTTGAGTAATAAGAAAATCAAAGCGCTTATTAACTAAAATAGCGATATGAAATTGGTATTAATCGCATATTAAGGTAGCATAAGCGCACTTTCTATCTTAAGGCACGGCAATGGCTCAATTATACTTTTACTACTCTGCGATGAATGCGGGTAAATCAACCACCTTATTACAATCTGCGTTTAACTATCGTGAGCGCGGTATGGAGCCAGTTATTTTAACGGCTGCAATTGATAACCGCTCTGGTGTAGGAAAAGTATCGTCTCGTATCGGGCTGCAAGCTGATGCGCATATATTTGATGCGTCAAAAAATGTTTTTGAGCTGATCCAAAATCTGCAAAACGAAAAAAAGCGCCACTGTGTATTGGTTGATGAATGCCAGTTTTTATCTAAAGAGCAAGTTATGCAGCTGACTGATGTGGTTGACGAACTTGGTATTCCGGTATTGTGTTATGGCCTGCGAAGCGACTTTAGAGGTGAGTTATTTATTGGCTCTCAGTACTTGCTAGCATGGGCCGATAAACTGGTTGAGCTTAAAACAGTGTGCCATTGCGGCCGTAAAGCCAATCATGTGTTGCGTACAGATGAAAACGGCAATGCCATTGCCGATGGTAACCAAGTAGAAATTGGCGGCAACGACCGTTATGTGTCGGTGTGCCGCAAGCACTATAAGGCTGAGTTAAATATGGGCCGCTAAGGCTCGTATAAAAGTATCTATATCATCTTGGTTTATATCAAGATGAGTGACTAGCCTAAGCTGTTTGCTTGGGCTAATTAATATGCCTTGTTGTGCTAATTGCTCGCTAATATGCGCTATATTTAACTCACTTGAATAGCGCGCATACACCATGTTAGTGGTGTTATTCATATCAACGCTAAACCCATTGAGCTCATTAAGCTTACTTGCTAAATAACGCGCATTAGCGTGATCGTCTTTTAAGCGAGAGGCGTTATTTTCAAGTGCGTAATGCCCCGCGGCTGCCAGCATTCCGGCTTGGCGCATGCCACCACCGAGTACTTTTCTCCAGCGCCGTGCTTTTTTGATAAGCGCCTTTGTGCCTAGTAATAGCGAGCCAACGGGAGCACCTAGCCCTTTTGATAAGCAAATTGAAACAGAGTCAAAATGCTGGGTTATATCTGTAATATCAACGTTTAATTCAACTGCTGCATTAAACGCACGTGCGCCATCTAAGTGCAGAGCTAACGAGTGCTCATTTACAAAATGACGGGCTTTGGCTAAGTAGCTAAGGGGGAGCACTTTTCCGCCTATGGTGTTTTCAAGGCTAAGTAAGCGGGTGTTGGCAAAATGGCTATCGTTTGGTTTTATTGCTGCGGCAATTTTATCAAAGCAGAGGCTGCCATCGGGTTCATTCTCAATCGGTTGTGGTTGAATAGAGCCTAATACTGCAGCGCCACCGCCTTCAAATTTATAGTTATGGGCATTTTGCCCGCAAATATATTCATCTCCGCGTTCGCAATGAGCCATAAGCGCAAGTAAATTAGCTTGCGTGCCAGAGCTACAATAAAGTGCGGCTTCAAAGCTAAAACGCTCACTTGCATAGGCTTCTAGCTGGTTTACGCTAGGATCATCCCCGTACACATCATCGCCTACTGGCGCGCTATACATTACATCGCGCATGGCTTTTGAAGGTTTAGTAACCGTGTCTGAGCGAAAATCTATCATGGTTGTTATTCCTTTATTAAGTACTACAGGCTTTATTGTTTTTATGGGTTTAAACAAGCTCTTCAAAAATTTGTTCACGGGTGGCTTTATCAAAATAACTCCAGGCAATAAAGCGACTTACTTTTTGTCCTTGTGCCATGTCTATAATTTTATATTCGGCAATAGGGAGGGTGCTTAATTTATTTTCTAACACTTTAAGTGTTTCTTTTTTTGAAACCAAGGAGGTAAACCATATTACTTGCTCTGCAAATTGCTCACTTTGAGCAATCATATTGCTAACAAACTGTGCTTCGCCGCCTTCGCACCATAGCTCATTATTTTGCCCGCCAAAATTAAGAGTGTTTTTAGGTGATTTTCCTAAGTTTTTCCATTTGCGCTGCGACCCTTTACTGGCCTCTTCTGCGCTTGCGTGAAAAGGGGGGTTACACAGGGTTAAATGAAATAAATCTTTTTGATTTATAATGTTTTCAAAAATAGATGATGCGTTTTTTTGGTGTTTAAGGGTTATTTTTAAACCATTAAATTGGGCGATTTGCTTCGCTATTTTTATAGAATTTGCATCGATGTCGCTACCAGTAAAGTGCCAGTTGTATTCATGATTACCCGTTAACGGGTAGACCAAATTGGCCCCTGTGCCAATATCGAGCACCTTAATTTGCCTGCCAGTTGGAATATTTTGTTGGTTGTCGTCGCTTAATAAGTCTGCCAAGTAATGAATGTAATCAACGCGACCAGGAATAGGAGGGCATAGGTTATGCTCAGGAATATCCCAAAAATCTATTTTATAATGCGCTTTTAAAAGCGCTTGATTAAGCGTTTTTACTGCTGTGTTATTGGTAAAATCAATGCTTTTACTCCCCGCAGGGGTGACGATGATGAAAGGGGTTAACGCATCATGCTTATCGCATAGCATGTCTAGATCGTAGCCATGTAAATGTTGGTTGCGTGGGTGGAGTTTGTTAGTGACTTGTTTTGATTTCATAGCATTAATTTAGCAATTAAATAATGGCGCAATTGTATCAAATGCCCCACTAAAAAGTGCAACCATTTACTTTAGAATTAACAGTGGTACTGGTAGGATGAGTGGCTAAAAATAATAAAGGAAAATTTGTGGCAATTACACAGCACTCACATTTTGTTCAACTAGGCAATCAGCAAACGCTGCATTTACGCCGTATAGCAAACGACAAGCAAGCGGGCCCCGTGGTGTTTTTTATGCACGGCGCAGTAGAAAATGGCAAAATTTTTTATACTCATAGCAATAAAGGGCTAGCCCCTTATTTGGCTGAGCAAGGCTACTGCTGTTATGTAGCAGACCTGCGCGGGCGTGGAGAGAGCAAGCCGCTTATTTCGCCGCAGGCTAAATATGGTCAAACAGAGGCAATAGTAGAAGATATCCCCGCCTTTATTAATTACATTGAACAATTCGAGGGTAAAAAGCCAGACTATTGGGTTGCTCACTCTTGGGGGGGCGTTTTAATGAATAGCGTTTTTGCACGTTTTCCTGAGTATTTAAAAGAGGTTAAAGCGTGTGCTTATTTTGGCTCTAAACGATCTTTGTTTAACAATCACCCTAAAAAGTTACTACAAGCAAATGTAATTTGGTACTTTATGGCGCCCATATTGGCTAAAAAACAGGGGTACTTAAACGCAAAAGGCTATAAGTGGGGCAGCGATAACGAATCGCAAAAGTCGCATTATCAGAGCATGCAGTGGGCTAAAAAAAGGCCATGGATAGATAGCGATGATGGTTTTGACTATGCAAAAGCATTAGCTAAAGTGCAGGTGCCTCCTACACTACATATTGGCGCTGTAAACGATAAGGCTCTTGCGCAGCCTATTGATATTAAAAAGTTTATGGCAGAGTCCGGACCTGGAAAACAAACCCTTAAAATTTATGGCAAGCGCCATGGTCATAGTGTGGATTACGATCATATTAATATGCTTACTCACCCTCAGGCACGGGATGAGCAATTTAAAGATGTTGTAAGCTGGTTTAACGAGCACAGTTAGGCAATTAGGCTCATTCAAACTGTTTTAAAAGCGGTGTTTTATAGCGCTCCCAATGCGCGAGTGCCTGTGTATTAATTGGCTGCCTAATGGCTTGTTTGCTTAATGTGCTAACAGCAGCCTTACGCTTATAAAATGCTAAGCATTGCGGTTCATACTCACATCCTAAAAACGAAAATAAAGCACTTAGCTGCGACTCAGGCTCGGCAACTATTTGCTCATAATGAATATCGTATAGCGGTAATGAGGGCAGGCTGCGCCAATGATCCATTAATTTTGCATACAACGCATGGTAAAGTTTAAATTCTTTTAAATCACAAAAGTACGGCTCATTTTCGGCAAAATAGTTACTGAACACCGAAAAAGCAGTGGCGTTAAAATCCCTACTTAAATTAATAAATTTAGCATTAGGGAACAGCAAGTAAATTAAGCCAATAGACTGATAGTTACTCGGTAGCTTATTAATAATGAAAGGGCGTATAGGCTGTGCTTTTTTTAATTCCTCAATATAAATATTGCGAGCTTTTGCGATTAAATCGTTACTAAGTGCGCTTAAGCATTGCGGGTAAGGGGTTTGCGTTTGCTGCTCTATAAACGCCACCACTTGGTTAGCAATACTGGTGTTTTCACCTAATGTGGCAAACTGTGAGTGGCAGGCCATCATTTGCTCAAGTAAGGTTGAGCCGCTGCGGGGCATACCAATAATAAACACGGGCGTAATAGTGCCGGTAAAAGTGTGATCGGCAGATGCAATTAGCTGTTGTGTATTATACGTTATAATTGCCTCATAGAAAGGCACTAAGTCACTGGTTTTAAAGTGAGTAAGCTTTTTTTGAAGTTTGTTGGCAAGCACATAGTAGTTAAATGCTTGCTCTGTATCTTCTAGTTTGTCGTAGCTTTTACCTAACGCGTAGTAACACACCATTTTTAAACGCACGTTATTCGTTTGCGTTAAAAAGTGGTGCAGGTTGCTCACATAATTATGTTCTTTATTGAAACGGCCTAATTGTACTAGTTCAAATAAAATATAGGCAGTTACGGGGTATAGCCCCATGCTTAGCGCATGCGCAAATGTGGTGTGTGCTTTGTCTAATTCGCCGTAGCTTAAATAATGCTGAGCTAAATAATAATGAGGCTCTGGGTTATGGCTTGCGAGACTTTTAGCATATTCGAGTACTTTAAGCGCATCATTAGGGGAATTAACGCCGTTAAATGCATCGGCAAGGGCGTGCAGTGGCTCAAGCATATGGGGTAAACGTTCGCATGCTTTTTGTAATAAGTATACCGCTGCATCATAGCGCTCTAACCTAAGTGCTATCCTGCCTAAACCAAATAATGCTTCGCCGCTTTGCGGGTTACTATTTAAAATTGCTTTAAAATGAAACTCGGCTTCTTTGAGTTTATTTTCTTGTAGTAATTGATTGGCTTTTTTAATTAGCATGATGAGGCATTATTGTTTTTTAATTAATATAAAATAAAAAAGGCGAAATGTCTTAACATTTCGCCTTGGTTTATCATGAAAAAATATTAGAAAGTATAGGTTGCTTTCGCGTAGTAGAAGCCACCGTTAATACCGTATGGAGATGTTTCGTAGTATTGGCCACCCCAGTTATTGTTAGGGATACCCGTACGGTCTTCAAAATCAAGTTTTTCAGCGTCTTGGTCAAAGATGTTTTGTGCACCTACCGAGAAGCTAATAGACTCATTTAAGAAGTACGTTATTTCAGCGTCAATAGTTACTGCTGCATCAGCTGTTTTTGCTGTTGCATCGTAATCTACGTGAACACCTTGGTATTCGCCGTAGTAATTAGCACGGGTAAACATTGAAAAAGATTCCCACTGCTGTGCCCAAGTAAGCGTTGCACGGTGGTTAGGTAAATCTTCTTCTAAACGCTTAACTTTAAACTCACCGGTAATGTCGCTGAACTTAGTTACCTCAGTTTCATTCCAGTTGTAAGCAAGGCTAAATGTAGAGCTTCCGCCTAGCATGTCAGCTGTGTAGTTTGCTACTAAGTCAATACCTTGCGTTGTTGTATCAAAGTCATTAGTGAAAAAGCTTACTTGTGCATAGCTTTGCGCATTTGGTACGCCTGCTGCTTCTAACGTGTCTTTATCATCTTGGCTAAGTACAATTTTTTCAGATTGGCTGATACGGTCATCAACTTCAATATTGTAGTAATCAAGTGTTACAAATAAATCCCCAATAGTGTAAACCGCACCTAATGTGTAGCTTTGCGATTCTTCTGGCTCAAGCTCTGTACCACCTAATTGCACTGCAATTGGGTTTGTTGGTGGTAAAAGTGCTGAATCTTGTAGCACACCGTCACTTAAGTTGGTTTGTACGTTACTTACGTTAGCTTGGCCAACAGTAGGGGCACGGAAACCTGTGCTTACTGAGCCACGAATATTTAGATCTTCAGTTACGTGGTACTGCGCCATTACTTTGTAGTTTGTTGTTGTACCAAAGCTGTCGTAATCTTCAAAACGTACCGCAAGGCCCATTAAGAATTCTTCTGTAAATGGTGCTTCAATATCTACATAAGCTGCGTAGTTACGGCGTGTATATTCGCCTGCATCAGAAGGTTTGAAACCAGGGAAACCATTAGAGCCAATACCAAAACCTTGCTCAGTTAAAGGACCTGCAGTGAATGATGCTTCATCACCCGAAATTACAGTAAATGTTTCTTCGTGCCATTCTAAACCACCGGCAATATTTACATCGTACGCTAGGTCAAAATCAAAGCCTTTAGAAAGGTCAAAGTTAAAGTTTTTCTCTAGTTGCTCATATTTACCTGGGCTAAAATCACGTGGGCTGTCTGCACCTAACGACGCATTAACCGTGTCGTAAATAAAGTAGCGAGATTCGTTTAAACCCACCGTACCACTTAAATCGTAAAATGCATCTTTAAGGAAACCACCCGTAAACATACCCTTTGTACCAATAGTTAAAGAGGTATCGGTAATGTTGCCACCAAAGTTAGGTGTAAAACCACCAGGAATGGTTTCGTTAAATGCAAAACAATCAGGATTATTAGCAACACCGCTAATGTAGTCAGGGTTATCTAGTACGTTGTCATCAATTGCGATAGTAGGACAGTTACCGCTCATGTCTTCTGTTAAATCGGCAACAAGTAGTGTTTCACCGCCATCGTTTGAGTATACACCTGGGCGAGTATGCGGGTTACGGTAGTAAAAACCACCACGTACGTCACGCTCAGAGTAGTTACCAAACATATAAAATTCTGAGTCGTTTGTTAGTTCTAAACCAAAGTTACCAAAAATTGAAATGTCGTCATCAACCTCTGGGGCACCCCAAACTTGCGCAAGCGAAGACACTTCTGGTACACCTGCAGCAGAAAGTGCGGCTGCATCAGGGCGTTGCTCTGAGCGACTTGTTGCATCTGCTGTTTTATATTGAAAACTTAAGTTAGCAAAACCGTTGTCTGTAAATGGTAAGCCTACGTTACCCGATATCTGTGTTGTATCACCGTCGCCTTCGTAGTATTGACCATGGCGTACTTCAAATTTACCGCCTTCAGAGGCATCTTTAAGTTGGAAGTTCATTACACCTGCGATTGCATCTGAGCCGTATTGTGCTGCTGCGCCATCACGTAGTACTTCTACTTGCTTAAGTGCAATGCTAGGAATAACTGAAATATCAGCGCCTTGTGCACCATCGTTAATACCACCACCTAAAAATGCAATAACAGAAGCACGGTGACGGCGTTTACCGTTTAAAAGGATTAATGTGCTGTCTGAAGGTAAGCCACGTAAGTTAGCTGGGCGTACTAGTGATGCAGCATCACTGATTGGGTTTTGGTGAACATTAAAAGAAGGAACAGAGCCTTTAAGTAGCTCTAGCATGTCTGTGTTACCAGACTTTTCTAGCTCTTCACCGCCAATAATATCAATAGGAACCGGTGAATCACCAATAGAGCGTGGCGCTGAGCGAGTACCCACTACGGCAATTTTTTCAACGTTTTTATTAACTTTAGTTTCACTTTCTTCTGCTGCAACAGCAGAACCTGAAATAAACAAACCTGCGGTGGTTGTTGTTGCTAATGCAAATTTAATTGCTTGATTTAGCGCATTGCTTTTAAGTTTCATTCTAATTTTCCCCAGTTAGAATATATTTTGTACGTAATGCAGTAATTAACATTACTTATTTATAATTTTGGACGTATTCACATGGGGATAAAGAGTCAACCTACTCGACTTCTTAAAGCTAAAAGCCCACCTCATGTGAAGTCCTATGTACAGCCTATACATAAAAAACTTTCAGGGCAATTAATAATTAACTCTTTAATAACAAAAAGTTCAAAATAAAATATATTTGCAACAATGGTGCAGTATGTAACTAATTTGAACTAATAAAGTGCGATTATAACGATTTTTCGAAGATTTAATGCGCGAAGTGGGTGGGTGAATGTTATCAACTTGTTTCTTTTGGTGAAGCAGGTGGTGTGTCTTGCGCTTGCCAGTCACGATATTTTTGTCTGTATTCGTCCCACACACAAGGGCTACAGCTACCTCCGCCGCAGCATTCATCAGGCTGTGGTTTTTGGGGTTTGGGGAGTACTATTATTTGTTTGTTTTGCATAAAAATGAGCTTGTGAGCACTGTTATGGTGCAAAAGAGTAAAGTATAGGGCGTATTAAGTAAATTATTCTTGTGTAAAACCCCTTATGTGTGAAAATAAAGGGTATGCGATTATATAAAGTTATTCACCGTGCGCCTTGGCGGGTAGTTAAAATTAGTAAAAAGCGCCAACAGCTTCGCTTTCGTCGTGCAATGGTGGCGCTAAAAATTGCTCTTGCGCAAGAAAGGCAAGAAACCATAGAAATGCTCACCATTTATAGGCGTTACACGCAAGGGCAAACCAGCAAAGAAGAGTTAAAGCGTGCTAATGAGCAGTTTGTAGATATTTTAAAAGGGCTTGGCTTAGGTGTATTTGCCGTACTGCCATTTGCCCCTATTACTATTCCATTAGTTGTAAAGCTAGGCAGAATGGTAGGTGTAGATGTGTTGCCTAGCTCGTTTAACATTAATAAACCAGTTAAAGAGCTAGACGCCGAAATAGTTAAAGAGGATTTAAAACAACACACTAAAGCGCCAAATAAAGAATAAATCTGGCTAAAATTAGCTATACCTTTTAGCCGGTCTTATTGGTATGCTTTGAGCTACCATTTTTTATTATATGAGCTTTTCAATGAGTGCATTACTTCGTCATACTTCTTCTGGTATTCCTTTATCTTTTATTCTTAAAAACGAGTTAACTGACTGGCAATCACAACAACCGGCTTTTATCCAAACATGGTTAACAAATAGCGGCTTTGAAAAGCAAGGTTTAGCGCTTGTGCCTGACGCGCAAACCGGTGAGCTAAGCCACGTTTATTGTTTATTACAAAGCCAAAATGATTTTTGGGCCGCAGGCGAGCTTGCCAATAAATTACCGCTGGGCACGTATCAAATTCAAGGCGATGATGCCTTTATAGAGCAAGTCGCGCTTGGTTTTGTGTTAGGCGGCTATGAATTTAGTGAATATAAAGAAAAACCAACTGCCAAAGCACAATTAGCCATTGCCGATGAAGCGCTGTATCAGCGTATTAAGCAACAAGCTGATGCCATTTATTTAGCGCGTGATTTAGTAAACACACCTGCGGTAGATATGATGCCGCAGCATTTATCGCAAGTAATGGAAGATTTAGCCAATAATTACAACGGCGAATTTACCCAGTGGATTGGCGATGAGCTACTTGAGCAAAATTACCCAACAATACACATGGTCGGACGCGCGAGCGAAAACAAACCGCGTTTACTTGATTTAAAATGGGGCGATGAAAACGCACCACTTATTACCTTAGTTGGTAAAGGGGTATGTTTTGACTCTGGCGGGCTTGATTTAAAACCAAGCTCGGGCATGCGTAACATGAAAAAAGACATGGGCGGGGCAGCGCACGTTATTGCTCTAGCGCAGCTAATTATGGCGGCTAATTTACCAATTAGACTGCGTGTTTTAGTGCCTGCGGTTGAAAACGCGGTATCGCGAAATGCATTTCGCCCAGGTGATGTAATTAAAACGCGTAAAGGCATTATGGTAGAAATTGACAATACCGATGCTGAAGGGCGTTTAGTATTGTGTGATGCGCTTAGCGAGGCACAAAACGATAACCCTGAGCTAATTATTGACTTTGCGACCCTTACCGGTGCTTGTCGTGTTGCTTTAGGTACTGAGTTACCAGGCTTTTTCTCAACAGAGCGCGATGTAGCAAATGGTATTATTGATGCCGGTATGGATGTAAGCGACCCTGTATGGCAATTGCCTTTATTTGATCAGTACAAAAGCTTTTTAAAGAGCGATGTAGCCGATATGGCAAACTGTGCCAGCACACCATTTGGTGGTGCAATTACCGCGGCGCTTTATTTAAAAGAGTTTGTAGAGCCAACCACACCCTGGGTACATTTTGATGTAATGGCGTGGAATTTACGTGCTTTACCTGGGCGCCCAACCGGCGGCGAAGCGTTAGGTATTCGTGCGGTATTTAATTACTTGCAAAGCCGCTTTAAATAAACCTTGTTATACGAGGGTTATACCTCGTATAACTCAAGCGGTAAGTTATCTGGATCGGCAAAAAAGGTGAATTTTTTGCCGGTTATTTCATCCACTCTTATCTCTTCCACAGTTATATTTTGTGACTCTAAATACTGCTTTGCTTGGGCAACGTTTTTAACTTTAAATGCTAAATGCCTTAAGCCTTGCGCTTCTGGGTAGCTTGGTCTTGCAGGTGCTCCATCAAACGAAAATAACTCTATTTGGCTGCCATCAGGCATCGCTAAATCTAATTTATACGAATTACGCGCGGCCCTAAAATGCTCGTTAATAACTTTAAGTTTAAGTACGTTACTATAAAAGTGCTTAGAGCGGGCGTAGTCACTGCAAATAATAGCAGCATGATGAATGCCTAATAGTTCCATGTAGTTAGCTCCATGAGTTTGTTCTTCTAAAAAACAAAAACGCACTAAAAAGTGCGTTTAATTTTTATGTGCTTAAAAACGTTTAGCTAGGCTCAGCGTCTTTGCAGGCTTTAACTGCGGGGGCTACAAGCTCAAGGCCTGTTAGCTCACACGGTGGCAAAGTTGCATCACTTACTTTAATCGGCATAACACGCTCGCCCCATTTTATATAGCTTGCTGCCCACGTTAAACCTGCGCCAAACGCTGCCGACATAATATTTGAATGCGGCTTAATTAAGCCTTGCTCTACGGCTTCACATAACGCAATAGCAATCGTGGCGGCTGAGGTATTGCCGTAGTCAGCAATGTTTACCATTACTTTTTCATCCGGCACTTTTAAACGATGCTGAATTGCTTGAATAATACGTAAATTAGCTTGGTGTGGCACTAATACGTTAATGTCATCAAGGCTTAGATTGGCTTGCGTTAATACATCATCACACGCTTCGCTCATACCTTTAACGGCACGTTTGAATATTTCACGGCCTTCAAATAGTAAGTCTGATGGGCCAATTGGCTCATATTTATTTAAATCACTACCAAAGTTGGTGATATGCAAAATGTCTCTGTCTTCGCTGTCGCAACCGGTTTTAGTACCAAGTAGGCCTGCTGGTGTATCTGCGGCTTCGAGTACTACTGCGCCTGCACCATCACCAAATAATACAGCGCTGTCACGGCGTGACCAGTTTACATACCAGGTCATGCGCTCAGCAGCTATAACCACGGCTTTTTTAATCATACCTGCCTGAATTTGAGCAGTAGCTGCCTGAAGAGCATATAAAAAACCAGAACACGCAGCATTGGTATCCATAGCTGCAGCGCCGGTAGCACCAATGTTTTTCTGTACTAAAGAGGCGGTATTGGCCACCACAGTAGAAGGGGTACACGTTGCTAAAATAACTAAATCGATATCTTTTGCGTCAATCCCTGCACAATCGATGGCGTGCTTTGCGGCAACGGTTGCAAGTTCTGCAGTGCTAACATGGCTAACCCTACGAGATTTAATACCAGTACGTGTGGTGATCCACTCATCGTTGGTATCAACTATTTCGCTAATTTCATCGTTGCTAATGCTTGCTGGTGGAATACATTTACCCCAACCAGTAATATGTGCGTAGGCCATAGTGTGTTCTCTTAAAAAGGTGGTCTGACGTGTATTGCTAATGGGTGAGTTATATCAAAAATTGCCCTTTAAGAGAAGTTATTAACCTGTTTTGTCTCGTAAATAATAGTAATTGTGGGCAATTTAACGTAAAGCTTGTTTAAAGAGTAAGCAAGTATTAAAACTATACGTAGCGATGTGTTAAACAGCATATAATTGAAAAGCACATGACTTTGCGGCTTTACTTAAACGTAAGTGGCTCGCGTTTATGGCACTGCGTTAAAGTGTTAGCTTGAGTGAATTAAAGTAAGCCGATATTATTAATTACTGCCCGTTTAACGTATAAACACACAAACACGTGGCAATTGCATACATAATAAGGAAGCCCATGAGCAATAAAATAAAAGTGTCGTTGTTTAATCACTTGATTGAGGCCGAACGACAGTTGCTCGACCCCGATGTTCGTCAATCAAGCCATGCATTAAATGCCTTGCTTGATGATGAGTTTATTGAAATTGCAGCTAATGGTACCGTATTTGATAAGCAGCACGTACTCACACGTTTACCTACCGAGGTTGTTCCGCAGTTTTATAATCAGCACTTTAAAGGGCGAATGCTTAGCGATGATGTCGCGCAAATTAGTTACCAAGCGGCTTATAGGCGCTCAGCCCGAAGTGAGTTTAATTACTCCTTACGTATGTCGCTTTGGCGTAAAAGTAATGAACAATGGAAAATGGTGTTTCATCAAGGGACCCCGTGCGCGCTGTTTACTATATCAATGGATGAAGATTAACTTTTTTAACGTATTAAATTTTATAGGTACATCGCACCTTGTTTATGCAAACCGACCCGACCATTAGCCGCCTTTTAATGCTGCGAAGTGGTGCTATTGCTGTGCAGTTAATTGCTGTACTAAGCGTGTATTTTTTATTAGAACACCAAATAGCGTTACTCCCTTTATTAGTGGTAATAGCCATAGAGGCGATATTTCAATTAGTAAGCGTATTCGCCTATCGAAATGTTAGCCAAGCGCGCCCTATAGGGATGTTAATGCAGCTCACTGCGGATGTCCTGTTTTTAACTATTTTGCTCTCATTAAGTGGCGGCGCAACCAATGCGTTTGTATCGCTATTATTGCTACCTATCATGATTGCAGCGGTCACCCTTCGTGAAAAAGGACTCGCTTATATCGCCGTACTGGCAATTGCCGCTTATAGCTTTTTACTCATTAGGATGCCCGATCACAGTATGCATCAAATGAATATGAGCGGGCATTTTATAGGCATGTGGGTTAACTTTGTTTTAAGTGCAAGTGTTATCGCTTTGGTTATTGGTGCTATGAGCCGAGCATTAAAGGAGCGAGAGCGCACAATAGCTAAAGCTCGCGAGCAGCAATTGCGCAACGAGCAACTGGTAACCCTAGATGGCGCAGCTGCGCAAATAACCCATCAACTAGCTAGTCCTATCGCTAACTTACAATTACTATTTGAAGAGCTTTTAGAAGAGGAGCCAAATAACCCTGTCGTGGTGCAAATGCAAACACCGCTCAAGCAATGTGCTAGGCAATTAAATGACTTTAGAAAGCTCTCTGCTCAGCTTCGTAATAAAAATACCACCGAGCACATTACAGTAAACCAGCTACAAACGCAGATCATCGATACATTATTACTGCAACACCCTGATCAGCACATTAATTGGTTAAGTGAGCCAATAGCAGTCACCTTAAAAAGTGATGCAATGCTATTGCCTGCTATTCTCAATTTGCTACAAAATGCATGCATTGCTAATCAAAAAAATAACCAAACCCAGTTAGAGCTAAGCTGGCAGCAAGATAATCAACACAGTGAATGTATATATTTGCTAATTCGTGATTTTGGTAGCGGTTTTAGCCAATCACAATTAGCAGAGCTTGGCGGGCAACTTATGCCTAGCAGCCAAGGTATGGGGCTTGCGGTTTTACTTTCTAATGTGACGTTTGAGCGACTAAACGGCTCGTTAACTTTGTATAATCACGCTGGTGGCGGGGCAGTGGCTAAAGTAAAATTAGCCATAGCAAATAATGAGCAATCACTTACATGAAATTACTGATAATTGAAGACGATATAAACCTTGCCAGTACACTTGCTCGGCGTTTAACAAAGCAAGGCTTTAGTTGTGAAGTTGCGCATAACCAAAGTGATGCATTACTTAGTGCACATAAACACTTACCAGATTTTATTTTGCTCGATATGAAACTAGGTGACGATAACGGCCTTGCCTTAATTAAGCCACTTCGCAGCTTATTACCGCAGGCGTATATTGTATTATTAACAGGGTTTGCAAGCATTGCCACCGCAGTAGAGGCCATGCGTTTAGGCGCTAACGACTACCTTACTAAACCCGTTGATATGGCCACGCTATTAAAGGCCCTAAACGCAGATTCAAATACACAAAATGTTAGTGATATTGCCACACCAGTTATGTCACCAGAGCGTTTAGAGTGGGAGCATATTCAGCAAGTGCTACATAGTAATAACGGTAATGTGTCGGCCACTGCGCGGCAACTCAATATGCATAGGCGCACATTGCAGCGTAAGTTACAAAAAAAGCCGGTTCAGCAGTAACCGCTTAAGGGGTATAAAATGAGTGATGATGCGGCTACATTAATGCGTAATCAAAAAATTATATTATTCGATGCACAGTGCAAATTATGTAGTGCGTGGTGTAATTTTATTATTAGCATTTTTAAACTGTGCAGCGTGCAATCCCCAAAAGGTGCACTGCTATTAACTCATTTTGGTTTTTCAACCACACAATACGCCTCAATGGTTTACCTACAAAACGGCAAAGCGTACACGCAAAGTCATGCTTTTTTTGAAGTAGTAAAGCAGCTAGGTTACCCCTATAAACTCGCCACTGTATTTAGTATTTTACCTAACACCTTTAATAACTGGCTGTACAATAAAATTGCTTTAAACCGATATACCTTATTTGGAAAATATCAGTATTGCAGAATACCCAATCCAGAAGATGCAAAACATTATTTATAAACTAGTCGTTCACGCATTGCAGTATAAGTAGATGCTAGGTTTAAGTGGCTGTGCTAAAATCGCCGCGTTTTAAATTATCAGGGCTTTGAAATGGCAAGTACAGCGCACGCACTCCACATATTGGTTAAACACAAAGAAATAGCAGAAGACATTATTAAGCAATTAGGTAAAGGTGCCAAGTTTCAAACCTTAGCTAAAAAATACTCGTCGTGCCCATCAGGTAAAAAAGGCGGTGACTTAGGTGAGTTTAGACGTGGGCAAATGGTTCCACAGTTTGACAAAATAGCCTTTAATGGCGCTATTTTAGAGCCACATTTAGTTAAAACTAAATTTGGCTGGCATGTAATTAAAGTGCTTTATCGTACTTAATAAGCTCGCTGACAAATAGTAAAAAGGCTGCACACTGCAGCCTGTTTAGTATTCAGTTTTTTTATTTAATAAACATCCAGATACCCGCAGCAATCATAAACAGGTTTTCGGTCAGAGAGACAAACCCCAGCGGTACATTACTATCTCCGCCAACACAGGCACATTTAAGCTCTCGTTTGTCTATGTAAACAGCCTTAATCACCGACACGGCACCAACACCCCCAATAAATAAAGAAATTGGTGCAACAATATAAGCTGAAAGCCCTGCAATCATGCCAATACTTACAAATGCTTCTAAAAATGGATACACATAAGCATATCTCACTACTTTCATCGCAAATAAATCATAGGTTATAAAAGAATTACTAAAGCTGTATAAGTCGCGTAATTTTTGAATAGCCAGTACGCCCATTGTTAACGCGACAAACAGCATAACTGTATGTATAGAAAAAAGTGCAAAGCCAGTCGAGTAGCTAAATGCAAAGGCAAGCAATAAGGTAACCGCAAAAATGGCCGTTACGGGCGTATAAGTAGTACCTTGTTGGCCAGGCTCCGATTTATTAAAGTAAGCGCGCAGGTCGTCATACCCGCCAATGCGTTCGTTATCGATAAAAGTTTGTGGTGTGGTATCAACATTGTGCTTTTGTTGAAATGCATCGGTTTCTTCGCGCGAAGTCAGCGGCTTATCATCTACCTTATAGCCCTTTCGCTTAAGTAAATCTTTTGATTTGAGTCCAAACGGACATATATGTTCATCGGTTGCCATTCTATATAATGTTGCTGACTTAGCCATGCTTGCTCCTTATGCGTAATTAGTTACTTGTTAGCCCTTAAGTAAGAGTGAGAGTGAATGGCGGTATGAAAGAAGTTAATAGCACCTTGTAATATTTACGTGGCATTTGAAATAAAATAGCGCGCAGCACACTCATTAAGAACACAAAATAGACAATGCACGTATAGTGCCAGCACTTTTATAAAAGTGCAGAGGGTAAGGCTTGAGTAGCAGAGGGTTTTTGTTAAAAGCTTATAGAAATATCGGCTCACGTAGGCAGTAAAGTTACACTGCACCCTTAATAATCATATAAGACTGCATTGCGCAGCCTTATATATGTTAAACAGCAGCTTACTTGCTAAGCGTCTTGCTTGGCTTCTTCTTCACTAATTTGCTTAAGTGCTTGAATAAATGAATCGCTTGGTTGTCCGCCACTAATTGCATATTTATCGTTGATAATAAATGTAGGAACTGAAGTAATACCCATTTGCTTAAAGCGGTCTTGCTCTTGGCGTACTGTTTGAACGTATTTATCTGAGTGTAAAATACTACGCGCCTGTTCTTTATCAAGGCCAACACTTTCTACTACATCAAGCAGTGCCTCTTCTTGATTTAAGTATTTTAAATCGGTGAAGTGTGCTTCAAACATGGCAAGCTTTAATTCGGTTTGCTTATCTTCTTCACGCGCCCAAGTAAGTAGGCGGTGTAAATCAAAGCTGTTGATCATGATGCGCTCACCATCAAAATTAAAGGTAAACCCGGCACGCTGACCTGCTTCGTACATGTTTTTACGATTTTCATCGCCTTGCTCTTCGCTTAGGTTGTACTTTTGCATTAGGTGCTCATTTAAATTTTGACCTTCAAGCGGCATGTCAGGATTTAGCTCAAAAGGATGCCACGTAATATCTGCACTCATTTCGTCTTTAAGTTGGCCAAGCGCTGTTTCTAGGTTTTTGTAACCTATTACGCACCATGGGCACATTACGTCTGACACGATATCAATTTTAAAGTTTTTCATATTCATCCTTTTGCGGATTGCTTTTGTATAACAAACGATATTGGGATGAAGTATGCATTATCAATCCTCAAACTAAAAAGAGCAGCTAATTGCTGCTCTTTTTTAAAGGGTTTAAGCGTTAAGCCCAAACGGGTCGTCAATACTATAACTTGGTTGTGTAAACCAATGCGGGCCGTTGTCGGTCATATAAAAGTGATCCTCCAAACGTACACCAAACTCATCAGGTATAACTAGCATTGGCTCGTTACTAAAACACATGCCAGGTGCAAGTGGGGTTTTGTCTCCACCTACTAAGTAAGGCCATTCGTGAATATCTAAGCCAATACCATGGCCCGTACGATGCGGGCAGCCCGGTGTTTGGTACTGTGGCCCCAATCCTTGAGCCGCTAAATAGTGACGAGCGCCTGCGTCAACTGCTTCACACGTAGCGCCAATTTTTGCAGCACTAAAAGCGGCGAGTTGCGCTGCTTTTTCATGATCCCAAAACATCCGTTGTCGCACTGTTGGCTCACCAAATACATAGGTGCGGGTTATATCTGAAAGGTAATCATGCACTTTGCAACCGGTATCTATTAATACCATATCGCCTTTTTTAAGCACTTGCGCATCTTTAACGCCATGTGGAAATGAGGTCGCCACACCAAACAATACAATGCAAAAATAGTTACCGGGGGCACCTACCTTTTGATGCGCTTTTTTAATGAAGGCTTCTACCTCTGTGGTGGTAATACCTTCATATAGCATGCTTGCAGTTGCTTGGTGCACTGCAAGGGTCATATCCATTGCACATTGCATAAGCGCTAATTCATTTACCGACTTATGCATGCGGCAATGTGCAGTAACGCTTTGTGCATTAACTATATTTAAGCCTTTTTGCGCTTTGTTTATACCGTCGAATATAAAAAACTGTGCACTTTCATCAATGCCTATTGTGGCATTGTCATTAATGTTGAGCTGCTTGAGTACACTTACAAATAACGCATAAGGGTTTTCGTGCTCTTGCCAGCCATGAATGGGGCCTTCAATCACTTTAAAGCCGTTTAGGGTGCCAATTTCAAAATAAGGGGCTATGTATTGTACATCGCCTATAGCGGGTAAAATGGCGCCAACCATGCGCTCACTTGCATACCATTTCATGCCTGTAAAATAAGTAAGGTTTGTACCTGCATTTAAATAAATTGCATCTATATTATTTGCTTGCATATAAGCTTGTGCTTTTGCAATGCGCTGTAAATATTCATCTGCTTGAATAGGGGTTACATTGGCGGTCATATTGCTTAATCCCGCTAATGCTTGCTCGCTTGTGTGTGTACCAACGCCTAGTGTGGCCATAAAAGTCTCCTTGGTTTCAATACCAAGCTGCATAAATACTTGAGCAATTGAACAAATTAAATTTCACTAAAATGTTAAAAAGCCCCAATAAGCAGATTGGTGTTAGGCATTGTGTGTAATGTAAAAGCATAATTCAATATTATGCGACAACATGCATGCTAAGGTTTTTTAGCGTAAGGTAAACGCGATAATTTATTGCTAGTGTGGTAGCTATCAAGCCCTGTTACAGCCACTGTTTCAATGGCTTGTAAATCTAAAAAGCCATCACTTTGTAGCGCCGCTTCATCTAAATACACATCGGTAATTTCACCTATAACCAGCTCTGTGCCATTAACGGCTAAGTGTTGGTGCTCAACGTATTTCACAGAGTATTTTAATCGCGACTCTTGCACAAAAGGGGCTGTAAATTCATTTAGGTATTCTGGCGTTAAACCTGTCGCGTCAAACTCTGACTCGCCTTTATCGTAGCGGGCTGATGTTTGATGAGCTTGCTTATATATGGCCTTATTAACTTGGTTAATGGTGTAACAGCCGGTTTCTATGATGTTTTCGAACGTATGTCGAGGCACGCTATTAGGGCGCATTATCATGCCAACCAATGGCGGGTGAGCCCCTAAATGAATAACCGAGCTAACAATAGCTACATTTGTATTGCCTTGCTTGTCTTGCGTGCCAATTAAGTTGGCGCTTTTAAAACCCGAAAGTGAATTAATTAAATGAGTACGAGTGTGTTTTTCAAGTGCGTTTATGCGCTCTTTAGTAAAATGCATTAAAGGTCCTTACCAGGGTATGGCTTCGCCTTGCCAATCTAAATAGGCGGGCTCACCGTTAAGTTCTAAATGAGGGTTATTAAACGTAAATGTAAAAAGCTGTTTAGCTACAAATTCAGCGCTAAAAAGCTTATCCGCAGGCACGTTTTTTTGAAATGGTTTTGAAAGCGCAGTATCGGTAGTGCCCGGATGAAATAACACCAGTTTAGTATTTTTAGCTCGGCGCGCCAGTTCTACCGCTGCGGTTTTAAATAGCATGTTTAAGGCCGCTTTAGATGCGCGGTATGTATACCAACCGCCTAATTTATTATCGTTAATACTGCCCACACGCGCACTGAGCGCCGTTATAGTGCACTGCGTTTTATGTGTTAACAGCGGCAAAATGCTTTGTAAGCACAGCAAGGGAGTGAGTGTGTTGGAATTAAATAATTCATTAAAATAGTCTGCGTTTAGCTCTTCTAGCTTTTTTTCTGGCATGTGGGTTTTGTTGTGCAATGTGCCATTGAACATAACGACTTGTTGAATCTCGGCATTTTGCTCTTTTAAGTAAGTTGTAACCTTGGCTAAACTTTGCGCTGTGTAATCGCTCTTTAGGTAAACAACATTACTATTTGTATCTGCCTTTTTTGAGCTAACACATATAACTTGCACTGTGGGTGCATTTATTTGTAGGTGCTCAATATAAGCTTGTGCTATTGCGCTGCTGGCACCAAATAAAACAATTGTTTTCATTGTTTGTCCTTTGTATTAACAGTGCATTGGCCGTTTAAACAGGAGGCGTTTGGCATGAGCAAACGGCTTATTTTTTGTCTGTGTTTTGCAAAAAACATATAGGCGGCATCAGCGAAGTAGCGAATTATTGGCAAGCGAAAAATTTTCAACCAGCGGTATTTTCCTACTGTTTTCCACGCTTGATAGGTAACATCTAAGCCGTAAATCATCTCGCCAGTTGGTAACTGTGCATGCAATATAGCCATGGCCTTGTTTTTATTAACACTTGGATAACGTGCGCTAAAATCGTGGCTATTAAGGTCTTCTAAAACAATTTTATGTTTAGTATCAGCATCTTTAAGGTGCTGCATTTCGGTATTGCAAAGCGGGCAGCTGGCGTCGTAAAAAATGATCATAAAAGCCGTTTTCTAATAATTTACATATAGCTAATTACGATTCACCATTGCAAATGGATCTATTAAATCTGCGCTCATGATGATATTAATAGCATTCCATGAAACAAAGGAGACTGAGAAATGAGTGAACAATATGCCGCCTTGCGAGGTAATGTTAATTTACTTGGGCAGCTACTAGGACAAACTATTAAAGATGCCCAAGGCCAAGCGATTTTAGATAAAGTAGAGGAAATTCGTGCTTTATCAAAGTCATCTCGCAGTGGTAATGAAGACGACAGACAAGCGCTAATTGAGGTACTACATGCGCTTAGTGATGAAGAGCTTTTACCGGTTGCCCGTTCATTTAATCATTTTTTAAATTTAGCTAATGTAGCAGAGCAGTTCCACACTGTTTCGCGTTTTAATGATGTTGGTTTTTGCCAACTAAATCCTCTCACTCAAACATTAAAAACGTTAACTGCAAAAGCAAAAGAAGGCCAATTAGATAGTAATCATCTGGCCGAAACACTCTCAAAACTCCACATAAACTTAGTATTAACCGCTCACCCAACCGAGGTGACGCGCCGTACCATTATTAATAAGCACGTAGAATTAAGTGATTGTTTAGCCTCGCTTGAGCGCAAAGACAATTTACCACAAGAGCGTGAAGCTATTTTAAACCGTATCGCTCAGCTTATCAGCCAAGCATGGCACACCGATGATATTCGTCGTTCTCGCCCAAGCCCAGTTGATGAAGCTAAATGGGGATACGCTGTTATTGAAAACAGCTTATGGCATGCTGTGCCACGCTTTTTACGTGAGTTTTCAGATCAAGTTAAAGAGCATTTAAGTTTAGAGCTTCCGATTGATTACAGCCCCATTGAGTTTACCTCTTGGATGGGCGGAGACCGTGACGGTAACCCATTTGTAACCGCACAGGTAACACAGCAAGTACTTGACCATGGTCGTTGGATGGCACTTGATTTATACAGCCGTGATATTGACACGCTAAGCGCAGAGCTGAGCATGTCAGATGCAAGCGATGAGCTAATTGAGCTGGCAGGACAAGACTTTGAACCTTATCGCGCTGTACTTAAAAAGCTTAAAAACCAAGTCTCTGAAACAGTGGTGCATTTAGGTGCAAAAATCAAGAATAAGCGCAGCGATTCAGAAGACTTAATCACTGATATAAATCAAATCAAGCACCCAGTAGAGGTGTGCTATCGCTCTTTATTAAAGTGCAACATGAAAGTTGTCGCCGATGGTTTATTACTTGATTTACTGCACCGTATAAATAGCTTTGGCCTGCGTTTGGCAAAACTTGATGTACGCCAAGATTCAGACCGCCACAGCGATGTGTTTTCTGAGCTTACACGCCACCTAGGCTTAGGCGATTACAACCAATGGCAAGAGCAAGACAAACAAGCATTTTTGCTTACCGAGCTTAATTCTCGCCGTCCGCTTATTCCTAAAAACTGGCAACCAAGTCCAGAGGTGCAAGAAGTACTCGACACCTTTGATGTAATAGCTAAGCAAGATGAAAAAACATTTGGCTTGTACATTATTTCAATGGCGCGTACCGCCTCTGACATTTTAGCTGTACAACTGCTTTTAAAAGAAAGTGGCTGTCAGTTTGATTTACCAGTAGCGCCTTTGTTTGAAACGCTTGACGATTTAAACGCTGGTAGTGATGTAATTACCACTTTGCTTGATAACGTATGGTACCGCGGGCATATTAAAAATACCCAAAATGTCATGATTGGTTATTCTGATTCAGCTAAAGATGCCGGCATGATGGCCGCAGGCTGGGCACAGTACGAAGCAATGGATAAACTAGTGCAGCTTGCCGATGAGCGCGGCATTGAACTTGTTTTATTCCATGGTCGTGGTGGTACGGTAGGGCGCGGTGGGGCACCTGCTGCACAAGCATTGCATTCACAACCGCCTGGTTCATTAAAAGGTGGCTTGCGTGTAACTGAGCAAGGCGAAATGATCCGCTTTAAGTTTGGTTTACCCGATGTAGCACTGCAAAGTTTAAATATTTACGCCGGTGCCGTACTGCAAAGTAACTTATTACCACCGCCAGAGCCTAAGCAAGAATGGCGTGAAGTGATGAAGTTGATAAGTGAGCAGTCGTGCGATCACTACCGTAATGTGGTTCGCCATGATGAAAACTTTGTTCCTTACTTTAGAATGGCAACGCCTGAGCTGGAGCTGTCTAAATTACCGTTGGGCTCGCGTCCTGCGAAACGTAACCCAAATGGTGGGGTAGAGAGCTTACGTGCTATTCCATGGATTTTTGCATGGAGCCAAAACCGTTTAATGTTACCTGCATGGCTTGGCGCATTAACAGGCTTAAAAGCGGCACTCGATAAATACGGCATAGAAACACTGCACGAAATGAGCCTGCAATGGCCATTTTTCAGAGCACGTCTTGAAATGCTAGAAATGGTATTTAGTAAAGCCGATAGCTGGTTAAGTGAGCATTACGATAACGCGCTGGTGGAAGATATGTACAAACCATTAGGTATCTCGTTACGTAAAGAGCTAGAAGAAGCAATTAGCTTAGTGCAATCGCTTAGCCCGCAAAATAGCTTATTGGCAGATCAACCATGGATAAAAGAGTCGATTGCACTGCGTAATCCGTACACCGATCCGCTTAATGTACTGCAAGTTGAGCTGCTGCGCCGTTCGCGCTCAAGCGATAAAGTAAGTGAAGGTGATATTGATAATGCATTAATGATCACCATGACAGGTATTGCTGCAGGTATGCGCAATACTGGTTAGTCTACTTTAACTTAAAAATAGGGGAGCACAGTGTGCTCCCTTTTTTTGCTGGCATTTAGGCGCCTAACCTTTTAAACTACTTAGCCATTAAATAATTATAATATGTTATGGCATCAGCAACTTTTACTGTGCAACAAGACACAGCACTCACAAATTCACATATCTCATTAAGCGTTACGCAAACTCAAGCATTACGCAGCCAATTAAAAGCCCAGCGCGGTATTTTACATCCTAACGATATTAGCCAATTATGCGCGCAACTTAATGTATCTGATGACGCGTTATTACAAGGTTTAGTGCCTTTAGCGTCTGAATTTTCGGTGGCTCCTGTTTCTCACTTTCATGTGGGATCTATTGTTAAAGCACTTGATGAGCAAGGTGATATAAATTTTTATTTTGGTGCGAATGTAGAGTTTGATCACCAAGCGCTTAGTTTAGTCGTGCATGCAGAGCAGTCGGCGATTAACAATGCGTGGTTAAATGGCGCAAAAAAAATACTAAAAATAGCAATTAGCGATGCCCCATGTGGCTATTGCAGGCAGTTTATGAACGAACTGGCTGATGCAAAAGAGTTTGATATTTTACTACCAGATCAGCACTTTAAATTAGCTGATTTATTACCGCATTCATTTGGCCCCACAGATTTAGGCAACGATTTTAGCTTGTTTAACCCAAAACAGCAGCAACACACATTTGCAGATACAGCCCTTGATGAAAAGCTAGCAGCCATGGCGCTAATGGCCTACGTACCTTACAGTAACAACTTTAGCGCAGTTAAAATAAGCACCTTTGATAATGGTGACTTTTACGGCAGTTACGCAGAAAACGCGGCTTACAGCCCAAGCCTTTCGCCACTACAAAGTGCGCTTAGTCAATTGTTTTTAGCGGGTCTTAGCTTTAACGATAAAACGATTAAAGCAATTACACTGTTAGAAACCCAAGGTCATGAAAACCAAGGGGGAGTTGCACGTGCGGTACTTGCAAGCTTTAGCAATTTGCCAGAAATAGAAGTGATTAGCGCAAAGCTAAGGTAACCAGAGCTCAGGGTAAGCTAAAAACAATAAAGCACAGCAATTGCTGTGCTTTATGCGTTTTATTAAAGCGCTAAAAAGGCATTAGCCTAATAGTACTTTTGCAGCTTCTAAAACCACAGCCACAGATTTTTTCTCAATTTCACCGTGATCAACATTTGGAATTTCTTGGCGAGTACGGTTAACCAATACACCGGCAACACACGCCGCTTTAAGGCCTAGCGCTGCACACATGGTAAATAAGGTAGCAGACTCCATTTCGTAGTTCATCACGCCTAGGTTTTGCCACTCTTCACAGCTACCTTGTAATGACTTAGGTACATAACCCGAATGCGTATCGTAACGCTCTTGCCCTGGGTAGAATGTGTCGCTTGAGGCAGTAATACCAATGTGGAAGTCGATATCTAGGTTTTTACACGCTTGCACCATAGCTTGAGTCGCAAAAAAGTCAGATACCGCAGGGTAGCTAAGTGGTGCAAAGTGTTGGCTTGCGCCATCTAAACGCACAGACGCTTGGCTTACTAAAATATCACCTTCATTAATATGTGGCTGAATTGCCCCAGTAGTACCAATACGTAAGAAAGTACGTACGCCAAGCTGTGCCAGCTCCTCTACAGCAATAGAGGTTGAAGGGCCGCCAATACCGGTTGAACAAATCACCACAGAGTGACCATTTAACTGGCCTAAATAAACATGAAACTCACGTGTTTGAGCAAGGCTGGTTGGGTTGTCTAGGAATTGAGAAATGCGTGCAGCACGATCTGGGTCACCAGGGACAATAGCAAGTTCAGCCCCTTTTAAATCGTCAATACATAATCCTAAGTGAAATACCTTTTCCATAACTAAGCCTTTTTATAAAAATTTGTTGTCAATCTAGCATCATTACGGCAAATGTAAACTAAGTACAGGACGTATGTCCGATGTTGAAAAATACTTATAAATGATGGCTTTATTCATTCACATTGAATATTAAATCAAAGGCTTAAAGTTCGTTAAAAGGCGGGTGGTTGACTTGTTTATTGAGAGTCTATATGTATTGATTATGGTGATAATTTAAATTTATCAATACGTGGTTTAAAGCGTTTTTAGTTATTTAATAACAAGCAGTTACGGTTTTATTTTGGCTTTATTTTAACGCCTTTTAAATAAGCGTGTAAATAACGCTTGAACAATAAGTGAGCGTATAAGGCGTTATTTGCAAATAGGCCGATAATTTTAGTTTTTGCATAACTAATCAAAACCACATGAATAAAACACACAAGTATAGGATTTATTATGAGCACACAATTTGACGCGTTTAAACGTAAAGTAGAGCACTGTTTATGTGCACCTGGCGATGGTGTATTTACAGTTAATACCGCGAAAGAGCGTAAAGCGGCATTACGTAATAAATTGTATGGGCAAAGCGAAAATGTTGATGTTTTGTGGCGCGATTCTTTAACACAATTACCCGAATCTCCTCACAAAGCGGTTATGTTAGGTATTAGCTCAGATTGTGGCGGCGGTATTTTACGTGGAGCAAACTGGGGGCCATTATTTTTACGCTCAGCCTTGATTGATCAGCAAACCCAGTGCCGCTCTTTTGATTTAGGTGATGTACGCGTTATCCCGCATTTATTACATGATAAATACTTAAACGACGCCACTATTTCAAACTGCCAAAAAGCCCTATACGGCGATAAAAACGATGATTACTACGTAAGCCCGCTTTCTATTACCGAAGATGTGTGTGACAGCTTTTACGCCACATTTAAAGATAAAGGCATATTTGGGATTGGGGGCGATCACTCAATTAGCTACCCGCTAACTAAAGCGTATTTAAAAGCTAAGCGCGAGCAAGGCAAACGTACCGCTATTATTCATTTTGATGCGCATACCGATTTATTAGTAGAGCGCTTAGGGATAGATTTATGCTTTGGCTCGTGGTGTACGCATATATTAGAGTTTTTACCTGCACCGCATCATTTAATCCAGTTTGGTATTCGCTCAAGCGGTAAACCTAAATCGCACTGGGAAAGCACCTTTGGTGTAAAACAACATTGGGCTAATGAAATTATAGAGCGTGGTGCAAAAGCGGTTGCAGATGAAACCATTGCGCAGCTTAAAGCCGATAACGTAGATGAAGTGTATGTAAGCTTTGACATAGATGCACTCGATGCCGAATTTGCCTCAGCCACGGGCACACCAGAAGATAACGGCTTAACCCCGCAACATGCACTGGATATTTTACAAGCTATTGCCGATGAGTTTCCAATTACTGGCGCCGACATGATGGAAATAGCGCCATTTACCGACAGCTCATTAGTAGGCCAAGCAAGTTCAGAAACAACATTACGTGAAGGCGCTAAAATTTCAGCGTTCTTAATTAGTGCAATGAATAAATAGCAATTTAGTCTTTAAAAAAATCTAGTCCTATCAGCGTATAGGGCTAGGTTAAAAACTAGCGGTTCGGTTACCCTCGGCTATAGTTGGTGTATATCTGTTTTAGTTTTGAGGCGAAGCTAAATGAAGCTGTACTTATTTTTGTTGTGTTTTGCATGCATAAGGCTCAATGCAGCTGAAATTACAATAGTGACCGAAGTATTCCCCGATTTTCAATACATTGACGAAAACAACCAACTTGCAGGGCGCTCTGTAGATAAAGTGAGAAACGCGCTCGCCAATACAGATATTAAATACACTATGTTAGCGCATAGTTGGGCTGTGTCTTATAACGCAGTATTAAGAGATACGAATACCTGTATATTTTCTATTGTAAGGTTACCTAAGCGAGAAGATAAGTTTAGCTGGGTGGCTGAGCTTGAAAGTTTTGACTCTGCTATTTATGCCCTTAAATCACGAAACATTCGCTTAAAAACGCTTAACGACGCTAAAAAATATAAAACAGCGGTGCTTAGGGATAATTTTAGCCACCATTATTTGCTAGAGCGTGGCTTTAGTGAGGCTAAAAACTTATTGATAATTGATAGCTTAGACAAAATAGATAAATTAATAAGTACACGGCATGATATTCTCGACTTTGTTATTTTAAGTAAAAAACAATTTAACTACCGCGCACAGTTTGAGCCAAAGCTTAAATTATTAGAGCCTATATTTACGCTCAATACACAACACTCCCCCCTTTACTTTGCGTGTAATAAAAACATGCCGCAAAGCCTACAAGATAGACTTGCGCTGGCATTCGATGAAGCAAAAAAGAAAAATAAACAACGCTAATTCAATGGCTTATTAATTAATCCTGTAAAAGCATAAATATAAATTGCCGCGTTTAAAAAAGCGTCTATAATCAGCTGCTTTTTATTGAAAAAGCGCTAACTTTTTGGAGCGTTAAATGGGTGATTTAATCGGGATTAGCTTATTGATCTTGATCAGTGCGTTGTTTGCCATGTCGGAAATTGCTATTGCAGCGTCGCGTAAAATTAAACTGCGGGTAATGGCTGATGAAGGCAGTGATAACGCGGCCGCGGTATTAAAACTGCAAGAAAACCCTGGGGCGTTTTTTGCGATGATCCAAATTGCCTTAAACGCGATTGCTATTTTAGGCGGAATAGTAGGCGAACAAGCGCTATCGCCTTATGTACAAAGTATCTTGGTGCTTTTTTATCAAGGTGTACACCTTGAAAAAATTAGCTTTTTATTTTCGTTTTTTACCATTACCTCGCTGTTTATATTATTTGCCGATTTAATGCCAAAGCGTTTAGCGATGATCATGCCCGAAGCGGTGGCTGTGCGTGTGGTAACAATAATGCGATGGGTTACTTTTGCACTTACGCCATTAGTAATGTTTTTTAATGGTTTAACTAATTTTGTACTGCGTTTATTTAAAGTACCCGCAGAGCGAGAAGATATTGTTACCACCGAAGACATTGTGGCGATGATGGATGCGGGCGCAGAATACGGCAGCTTACAACAACAAGAGTATGAGCTAATTGGCAATGTGTTTGAACTTGAAGCACGCTTTTTATCAAGTGTAATGACCCCACGCGACCAAATAGTTTATTTTGACTTAAATGAAAGCAGCCACGATATAGCCACCAAAATTATTGAAAACCCCCATAATCATTTTTTAGTGGTGTCGGGAAATTTAGATAAATTACGCGGCTCTGTTGAATCAAAAGATATACTACGACAAGTACTAAAAGGTGAGCCAGCTAATATTGAGCAAGAGCTGATTGAAACAGACGTGTTTTATTTACCTGAAACCCTAAGCCTGTCTGAGGCACTAAATGCATTTAAAAGTGCTGCAAAACCGTTTGCTGTGGTAGTAAATGAATATGCCTTGTTAGTCGGTATTGTTACCGTAAAAGATTTAATGAAAGGGTTTATGGGAGATTTAATTACCCATCAAGGCGATGAACTTATTATTGCCCGCGATGAGCACTCATGGTTAGTGGATGGCTTAACCCCGATTTCTGATTTAGCAAAAGTATTAGGCATTGAAGAGTTTCCCGATCAAATGCACTTTGAAACCGTGGCTGGCTTTTTAATATACACAATGAAGCGTATACCTAAACGTGCTGAGCACTTTACCTTTAATGGCTTTAAATTTGAGGTGGTTGATGTTGAGGGCATAAGGGTTGAGCAATTATTGGTGTCTCGTATAAGTAAATAGTTATAAATTTGTATTAAAGCCAAGCTTAGCTTGGCTTTTTTGTTGCAGGTTAATAAATAACGCACCGCAATAAAGTTTATTTTTCATACTTATCCGTTTTATTTTTCATCAAGTTAACACCTTCTACAACCTATGGCGTAGTTTAATTTTGCAACTGTAAGTTAGTGTAAATTTGCACCCGTTTTAATTTATTCTCGTTTAGATTTACTTTAGAATGATCGTTCACTCTAGACATAAATAGACTAAAAGGTATTTAACATGCAGCGTTCTCGCATCGCTTTATTTGTATTAACAGCCCTCGTTGGATCTGTTGCTTTAACAGGTTGCGACCAAGCAGCTGACTCGCAACAAGCTTCAGCTCCACAAGCAGTACCTGTTGGTGTAATTACATTAAAAAGCCAAGCGCTTACACTAAAAAAGGAGCTTCCCGGTCGCATTAGTGCTTTTCAAATTGCGGAAATCCGCCCGCAAGTAAGTGGCATTGTGCAATCGCGTTTATTTAAAGAAGGTGCTCAAGTTAAGCAAGGCCAAGCGCTTTATCAAATTGACCCCGCTACGTTTGAAGCTGACCTAGCAGCAAGCGAAGCAGCTGTTGCCCGCGCTGAGGCAAGTATTGCCAGCACTAAATCAAAAGCGTCGCGTTATAGCGAGCTTTTAAAAATTAAAGCCGTAAGTCAGCAAGACTTTGACGAAGCAGATGCAGCGCAAAAGCAAGCACAAGCAGAGCTATTAACGGCGAAAGCACAGCTTAAATCGGCGCAAATTAACCTAGACTACAGCCATGTATCTTCTCCAATAAGTGGCCAAATTAGTAAATCGAGCGTTACTGTTGGTGCGCTTGTTAGCGCTAATCAAACAACAGCACTGGCAACAGTGACCCAGCTTGACCCTATTTATGTTGATTTAACCCAATCAAGCAACGAGCTAACTCAACTTAAAAAAGCTATTTCTTCAGGTTCATTGAGCGTTGATTCACAATCGCAAACAGATGTTGAACTGCAAATGGAAGATGGCTCAACTTACCCACTTAAAGGCACGTTACAGTTCTCTGAAGTGACTGTAGACCCAAGCACAGGGTCGGTTACTTTACGCGCTAAATTCCCAAATCCTGATAAGTTATTATTACCGGGTATGTATGCACGTGCCTCTGTGGTTGAGGGCGTAAAACAAGACGCTATTTTAGTGCCGCAACGTGGGGTTAGCCGTAATACAAAAGGCGAGCCAACAGCCATGGTTGTTAGCAAAGAAAACACCGTTGAAAGCCGCGTTTTAAAAGTAGACAGAACGATTGGTTCAAACTGGTTAGTAACCGACGGGCTAAGCGATGGCGATAAAGTGATTATTGAAGGGTTACAAAAAATTCGCCCTGGGGCCCCGGTAACGCCGACTGAAGTTTCACCATCAGCAACTGCTGACAAAGCGCAATAACGGAGAGTTTTAATGTCACGATTTTTTATCGACAGACCCATCTTTGCATGGGTACTTGCTATCGTGGTTATGCTTGCAGGTGTTTTAGCTATTCAAAGTTTACCAATAGCTCAGTACCCGTCAATTGCCCCGCCGGCAATTAGTATTACTGCAACATACCCGGGCGCATCAGCACGTACCCTAGAGGATACGGTTACCCAAGTTATAGAGCAAAAAATGAAAGGCCTTGATGGTTTGCTATATATGTCATCGACTTCTGAGTCGAGTGGCTCAGCAACCCTTACGCTTTCATTTAGCGCCGAAACTGACCCAGATATTGCACAGGTACAAGTGCAAAACAAGTTAGCCACAGCCACTCCTTTGCTACCTGAAGAAGTGCAAAGGCAAGGTGTATCGGTGGCTAAGTCTGCACGTAACTTTTTAATGGTACTGGGTTTTGTATCAAAAGATGGCAGCATGACGAATATCGATATTGGTGATTATGTGTCATCTAATGTTCAAGATATTGTTTCGCGTGTTGAAGGGGTAGGTGAGGTTCAGCTGTTTGGTTCTCAGTATGCTATGCGTATTTGGTTAGACCCAGCTAAGCTGCAAAACTACAAGTTAACCCCTGCTGATATTAGTGCATCAATCAGTGCTCAAAACGCTCAAGTGTCTGCTGGGCAATTAGGCGGCATGCCTGCGATTGAAGGGCAGCAACTTAATGCTACCGTTACTGCACAAAGCCGTTTACAAACAGCAAAAGAGTTTGAAGACATTATAGTTAAGGCAAACGCCGATGGCTCGTTTGTACGCCTTGAAGATGTAGCCCGTGTAGAGCTTGGTGGTGAAAGCTATCGTGTTGTAGCGCGTTACGATGGACAACCAGCATCGGGCTTAGGTATTAAGCTTGCCAGTGGGGCAAATGCACTCGATACCGCAGAAGGTGTAAAAGCTGCTATTGAAGAGTTAAAAGCGTTTTTTCCTGAAGGCTTAGATGTTGTTGTTCCTTATGATACTACTCCGTTTGTTTCGTTATCAATTGAAAAAGTAGTGCATACATTAATAGAAGCGGTTGTGCTGGTATTTGTTGTTATGTATCTGTTTTTACAAAACTTCCGCGCTACGCTTATTCCAACTATAGCTGTGCCTGTGGTGTTGTTAGGTACTTTTGGTATTTTGTACGCGTTTGGCTATTCAATAAATACATTAACCATGTTTGCGATGGTACTTGCCATAGGTCTACTGGTTGATGATGCGATTGTTGTAGTAGAAAACGTTGAGCGTGTAATGAGTGAAGAAAAACTCTCTGCGCTTGAAGCAACACGTAAATCGATGGATGAAATTAAAGGCGCGCTAGTAGGTATTGCCATGGTGCTGTCGGCTGTATTTATTCCGATGGCGTTCTTTAGTGGGTCTACCGGTGTTATTTATCGTCAGTTTTCTATTACGCTGGTATCAGCAATGGGGCTCTCGGTATTAGTAGCACTTATTTTAACACCTGCATTGTGTGCCACGCTTTTAAAGCCTAGCCACGTGCATGATAATAGCTCGATGTTTGGCCGTTTTTTCAGTGGTTTTAACCGCGGGTTTGATAAAACAAATGCCGGCGCGCAAAGTTTTGTAAGCCGTATGATCCGCTTATCTAAGCGCTACCTTTTATGTTATGGCCTTATTGTTGCGGGCATGGTGTATATCTTTTCAAGCCTACCTACAGCGTTTTTACCTGATGAAGACCAAGGTATTTTGTTTAACCAGGTTTCACTGCCTGCAGGCTCAACTACCGAAGAAACATTAGAAGTGGTTAAAAAAGTAGAAAACCACTATTTAAACGATCAATCTGAAGCTGTTAACGGTATTTTTACGGTAACCGGATTTAGCTTTGCAGGTTCTGGTCAAAACTCAGCAATAGGGTTTGTAAACTTTAAGCATTGGGATGAGCGCGAACGTGATGATTTATCTGTGCAAGGTGTGGCAGGTAAAGCAATGGGCTATTTCTCAACGATTAAAGAAGCGTTTGTGTTTGCTTTCCCGCCGCCAGCCATTGTTGAGCTAGGTACTGCAAATGGTTTTAATATTTTCTTACAAGACAGGGTTGGACTTGGCCACGATGTTTTATTAGCAGCGCGTAATCAATTACTTGGTTTAGCGAGTCAAAGCCCAATTTTGGCGGGTGTACGCCCTAACGGACAAGAAGATATGCCCGAGCTGCAACTTGATGTTGACCTTGCTAAAGCACAAGCACTGGGTGTGTCTCAGGCTGATATTAACAGCACGCTATCAACTGCGTGGGGTAGTAGTTACGTTAATGACTTTATTGACCGTGGCCGCGTTAAAAAGGTCTACCTACAAGGTGAAGCGCAAGGACGTATGGTGCCAGAGGATTTAAACAAGTGGTATGTACGTAATGACAGCGGCGATATGGTGCCATTTTCAGCCTTTGCAAGTTCGTATTGGACCTATGGTTCACCACGTCTTGAGCGTTATAACGGCTTTTCAGCAATGGAAATTCAAGGTACTGCTGCACCAGGTTACAGTACTGGCCAAGCAATGGATGAAATGGAGCGCTTAGTTAAACAACTTCCTAATGGAATTGCCTCTGAGTGGACGGGTATTTCGTTTCAAGAGCGCTCTAGCAGTGGCCAAGCCCCGTTACTTTACGGTTTATCGCTATTGTTTGTATTTTTATGTTTAGCAGCGCTTTATGAAAGCTGGTCTGTACCGTTTGCGGTTATGCTTATTGTGCCATTAGGTATATTTGGTGCGACGGTTGCCGCGGTAATGGCAGGTTTATCTAATGATATTTACCTTCAGGTAGGTTTATTAACCACCATAGGATTAGCCTCTAAAAATGCAATATTAATCGTAGAATTTGCGATTCATAAAATGCAAGAAGGTCTAGGGTTAGTCGATGCGGCTATTGCAGCAGTACGCTTACGCTTACGTCCAATATTAATGACCTCAATGGCCTTTATTTGTGGTGTTATACCGCTTGCTATTGCCTCAAGTGCCGGTTCAGGTGCGCAAAATGCACTGGGTATTTCGATTATAGGTGGTACGCTTGCCTCTTCTATTTTAGTGGTGGTATTTGTGCCGTTATTCTTTGTTTTAGTTCGTCGTGTATTTCCAATGAAAAACACCGACGATAAGAAGGAGAGCGCACAATGAGCATTAAACGCTTCACTTTAAGCGCAATTACATTAGTTGTTTTAAGTGGCTGCCAACTTGCCCCTGAGCAAAAAGACCTTACTTTACCAGTGCCAGATACTTATGTATCTGACACTGAGCAAGCAGCAGCGCAGCAGTTACATTGGCAGCAATTTTTTAATGATGAAAAATTGCAAACCTTGATTAGCTTGAGCCTTGAGCATAATAAAGATATGCAAATAGCGGTATTAAATGTGCAGCGTGTACGCGGTTTATACCAAATTGAAGATTCGGGTTTATACCCTTCATTAGATTTTAATGGTGGGGCTACGCGCCAACGTTTACCGGCTGACTTAACCAGTACGGGTGAAGCAGGTATTAGCTCACAGTACAGCGCAACGGTCGGTATTACCTCTTATGAATTAGATATTTGGGGTAAGGTACGTAACCAGTCTGAGCAAGCCCTGCAAAACCTCTATAACACTGAGCTTACACAATACAGCACGCAAATTTCACTCATTGCTGAGCTTGCTAATGCTTGGTTAAACTACGCAACTGACTTACAGCTATTAGAGCTGGCTAAAGAAACATTAAGCTCGCAGCAGGAGTCGCTCTCGCTTACGCAAAAAAGCTTTGATTTAGGCGCTACATCGGCAATTACGCTTGAGCAGCTTAAAAGTACGGTTGCCACTGCAAAAGTAGATATAGCAACATATAAACGCTTGTTAAAACGTGATAAAAGCGCGTTAGATTTACTGGTAGGGCGCCCTGTATCGAGTGATTTATTACCGACAAACTCGTTAACTAATTTACTGGATTTACCAGAAGTACCTGTTGGTTTACCCTCTGATTTATTAACGCAGCGCCCTGATATTAAAGCCGCTGAGCACGCTTTATTAGCCGCTAACGCGAATATTGGTATAGCGCGTGCGGCGTTTTACCCAAGCATTAGCTTAACCGCGACTGCGGGCAGTACGTCTAGCGATTTAAGTGGCTTGTTTGATTCAGGCTCAGGGACGTGGAGCTTTGTACCGTCAATCAACTTACCAATTTTTACTATGGGACGTAATCAGGCAAATCTTGATGTGGCAAAGGCCGATCAAGAAATTGCGGTGGCGACGTACCAGCAAAAAATTCAAAATGCGTTTCGTGAAACCGCCGATGCATTAGCAGATAGAGAAGGCTACAAAGAGCAACTTGATGCCCTCGATATGCTAATTAGTTCGCGTCAGCTAACGTACGATTTATCAAAAATGCGTTACGAAAAAGGCGCTGATAGCTACCTACAGGTACTTGATGCACAGCGGACGTGGTACTCGGCTCAACAGCAGTTAATAACTGGTCAGCAGGCTTACCTTGCCAGCCAAATTAATTTGTATAAAGCTTTAGGTGGCGGCTGGAATATAGCTAAAACACCTGTGCAAGAGCAGTAAAATGAAAGGTGTTGTTAAGTTAAGCTATGCAATGAGCTTACGCTGTATTAAGTATGCGCTTAATACCGGAGTAGGGTTATGAGCACGAAAGCTAAAAGGCATACAGACCCAGCATTAGCACAAGCTAGGCGAGAGCAGGTGCTTAGTGCTGCCTCAGAGTGTTTTAAACGCAAGGGATATCATGGCGCAGGCATGGCCGAAATATCCCGTACGGCAGGCATGAGCGCTGGGCATATATATAACTACTTTGAAAGCAAAGAGGCAATAATTGAAAGTATTATTGCTAAAGACATGGAAGAAATGTTTTCTATCTTTCAGGAGTTTGAAGATCACCCTGGTGATGTTCTGCAAGCGCTTATAGATGGCTTAAACATTGGTGTACAAAGGCATATGGATACCGGTGCCTGTGTGGTTGATTTAGACATGATGGCGGAAGCGGGTCGCAATAGTAAAGTGGCCTCGCTTTTACGAGATATGGATATTCAAGCACGGGGGCGCATGCGTCAATTGCTCACCAGTGAACGTAGTGCACTTAAAGACACTGATGAACACGAACTTGAAAGCCGCATTAACGTAATTTTTTCGATGATGGCGGGGTTACTGCTTCGTAAGATGCTCTACCCTGAGCTCACCGAAGAAACGGTGTTAATCGCGCTAAGGCCTGCGATGAAAACCTTGCTAATGCCGTTTGATAAAACCAAGTAATAGAAAACTAAAAAGCGAGTCAAAAGGCTCGCTTTTTTAATGCTAAATGCGCTCTACGCACCACAATATTGCCATTGCAGCGATAGCAAGGGAGCCAATTGGCATCACCCATTTTATGTAAATAGGTTTATTGCGCATGGTTAGTAACACCGGCAGTGCAATACACAATATACTCAGCTGCCCAAGCTCTACACCTAAGTTAAACGCTAAAATGCTGAGCAATTGATAATCGCTCGAGAGCCCAAGCTCACTCAGTACACTGGCAAAGCCCATTCCATGTAACAAACCAAACGCAAAAGTAAGCCAGCCAAGGCGTAATATAACCGGCCATACATTGTTTAAAGCCGCAAATAATACCGAGATTGCAATACCTAGCTCTACCCAGCGGCTACTTGGCGAAACAAGATTAAGAGCCGTAGCAGTAAGGGTAAGTGAATGCGCAAGGGTAAAGGCAGTCACAATCCACGCAGTGTGCTTAATAATGTGCTTTTTACTTGCTATTGCCTGCCAGTGACTATCATTGCGTGTTAAAACGCAGGTTAAAAGTAGTGCAATTAAAAATAAAATATGGTCAATACCAATCCAAATATGTAACACGCCTTGATAAACATATTGGTTAAAAGTCGTTAAATAACTCGATTGCCCAGTGGTAAAAGTGTGCTGTTGCTCATCTATAGTGAAAACCCGCGAAACCTGATTTACATTTACAATAACTTTGTGGTTTGCGTCTTGGTTAAAAAAAGCGCGGTACGTTAACGTTACATCTGCATCAGTGTTACAGCTAAAAACTAGCGGTAAAACTAAATATGCTTCATTAAAATGATTATCTAATTGGTAGTTATCGGTGATTGTTAATGGGCAAGTTTGCTCATTTTGTAAAACCGATAGAGTATTTTTGGCATAGCGATTAATAGCCGACTTTTGTGATTTTAATTCGCCCCAGCTTATTTGTGTGTCTTGGTTAACATCAAGCGCAATGTGCTGTTCTAAATCGCTAATATTTATTTGCCAGGTGCCTGTGTATTGCTTTTCGTTGTTGGTATTATCCAGTGAAATGTAGCTTGTGCTCAACTGATGTGCTTGCACGCTAAAGTTGGCAAATAGTGCAACTATAAATAAAACAAATAACGCGTTTATTTTACTCATAAAGAATCCCTAACCATCGTATTTGCTTGGCTTAGTAAGTGTTTATCTGTACTCATTTTTGCTTGCTGCCAATTTATATTTGCCCAGTATTGTGCCTTGGCTTGGTTTGCTTGTACATGAATATAGTAGTTAGCTAAGTCGTTGGCATGGAAGGTATCTTGGCGTTGTTCACGTAATTTTACGCGCTGTTGCATGAGCGGTTGCCACACCGTATTAGTGTGCATATTACTGCGTTTTTCAGCTATGGCTAACTTGAGCAAAATAGCGTCTTCAAGCGATGAGTGGCTATTGGCAAGTTTACCGAGTGTATTAAGCACTTTTTCAGGGTTGTTTTGCTGCAGTTGAATATCGGCCCACAGCACAATGAGGCTCACCGGGGCTGTGTTTAAATCAATATTATTTATATGCTGCTGCGCACGGGTGAATTTATTGAGTCTAAACGCCATTTCGCTGAGCACATGTTTTGTCGCTAAGCTGCTGTTTTTGTTTTGCGTAAGCTTAACTAACGCGTGATAACTTTCACTAAGTTTGCCCTGTTGGCTTTGTACATCTAGCACACACGTGCTGGCCGTTAATAGGCTGGTGTTACCAATTAATGCCACACAATGGCGCTTAGCTTGTTCAAATTTGCCTTGTGTCATCAACATATTAGCGAGTAATAAATGTGTGTTTACATGATCTGGCTGGGTTTTTAATACGTTATTAGCAACGTCTATGGCATGCGAAAACGCATGCTCCTTTTGAAGTACCCGTGCATATAAATAACCGCTTTGTGCAGTTGCAGAAGCGGTATATAGGTTTTTTAAGCGTTTTTTTAATACACCTTGATAGCGCTCTGTTTGGCCTATGTATAGGCTATTTAGCACCAGCGCAGTGAGTTGCTCAAGGGTTAAATTAGCACTTAATGTTGCATTGCTTGAGGCAATAATTGCGTTATCTTTTGGGGTAATTGGTTTTGCAAGCACGTTATTTACACACAGTGCAGCGCAAAAAACAAAGAGCATTTTTTTATAATGACTGCGCATTGTTTTATCCTCTTAAAAAAGCCATCCATGGCCATCAGCTTAATTTACTTACTGAGTTAGTTACCAGAAGCGCCCGATGAAATACCGCTTACGTCTGTGTCTGTATTGATAAAGACACGTCCGTTGGTAGATAGCGGTTGCGCAGTGGGGCTTTGATTAAATGCATCGCTTGCAAATTGTGCAAAGTCCACTTGCAGTGCTTCAATGGTTATATTTACCGCTGCAGTCACTTGCTGGTTAACACCGTCTGATACACCAAACATAAAGCTGTCGCTACCGGTTGCTTCTTTGTTTGGGGTATAGGTAAAGCTGCCATCGCTATTTACTACAGCGTTACCTAATGTCGGCTGCGAAGTTAATGTGTATGTTAATGCATCGCCATCAGCATCGGTGGCCACTAACATGTCGTTAATTTCAACTTCTGTTTGTGTAATTAACATTGCATCGCTAGCACTGGGCGCAGAATTTACAACCGGTGTGGGTTGTTTGTTATCATCATCACTGCTACACGCGCCTAGTGCCAAAGCGCATAACAATATACTGCTATGGGTAAGGTTTAAATTACGCATACGTTACTCCTTATTTAGAGCCTGCAAGTGGGGTGGCTAAGTATGGGAAAGTGGCATCCATCATGCTTGCATCAACTGGAGCACCATCAGTGAATGGCACTGTACCTACATCAGCATCCTCTGGTGTACATAGACCTAAGTCGGTGTCTTCACCATTTACAGGAATAGGATGACATAAACGCCCCATTACCACGCGAAGTGCAATATCAACGACATCGTCACCTGGACGGCGCCCGTTTGGAAAACCTGCTAAATCATCACCGGCTACACCAAATGCAGACTGATCAGTTTGTGCTGTGGCTGCAATTGCAGTATTTAAACGTAGCATTTCTGATGGCGTTACGGTGGCTTGTTGGTTTACCCCTGCAAAACCAGTTAAAAATGCGGTGATTAAATCAGTACGTGGAAAGTTAGTTGGAGCAAGAGTTTCTAAATTAGCACCAAGTGTGGTATTTACTGCATCTTTAAATAAAATATTTAACAGCTCTGGTAAAGACGGGTGCGAAACGTAATCTAAAAACTGTGCATCGTCTTTAGGGTGAGCCGTTGAGAAGGTATCTTTGTCTTTAATACCAATAACTAGCTCATTAACTAATGGATTACCTAAGCGTGAAACCTGCGTTAATGCACCGCCATTTACCGCGTTATCTGCAAATTTAGCGTTAGGGTTTAAAATGCGTGCTTGAGGTAGGCTCGCTGTTGTCCATGAACCAATTACGCCGTTGCCTTCACCTACAATACAGCTTTTAGGCATTTCAACTGCAATTGAGGTAACGTTTTTATCTACGAGGTCGTCATTCTCACTGCTTTGTGTAATCCCTCCAGGGAAACCACCGCCATCCCCAGCACCTGGCGCACTATCACCTTCAACGGGAACGTAATTTACTAAATCGAATGTTTTACCTAAGTTAACGACAAATGGGTCTTTGCGCTGACCAACAAATACTTTGGCCATACTGTCACAGCCTGGTACCGAAACTTGATAAACAAACTGATCTGCATAGGTTTGGTAATCAGCCATTGAACCAAATGTTTTGTCACCAATATAATCAAGCGGTTTATTAAACGTGGTTGAACTGGTGGTGGTATTACTTAATGCTGTACTGGTACCCGTGCGTTGTGGACCGCTTATCATGCTGAGTGTGTATGACTCGCTAAAATTAGCGGCGCTATCATCACCTGCTGCTACACCACCAACGTTTTTAAGAGGTACAGATACAGTACGCTGATTATCTTCTGGGCCAACGGTTAATTGCACGCCTTGATTATCGTTTGGCAGCATACTGGTAAAATTAAAAGCAAAGGTAATATCCTCAACTGCATCACCGTCGTTATCAATATGAATACTGTAGGTTGCATCTGGGTCCATAGCAAAGTAGTTAGGGCCGCCGTAGGCATCTTGTAGAGGAATATAGTTGGCAATAAATGTAACGTAGTCGTCTCTGCCTGCTTCATAACTATTAAATACGTAAAAGTCGGTAGAGTCTAAGGTTGGAAAGCGGCTAATGTTCGGCGCTTCACGATGACTTGATGCCTCGCTAGAGGTGCTTACTAAGGTACTGCATACTACTACTGCGAGTATAGATGGAGTTAAAGCTTTCATGACTTTTTCCTTTAGTTTTGATTGGAGTCATAACTAATAACGAAGCAAAAAGCACAATGGATGCAAAAAAGTTAAATATTTTTTATTACTGTTAATAAAGGGATGTTTAACGTTCAAGATTAAATTTTCAGCAGGCTGTTTTGCATTTAGATAAGGAAGTGATAAGAGAGTGATAAAGAGGCTGAAGCGGTTTGGTTATATACTTATTACAGGGGGGGTATGCAATTAAAATAACGCAGCAGGTATTGAGCACACAATATGATAAGCATCGCAGTGCGATTAAGCCTACTTTAGTTTAATCAAATATTAATGGTTAAAAGGCGCTAGACCCCAAGGTAAATAAAAAGGTTGGCCAAACAAAGTTTGACCAACCAGTCGCGTTTATTTAGTTATAAAATAACTAAATCTGTCGTGTACAGTACTTGTGTTGGTAGGCCGTTTGGCGAGCCACCTAAAGGCTCTAAGCTAACAGCGAGTAGGGCAATATCTTGCGCTTTAAAGCGCGTGCCTTTGAGTAACTGTTTTTCACCGTTTTTAGGCAGTAGACCCAACGAAATTGGCGTGTCTTGCCCTTTTAAAATCATCCACAGCTCATAGTCTTTATCGGTTTGCGCAACGAGTTTATCACTGGCTTTAACCGATAATGTTTGCTCATCTACGTTAATAAACCACAGTGATTGCTTATCTTGGTTTTGTACTAAAGCAATTTGTTGGCTGTATTGGGGCTGAGTTGTGGGCTGAATAACCAAAAATGCTAAGATAATACAGGCAGCTGTGGCTATAAATGACCAATTGCGCCACAGCGATGTAGCTGGTTTGATCACCGTTTTAACGGGTTGATTAGTGTGTTCTAATGTATCTAAAATATTCTGCCACACTTGCGCGCGGGGTGTTTGAGGCGTAATTGCACTGGCTAAATCATTTAAATTTTGCTCCCACATTATAGTGGCTTCTCGGGCTTGCGGTAAGCTGAGCATTAAGCGTTGAAAACGTTTTCGTGCCAGGCCTTTTAAAGTACCTAATACATACTGCCCTGCTAAAGCATCAAGTAATTCTGGTTTATTATAATTCATAATGTTAAACACCTCTGCAACTGCTGCAAACCACGCCTGATCCAGCTTTTAACTGTGCCTAAGGGCGTTTCTATGTGATTGACTAACTCACCATGGCTTAGCCCTTTGTAATAGGCTAAATGAATGGCTTGTTTTTGTTGGGGATCAAGTTGCTCAATACAATTAACAAGTTTGGTTTGTTCGTCGTAACTAACATCGACTGCTTGTTCGTCGTATTCATCATCACCCATTGCCTGCTCTTTTCTTACCTTGTGATAACGCAATGCATCTAAGCTGCGGTATCTCACAATACTTATCATCCAGCTAATAACTGTGCCTTTAGATGAGTTGTACTCTGACGCGTTATGCCAAATTTTTATAAATGCCTCTTGCAGTACTTCTTCTGCGTGCGCGCGGTTTGACAGCATATTTAAACTAATCGCAAAAAGCTTTGCGCTTGTTTGCTGATACAAATCAGCAAACGCGGCTTTGTTACCCTGTGCTGTTTTACACAAAAGAGGAAGTAAATTGTCGTTTTCCATAAGGTTCCTGTTGTTTTTATTATTACCGAGGTGTGTTGGGCTTCGTGAATTAAAAATTGTTTTATTTAAGCGCAACTTAATCGCTTTGAAATAGAGATTAAACAGGCTGTTATAAATTTAACCAATAAAGATAAACACACTCTCAATAAACGTGTGAAAAGAGTGATTGGATGCAAAAACTTTTAAGCTGACATTTATATTAGCTGCTGTACACATTGAAACAAGTTTTAAATATAAACAGTTACCTTTGAGTAGTGAGAAAAAATGACCGATTACTGTGTAAAAAGCGCCTAATATGCGAATACAGCTAAAGCTAGCTACTTTTATTTATTTTATATCAGTTACTTAGTGTTGTTTTTGTTCCTAAAAAACAACTTTTGTTGGCGTGTAAATTGCTACTACACTTATACACAGCTGTAAAAAAATGTGCCAAAACAGTAAAAATAAAGGAGAAAATATGTGGGCTGCAACGAGTTATTTAATTTTAGCGTTAATTTTTATATTTATAGGGTGGGAGGTTAACTCGGTATATTTTGCAGTGGTATTTTACTGGAGTGCATTGTCGTTAATTCTTGTCAGTGGTGCTTACATTTTTAATTTGGCGAAAATTTTTAGAAAGCGTGAAAATGGTGTCATCCCATTTTATATTCGCTGGGCATTTGTGCCCTTTTTACTGGGTGTTCAAATTTACAATGCGTATTCTCGTAAGCACGATAAAGTCCCTCCCATTCAAAAAATTAACGACCATTTATTTTTAGCATGCCGATTGTTCCCCTCTGATATAGATACGTTAAAAGAAAACGGCATAACGGCAATATTAGATGTAACGTGTGAGTTTGATGGCTTAGAATGGAGCTCTACACAAGAAAATATTAGTTATTTAAATATTCCGGTGCTTGATCATAGTGTGCCTACCCATTCGCAATTAAACCAAGCCATTAACTGGATACATCATCATATTAAAGAAGACCGCCGCGTGGTAGTTCACTGTGCACTGGGCAGAGGGCGTTCGGTATTTGTTATGGCAGCGTATTTACTGAGCCAAGATAAAAACGCCGATGTTCACCAAGTGCTCGCGAAAATAAAAGAAACCCGCGAAACCGCAAATCTTAATAAGCATCAGCTTCGTCATTTAGCAAAGCGACATAAAAAGGGCGAGCTAGTTATTAAAAACAAAGCCGTTATTATTGCAAACCCTGTGTCGGGTACCAAAATGTGGCAAGACAAAGAGCATTTAATAGTGGCTAGGTTGTCGGCGTATTATGATTTAGAAGTATTAACCACCACCAAAGAAATAGACGGTATTGAGCTTGCTAAACAAGCCATTAACGATAAGCCAGATATAATAATTGCCTGTGGCGGCGATGGAACCGTGACAGAAGTAGCAAGTGTGTTGGTAAACACGCAGTGCAAGCTGGGAATTATCCCAATGGGCACAGCGAATGCCTTAGCGCATGTGCTCATGGGTATTAGCTCTAAAATCATTCCTGTTGAGCAGGCCTGCGATCTTATTATTGATGGGCAAACCCAAACAATTGATACGGCCTATTGTAATGACGAGCTTATGCTGTTGTTAGCTGGGATTGGTTATGAGCAATCAATGGTAGAAAAAGCAGATAGAGACTCAAAAAACGAATCGGGTCAGCTTGCCTATTTAAGTGGTTTTTTCAAGGCATTTAGTGAGCAAAAAGCGCAAACCCTTTATGTCACCCTTGATGATAATCAAACGCAGGAAGTAAATACAAATAGCTTTATTGTGGCTAATGCTGCGCCATTTACTACGTTATTAGCTCAAGGAGGTGGTCAGCCCGATCACGAAGATGGCCTATTAGACATTAATTGGCTGCTACCTAGTGATGAAAACACCACCCGCGTGTTAAGCATTGCTGAACTTATGTTTAGTAGTATTACACAAACGCATTTAGCAATTAGCTCGCATCACACTAACGCTAAAAAAGTAACGATAACCGCAGACGAAGAAATTAAGTATGTACTGGATGGTGAAATAAAAACAGCGGATACGCTTACTATTACAGTTGACCCTGCCTCGTTAAAAGTAATTAGTAAGGAGTTATAAAATACAAAATGCACGTATTTAACGTGCATTTTTGTGTATTACTTTTTAATGCTTGGCCAAACAAAACCACTGCTATCGCTTTGGCTGGCAGGCTTAGGGCGCTGAGCGCTTTTGGGTTTACGCAGCGGTTTGTTACTTAACGTATGTAAGTAGAGAGCTTCAACTTTATCGCGTGCCCAAGGGGTTTTACGTAAAAATTTTAAGCTTGATTTAATACTCGGTGAGTCGGTAAAACATTTAATGTTTACTTGCTCGCCCATGGCTTTAAACCCTAAGCGCTGCTCAAGCTCTACTAAAATTTGTTCTAACGTTACCCCATGAAGAGGATTTTTTGGTTGATTATCCATAGCCATACTACTTATTTAAACTGTGCGCATTGTAGCGTAAATCCTCATTTAGCGCTAATTGACCGTAATGGTTTTAGGCTTTGTGGGATAAACAATATTGCCTTTTTTATCTAATTTTAGCCAAATTAGCTCACTGTTATTATGCTGCGGGTTTTTAGCAGCGCACACTAAGGTAAAAGAATGTACTAGCACCAGCGCGCCTTCACTATAACGTTTGTTGTCGTACCAACAAATATCACCCTTATTAATAATCTCATTAGCGTCAATAAGAGAATGTGTTTTGACTGTTTTTGCATAACTGCTAGGGGCTAAAGTGAACGCAATTAAAAAAATAAATAAAACCATAATATGGCGCATGAGCGACCTCGAATTTTGATAGTTTAAAAATAGTACACACGATTAAAAAACATGCTAGGGTAAGTAATAGCGTTAAACAACACTGACTTAAACACACAATTATAAAAAGGTGAACACATGCAATTTAATCAAACAATGATAGATGAATTTACGTTATTAGCTAAATTTCCACGTGAGAGCAAAATGCAAGGGATTAAGTTACATTCGGATGCTGAACCAAGTTTATTAAGCGCGGCGCAAAGGTTGTTTGATAAAGGCGTGATAGACAGCCCAGATGGCGGCTATTTAACCGAACTGGGCCTTGATTTAATAGAGCACGTGAGTGTTATTCACTGCGCATTAAAAAGTTAAACTGCATCGCGCTGATTTTGCGGCGCGGCGTCACTAAAAGCGGGTAATGCATTACAACGTGCATAAATGGCTGCAATTTTTGGATACGCAGCCATATCTACATTAAAACGCAACGCATTAAATACCTGTGGCACTAAGCATATATCAGCGAGAGTGGGTGTATTGCCTACGCAAAACCCATTGTTTTCACTTAGCATCAATTCAATTTTTTCAAATCCAAGCTCTACCCAATGCCTATACCAGGCAGCTTTAGCTTGCTCGTCTACCTCCAATTCGTTGCTTAAATACTTCAGCACTCGTAAATTATTTACTGGATGAATATCACATGCCACTGCATAGCTAATGTTACGAATTTGCGCTTTTTGCCATGCAGTGCCATAAATTAACGGCGTTTGCGGATAGCTTTCATCTAACCACTCTAAAATAGCGAGTGATTGCGCTAATACGCCTTCGTCCGTTTCAAGAGCAGGAAGTAAACCTTGCACATTTTTATCTAAGTAAGGCTGCGCTAGCTGTTCAGATTTAAGTAAATTAACGAATTGCATATCATGCTCAATGCCTTTTAAATTAAGTGCTATGCGTACACGGTATGCGGCAGATGAGCGAAAGTAGCTGTATAGTTTCATTGTTATTATTCCTCGCCTGTAAAATGTTTTGTGATACTACGCCAGCACTGAGTGTAATTAGTTTGGCGCTCTTTTCCTTCAAGGGCATATTTAGTGGGCGATATTATGTAACGAGACTCGAACATAAAGGCCAACGTGTTCTCGTATTTTTGCGGTGCAAGCTCAGCGTTAGATGCTTTTTCGAATACCTCGGCTTCAGGCCCATGTGGCGACATACAATTATGCAAACTAGCGCCTCCTGGTACAAACCCGTGCTCTTTTGCATCGTAAACCCCTTCTATTAAGCCCATAAACTCACTCATAATATTGCGATGATAGTAAGGAGGTCTAAATGTATTCTCTGCCACCATCCAACGCGGTGGAAAAATTACAAAATCTACATTTGCCATGCCTTCAGTGGCTGAAGGGGAGGTAAGTACAGTAAATATAGAAGGATCTGGGTGGTCAAAACTCACGGTATTAATAACATTAAAACGTGCTAAGTCGTATTTGTACGGTGCGCTGTTACCGGTCCAAGCAACTACATCAAAAGGCGAGTGTGTAATAGGGCAACTAAATAAATGACCGTTAAATTTAGTGACTAATTCAAAGCTACCTTCTTTATCTTCAAATGCAGCGACAGGGTATTTAAAGTCTCTGTCGTTGGCATAGCCATTTGCCCCGACGGGGCCGCGCTCGGCAAGTTCAAATGCGTGACCATAGTTTTCACAAATGTAGCCACGTGCGGTTTCATCAATTAAATCAACCGAGAATTTAATCCCGCGAGGAATGACGGCAATTTCCCCCGGCTTTACTGTGAGCTTTCCACATTCGGTGTGTAATAACAGTTCGCCATGCTGAGGCACAAACAACAGCTCACCATCGGCATTACAAAAATAACGCTCTTGCATAGAACTGTTAGCAACATAAACATGAATACCCATACCGGTTTGTCCATTGGCACTGCCATTTGCAGCCATTGTAATTAAGCCATCAATAAAATCAGTGGGCTGTGTGGGAATATCAATAGGGCTCCAGCGCATCATTGTAGGGGGCGTAATTGCTTCAGTTATAGGCGCTGTTCTTATTAGTGCGTTATCTATAGCGGTGTATTCACCTTGTACCACCGATGGGCGAAGGCGGTACAGCCACGTGCGACGATTAGCGGCTCGCGGGGCGGTAAAGGCCGTGCTGCTAAATTGCTCGGTGTATAAATTGTACTTCACCTTTTGTGGGGTAAATTGCCCAACAGGCAATGCACCGGGTAGCGCTTCGGTTTCAAACTCATTGCCAAAACCGCTCATGTAGTTTATTTCGCTGGCCATATTTAGATCCTGTGAGAGTGACATTGTTTTATTTTTCTAGGGCCTGTTTATCTTTCGAGGTTGAATTTGCAGCAGTCTGTTTGGGAATTAGGCAAGGCAGAGCCTATGCAGTGTGGTTGTTCCCCATAAATAGGCGATAACGTAGCATAAATGCCAAACAGGCGCTGCCCGAAGGGTTCTGCCTAGGGGCCATTTACTCTTTGTTGCTCGGTTTTTACTTAGCCCACTAGGTTAC